>NZ_BJDG01000023.1 GCF_005404945.1 Lactiplantibacillus pingfangensis | reverse complement strand
CTCACATTGCATTAATGAGTATAGCTCCATGTCTTTGTTTATTTTACTTAGTGTTGCACTTGATTTGACAATTCGGGGACCTAATCGGCTTAAACAACTAGCCGATATTTTGGCAAATAACCGATCAACACTTCACCGCAAAAAAGAACCAGCCTCTTTTTCAGAGAGTCGGTTCTAAATTTCAAGTACTATAAATACCTTTAATTCAGCGTTTCTACTCCACCTTAGAAGTATTAACCACCGGCTGAGTCCCGCGCTCCGATATAATGGTTACCATCATATTATTGATTAATTGCAACTTTTTATCGTCAGATAGCTGCATGCCGGTATCCTTTTCCAAACGTTCAATGGTATCTTCCGTAATAGAAACCGCCCCTTCAACGATCACTTTCCGGGCAGACAAAATGGCAGAAGATTGTTGCCGTTGCAACATGGCGCTAGCAATTTCTGTCGCGTAGGCTAAATGCGTCAAGCGAGTTTCAACAATTTCAACACCGGCAACATTTAAGCGTTCCTGTAACTCTTCGGTCAACCGATCAGACACTTCGGTTGGATTACTACGCAACGTGACTTTTTTCTCATCATCAAAAGTGTCATACGGATATTCAGAAGCCACATGGCGAACTGCCGATTCACTTTGGATTTCGACGAATTGTTCGTAGTCATCCACCGCAAACAAAGCCATACTTGTGTCAACGACCTTAAATACAATCACTGCGGCAATTTCAACCGGGTTCCCACGTAAATCATTGACCTTCAAAATCGCACTATTAAAGTTCCGAACCCGCAATGAAATTGAAAACTTACTCGTTAACGGCACGGTCATAAATAGACCCGAATCGCGAATCGTCCCGATATACTTACCAAAGAATGTCAGCACCCGTGCTTCATTAGGTCCAACGATTGTCAGCGAACTGGCGCCAAAGCCAGCCACAATAATCAACAGGCCGCCCAATAACACGACTGGCACATTATCACTCGTACTCCCAGTCCAAATCAACCAGCCACCACCGATGACAAATAGAATTGCCAAGACTAAGCCGATATAACCATTAATATGAAATACTTCTTTTTCCTTCATGTTTACGTTCCCCCTCTATTAAAGTTAGTATACCTGTCTGCGAGTTAAACACCTAATCACAGCTCAAATTATAGCGACAACCAAAACCAATCGATACTCATAACTTCTTCATCAGTTGGCGTTTAACTTACTAATTGCCCCAGGTAGCTTGCAACCAGTGTCACACCGACGAGATAATACAAAACATCTTCAGCGTTTTTCGAAAACTCACGCTAAAGATGCCAGCTTTCACTGAAAAATTAACCCACTCATTCAACAACCAAAATAATCAATTTTTATCACGCTTTTGTCTGCTCGATGCTAGCGGAAGCCACCATAATTTCAGCAAGATCAACGGGGCTTAGAAGCCGACTGCGCAGAAAAATCTCGTAAGCGCTAGTTGGCGCGACCATTGGCGTCTGGCCTAGCCAGTACGTTAAAATTGTCACAATATTTTCCACGATTAAAGCCTTAGCTAACTCTGCTGACACAAGACTCGTCGGTTTAGTCCCCATCAGTTCTGATGACGGCTCCACAATCAATTTATCACCAATCAACTGCTTAATCTTGGCTAATAAGGTCGTCTCTGGGCAATTGACTAACGTGCTAATCGCTCGGCGATGCTGATAGATCACTTTCATCATGACATAAAACGCATTGGCCGGCGGCGTTTCCTCAATTCTCATCAAATTCGGTTTCGGATACTGGTCAAAAATTGCCTGCATGTCCGTCATTAATTGATCTTCACATTGATCCAGCAAGTCATATTTATCCAAATAGTAACGATAAAAAGTCCCCCGCGACACTTTGGCTTGTCTTAAGAGATCCGCCACGGTTAAGGCTTTAAACCCCTTTCCCTGGATAACCGTCACTAGTGCTGCTTCAATACACTTTCGCGTGGCAATGCTATGCGCATTAATCATTTTTTCACCTCCGCTAGCTCTAAATCTTCACCGTCCCAAAAACCAAATTTAGCCGTTTTAATGTTAATCGCAAATTTTAAGCCAATCAGCCCATTTGCCAGCACTAAAATCGCGAACATCAGCCAACTATCATTTTGAATCGAGCCACCTAACGAAATCGCCTGTCGAAGGCCATCAATCAAGTAAGTCATTGGCAAATAGGGCGTCAACCGACTCGCAAAGGAACTGGTCAATTGGGTTGGGTATAATCCCGCGGAGGCCGACAGTTGTAAAACTAAAACAATCGTAATTAGCCAAGTCCCAAACCCACCTAACAAAATTCGCAAGGCAAAAATAATCGACAGAAACGTTAATGAACCGAGTAATAACAGCACGACCAACTGTAAATTGGATTGAACTTGTAAGCCAATAAAATTGTGCAAAACGATGAACAAGCCAATTGCTTGCAGCCCACCAACTAAGCCAACAATGGAAAACTTCGCCGCCCACCAGCTTAGCCAATGTCGGGGTCGCTCGGCCGGGGTATAGGCATCAAACATGGTGCCGACCGCGATACCACCAACAAATAAGCCAATGGCAATCGCAAACGGTGCCATCCCGGTGCCGTTATTTGGCACCTTCGTCTCATCAGTCATGACGGCCACTACCGGACTAGCTAAAACCGTCGCATTAGCAACTTTCGTGTGAATCTGACGTAGTCGTTGGGCACTCGCACGTAACTGTTGGGCCTCCAATTGATTGCCGGCCTGTAAGCGGCTCAATCCTAGCGTCGTCGCCGTCGCCCCAGTTGAGAGCGCTTGACTGCCAGCCTGCAATTTAGCTAACCCGGCTTTCATCGTGGCGGTGGCCGGACTCATTGGAAGCGCCTGCTGCAATCCGGTTAACCCCGATGCCAACTGATTGCTGCCACGGCTCAACTTCTGATTACCGGCTTGCAACTGAGTTTCACCAGCGGCCAAGGCCTGACTGCCGTTGCCAGCTGTTTGCATCCCATTAGTCACCGACTTAACCGTTCCTAATAAAATACTGGCGTACATTTTAGTAACCTGTGTGGCAACTTTTGTATTGATTGCCGTCGCAGCGCCCGTCGTCATTTTAGCCACAATAAAGTTACGACCAGAACTGATCCGATAATGTAACCGTAACTGTTGCGGCTGATCACTTAATAAGGTCGTCGCATTTTTAGAAAAGTCGCGTGGAATCGTGACAGTCATGTAATACTTGCCCGTTTTCAATCCCTGCGCTGCGCGGGTTGCTGAAACCGCATGATAGTCCAGTGAATCCGAGTGTTGCAACGACTTAACTAATGTTGAGCCAATCTGAATCGTTTTACCATGATAGCGTTGTGAAATATCTTGATTGACCACTGCAACCGGAATATCGGCGGGTTTGCCATAAGTATTCCACATTGATGACAAATACAACCAGCAATAAATTGCCGGAATTAACGCGATCATGACTAATACTAAAATCATCCCGTGGTCATGTCGCAAGTGACCCCATTCTGCTTTGAACATAAACCTCACCCCTCAAAATGAAAGTTGAACACGTTGTTCAAAAAACATCTTAAGGCGTGGCTTCCGGTCGAACAAGGTACAAAATCAGCCAAACTGTTCAAGTTCGTCTGTATCAGTCACACTGGTTACTAGTGAGCACGGGTGTTGTTTGCTTGATCAAGCAGAAAACTATCAATCGGGCTTATTTAACAAATATTCCCACAAAAATCGCCAAGTAACAATTGGTTACGGCTTGTTTACGCACTGAACAAAAAATCGCCGACTAGAATTAAACTTCCAGACAACGACTTTGCTCCGCGCTAACTCACCAATTGATTTCGGACGGAAACTGGTAAGTGTTTCGTATTTTTGACGGGTTCATAATTGGTCACACCAAAATGCGTATTGACGGTCACTTTGACCAGCTTACTCTTGCTGAATGGTGCAGGTGCAACCGCGTCCGTCTTAAATTTAATCTGTCGCTTAGCCCCATGCCGGTTAATCCCCAGGCCTAAGTATGTATGCCCCGTGCTCTTCACCCCAGTTGGTAAGCTAACATCGTAAGAATTCAATGTTTTACCGGCTTGTACATAATAAGTTTCCCCACCATAGCGATAAACCATCCACCAAATATTCAACCCGACGACTACAATCAACAAAGTAAGTTCAGTTGCCTCAATCAGCCATTCTCGTCGTTGCTTAGTCATTTTTCACCACGCCAACTCTCTATGTTTGATTACATTGAGTATAAAATAACCACCGGTTGGGAAACAAGTGATAATCTGAAACAAATAAATTTATGACTAGCCTGATCAAGGTTTTCCTTACAACGACAAAAAAAGATCCAATCAGTCCCCTGCCTGATTGAACCGCTGGCCTTACTTTCGTCGCCTAATCACCCAAATCACCAAATAAATAATCGCCGTCAAACTAATGCTAATCACGAGCCACATCACGATCGACTCTTCTAAAATCGGATTGACACTTAATACTGTTTTCACGACTTGCTGACCTCCGATATCACCAACTGTGATATTTCTAGGCAAATTTAACTTGCATCATCCGGACGCGATTGGATCCCCATCTCATGAAATATCAACCCTAATTTTATCATAATATTTTTATTAAACAAAAATAATTGCGCAAAAAAACGACCAACTGACGAATCAGCCGATCGTTTTGAGGCTCAATGACTGGCCTAAACCAGTCAATCAAGCTTGTTTGCTTGGATTTAGCTACGACGGCGTTCTGGAATCCGAGCAGCCTTACCATGTAAGTCGCGTAAGTAGTATAACTTAGCACGACGTACCCGACCTTGACGAACAACATCAATAGCCGCTACACGAGGTGTGTGTAATGGGAAAGTCCGTTCAACACCGACACCGTTACTGATCTTACGAACAGTATAGGTTTCGCTGATACCTGAACCGTGACGTTTGATAACGACACCTTCAAATAATTGGATCCGTTCACGCGTGCCTTCAACAACACGGGCGTGAATACGAACAGTATCTCCAGGGCGGAAATCAGGGATATCCGTACGGAGTTGGTCATTGGTGATCTTTTCGATCAATTGGTTTTGACGCATAGTTTTGTTTCTTCCTTTCGCCGATATTCGTGACAACTTTGGTCAGCGGAATGTCGTTAATGGGCATGATAGCCAATAAATAGATTAACATAATCCCCTCGCCGGTGCAAGGGTTGATTATAAATCGCCGGCGTCTGCTTTAATATCAGCCAGCATTTGTCGGGCCTTGCCGTTAAGGGTCAGCTGGGCTAACATATCAGGTCGACGCTCGTAGGTTCGCTTTAAAGCCTGTTCTAAGCGCCAGTCATCAATTTTACCGTGATCACCACTCAACAAGATGTCCGGGACGCTCATGCCTCGAAAATCGGCTGGACGCGTATATTGTGGGTATTCCAATAGGCCACTGGAAAATGAATCTCCCGGCGCCGACTCTGAATTACCTAAAACGCCTGGAATCAGCCGAACCGTCGCATCAATCATGACCATTGCCCCTAATTCGCCACCAGTGAGCACATAATCACCTAATGAGACCTCATCCGTCACCAGTGAGCGGATTCGCTCATCATAACCTTCATAATGGCCACAGATGAATGTTAAGTGGTCTTCCTTAGCAAAGTCCTCCGCAACCGTTTGATTGAACTGATAGCCCGCAGGATCAAGCAAAACAACGCGCCCTTTTTCTGGATGCTTCGTCTGCACGTCTGCCAACGCATCAAAAATTGGTTGTGGCTGCAGCAACATCCCGGCGCCACCGCCATACGGGTAATCGTCGACATGGTTGTGCTTATCGGTCGTATAGTCTCGAAAATCAGTGACACCCACATCAATCAAGTTATTTTCAACCGCATTACCAATCATGGACTCATGTAGTGGCCCGTCAAACATGTGCGGAAATAAGCTTAAAATATCGATCCGCATTAGTCGATCAACCCTTCCATCAATTCAACCGTGACCGTTCCGGCCGCCAGATCAACTTTTTTGATAACTTGTGGAATCTTTGGTAGCAGGACGTCTGCGAGGCCATGCCCACGTTGAACGACCCAGACATCATTAGCACCCGGTGATAAAATTTCGCTGACCTTGCCAATGGTTTCACCAGCAACCGTCACCACTTTTAAGCCAATAATTTGATGATAATAATATTCGCCCGCTGGCAAGTCCTGCAAGGCTTCAGCCGCAACCTTTAAGGTCCAACCTTTGTATTTTTCAACATCATTAATGTTGTCGAGCCCTTTAAATGTCAGAAAAAAGAGTCCTTTTTGTTCACGTGCCGTGGCAATCGTCACTGGAATCCCACCGGTCGTGTCCGCCACATCTTTAAATAAGATTAGCTTTTCGCCCTTAGCGAAACGTTTCTCAGGAAAATCGGTAATCACGACTACCTTGACTTCACCACGAATGCCGTGGGTATTAACTAAAGTACCTACTCGAAAATAAGCCATATGCCCTCCTTAAAATTGCGTGTTATTTTTTGTAATAAAAAAGCTCTCGAACAAAACATTACTGCTTCGCTCAAGAGTTTTTTTTCTGTCCATCTTCGATCGTAAGACGAACTCGTTTAGGTCCTGAAACTCGGACACTATACACAATCGTCCGAATTGCCGAAGCAACGCGTCCCTGGCGACCAATAACCCGCCCAATATCCTCGGGATTAACTGTTAAGTTATATTCCAAGTAACGATTGGTTTCCTTGAAATCAATCGTAATATCGGCTGGATATTGAACCAACGGCGTGACGACCGTTTTGATTAAAGCTTTAATATCTGCCATGATCTATTACCGCTTTATTATTTAGTGAACTTAGCTTCATGATACTTCTTCATGATTCCGGCTTTAGATAAGATATTCTTAACCGTATCTGAAGGTTGTGCACCATTGTTCAACCAACCGAGGATATCTTCCTCTTCAAGTTTAACTTGGGCTGGTTCTGTAAGTGGGTTGTATGTGCCGACTTGGGCGATAAAACGACCATCACGTGGTGAACGTGAATCAGCGACAACAATCCGGTAAAATGGATTTTTCTTTGAACCCATCCGCTTTAGACGAATCTTGACTGACATTTAAACACCTCCCGAATTCTTTAACAGGTAATAATATACCAGTAAATCAATAGCTTGTAAAGGTTTTTTTCTTGACAGGCTAAAAATAGTTTTAAATTAACGTTTACGACGCCGCATTGCCTTGGCTAAACGCTTCTTTTTATTCTTTTGGGTGGTGCGGACCATCCGCTTCATCGCCATCTGTTGCATCTTGCCACCGAGGCCGCCACCACCACCGGCGCCGCCCATTAACCCTTCCATCCCAGAGAAGTTACCTTTGGACATCTGGTTCATCATCTTTTTAGTCTGATTAAATTGTTTGATCATCCGGTTAACCTCATGAATCGGTCGGCCAGAACCAGCTGCAATTCGACGACGACGAGATGGATTTAAAACATCTGGATCTTGCTTTTCTTGCGCGGTCATGGAATAAACAATCGCACGAATATGAGCAATATCTTTCGGATCCATATTGAAGTTCTTCATCGCGGGGTTATTTGCCATCCCAGGAATCATCTTCATGATATCTTCCATGTTACCCATTTTGTCAACTTGATCAAGTTGATCGATGAAGTCATTGAAGTCAAAAGAATTCTCCTGAATCTTGCGGTTCATTTGTTCGGCTTCTTTTTCATCGTACTGCTGTTGCGCCTTTTCAATCAGCGTCAACATGTCGCCCATGCCTAAGATACGATCCGCCATTCGGTCTGGATGGAAGACATCCAGGTCGGTCATCTTTTCACCTTGACCAACGAACTTGATTGGCTTACCGGTCACGGCGCGAATTGATAACGCGGCCCCACCACGGGTATCCCCATCTAACTTCGTTAAAACGACCCCAGTGACGTCAAGCTTCTGATCAAAGCCTTCCGCGGTATTCACCGCATTTTGACCAGTCATGGCATCGATGACTAAAAGGATTTCGTCTGGATGGACTAAATCCTTGATGTTAGCCAATTCTGTCATCAACTGTTCGTCAATTTGCAAACGACCGGCAGTATCAATGAAGACATAATCATTATGATTAGCTTCGGCTTCAGCCATCCCTTGACGGACAATTTCAACTGGATCAACCTCTGTCCCCATTTCGAAAACTGGGACGTCGATCTGTTGTCCAACCTGTTTCAATTGTTGAATCGCAGCTGGTCGATAAACGTCGGCCGCAATCATTAATGGGCGGGCATTTTCTTCATTTTTGAGCTTGAGGGCAAGTTTCCCAACCGTGGTCGTTTTCCCGGCCCCTTGAAGCCCGGCCATCATGATCACCGTTGGAATCTTAGCCGATTTGTTCAACGGCACAGCCGTCTCACCCATGGTCTTAGTTAATTCTTCGTTAACGATTTTAACGATCTGTTGTGCTGGATTTAAACCTTCGAGGACTTTCGCCCCTAAGGCACGATCTCGCACCGTTTTGACAAAATCTTTCACGACGGTAAAGTTAACATCGGCTTCAAGTAACGCCAAACGGATTTCCCGCATAGTGTCTCTCAAATCACTCTCGGAAACTTTGCCTTTCCGTCGGAGATTGGTCATTGCTTTTTGTAAACGTTCTGTTAGGCCTTCAAATGCCATCAGTGTTCACCTAACCTTCATTTTTTATTCTGAGTCAGCTTCTAAGTTGACTAGTTGTTGAATCATTTTAATTAATGTCGCATCACCATGATAGTGCTGCTTAATATACGCTGAAATCGCGTCAACCTCGTGATTACGTTCAACAAATGCTTGATATAAATGCAATTTGGTTTCGTAACCTTCGAGAATCTTTTCCGTGCGTTTAATATTATCGTACACCGCTTGTCGCGAGACCGAAAATTCTTCGGCAATTTCCCCTAAAGAATAATCATCACCGTAATACAACTGAATATAAGACTTTTGCTTATTGGTCAGTAGTGGTTCATAGAATTCAAATAAAGAATTGATGCGGTAATTTTTTTCAATTTCCATGGGACGCTCCTTTAGACAAACATGACTAATTGCACACTCACTTAGATTACCGATTTTTCCTAGAAACGTCAACTCTCAGCCGCCATTTCTAGGAAAAAATAAAAACGATCTTCCGTTATCCGAAAAACCGTTCTCAAAGTTATTAGCCTGCAATCACATCTTTAAATAGCCCGTAAACAAAATCATTGGCATTAAATGGCCGCAAATCAGTCACTTTTTCACCAAGACCAACGTACTTGACCGCTAAATGCAGCTCGTTACGAATGGCCAACACAATCCCACCACGCGCGGTACCATCGAGTTTTGTCAAGACGATTCCCGTCACGGCAGTCGATTGTTTAAACAGCTTCGCTTGGTTCAGCGCATTTTGACCGGTCGTAGCATCTAAGACTAACAAGACTTCTTGTGGCGCAGCTGGAATCTCACGGGTAATGACCCGTTTAATTTTTTCCAGCTCGTTCATCAAGTTCACCTTATTTTGTAAGCGACCAGCAGTATCAACGAATAAAATATCGTAATCTTCCGCTTTGGCTTTCTTAACGGCGTCAAAACAAACCGAAGCCGGGTCACTCTTTTCAGGGCCGGCGACAACATCGACACCGTCACGTTCGCCCCAAACTTGAAGTTGTTGAATGGCGCCCGCTCGGAAAGTATCACAAGCGGCTAACAAAACTTTCTTGCCTTGTTGTTTATACATGTTTGCCATTTTACCAATGGTCGTCGTTTTACCAGCGCCGTTGACGCCGACGAATAGAATCACCGTGGGCCCAGACTTGGCTAAATGAATGCTGTTATCCTCACCACGGCCGGCTTCGCCGTACATATCAACGAGTTTTTCAACGATCACGCTCGAAAGTTCTTTTTTACTCTTAGCGTTCTTGAGCTTAACTTCATCGCGTAACTCATCACTGATGCGCATCGCAGTTTCATAGCCGACATCAGACTCAATCAAGGTATCTTCCAATTCATCGAAAAAGCTTTCATCGACATGCCGGAAGTTCGCTAGAAAGGCATTAATGCGATCACCGAATGTTTTCCGCGATTTTTTCAACCCTTCATCATAACGTTCAGCTTCGCTTGGCTCTGCCGACTGAGTTCCCTCAGGCTCGTCATCAGCCACGGATGCGTCATCGGACCCAGTCGCAATTGAGTCAGGCGCAGCAGCCACTGTCGAAGTGGGGGCACTGCTGACCGCCTCAGAAACCGCTGCGGGCGCAACTGACTCGGCTTCAGATTCGGCCGAGTGAGCGAGTGAGTCGGTGCCGACTAATTCAGCGGCATGGCTGGTGGCAACCGTGCTGGTCGTGTCTTCAGTCGCAGCGGAAGTTGCGGCTGATTCAGTTGGCTCGCTGCTAACTTCACTCGTACTGGATGCAACCGCACTCACTGCGGCACTGGTCCCGGCTTCCGCCTGGCTGGCCGCAGATTCAGTGGCTTCACTAGTCGCAGATGCGGCTTGAGAGGCTTCGGATTCTGGTAAACTAAATGCTTGTTTAAGGCGACTAAATAATCCCATCTTATCATTGCTCCTTTGGCTTAATTTTCAGTATTGGTGTTTGCTTTCAACTCATCTAATGACACTGAAACCATCTTTGAAACGCCAGATTCTTCCATCGTGACGCCGTACAACACATTTGCGTGCATCATGGTCCCTTTTCGGTGGGTGATGATGACGAATTGCGTTCCCGTCTGAAAGTCTTGCAAATATTGACTAAAACGGTCCACATTGGCGTCATCCAGCGCCGCTTCCGCTTCATCCAAAATACTAAATGGTACTGGCCGAACGGCTAAGATTGCAAACAGCAACGTTATCGCTGTTAGCGCGCGTTCACCACCGGATAACAAGCTTAACCGTTGAAACTTTTTGCCAGGTGGCTGGGCCATGATATCGACCCCACTGGTCAAAAGGTGCTCTGGATCAGTTAAGATCAGTTCAGCCTTCCCACCACCAAACATTTGACTAAAAATCGCGCTAAATTCAGTCGCCACTTGGTCAAATGCCGTTTTGAAGCGAGTCACAACGGTTTCATCTAAATCAGCCATCGTTTGCAGTAAGTCGGCCTTCGACTGGGTCAAATCCGCCACTTGATCAGTTAAAAAGTCATAACGCTTAGATAACTCATCAAATGCCGCAATCGCACCCAAATTGACGGTGCCAATTTCATCGAGACCGCGTTTTAATAACTTAAGTTGCTCATTGATTTCAGGCAAGTCCAACTCACTCAAATCAGTTTGAGCGGCCGCCAAAGTTAAGCTGTATTTTTCGCCTAAATCAGCAGTCGCATGGTCGACTTCACCAGCCAATTTCGTTTGGCTGAGCTCCAGTCGCCGAAAGTCATCCGTTGCCGCGGCCAAGAGTTGCTGTGTCCGCGTCTGGGTCGTATTCAACGCCACGAGGGCATCATTAGCAGCCGTCAACTTCGACTGCACCTCAGTTTGGGCAGCAACCACTTCAGTCTGGTCCGCCTGAGCCTTCACCAAGATGGCCGTTCGTTCCTGACCTGACAACTGATCATCTGCCAAAGCGGCTTGGACCGTTTTCAGTTGTTCAGCGGCTTGCTGTTGCGCAGTTTGTTGCGCCGCTAACTGCTGATCACACTGCTCAAGTTGTTGTTTAACTTGTTTGCAACGTTCTTGCAACGTCACCAACGTTTCGCGTTGGTTTTGAAGCTGTCCCGCTTGTGCTTGCTGATAGGTCGTATAGTCTTGTTGTTGTTGCTTAATTGTGTCAATTTGTTGCAAATAATCTGCTAATTTTTGTTGATTATCGGCCGTGGCTTGTTGATTGTGTGCAACCTGTTCCTCATAACTGCTGTCTTCATCGGCGCGTTGTGAGCGTTCATAGTCGAGCGCTTTGACTTGCCGCGTCAATTGACTAAGTTCCCGCTGTGCGGCTTGCAAATTAGCTTGGTTCTGATTGGCTTGATCCTTTAACTCGCTCAACTTTTGTTGACTGGCTTCACCGGCCGTCGTCAAGGTCGTGTTCGCCAATTTGGTTGCTTGAAGCTGTTCCTCACTAGCTGTCAGGGCATGCGTCATTTTTTCCAAATCCGCGGCTAATTGATCAGTCCGTTGGCGCTGTTGCAGTACACCACGATCACCATGCATGGTTGCACCACCGGTAATCGCGCCACTGGCCGCAATCGTTTCACCATCGACGGTCACCAATTTGCAATGGAAACGCCGCGTCCGCGAAATCGCCAAGGCATGTTCAAGCGTGTCGACGATCACCGTCGTCCCAAGCAAATAGCGCTTAATCGCCACATAAGGTTGGGCACAGGTCACTAACTCACTCGCAATTCCTAAGACACCAGCCTGCTGTAGAATGGCTTGCTCAGTTGTCACCGGCAGTTGCCGTGGGTCAATCCGTTCCACGGGTAAGAAGGTCGCGCGACCAGCGTGATGCGTCGTCAAAAAGGCGACCACCGCTTTAGCCGTTTGCTGCGTGTCACAGACAATATTTTGAACTTGACCACCCAGCGCCACTTCAACCGCCTTCGTGTAATTGGCCGGAATCGTTAATAGTTCAGAAACTGCCCCAGCGATCCCAGTAAACTGTTGACGATGTTCCAAGGCCGCCCTAACACCCGCATAAAAACTCGTATAGCGTTCTTGTGCAGATTGCAGTGTTTCTAACTGCGACTTGGCTTTTTCGCGCAAGCCTAAAGCAGCATAATAATTTTGTTGTTGGCTTTCATATTGTTCAGCGCTCTTCCGATAAGCGGCACGCTGTTCTGCTAATTGTTGCGTCTGTGCACTGACTTGATTCTCAATCGTTCGCAATTGATGATTTTGTTCATCAACAGTGGTCTTAGCTGCGGCAAGTTGTGCCTGGGCGGTGGTGAGGTTTCGCGTCGTGGCGTCCGTTCGCGACCCTGCCTGTTGATGTTGCTTGATCAGATTTTTAGCTTCATTATTCAATGATGCCTCAGTCTGTTTTTCGGCGACATAGGCGGCACGAAGGTCTTCCAATTTTTCCGCCAGTTGTTGGCGACCGGCCTCACTAGTTGCCGTTGTCAGCTCAGCCACAGCCGTTTTTAATTGAGTCACTTGTTTTTGTTGCGTCGTTAACTGCTGTGTCAATTGAGCCTTTTGGGCCGTTAAGTCACTCACTGCAGTCTTGGCCGCGGTCAAATCCGCAGTTAAACGCTCCTGCGTTGCTTGTTGATTCTGGCGTCGTTCCGCATCAATTCCTTGACGTCCCTGCGTATTTTCAATGGTCTTAGTCAGCTCAAGATTTTTAGCTGCCAACTCATCTTTAGCTTGTAGTTGCGTTGCTTGTTCTCGTTTGAGTTGGTCAACTTCCGTGGCACCAGCATCTGCCTGCACCTGGTATTTTTGAACTAACCCTTTAGCTTGGCTTAATTGTTGATTAACTTTGACCAATTGATCGTGGGCAATCGTCACTTTTTTAACCAAACGTGACCGGTCAAAATAGTCGTATTTCTGTTTCTGATCTTGATAATCATGAGCCAGACTGGCTTGTTCTTCCAGCGGCCCGCGTTGTTGATCTAGCTCGGCAATAATATCGGTAATTCGATTTAAATTATCGGTGGTATCCGCCAAACGGCTTTCAGTCGTCTGCTTATCTTTTTTGTACTTCAAAACGCCGGCGACATCTTCAATGATGCTCCGTCGTTCTTCTGGTTTCGCGTTGAAAACGGCTTCGACTCGGCCTTGAGAAATCACTGAAAACGAGTCCTTACCCAGACCCGTATCAATCATTAAAGTCGTAATATCCTTCAAGCGGCAAGCTTGATTATTAATCAAATACTCGCTATCACCATTGCGGAATAATTTCCGGGTAATGCTGACTTCCGCGTAGTCTAACGGTAAAAAGTGGTCACTATTATCAAACGTGATCGTCACTTTTGCCATGTTCAGCCGTTTACGATGGGCCGAACCGGCAAAAATCACATCGGTCATTTTCGTCCCACGTAAGCTCTTCACGGCTTGTTCACCCAAGACCCAGCGAATCGCTTCAATAATATTACTCTTACCGCTCCCATTTGGGCCGACAATGCCAGTCATTCCAGCTTGAAAATCAATTTTTGTTTTATCGGCAAAAGACTTAAAGCCGCTGATTTCTAATGATTTAAGTTGCATTCGACACAAACTTCCTGTAATTATTAATCGTTACTTTTCAAAAAAATTAAGCGGCAATTCTCACAAAATACCTTGAATTCTCGCCTACTGATCATCCTAAACTAAAGGTTGAGAAGTGCTAGCGAGAACTCCCGCTTCCGGCTGTCACTGATGTTAAAAATTTTAAAGGGCTGATAAATCAACTGTTAATCACATACGGTCAATCAAACCATCCGAGAAAGTTCAAAGTATTGCTCACTGGATAAATGATTTTTAATACCTTTATCCTTAGCTGGAGGGCGTCGCTGATGGCATCGGGCGTGAATGTCCCGTTAGAGCGGCGGCTTTTGCCGGTTTTACGGGATGGACGGTCCGGGATAGTTGCGGTTTTTGCAACCATTCCGGGCGAAGACCAAGACCGCCCCTCAGGCTTGGTCTGGTCCCTCGTCCGCATGCCATCAGTGACGGCCGGAAGCGACACTTTTCACCACCAATGTACCGCGGATACGACTGCTTTTATTAGCAAATTTCGTCTTTCACCCTTTACTTACTTTCCTGTAATTTCGTATAAGCTTGGCGGGCCGCGCTTTGTTCAGCCTCTTTTTTAGAGTGGCCACGACCTTCACCAATTTGACGGCCATTCGCAGAAACAGCGATTTCATAAGACCGTTCATTGGCAGGACCGTCTTGTTCAACTAATTGATAGTCGATTTCAACATCGCCAGCTTGCTGCAAATATTCTTGTAACGTCGTTTTGTAGTCAAAAACACCATCAAAGCGACCTTCGTCCAATTTAGGAAAAATAACTTGATGCACGAATGCCAAGACCGGTTCGCGACCTTGATCTAAGTACAAAGCACCAACAAATGATTCGAAGATGTCACAGAGTAACGAATCACGTTCCCAAGCTTTAGCCTTCTGTTCGCCTTTACCTAAACGGATATATTTCGGAAAGTCACACTCACGCGCGAAGCTGGCAAAACTATCTTCACAAACCATTGCCGCTCGCAGGCGAGTCAACTTGCCTTGGGGCATGTCTTTATAACGCTTGTATAAATACTCAGAAACCGCTAATTCTAAGACGGCATCCCCCAAAAATTCGACTCGTTCGTAATACTTCAACTTTTGATCTTGGTGTTCGTTAACATATGATGCTTGGGTAAACGCTTCGGCCAGTAAATCTGGATTCTTGAAGGTAATCCCAAAACGTTCCTGCAACATTGCAGCTAATTCAGTTATCATGGTTAGCATCCTTTCTATTCGTTAAAACCCGATACGTGAAACTATTATACTATGATTGACTAATTAATAACAATTTTTTGTTAATGAGGGTAATTAAAAAGCAGGCATTTTGCCTGCTTTTTAAGCCGTGCGCACCAAGGATCATGAATTGCCCTTGGTCACACCCTATTTTGTTTGGTTTGCTGCCACGTAGTCGACAACTTCGCCAACTGTATTTAGCTTTTCAGCATCTTCATCAGAAATTTCGCTACCAAACGTGTCTTCAAGTTCTAAGACAAATTCTACGAAATCAATTGAATCAGCATCCAAATCTTGTTCCAAATTCATTTCATTGGTTACGGTACTTTGATCAACTTCAAAACGGTCAGCAATGATGGCCGCGATCTTATTGAAGATTTCTTCTTTTGTCATGCAAATATCCCTCACTAACTTGAATTCACTAAAGTATTTTAATCGTTTTCGACGGACTTGTCTACACTTGCCTGTTGATTTGCTTGCTGATTCGCATAGTAAGCCGCAACACCCGGAACAATATCCGTGGCAACCATCTGGCGAATCTGACGAATCGTATTGACAATCGTGGTCGCTTTACTTGAGCCATGTGCCTTAACGACTGGTGCCTTCAAGCCAAGTAAGACTGCCCCGCCATACTGTGAATAATCCATTTGTGACCGAATTTGATTGAAGCCATTTTTAAGCAATAAGCCACCCAGTTTGCCGCTAACGCCAGTATTATAAACGGCATCTTTGACCAAGCCCAACATTGAGCGAGCGGTCCCTTCAATACTCTTTAAGACCGCATTTCCGGTAAAGCCATCCGTCACGACCACATCCGCGACACCATTCAACAAGTCCCGTGATTCCACGTTACCCACAAAATTAATATCAGCAGTTTGTTGTAACAACTCGAAGGCCGCCTTGTGTACTTTATTCCCCTTATCATCTTCGGTCCCATTGTTCAATAGGGCGACCCGAGGAGATTGCGTTTGCATCATACGCTCGGCATAGTAAGTCCCCAAAATGGCATATTGCTGCAAATTAACCGGTTTACTATCCGCATTTGCCCCAATATCCATCATGACAAAATTAGATTGCTTGGGATTGCGGACAACCGGGAGCGCCGTAACTAAGCCCGGACGGTCAATGCCTTTAATCCGACCAACAATAAATAACCCCGCGGCTAAAACCGCACCGGAATTACCGGCAGAGAAAAAGGCATCCGCTTGGCCTTCTTTGACAGCGGTCGCGGCCATGACGATTGATGAATTTTTCTTGCGACGAACGGCACGGACCGGTTCATCTTCCATTGTGATCACTTCATCGGCGTTAATCACTTGAATACGGTCACGATTTTTAAGATATTGATTAATGACGTCGCGCTTACCGTAAAGTAAAAAGACCGTATCCTCAAATAAGTCACGTGCCTGTTCAACCCCTTCAATGACTGCTTCCGGGGCATAGTCACCGCCCATTGCATCAATCGCAATTTTTACCATGTTTATCACCATTCCCTCTCATAGTCAGCTAATCTAAAGTCCCGACTGCTGCTAATTTTCCTTTTAAATAGTGTACTAATGCTTGATTCTCTGGTTGTTTCTCCCAATCAGGGGTCGCCACAATCGCATGTGCATCTTGTTGGGCGACTTGCAACACAGTTAAGTCCGCGATGGGATCGCCGACTTTGAATGATGGCATCCCAGACTGCTTGACGCCCAGCACTTCTCCAGAACCACGTAATTCCAAGTCCTTCTGCGCTAAAATGAACCCATTGGTCGTTTCGGTCATAATCTGCATGCGCTCAATTCCTTGCTGATTTTTAGGATCGGCCACCAAGATACAATACGAGGCCTTCTCGCCACGGCCGACACGCCCACGTAACTGATGCAATTGGGCCAAGCCAAAGCGGTCAGCGTCATAAATCATCATGACCGTCGCATTTTTGACGTCCACCCCAACTTCAATCACGGTGGTCGACACTAAGAGTTGCGTTTTGCCGGCTTTAAAATCCGCCATGACGGCCTCTTTTTCATCCGGCTTCATCCGCCCATGTAATAATCCCACCGTGTAATCCGGTGCAAAATAATCTTGCAAATTAGCCGACAGTGCTTCGGCATTTTTAACATCCAGCGTTTCGGACTCTTCAATCAGCGGCGTCACCACGTAGACTTGTGACCCAGCCGCCAGTTGCTTGCGGACGAAAGTCAACGCGTTGTTAGCTTGATTACTCCGCACCCAAGTCGTCTGAATCGGCTGCCGTCCAGCCGGCAATTCATCAATTTCAGACACATCCATTTCACCATAGGCGGTAATTGCCAGCGTTCTGGGGATTGGGGTGGCAGTCATCGCCAACGCGTCTGGTTGTCCGCCTTTTTGCCGAAAAGCTGCCCGTTGATTGACGCCAAAACGATGTTGCTCATCCGTAATCACTAACCCCAGATTCGCGTAGTCGACTCCGTCTTGAATCAACGCGTGGGTCCCAATTAACAAGTTAATTTCACCGGCAGCCAAGGCCGCCAGTAAGGTTTTTCTGGCAGCCGGCTTAGTCGAACCAGTCAACAAAGCCACATTAACTGGGGTATCCGCAAAGACGCGCGCTAAATTATTGGCATGTTGCTCCGCTAAAATTTCTGTCGGTGCCATTAAGGCTGCTTGATACCCCGCCGTAATTGCCGCGTACATCACAATCGCTGCCACAATCGTCTTCCCGGAACCGACGTCCCCCTGTAGTAAGCGATTCATATGCTTAGGGGACTTCAAATCGAGACAAATCTCATTGACCACCCGTTTTTGGGCCCGCGTTAATTCAAACGGTAACGTCTTGATAAACGCCTTCAGGAGCGCGTTATCGTAATGAATCGCAATCCCATCCGTTTCATGATCTGAGCGCTTTAACACTTGCATCTGCATCTGAAACATTAAGAACTCTTCGTAAGTTGCAGAACGCCGTGCCGTCGCTGAAGCTTCCTGGCTCGCTGGAAAATGCATATCGTGAATCATCTGTTGTCGGGGCAATAACCGATACTTGGCAATCAGCGTTTCCGGCACAACATCTTCGATCACGTCCTGATACGCCTCAAAAGCCTGCTTAACCAGTTTTTGAATCGTCCCCTGTCTAATTGCTTTACTAGCTGGATAAATCGACCCAAAGGCCTCCTCAGCGTTGTTAGGATTGATGATCTTCATGCCGGTAATGCTACTACGTTTCGCATCCCACTTGCCATAAACCGCTAGCGGTTGTCCCGTCTCAATCTGTTTCATCAAATAAGGCTGATTAAAAAAAGTCACCATGTAGACATCATGGTCAATCAACAACCGGAAATTAAGTCGATTCTTCTTGCGACCAAATCGGGCTAATACGGGTTCGGACGCAACAGTTCCTTTTAAAGTCACCTTTTCCTGATCCGCAATTTCATTAATATCCTTCACTTGTAAATCGTCATAACGAAAGGGGTAATAGGTTAACAGATCCGCTACTGTATTAATACCGAGTTCAGCCAAGGCTTTTTGGCGCGCTGGGCCAACACCAGCCAACTCACCGACTGGATCTGTTAATGCTTTAGTCATCCTAAATAATCCCCTTTCACTTGAATTTCCTTTAATTATACCAAACTCTTCGCCTAAAAATCTAAAAACGGGCCGTAGACTTTGACGTCTGGACCCGTTTAAACAGATTTAATTATTATTCAACTGACACTAAGAACGGATAAACCGGTTGGTCGCCTTCATGAATTTCAATTTCAAGTTCATCATCGAGGGCTTGAATGGCGGTGGATAACTTGTCGGCCGCCGCTTTGGTTGCGTCGGCACCATAAATAATCGTCACTAATTCACTATCTTCATCCAACATGTGTTTGACCATGTCGATTGTGGCAGTTTCCCGGTCAGGATTCGTCACAACGATGTTGCCATCAACGAGTCCCATGTAGTCATCTTTACGAATCGCCATGCCATCAATGGTCGTATCCCGCACCGCGTGCGTCACTTGACCACTCACAACCGTGTCCAACGTGTCTTCCATTTCGGCTTGATTATCAGTGAGTTCAGCTTCAGGATTAAAGGCTAACATCGCGGTCATCCCTTGAGAAACCGTCTTACTGTGCACGATTTCAACCGGAATATCCGCAACATCGGCAGCTTGTTCCGCGGCTAAGAAGATATTCTTATTGTTTGGTAACACCAAAGCCTTATCAGCACCACTGGCATTGACGGCCTTCACGATATCCGCAGTACTTGGATTCATCGTTTGACCACCAGCAATGATGTCGGTTACGCCTAAGCCCTTGAACAATTTACCAATACCGTCACCAGAAGCCACTGAAATAATCGCATAACCGTGCATATCTGGTTTTGGTTGACTAACGGCTTCCGCAGTTTTGGCCTCAGCCTCAGCATCGTGATCATGTTCCATGATGGTTTCTTGTTGGAGGCGCATGTTATCGACTTTAACTTTAATTAACGCCCCAAAACGCTGGCCCCAAGTCATGACATCGCCTGGATGCTCCGTATGAACATGCACTTTGACGATTTCATCATCATTAATGACTAACAATGAGTCGCCTAGTTTAGCCAGATAGTCGTAGAACGTGTCGTAATCAAAGTCATGATCCACTAACTTGCCATCACCAATCCGAACCATGATTTCGGTACAGTAGCCATATTTGATGTCATTTGGATCTAGTTGACCTTGCACACTTTGATGGTGCGCCGCGTCAATCATTGAATCCATTTCCGCATCGTCAGGGACATAGTCTTGTGATTCGTCAATTTTACCACTGAGTGAGTCACTAAAAGCTTCTAAGACAAAGGTCAAGCCTTGTCCACCAGAGTCTACGACACCGACTTGTTTTAAAACGGGTAATAAGTCCGGCGTTGACTTTAAAGCGGCTTCCGCAGCCTCAACGATTGCGACCATAACTTCACAAATATCATCCGTTGTTTTTACGGCTTCTTTACCGGCACCCGCAGCTTTGCGAATTACGGTTAGAATGGTCCCTTCGGTAGGCTTCATTACTGCTTTATAGGCAGTTTGTGCCCCAGCAGCAAAGGCTTCAGCTAAATCATCAGCGGTTAAAACGTCCTTACCCGCCACATTTTTCGAAAAGCCCCGAAAAATTTGTGACAAAATAACGCCAGAATTGCCACGAGCACCCATTAATAGCCCTTTGGCTAAAGCTGACGCTAAGTCGCCAACCTGGGTACTTGTTTCATCCCGTTCATATTTCGCCCCACTGGCCATGGACAAACTCATATTAGTTCCAGTATCCCCATCGGGTACTGGAAAGACATTCAAAGAATTAATGAATTCAGCGCGCTGATTCAGCTTTTGTGACGCAGCCTGAACCATTTTGCCAAACTCAAGATTAGTTATCTTGGTGATTTTCAATTTCAAAATTCCTCCTTGGCTCACACCAATATCGATTAGTCGTTCATTACCCGAACACCTTGGACAATGACGTTGACCGAATTGGCCGCAACGCCAAGCATATTTTGTAAGTTATATTTGACCTTGGCTTGGACATTCCGTGAGACTTCTGAGATCTTCGTCCCATAACTCACGATGATATTTACCTCAATTGAGACGCCATTATCTTCTTGGCGTACCACCACGCCACGCGCATAGTTTTCGCGGCGTAAAATTTCATTTAAATTATCACGAATTTGATTCCGACTAGCCATGCCGACAACCCCGTAGTTATCCGTAGCGGCCCCGCCAACTACTGTCGCAATCACATCGTTATCGATGTCGATTGTTCCAAATTGCGTTTTGATTTTGACAGCCATGAAAATAGCCTCCTTGTTTTAACGCGCTCATTTACGATAGTTTATCATAGCACAACGGTTCATGAAAGAAAAATTACACGACTGTCTTTCAGGAAGCCCGAATTAACGGAATTTAGCAGTAAAGTAAAATTACTTGATAGAAATGTATTGCAACCTTTATTAATCTATGATAAATTATTCTAGTGAATGATAAAGCATCGACCTTTTATCAATGATTACCGAAGGAGGCAGATCAACATGGCAAAAGACTTCGTTACAGGCAAGCGGACGCACTTTGGTAACTCGCGTTCTCACGCTTTGAACCACAGCCGCCGCAGCTGGAAAGCTAACTTGCAAAAAGTTCGCATTTTAGTTGATGGTAAACCAAAGAAGGTTTGGGTTTCAGCTCGGACTTTGAAATCAGGTAAAGTAACGCGCGTTTAGCGCAGCAAACCGTCACCGCATTTTTTTTGCGAGTGGCGTTTTTTGTTGCCCTTTTTTTCGATTTTAATCCGTATAAATTATAAAGTTTAGAATTTTGACTGTTTATTTCAAAAAAAGTGATTATCAAAAATGGTTTAGACATTTTTGACGTAACTAACCTCTGAAACAACTTTATTATTTTGGAGGAATGCTGTTATGTCAAAATTATTAACCAGCCTCACACTCATGGCAACTGGTCTCTTACTGACCGGCTGCCAAGCCGCAACCAGTTCTCGCGAAAAACCAAGTCAGGTCAGCAAGACTAATCAGGTCACTAAGAAGACTAATTCAGTCACATCGACCGCCCACACCAAAACGGTGAGCTTGAACATTACTCGGGACAAAGCCAAAGCAATCCAACTTGGCACCGACACGCAAGCAACGCTAGTCAAACGCTTTGGTCAGCCCCAGAAAAGTGACAACTCATCTCACGATCAACATCAGCGCGCCACCTACGATTGGCAGGAACAAGGTCAGAAACGTCAGTTAAGTGTGTCATTCATTGACGGCGTCCTTTGGAAAAAGTCTTATTTCATCGCACCGGCTGCCAACCGCGCACATCGCGATGATCCAGCGTTTGACCACACTGAAGTCGGTGAATCTGCCGAAGCGGTGATCAAGCGACTGGGCCAACCAGATTCTGAAAAGTGGGTCAAGGCGACTGCGTCACTCGTCAAACACGATGCTTACTATTATGATGCTGGTCATAGTCGGAATCACGCCGAAAGTTATTACTTTGAGAATAACCACTTAGTTCATCCGCAAGGCGTATAAGCTTCATAACCGTCACAAAAGAGCGTCTACCTGAATCGTCAACTTCAGGTAGACGCTCTTACTGTTTTAACTTCATAACTAAAGGTTGAAAGAGCAAAAAAGGGCTTGTAAACACTGTCATACAGGCAACAGACACTTCCAAATTAGTGTTGATTCCGCTTCAGCAGGCAGAAATCGCTGTGCTGTGGTGGGACAGTCGCAGCCATAGTACGGTCTGCAACTTCGATTTAAAGCCGATAACCCACGTCTTTAAATCGCCCTGTAAGATTAGGCGGCCAAGACCCGCCGGCCAATCTTACCGACACAGCACAACGATTTCTGCCTGCTTCCGCTAAACCTAACCTAAAAACAGCTAAATTAGCCGGAAGTCGCCGCTGATCCTATCGGCCGTGACAATGGCGTTGGGCCGGCATGTTTTTTGCCGACGTTACGCCACGGACGGTCCGGGACACTTGCGATTTGCGCAAGGGTTCCGGGCGAGGGCCAAGACGTTTCTCAGGCTTGACCCGGTCCCACGGCCGCATGTGATCAGCGGCGACTGGAAACGGTCATGGCAACTAATCATTGACATGGCGGCAATGATTAGGGATTTTGATCCTTCAACCTTTAGCTTCATAAAAATAACGCATCTTCAAGCCAATGACGCGACTTAAACAGTTGCATCACAACTCTGAATAACTGCCAATACCCCAGTATCAAAACTAAAGTGGCCCTGCTCACCAACAAATTCATTGCTAGCCCACGAAATTGGGTAGTCATTTTGAGCTGCCGTCAACGGATATTTTTCATCCGCTAACGTTAACTTCATCGGCATTAGTGGCACAAACGCCAAATACTTTTTCGTGGCTTCCTTAGTGATCGTGTAACTCCCCGGCAAAAAATATCGAATCGTGTTCTGGCGATCAATCAAGGTAATCTTAGGCGCCCAATCACGGAAGAACGGGTCAAGCACTAGCCAAAGATTAGCCAATAAATGATCGAGTCGACCACCCGTTGCCCCATAAATATGCAGCTCATCAGGATGCAACTGTTCAAAAATGGATTTGACGGCCAGTTGCGTATCAGTGTGATCTTGGTCTGGCTTAACAATCACCGCACCGGCAATTGCTTGCTTAACCGTCTGTAATTCTGCCGGACTGATTGAATCAAAATCACCAACAACCATCACTGGCTGAATGCCTAACTTGACCAAGCGCAGCGCCCCACGATCGGCGCCGACCCACGGCCCAGAAAGTTGTGCCAGGTCAGTCGGCCAATTCGCCGTCGGTCCCCCGACTAACAAATTCACCGTCGTCATTAGTTCGTCGCCACTTTCAAATCTTGAATCCGTTGGGCTGGATCATCAGCGCCATACACGTAAGACCCGGCCACCGCAACCGTTGCACCAGCGTCATACACCGCTTTAACCGTCTGATCATTGATGCCACCATCGACCTCAATCTCAAAGGCGTAGCCGTGTTGTTGTTTTAATTGCGCCAAGGCTTTAATTTTATCAACCATCGGCGTTAAGAAATGTTGGCCACCAAAACCAGGATTGACCGTCATAATCAGCACTTGGTCAACTAAAGGTAATAGGCCTTCGATCATGCTTAACGGTGTGCCTGGATTAACGACGACCTCGGCTTTCGCACCAGCCTGCTTGATCAATTGCAAGACATGATAAATATGGCGGGTACTCTCAACGTGTACCCCGATTAAGTCTGCCCCAGCTTGGGCAAACTGTGCCACAAAACGTTCTGGTTCAACAATCATTAAATGACAGTCCAGCGTCAAGGAAGTAATTGGCCGGATTGCCGCCACGGTACTCATCCCAAAGGACAAGTTCGGCACAAATTGGCCATCCATGACATCAATATGCAAAGCGTCGGCACCAGCTTTTTCCACTAGTTCAACGTCTGGCTGTAAATTAGCAAAATTCGCACTTAAAATTGAAGGGGCAACTTTAATCATCAGCTTCACTCACTTTTTCTTATTATAGATAACTTTTTTGTTTTTAATTGTTTCATAGAATTGTAAATAATTGTCGTAGCGACTTTGCAAAATTGAGCCATTCGCCAAAGCTGCTTTCACCGCACACTTGGGTTCGTTAATATGCACACAGCCACGATACTTACAGTCAGCACTTAACCGCACAAATTCTGGAAAAAAATGGGTTAACTCGGTGGCTGGAATGTCAAAAACTTCATAGGACGAGAATCCCGGTGTATCGGCGACTAAGCCATCAGCAATTTCAATCAAACTGACCTTTCTAGTCGTATGTTTCCCACGATTCAAGGCCTGTGAAATCTCACCGGTCGCTAAATCCAAACCCGGTTGTAAGTGGTTCAGTAGTGTTGACTTTCCCGCCCCAGTTTGACCCATGACAACTGCCACATGACCGGCCAAGGCTTGTTTAACCGCTGTCAACGCGGTGGCGTCAAAGGCTGTCCGTGCCATGATGACCTGATAGCCAATTGCTTCATAGGCCGTGGCTAAGGCTTGTCGGGCCGCATACTCAGTATCAGATAACAAATCGGTCTTCGCCATGTAGATCACTGAGTGAATCCCCGCAACTTCCAAGGCAACTAATTGTCGATCCAATAAATTCGTTGAAAATTCTTGCGTCGTCGTTGCGGTAACAACAATCGCCAAATCAACATTCGCAACTGGTGGTCGCACGAGTTCTGTCTGCCGAGCCAAGAGTTTCAGAATGTAGCCTTCCTGTTGTGTGGGGGCGTCGAATTCAACCTGATCACCAACTAAGGGGGTCAGCCCTCGTTTTCGAAAATTTCCCCGCGCACGGGTTCGATAAAGCTTGCCATCGGCATAAACATCGTAGAATCCACTTAATGATTGTCGAATTTGTCCCGTTTTCAAACTTGCACCACCTTTTTATATTTTGGGTCGGTCCACTTTAAAACTTACTGGCTCTATTGTACCAAAAAAAGAGTTCAGGTTTTGGCCTAAACTCTTTATTTTTAATTTGTCGCATCTTTATTCGTGACTTTTGTTTTTTCAGCAACGGTCACGCCATTGCGAACAATCCGATATTTACCCGTTTGAGAGCCGGTTAATTGAAACGGTAACGTGACGCGCGTCGTCGATGTAATCGTGATTTCACGATATAAACTATCAATTAGGTGGCTATCATCTTCCAAATAAATTTTCACATCATTCGCGGTCGCCGTGGCGGTATTCAAGGCTTGATAAGGAACCTTCACTTTAACCTTAAAGCTTTCAGCCAAATCAGCATTCGCCGGTTGCGACCCTTTAGACATATTGACGGTTACCGTCGACCCGGCGCGCACATCCGTCCCGCCTTCTGGATCTTGATCGTAGGAATAGCCAGATTTCTGGTCATCGGAATAACCTTGCTTAAAGATCAGATTAAGTCGATTTGCCGTCGCATAATTCGAAATATCCGTCTGACTCTCTCCCGTCAAATCCCGCAAAGACACGTAGCGACTGCCCGCACTGACAGTAAAAGTCACCGTCGTATTGGTGGGCAACACCGAACTGCCCGCGACGACGTCTTGACTAATAATCTGACCAGCAGCGACATCGGACGTACTAAAACGTTGGGTCACTTTAAACCCGACCGCCGTCAAGGTTGACTTAACGTCTGCATAGTTTTCATTGACATAATTACCAAAAGCCGTTTGTTTGGCGCCACTACTAATTGTCAAATTAATTCGAGAACGTTGTTGAACAGACTTTTTGCTACCCGGGGTGCTCTTGATAATTTGATTTTTGGCAACAGCGTTACTTTTCTCGCGCTTAATCGTCCCTACAGATAACTGACGTTTCGCCAACACCTTCGTGGCACTCGCCTGCGTCATCCCAGCCAATTTTGGCACGGTCGTCATCTGTGGTCGGCTCAATTCAAGGCCCACAATAATTGCGGCCACTAGCAGAACGGCAATCGAGCCAAATAAAATCAGCCGCCGTCGTATCGGATGCCGTTTCGACCAAGACCGTTTTGGTAATGGCGCGTCTGCTGGCGTTTGCTCACTTGCCTGCATGCTTGGATCAGTCGTGACCGGTGCTTCCTGACTTTTTTTAGCCGCATCAGCCCGACGATTGGCGGCAATCGCAGCCGCAATATCGGCACTTGGCATGATCTTCGTTTCATCATTACCAAGATCTTCTGGTTCAAATCTTTTTTCACCAACTCGCGTTTCAGACAAAGTCGTTAACAGGTCACTTGCCATATCTGCGACCGTGGCGTACCGGTCGCGCGGATCTTTAGCGGTCGCCCGTAACACGACATTTTCTAAGGCTTGTGGAATCTCAGCATCAAAATCACGAACTGAGGGAATCTCATTTTGAAAGTGTTTTAAAGCGATGGAAACCGCCGTTTCACCTTTAAACGGCACTGACCCCGTCAGCATTTCATACAAAATAATCCCTAAAGAATAAATATCAGATTGTTTCGTCGCCATACTGCCGCGGGCCTGTTCAGGTGACAAGTAATGCACCGAGCCTAAAATGGTGTTGGTCTGCGTCATCGTATGTTCCGACAACGCGACCGCAATGCCAAAGTCCGTAATTTTGGCATTGCCATGTTCATCAATTAAAATATTTTGTGGTTTGAGATCCCGATGAATAATGTTATGCGCATGCGCGGTCGCAACCGCACTTAATATCTGTTCCATGATGTCAATGACTTGCTGGAGCGGCAGTGGGAAATGTTCCTTAATATAATTCTTAAGGTCCATCCCTTTGACGTACTCCATCACCAAGTACTGCATCCCATTTTCTTCGCCGACATCATATAAACTCACGATGTGCGGGTGGACCAATTCCGTGGTTGCCAACGCCTCACGTTGAAAACGCTTGATGGTCTTCGGATCATCACGCAAATCCAAGCGTAACAGTTTGACCGCCACATCACGATCCAATATTAAGTCATGCGCCAAGTAAACATTCGCCATCCCACCTTCACCTAAGGACCGGATAATTCGATACCGTCCGCTAAGTGTGTAGTTAGGTGTCATTTACTGGCCACCTCACCATCAACGACCACGATCAAGGCAGTGATATTATCTGCCCCACCAGCCGTATTTGCTAATTTAATTAGCGTTTCACATTTTTCAGTGGCAGTTTGGTCACTACTTTGTAAAACCGTCGTCAATTGGTCATCTGTTACCATATTGGTCAGACCATCCGAACACAACAAAAGTTGGTCGTCTGGTTGCATGTGATACAAGTTAGTATCAATATCTGCATCTGGTGAGATTCCCAACGTCCGTGTGATAATATTTTTTTGTGGATGTTGGCGCGCCTGTTCCGCAGAAATTTCACCACGTTTGACCAACTCATTCACTAACGAATGGTCTTCCGTCAATTGCTGTAACTTCCCATCACGGAACAAGTAGCCACGACTATCGCCGATATTTGCCATTAAAAATTCATCATTAAAAATGAGGGCCGCCACCATGGTGGTTCCCATCCCATTCAAATCAGAAAATTCGCGCGCTTTTTCGATAATATGTTGATTTTCGTCTTGAACCTCAGCCGCAAGCCATTTTACTGCCGCAGTTGGTTGATCGAAGGTCGTATTTTCGAATCGGTAACCCATGTGAGACACGGCCATTTCGGAAGCGACATCGCCGCCTTGATGACCACCGATACCATCCGCGACGATGGCAAACTGAACACCTGCTTTATTTTTAAAAACCCCGACATAATCTTCATTTTCTTCGCGTTGTTGGCCGATATCAGACCGATATGCAAAATTCACGGTTCACCACTCCACTGTTATTTTTTTCGTAAACAAGCAATGAAAAAGCCATCTGAGAGATAATCATCCGGATAAATTGACAAAGTGTCACTTTTCCGGTCTGCTTTTAAGCCTAGCTCAGTTGGGGTCTTAATCAAGTCAAAATCAGGGTGGTCAGCTAAGAATTTTGCAATCACATCCTGATTTTCTTGTTTTAGAATCGTACAAGTGCTATACGTCATGATACCACCTTTTTTTAAGGTTGGCGCCACGGCGTCTAAAATCTCTAATTGGATTCGTTGCAAGTTTAAACTATCTGAAAGCTGCTTCTCATAACGAATTTCAGGTTTTCGTCGGATTAAGCCGAGACCAGAACAAGGGGCATCCACTAAAATACGATCGAAATGCCCTGCTTGAAATTCCGTGCCAACTTTGCGGGCATCCAATTCGGTTGCCGCAACTCGATCCGCCACATGCATCCGGGCGGCATTTTCACCAATTAACTTCACCTTGTTGGCGTGAATATCTAAGGCAATGACTTCGCCACCCGCATCTGGATCTAAGGCAGCCGCGATTTGCGTCGTTTTACCACCAGGTGCCGCACATGCATCTAAGACGCGGTCACCAGGTTGTGGATCCAACGCCGGCACCACTAGTTGGGCACTTTCATCTTGGATGGTAAACATCCCATACTTCATGGCAGCCGTCGTGATTGCTTGACCATCGGTAATAATTAGGCCCAGCGGCGAAATTTCACTAAAGTCAACGGTCAGATCTTCATTCGTGAGGGCAGCCGTGACATCTTCAACATCTGAAACGGCCGTATTAACCCGTAACGACTGCTTAGCAGGTTGGTTTAATGACGCAATGATTTTTTGCATCTTGTCGGCACCGAGCTGATCACGCAATTCATTGATTAACCAGATTGGCATGCTGTAAGTGATACTCAACCGTTCATCTGGATCTTTAATGGCGCCAAAATCAGGTAAGCCACTGCGATCCATTTCATGTAACACCCCGGTGACAAACCGGCGAATACCAGGATGTCCCTTCACTTTAGCAATCTCAATCGTTTCGTTGAAGACGGCACGCTTGGGAATTTTGTCCAAATATTGCCATTGATATAAAGCGGTTAATAAGAGTTCATTCACCCAAGGGTCCAATTGATGCGGATGCCGGACAAATGGTTTAAGCCAATATTCAAGAGTCAAACGATGCTGAATCACACCATAGACGATATTCGTTAACAAGTTGATGTCACGACGATCCATGCTGTGTTGATTAATTAATTGATTTAATTGTAAATTAGAATAGGCGCCATTTTTTATTTTTGCTAAGGCTGAAACGGCTAACCAACGGGGACTATTGCCAACTTCACTCATTTTGTAATAACCTGCTCTCCAGTTTTGAATTTATCAGCGGCACCATTGAGAAAATCAGTAATGGTCATCTTGGGCTTGCCAGCTGGTTGAATCGTATTGACGGCAATCGCAGTCTGCTGTCCGGCTGCTAGCACTAACTCATGCTTGGTTTTACGAACGACTTGCCCAGGCGCTTGGGTCACAACTTCGTCTAAAGGCGTCACGTCCCAGAATTTGGTGCGCTTACCATCCAAAATGGCATAAGCAATTGGGGCAGGACGGAGACCACGCACTTTATCATCAAGTTGCGTCGCCGTTTGATCAAAATCAAGCTGTTCTTCTTCCGGCTTAATCGTTGGTGAGAACGTCACTTGGGCGTCATCTTGTGGTGTTGCTGTCAACTCCCCAGCAATTAGTTTTGGCAAAGTCGCTAACAATAAATCCCGACCGACCACGCTGAGTTTTTCAAACATCGTCCCGGTATCATCCTTGGCAGTGATTGGAATCGCTTGTTGTGCCAACATGTCACCAGCATCCATTTTTTTGACCATATAAATAATCGTGATGCCAGTCTCTTTTTCACCATTAATAATCGAATATTGGACCGGAGCGCCACCACGATACTTTGGTAAGAGCGAGCCATGTACATTGATTGCCCCAATTTTGGCGGCTTTTAATAATTTCGTCGGTAAAAATTGACCAAACGCCGCCGTGACAATCAAATCAGGTTGTAAGTCGATGACTTTTTGCATTTCAGGACTCCCACCGATTTTTTCAGGTTGCAGCACTAAAATATCATGCGCCACCGCAACCTGTTTCACTGGTGAAGCTGTCAAGACATGTTTGCGACCGACTTTACGGTCTGGTTGCGTCACCACTGCCAGCACATCATAATTTTGTTCAATTAAACTGGTTAAAATGGGCGCCGAAAACTGTGGCGTCCCCATAAAAACGATTGATGTCATTTCGAAATTCCTCCAATAAGTTACATAAAATGTAACGGCTCTACGTCAATGCCAAGCTGTAATCCTTGGCGTTGTTGGGCTTGTGTTTCTTGTAATAGCGTCGTTAACGTCTCTTCCAGATTTGGTTCTTGTTTATATTTAAGGACGATTTGATAATAATACCGCCGATTCACACGCGCAATCGGTTTGGGGGTCGGTCCCAAAATGATCGTGCTCGGTGTCAGCCGGGGCTTTAACCATTGTAACAGTTGATACATCCGTTTGGCAGCCACCGCTTCATCTAAATCACTGGCCGTAATCTGAACCGTGAAATAATATGGTGGATAACCACCTTGGTGCCGCATCTGCATCTCATATTTGAAAAAGCCTTCATAATCATGATGTTTAGCAAAGCGAATCGCATAATGATCTGGATTAAAGGTTTGAATATACACATGACCGGTTTTTTCAGCCCGACCCGCCCGACCACTGACTTGGGTCAGCAATTGAAACGTCCGCTCACTGGCACGAAAATCAGGTAAGCCTAACGCCGTATCTGCATTTAAAACCCCGACCAAAGTAACATTAGGAAAATCAAGGCCTTTAGCAATCATCTGCGTACCAATTAAGATGTCAGCTTCGCCACTGCCGAATTTAGTCAACAATTTGGCGTGGGCACCCTTTTTACGCGTTGTATCATTATCCATACGAATAATTCGGGCATCAGGCATCAAATCTTGCAATTCTTCCTCAACTTTTTCGGTTCCAGTCCCATAATAACGAATCTGACGGCTGTGACAATTTGGACACACCCGTGGAATCGCTTCTTCATGACCACAATAATGGCACTTCATCGTATGCGTGTCCATATGTAGCGTCAATGAAATGTCGCAATTTGGACACTTCAGGACAAAGCCACAATCTCGACAAAGGACAAAGGACGAGTAGCCCCGCCGGTTCAACATTAACACACTTTGCTCATGACGATCTAAGCGATCCTGTATGGCCACTAAGAGTGCACGCGAAAAGTTGCTCTCAGCATGCTGTTGCATTTCTTGTTTCATATCAATAATTGATACCGCCGGCAACGGCCGATGATTCACCCGGTCGGCCAACACCAACCGTTGATAGACACCCTTTTCAGCACGAGCGCGCGTTTCCAATGATGGTGTGGCTGAGCCTAAGACAACCGGACAATGGTGATATTGACTTCGCCATAAGGTGACTTGACGGGCATGATAGCGTGGGGCGTCGTCTTGCTTATAACTACTTTCGTGCTCCTCATCCATGATAATCAAGCCAAGATTGTCTAATGGGGCAAACACCGCTGAGCGAGCACCAACGACTACCTGAGCCTCATGCCGACGAATTCGCCGCCATTCATCATACTTTTCACCGCTAGACAAGCCACTGTGTAAGACGGCCACCGCTTTGCCGAAACGCCCTTTCACCCGCTGGACCATTTGTGGCGTTAGCGAAATTTCGGGCACGAGCATCAGCGCCGTTTTACCCTGTGCCAAAGCTGCGGCGATTGATTGCAAGTATACTTCTGTTTTGCCACTCCCGGTGACCCCTTCCAATAAAAAGGTGGTTGTGGCCGGTTCATCCACGGCGGCAACAATTTGATCAACGGCGACCTGTTGCTCGGGATTAAGCTTTAATGGCTGGGTCGGTTTAATATTGGCCGTCGCATAAGGATCACGATAAACTTCGATCGCGGTCTTTTTCAGCCAGCCCTTTTGTTCCCCAGTTCTAATTACGGCATCACTGACGTCAAACCGTTGGCTGAAGTCGCGCTGCATGATTGTTTCACCATTTAACGTCTGTAACCCTTGCAACAAGGCAAGCTGCTTCGCTGCCCCGGCACGGACCGTCGAGGCTGCTGATTGTAAGTCAGTCTGACTTAATGCCGCTTTAATTCCGGTTAATGTTTTATGGTGGGCCTGATTCTTCACCTGATAATAAACTTCAACTTCACCTGCTGCTTGCAATCTTAACAGTTGACTGACGATGGCTGGGCTCGTCGCAACGCTATCGAAATCAACACTCGACTGTCCCTTAAAAAGTTCCGTGGCAATCGTTGCGGAAGTCTGTTCCGTAGGCCGCAATAATTTTTCATACTTCGCCCGCATCACGGCCGGTAACATTGTTTGTGCACAAGTGATTTGAAAAGAAAACGTACTGGCCGCTAACCAAGCCGTTAATTTAAGCGCTTCTTGATTCAAAACCGGCGCCAGATCAACCACCGCATCAATTGCCTTGAGATCACCATCATACGTCGTGACCTCATCACATTTCAAAACAAAGCCTTGTACCCGTCGTTTTCCACGGCCAAAGGGCACCACGACACGCATCCCCGGCTGAACTTGAGATTGCCAAGCACTGGGAATTTGATAACTATAAGGTCGATTCGTTTGCATCGTTGGCACATCGACCAATACTTGTGCAATTTGAGCCAAGTTTAACTTCCTTTCTTACGCTTTACCCACCGCGCCTTGTGCAATTGCCGTCTCCAACACGATCTGTGCAATGGCTTCTTTTGATAGGAGTTCGGTCGTCACTGCAGCATGATGTTGACTTAATAGCGTGACTTGATTCGTGTCACCATTGAACCCAACGCCGGGGGCTGAAACATCATTTGCGACCAATAGATCTAAGTTTTTAGCAGTTAATTTATGGGTCGCATTACTAAGTAACTGTTGGGTTTCCGCCGCAAAACCAATCACAAATTGTGCTTGTTTCTGACCGGCTAACTTTTTCAAAATATCAGTTGTTTCCGTTAACTGGAGTGTCAAGCCGTGATCGTTAGGTTGTTTTTTAATTTTCTGTGCCGCCATCTCGGCGGGGCGATAATCTGAAACTGCCGCCGCCATGATTAACATATCAGTTGTTGGAAAGGCTTGCTCGACTTCACTTAGCATCTCGGCAGCGGTCGTCACTTGAATATAAGTGATGCCTTCAGGTCGAGGTAACGCAGTTTGTGCGCTGATCAAGGTCACTTTTGCACCCATTTCACGCGCAACTCTTGCAATCGCATATCCCATTTTGCCAGACGATCGGTTGGAAATATAACGGACCGGATCAAGCATCTCTCGCGTGCCACCGGCCGTGACCAGCACTCGTTGACCATGTAGTGGCAAGCCCGTTTCATGTGCTAACAGTTGTGACGTCAACCACGCCACAATTTCCGGGGGTTCAGGTAAACGGCCATGCCCCACATAACCTTCCGCGAGCATCCCCGTGGCAGGGTCTAAAACAGTCATGCCATCGCTCACTAACTGCCCTAAATTACGGGTTGTCGCCGGATTCGCAAACATATGCGAATTCATGGCGGGAACCACGTACTTCGGCGCCGTTGTGGCCAAAATAGTTGTCGTGGCAGCGTCATCCGCTAGTCCAGTTGCCATTTTAGCAATCAGATTTGCCGTCGCTGGCACAATCAGCATGACATCGGTCCAGTCGGCCAAGGCGACATGTACCACGTGCTCCGGATCAGTCATTGTGAACTCATCCGTTACGACCGGTTGTTGGGTCAAGGTTTGAAAGGTCAATGGTGTAATGAATTCAGTCGCATGCGCCGTTAGTGCGACTCGAACTTGCGCACCCTCATGCATCAGAAGCCGAATCACCGTCAATGCCTTATAACTTGCAATTCCGCCACTGACCACAACTGTGACATGTCGATCTGTCCAAATACTCATTACTTTCACGCCCTTATTTTTAATCTAATTGACTCTGCCGACTTATCCTAAAGTGAACTTTTTTCGTGAGTCACCCCATGATAAGTGATGAATAGGTTAATTGTATCAAGAATCCGAGGTTAGGTGAAGCTTGAAGACCGCGTAATCTTCATTAACTAAAAGTTGTCAGCATCACAAAGTTTGTCAGGACCGTTGTGCGATCTGGGTCTGCTTCGCATCTTTGAAGCGCCCGGTAATTAGTCTTTGAGCTAAAAAAATAGCGCCAAGCCCAAACGGCCCAACACTATTCGTTCAATTTAATCTTTGTCAGTTTCGTCGGGATCAATCATTAAATCGCCGGCAGCAATTTCTTCCAACGCGCGACCAATCGTTTTAACTGATTTGTACTCACTCAACATTGGGGTAGCACCAGCATCTAGCTCATGTGCCCGTTTGCTAGCTAACATAATCAATGAGTAACGTGAATTAACTTGCTTCAATAAATCATCAACTGATGGATATAAGATCAAGATTCAGCATCTCCTAACATTTCTTCGTATTCTGGCATGACCCGCTTCACACTGTAACGTTCACTGCGAATAATCGCCTTGATTCGTTCAGCAGCCAACGGCACCTCGTCGTTGACAACCGCATAGTCATAATTTCGCATCATCTTAATTTCGCCAACAGCCTTCGCCATTCGCTTATTAATGACCGTCATATCATCAGTACCACGGCCAATAATCCGATGCTTCAATTCCATTAAATCTGGTGGTGTCAAAAAGATGAAAACCCCATCGGGCATCTTTTCACGGACTTGCATGGCACCGTTAACTTCAATCTCTAAAAAGACATCTTTTCCGGCTGCCAATGACTGCTTAATATATTTTAAGGGCGTTCCATAGTAATTGTCAACATACTTGGCATATTCAAGCATACCGCCGCTCTTGATTTCATCCTCGAATTCATCTTTGGAGACAAAATAGTAGTCCTTTCCATCAACTTCACCCGGACGCATTTTCCGAGTAGTCATCGAGACTGAATATTGAAAATCGTTATCATCTGAGTCAAAGATTTCCTTACGGACGGTACCCTTGCCGACGCCCGAAGGACCTGATAAGACGATTAACATGCCTTGTTTCGCCATGATCACAAATTCCCCTTATTAAATATGTTTTAAAGATTATTTTGCACTTTTTACGGCTTGATTGCAAGTTTTATCGTATGACAGGTCGGGATTTTCATTGCCCTGCCATGACCAATCTGACAAATTGCGAAAATATTGCTTGCATTTTAGAACGCTTGTTCGTATAATAAAAACACAAACAAATGTTCGAGGTGGCTATCATGCAAAACAAACAAACTAGTTTAAAAATTGTTTCCAAAAGCTTACAAAGTTCATACCGGCAATTTATGGCTGATTTTACCAGTCCGGCTGAAGTCGTTGCGCCGTTGTTACCGCAGATGCCGACCTTCCAACTAGCTCTATTCTTGGAAAAAGCACAGACTAATCATTATTCAGTTATGTTGCAAATGCAACCTAGTTTAACTGAAACTCGCCCTTATAACATTCATGGTATTCTAAAAACTTTAGCCTCTGGGCAGTTGGTCCTCGTTAATCGTCGCCAACATCTGACCCACTTAATTGAAACCGATCAAATTCGTTATTTAAAACGCGCCGAATAATTAACCTGACTTGCATCAAAAGATGAAATCGAGGTTTATCAAACCTTGCAGATTGCCTCGGTGTTTTTGATGCAACTTAAAAAAAGATTGATGTTACAGTTCAACCTGCTTCCCTGAATGAGCAATGCTGACGCCTGTAAATCAATCTTTTAGTTTACGCTTTTTTCTGAGTCGGATCAGCTTTCTTTTCAATCCAACCTAAAACCAAATCGGAAATAATCGCCATCAGAGCAGTCGGTAATGCCCCGGCCAAGATAATGGCACCACCATCCGTGGCATTCGTCCCACGGATAATGATATCACCTAACCCACCAGCACCAACGAAGGTCCCAATGGCAGTAATCCCAATCGCCAAAACCAAAGCATTTCGCAGCCCCGCCATAATGACAGATAAGGATAGTGGTAACTCAACGATTCGCAGCACTTGCCAGCGAGTCATTCCCATCCCCTTGCCGGAGTCCAAAACACTGGGATCAACATTTAGCATTCCGGTATACGTATTTTTGATGATTGGTAATAACGCATACAAGAAGACGGTCACAATCACGGTATTAACACCCAGCCCAAGCCCAATCATGATAATTGACAACATCGCCAACGACGGCACAGTTTGAATCACGTTCGCAATGGCGATCACGGTTGTACTTAACTTACTATGGTGTGCGATCAAAATGCCAATCGGAATCCCAATCACGGCCGCAAACAAGACCCCATAAATCGAAATCAAGAAGTGACGTGAGAATTGGCTCAAGACATACGCGCCATTTTGCTGATAATAATAAATCAACTGTTGCATCATATTCATATTAGCCATTATTTGCCACTCCCTTCAAAGTAATTATTTTTTTCAAGGAATTGTTTTGCGACGACTTCTGGTTCAACCAAGTTATTATCGACTTTATAGTTCAAGCTTTGCATGGTCTTCAAACTAATCTTACCGTTTAAACGTGACAAGATTGGCTTGAGTTGCGGATAGGTCGCCAAAATTTTATTCGTCGCGACGGCACTAGCATTATAAGGTGGGAAAAAGTGCCGATCATCCTTCAGAATCGTCAAATCATAGCTTCTGATTCGACCGTCTGTTGAGTAACCGAGAATAGCATCCATCTTGCCTGACTCCAAAGCATCATAGACCAACCCAATTTGCATTGGATAAGTTTTACCAAAAGAATAACCATACAGTTTCTGAAAGGCATCGTACCCATCACCCTTACGTTCTAGCCAAGTCTGGTCTAAGCCCACAGTCAACTTGGATGCAACGCGTTGCATGTCACTCACAGTCTTCAAATTGTACTTCTTAGCAGTCTTTTTGGTAACCATGAACGCGTAAGTATCCGCAAAGCCGTAACTTGGAAAATAGTGCATACCATACTTAGTATCAAATTGGCGTTTTACCAAAGCATCGGTTTTCTTCGTCTGACCACGTTGGACCTTTTCACCGAGAACAGTTGTCAAATCAGTCCCGGTAAATCGGATTGACGAGATATCTGCTTGGTCGTTCTTTAACGCATTAAAACTCACAGTCCCAGAACCTAAATTATTAATAATCGTCGTATTCAACTTAGAATAATGTTGAATCATGTCTTGGATCATATAAGCCATGATTTGTTGCTCAGTCGTATTTTGTGACGCAATGCGAACCGTATCACTTGATGTCCCAGACAAGCCGGGAAACCCACAACCAGCTAATAGTAAGGCACTGGCAGCTGCGGCAATCAAACTGAGTAACCATTTCTTGAATTTTCGCATGTCGTTTCCCTCCTTACGCTTGTGTTGTTCGTGGGGTCACAGCTGCTTCCAGCTTGCCAAGTAACCAATCGACAATCAACGCCAAGATAATGACTGGAATCGACCCACCAAGAATTAAATCGGTTCGATATAAATTCAACCCATTGAAGATGAAGTCCCCAAGACCACCAGCACCAATATAAGATGCCAAGGCGGCCCAGGCAATCACATATGTGGCCGACAACCGAATCCCTGCCATGATGACTGGTGCAGCCATCGGTAGCTCGACCTTAATAATCGACTGCCAGGAAGTGAGGCCCATCCCTTTGGCCGCGTCGATCAAGGCGGGATTGACATCTACCATACCTAAATAGGTATTTCGCAAAATTGGTAAAAGCGAATAGATAAATAGCGCGATGATTGCCGGAATAGCACCAATCCCGAAAAATGGAATCATTAAAGCTAACAATGCCATTGCCGGAATCGTTTGTAACATACTAGCAATCGCCATGACGACACCAGAAATTGCTTTTGTTCGGGTCAGTAGCACGCCTAATGGCACCGCCACAATAATCCCCAACGCCAACGCAATCGCTGAAATATACAAATGTTGCCAAGTTTTCAGTAGTAATTGCGAACCGTACGTTTGTAAGAACGTGATCATTGCTGATCACCGCCTTCAACGTCAGTTTTCTGAGACCCACTTACTGGCGTTTTGTTGACACCATGATGAATATTATCAGATTCTTCATCTTCGGCCTCGTCACCCCAGAGCGCATCATACACAATATCAACTAAAGTCGCTCGCGTCACAATGCCGACCAGATGATGGTCATCATCGACCACTGGAATATTCTTAAAACCACGTTTCAGAATCCGTTCAACCGTATCACGAATTAGTGAGTTTGATTGCACGTAGAAAATATCGCGATTCATAATATCATCAACACTCGTCGCAGAGTTGAAGTTATAGTCAACATCTTCAATGCCAATCATCCCTTTGAGAATGTTGGCCTCATCAGTCACTAACAGTGAATCGACACGTTTTTCATGCATCAAACGTAAAGCATCGGTTAAGGACTTGCCCGGTGTCGTGGAAATCGGGTGCTTCAACATCACTTGACCAACTGTCGTAATACTTGGTCGTGCCTGAATCAAGCGATCTTTCCCAATCAAATTCTCGACGAATTCATTGGCCGGGTGACGCAAAATGCCATCAGGCGTATCAACTTGCATAATTTTTCCGCCGTCCATGACGACGATACGCGTCGACAACTTCAAGGCTTCATCCATGTCATGGGTCACGAAAACAAAGGTCTTACCCAAACGTTCCTGCAAGTCCTTCACCAAATCTTGCAACGCCTCACGGGTAATGGGGTCCAGTGCGCCAAATGGTTCGTCCATCAAGACCAAATCTTGGTTGGCGGCCAAGGCCCGAACAACCCCAATTCGTTGTTGTTGTCCGCCAGATAGTTCCGACGGATAACGATCTAAAAACTCTTCGGGCAGTTCAACCAGCTTGATCATCTCTTTGGCCCGTTCGTCCATCTTTTCTTGGGGCCATTTTAATAATTTCGGGACTAGGGTAATATTGTCACGAATCGTCATATGCGGCATCAGACCAATGTTTTGGATCACATAACCGATCTTGCGGCGCAATTTGACGGGATCCATCTTGCCAATATCTTCACCATTCATCTTAATTGTCCCCGAAGTCTGACTCAACATCCGATTAATCATCCGCATGGTCGTCGTCTTACCAGAACCAGACGTTCCGATAAAACAAATAAATTCACCTTTTTCAATTTCTAGGTTAAAATCTTCGACCGCAACTTTGCCACCGGGATAAGTTTTATTCAAATGTTCCATTGTCAGAAACAACCTCATCACTCCTATCTTTTTATTTTTATAATTAATTTTCTAAAGCAGTACACAATAAATCATAACTTACTAGCCGCCCCAATTGCAAACAAGTTGAAGCCAACGGGTGACTTTCCGACGGCGACAGCCATGTTTTTTTTACGAAAAACTAAGTCACCACCCAACACGCCTGTCCTGCATATGAGACAAAAAAGCTTGGCCTGAAATGACCAAACTTTTTGTCTAACTGCCCTATGCTTTTTTTTCTTCACCAGCCAACCGTAATAACTCTTCGGCGTGTTCCAACGATAGCTGAGTGACTTTGGTTCCTGCGAGCATCCGCGCCAGTTCTTGTACCCGATCAGACTGGGCCAGTTTGGAGACACTCGTTTTCGTTCGCTGTCCGGTAATCTTCTTCGCAATAAAGTAATGATGGTCAGCCATGGCCGCAACTTGCGGTAAATGGGTAATACAAAGCACTTGCGAAAATTTGGCAATTCCACTAATCTTTTCCGCAATGGCTTGTGCCACTCGACCACTGACCCCAGTATCAACTTCATCAAAAATAATACTGGTAATGCCTTGCGACTCAGAAAAAATCGTCTTCAAGGCCAGCATCATCCGTGACAGTTCCCCACCAGAGGCAATTTTTGCCAACGGTCGCATCCGTTCACCCGGGTTAGTCTGAATATAAAATTCCACGCTATCCAGTCCACTCCGATAGATTTGGCCCTTGGTTGGTTTGAAACGCACCTCAAAAATAGCTTTGTCCATGTAGAGATCTTTAAGTTCTTGATGGATTTGGCGTTGCAAGCTTTTAGCACAAGTCCGCCGTTTATCAGAAAGTGCTTGTCCAGTCGTCAACAATGCCGCTTTTTGCTCGGCAACGCTTTGCGACAAGCCTTCACTATTTTCTTCCGAATCCGTCATCTTAGCGAGTTCGGCCGCAATTTTTTGATAATAATCCAAAATCTGTTGTTCAGAATCGCCATATTTCCGTTTCAACTGACTCAAGACATCTAAGCGTTGTTCAATCTCATCCAAGCGACCTTCATCGAATTCTTGTAAATCCAGTTGATTTGAGATTTGACCGGAAGCATCTTGTAGCGCATAGAACGCATTTTTGACATTCACAGTAATATCGTTAAACGCTGAATCCAAATTGGCGATCGGTTCCAAAGCGTTCATCGCCTCACCGACAACATCAACAGCGCCTGGCGTTTCTTCCTCGGCCGTTAATAGATTGTAGCTTTGTTGCAGCGCCTGGTTGATCATCTGGTAATTATCCAAACGGTCCCGTTCAGCAGTTAAATCGGCCTCTTCGCCAACCTTAACTTGGGCGGTACTAATTTCCTCAACTTGAAAATTTAACATATCAAGTCGCTGCGCCCATTCTTTCTCATTCGCGTTTTTTTGACGTAATTCTTGGCTTAGCTGTTGGTAGGCTTCATATTGTTGTGTATAAGTTGTTTTTAATTTTTGAATTTTATGGGCAGCGAATTCATCTAACAAGCCGAGATGCTTTTCAGGCTGCATCAACTCTTGATGCTCATTTTGACCATGAATATCGACGATTGTCTCGCCAATCCGTTTTAACGTCGTCGTGTTCACTAACATCCCGTTGATCCGACACGTATTCCGGCCACTTTTCGCAATCTCACGTTGTAGAATGACGGTATTATCCGCATGATCAATGCCAGCCTCATCCAGCATGTGGGCGGTCACACCATCGGCTGGCAAAATGAACATGCCTTGTAGCACCGCTTTGTCCGCCCCCGTTCGAATGAATTCTTGTGAACCACGACCGCCCGCAAGCAACCCAACTGCATCAATAATGATTGATTTACCAGCGCCAGTTTCACCGGTTAAAACCGTCATGCCATTTTCAAAAGCGATGTCCAATTGCTCAATAATCGCAAAATTCGTAATGGATAATTCTTGCAGCACCGCAAATCCCTCCTAAAAAAATGGCGGCTGTGACAAAAGTCTCAGCCGCCTGATTATCTTCGAACTTTTTAGTCAAAACGAGTCACAAAAGAAATCTAAAAGCGCCTGTTGTCAGACACTTTCATGATCACCTTTAGTTGTCGCTTAATAGTCGTTGAAGTGTTTGTTGTAATTCTAAGGTCGCATCGAGTGATTTACAGATGATCAGAACAGTCGAATCATCGCCCACCGTCCCAAAGACGTGCTCATAGTGCATGTCTTCAATTAATGAAGCCAGCGCTGGGCCATTACCAGGTAAAACCTTAATCAGCACAAACTTGTCCTGAGTGGCATATGACACGTACGCATCTTTCAAAGTTCGTTTGAGCTTTTTCTCCGTGTCCATCTTTTTTTGGACCGGCATACTGTAATGATAGCCACCCGTCGCCGAGGGAACTTTTACCAGTTGCATGTCTTTGATATCTCTTGAAATCGTGGCTTGCGTAACGTCAATATTTTCGGCACGTAATAAGCTGACAAAGTCTTCTTGTCGTTCAATTTCTCTTGAACTTAATAATCGTTTAATGTAGCGTTGGCGCTCTTGCTTTTTCAACCGATCACCCCCAGCGTTTTAGTCAGTTCACTACCCACATCATAAGCTATTTTGCATAAATATGAAAGACTGGATTACAAAATAATTACTTATTCAGTTGGTCGTAAGCCGCCTGTTGCGTCTTTTCGATTGAGACCACGGGCTTGACTTCAGCAGTATCATCAGTTGCTTGCAAATGGACTAAAAATTCAATATTGCCTTCGCCACCCTTAATTGGTGAATAATCAAGGCCAAGCACATTGTAGCCTGCCGATTGCGCAAAATTAACAATATCGGTTAACACCGCCGTATGCACCGCATGATCACGAACAATCCCATGTTTACCAACATTTTCCCGACCAGCTTCAAATTGTGGCTTAATGAGTGCAACTACTTCGCCACCGTTTTCAATAATGGCATGCAGTGGTGGCAAGATCAGGTGTAGCGAAATGAAGGAGACATCAATCGACGCAAAACTTGGTTGGCCACGTTTAAAATCAGCTAACTTGCTATAGCGGAAATTAGTATGCTCCATTACTTCCACGCGCGGGTCTTGTCGGAGCTTCCAAACTAATTGATTGCTCCCAACATCCAAGGCATAACTCATTTGAGCACCATTTTGTAACATGACATCGGTGAAGCCGCCCGTTGAAGAACCAATATCTAACACAATGCGATCCGAAACATCGATCTGAAAACTTTTGAGGGCTTTTTCAAGTTTTAGCCCACCACGCGACACGTATGGCATGGGCTTGCCCTTTAAATGCAATTCGGTTGTCACCGGAATTTTTACACCCGGTTTATCCAAGCGTTCCTCATTCACACCTAAGATTTCACCGGCCATGACGGCGCGCTTGGCCTTTTCCCGGGTATCGAATAGGCCTTGTTGTACTAATAAAACATCAATGCGTTCTTTTTCCATCTAATTTAAGTCCTCTAATTCGTAAAATACGTTAAAAACGATGTCAATAGGCTCAAGTCCCGCTGACTCAGCCGTTCAGCACGATCAATGGCGGTTTTGGCAGTTGCTAGCGCTTGATTTAGCGCCACTTCAGCACCCTCTAAGCCTAACAGCCCGGGATAAGTATTCTTATGTTCGCCCGCATCTTTGTGCGTCTGCTTACCTAATTGTGCCGGCGTACTCGTCACGTCCAAAATATCGTCGTAAATCTGGAAGGCAAGTCCAAAGGCATCCCCAAAAGCTAACAACGCCGTTTGAACGTCAGCAGTCACATCCGCCTGAATTGCGCCAGCTAAGACCGCATAGTGAATCAGTGCCCCCGTTTTTTCACGATGCAATTGTTGTAATTTTGGCAAGGTTAAGTGCATCCCGGCACCTTGAACATCAGCCACTTGACCAGCCACCATTCCTTGTGGCCCCGCCGCTTGTGCCAGTGCTAAGGTCAATTTAGCGACTTGTTCGGCAGGTAAGCCACTATCGGCGAGCCATTGAAAGGCTAATGGTTGTAAGGCATCGCCCGCTAGAATTGCAATGTCTTCGCCAAACTTGACATGACTCGTCGGTTTTCCGCGCCGTAACCCATCGTTATCCATGGCTGGTAAGTCATCATGAATCAACGAATAAGTATGCATTAATTCCAATGCAACACTCGCCCGCAAATTCGCCGATGTGATTGGCCGATCAAACGCGGTTAACACTGCCAAACTCAGTAGTGGTCGCAACCGTTTGCCACCGGCTAACACCGAATAGCGAATCGCCGCGGTTAAACTGTCACGGTCACTTACTGCCCGTAAATTTTCGGCCAAATAAGTATTGAGTCGTGGTCGCCACTGTGCTTCAAAGGCGGCTAAACTTAGCTCAGTCATTAGAATCAGGCGCTTTTGGCTGTTCGAATGGGACTTCTGTGCCACTTTCGTCCATCATCTTGGTTAAGGTCTTTTCGGCCCCTTCTAACGTGGTTTGTAATTGTTTGCTCAAAGTCACGCCTTTTTGAAATTGATCCAAGGCTTGTTCTAAAGGCACATCGCCTTGTTCTAATTGGTTCACAATCGTTTCTAATTGCGTTAAATTTGCTTCAAAAGTTGGTTGATCAGCCATTTATCTTACCTCCATCAATTTTCGTAATTTGGGCCTGTGCTTCGCCGTCTGCAAAATGCACCGCGACGGTTTGTTTTTCAGCGACTTGTTTAATCGACCGGACAATTTGATCATCGTGCGTCACAAACGCATAGCCACGGCCCATAATCTTCAACGGACTCAATAAATCCAGTGATTGGATGGTCCGATTAAGTTGTTGTGCCTTGGTCGTTAAGACCAATTGGGTTCCACGCTGAAGGCGCTGTTGTAGATTTGTTAACTGCGTTTGGGCCTGACGAACACGATGAATTGGGGTTTGCTGGCCGAGACGCTGCGCCAACCGCTGATACTGCTGCTGGGACTGGACCAACCGTTGACTCCCCGCCTGTTGCAGTCGCTCGGTTAAGAAATCTAACTTTTGGACATAGCCTTCATACAACCGGTTGGGCTGCATGAACACGTATGACGTCGTTAATTTCGTCAATTGTTGTCGATCGCGGCGCAAAATATTTTGAAACCCATTGAAAATCCGCGTTTGATCCTGATTAAGTTGTAACAACACATCACGATACACTGGCACTGCTAATTCAGCGGCCGCAGTTGGCGTGGCAGCCCGCACATCCGCAACCAAGTCGGCAATCGTGGTATCCGTTTCATGCCCAACGGAGGAAATAACCGGCAATTTACTGGCCGCAATCGCCCGTGCCACAACTTCTTCATTAAATGGCCATAGATCTTCAATTGACCCACCACCACGACCAATGATTAGCGTGTCAAAGTCGCCACTAGCATTGGCCCGTTCAATCTGACGCGCAATTTCTGGAGCCGCTGCATCACCTTGTACTTGCGCCGGAAAAAGCACAATCTGCGCAATCGGGTAACGACGCCGGACCGTCGTGATAATATCACGAATTACCGCACCAGATTGACTGGTCACCACCGCAAGCCGTTTTGGAAACCGTGGTAACGGTTGTTTAGGCGCACTAAACAACCCTTCAGTTGCCAGCTTCTGCTTTAATTGTTCGTAAGCCTGATAGAGCGCACCGACACCATCTGGTTCCATGCGTTCAATATAAATCTGATAATTTCCGCTCGATTCATAGAGCCCAATTCGACCCACGACCAAGACTTTCATCCCAACTTCGGGTTGAAATTTCACCTTTTCAAAGGCTGAACGAAACATGATTGCCGCAATTTTGGCGTGGTCGTCTTTCAAGCTAAAATACTGATGCGTATGTGGCCGTGGCCGGTAGTTGGAAATTTCACCGGTCAAATAGACCTTGCCTAAATACGGATCAACATCGAATTTACGTTTGATATATTGCGTCAGTGCGGAAACTGTCAAATATTGCTGACTGTCACTCACCTAAATCACTCCATTTTGCTAATTCTACAGTTGTTTGCATCAAGGTAGCGATGGTCATCGGGCCAACCCCACCTGGAACTGGTGTTATCGCACCGGCAATTCCTTGAGCAGCATCAAAATCAACATCACCGACAAGTTTACCGGCAGCGTCACGATCCATCCCCACATCAATCACAGTCGCACCGGGCTTGATATCGTCACCCGTAATTAAATGCGCGATTCCGGTCGCGACGACTAAAATATCAGCCGTCCGTGCCACTGCTTTTAACTCTTTCGTGCGACTATGCGCGATTGTGACGGTCGCATTGGCATTCGTCAATAACGCCGCCATTGGTTTACCAACAATGGTACTCCGACCAATCACGACCGCAGTTTTGCCGGCCGGGTCAATATCGTAGGCTGCTAGCATCGTCATAATGCCCCGCGGCGTATTAGCGACTGGATAATTGCCTGGATAGTTGGTCAACAGCTTACCAATATTGGTTGGATGAAACCCATCAACATCCTTTTTCGGATCAATAGCCATCGTCACTAAAGGTTCGTTAATTTGTTTTGGCAATGGTGACTGCACTAAAATGCCATGAATACTTGGATCGACATTATATTCAGCAATGATTGATAGTAATTCGGCTTGTGTCGTTGTGTCTGGTAATTCCCGGACAATCGAATGCATCCCTAATTTTTCAGCTTTGCGATTCTTATTACGCACGTAAATTTGACTGGCTGGATCTGCTCCCACAATAATGACCACAATTCCAGGTTGAATGCCTTGTTCAACTAATTTGGCAACTTCAACTTGCGTTGCTTGATTAACCTTTTTCGCTACAGCTTTACCATCAATAAGTGTTGTCACACATGCCACGCTCCTTTGATTTGTCTTTTTTTATTTTAGCATATTCCAACCCTGATTATATAGCCGCTGCACTAAGAGTTCCTAAAAAAAGCCCGGCAATTTGCCAGGCTTTCCAAGTTGAACAAGTTATTGTTCGGTTTTAGACTAAATGTGATCGTTCATGACAGCCTTACCTAAGACGCCACTCACAAATTTCCGTGATTGGTCGTCACTGAAAGCTTTCGTTAATTCGATTGCTTCATTGACTGCCACTTTCCCGGGCACATCATCCACATATTCCAACTCATAAAATGCGAGTCGCAAGACAATCAAATCGGTTTTTGGCAACCGATCCAATGACCAAGTTTGACTCAAATACGGTTGAATTTTGGCGTCCAATTCCGCTTGATGTTCCGTGACACCGGTCACCAACGTACTGAGATAACTTGGAATTTCTAATTCCGCCGTTTCATCAGGATTAAGTAACTGTTGGTATAACTGATTTTCATCAGCATCCGGATTAGCGTTCAAAGCAAACAAGGCCTGAAACGCTTTTTCACGAATTTCATGACGCGTTAAACTCAAGATTCTTCACCGTCTTCATTTTCTGGGGTTTCAGGGTCTGCGTCACCAAACAGGTTATTCGGGTCAATCCCGCTTTCCGTCTTTTCGGTGACGATTCCGGTAATGTGTACATTAACTTCGCTCAGGGCTAAATCAGTCATAAACAAAATTTGTTGTTTGACTTTGTCTTGAATGGCTAAGGCAACTTTGGGTACGGACACGCCGTAATCCAAATAGGCATAGACATCAACACTGATTTGGTCATCTACGATCGTCAACTTGACACCTTTACTGAGCGACTTTTTACGACCGAACAACTCATTTACACTGGAAGAAATCGAGCCACGCATGCGGTTAACCCCTTCAATCTGGCTTACCGCGATACCAACGATTATCTCAAGCACTTCTGGTGCAATTTGAATTTGTCCTAAGCTGGGTTCTTTACTTTGTAACGTAATGTTGCTACTTTCAGCCATTTTGACATTCCTCCAATTCCATGTTTGTCGGCGCTAGCTTAATAATTAAGCCCGAGAAACGTAGGTACTGTCGACCGTGTTGACGATCAACTTGTCGCCAGCCTTAACGAAGAATGGCACTTGAATAATCGCGCCAGTTTCCAAAGTAGCTGGCTTTGAACCACCAGAAGCGGTGTCACCCTTAATACCTGGTTCGGTATCAGTAACTTCCAAAGTAACGGTGTTTGGCAATTCAATTCCCAAAACTTCGCCACCATATAAAGTGACTTGAACTTCCATGTTTTCCTTCAAGAATTTCAATTCTGTCTGGATATGATCGCCAGGAATTTCAAGTTGTTCGTAGGTGTCCGTATTCATGAAGACATAGTTGTCACCATCGGCATAAAGGTATTGCATCGTGCTCTTTTCGATTGGGGCTTGTTCCATCTTAGCACCGGCACGGAAAGTCTTATCTTGAACGGCACCTGTCCGTAAATTCTTAAGCTTTGAACGTACAAAAGCACCACCCTTACCAGGCTTAACGTGCTGGAATTCCACGATACGCCAAATGGCATGGTCTACTTCAATTGTTAAACCGTTTTTAAAATCTGCTGTAGAAATCATATAAAAGTTCCTCCTATGAAGATATCTTTATTACTATAACAAGACAGAGCCGCCATGGCAACTGTCTTACCATTACAAAATCAATAAATCGCGGGTCGCGGTTGTCAATCGTTCATGGCCCGTTTCAGTGACCAACACATCGTCTTCGATGCGCATGCCACCTAAGCCAGGAAAATAAACGCCGGGTTCAACCGTCACAACACTGTTACTGACAAGGGTTTCATCACCGCGAGTCGAAATTAAGGGACCTTCATGAATCTCTAGGCCAATGCCATGACCCATGCCATGATTAAAGGCATCGCCATAACCAGCGTCTGTGATAAGCCGTCGCCCAACGCCATCCAGATCGGCACTCAACGCACCAGGCTTAATCTGGTCAATCACTGCTTGCTGCGCCATTTTTACAGTCTCATACGCTGCGGCCAACTTCTGATTAGGTTGTCCTAAGGCAAACGTCCGCGTCATATCTGACGTATAGCCGTTCAAAAAGTAACCAAAATCTAAAGTCACGAGCTGACCGGCCGTTAATAACGCCTGTGATGCGGTCCCATGGGGCAAGGCGGCCCGAGCACCACCAAGGACGATCGTCGTAAACGACGGTCCACTAGCACCGTGTGTCCGCATAAAAGCGTCCAGCAAGTTGCTGACGTCAATTTCTCGCATCCCGGGTCGTACAATACTCGTGATGTACTCAAAACCAGCATCGGCCAATTTAGCGGTAGCTCGTAGCTGATCAATTTCATCAGCCGACTTCACCATCCGGATCTGTTCGACGACATTTGGTATGGCCACTAAGTCACTGACTAAGTTTTCATCCAAAAAGCTGTACGCAGTGTAAGGCAAGCCATCTTCGAAACCTAAGACACCGGTTTGTTGATCGGCAATCACGTCACACACTGCCCCAAGGTAGTCGCGCGTAATTATCAGATGGTCTTTATCAAATTGCGCCGCGAAGGCGGTTTGATAACGGGCATCCGTAATTAGATAGACTGACTTGGCAAGCACAAGTAAATACCCGTCGCCGGCCATGTCCGCCATCCCCGTCAAATAGTGGAGATTACCCTCACTTGAAACGAGAAACGCATCAATTTTTAACTGATCAAACCTTGCTTGTAACCGTTCAATTCGACCTGACATCCAGTCACTCCCATCATAACTCATGCTTTATTATACCAAACTTGGGTCACGACAACGTCCTGGAAGGTAAATTCACGACTAAAGCGTTAAAAAAAGAGCCTCAAGCAGAGGCTCTTTCAAAAGATTATTTTGCTGGGTAAACAGAAACTTGGCGCTTGTCGCGACCTTTGCGTTCGAAACGAACAACACCGTCAACCTTTGCAAATAATGTATCGTCGCCACCACGGCCAACGTTAACACCAGGGTAAATATGGGTTCCACGTTGACGATAAAGGATGTTACCACCCTTAACAGTTTGGCCATCAGCCCGCTTGGCACCTAAACGCCGACCAGCTGAATCACGACCGTTGGCAGTTGAACCGCCACCTTTATGGTGAGAGAAGAATTGCAAGTTCATTTTCATAGTAAGTCCACCTCCGAATGTGGTTATCGTGTTTGCTCACGAACTCGGATGTAATCCTGATAGTTCGCGGCAACATCGTTTAATCCAAGGCTGAAACTTTCAAGCAGTGTCTGTAATTGTGAATTTTTCAAGTCAAGCTTAGTAAAATTCGCAATGAGCAACCCACCGTTGGCTTCATCACTTTGGACATCGGGTTTTAGATGAGCAACTTGTTCAATCCCATTGATTGTACTGATTGCCAATACTGAAACTGCCGCACAAACGATGTCTTGTCCATAAGCACCTGAATCAGCATGACCTGTTAATCGAAAACCAGTAATTAACCGGTCAGGATTACGAGTAATCATTGCTTGAATCATAAAGAATGCCTACTTTCTTATTTATGCATTAATTGTGTCGATCGTTACCTTAGTGTATGGTTGGCGATGACCCTTCTTCGTATGAGTACCTTTTTTGGCCTTATACTTGTAAGTAATCACTTTACGTTCGCGGCCTTGTTTTTCAACAGTACCTTCGACCGTCGCACCATCAACAGTAGGCGTACCAATCTTGGTTGAGTCGCCACCGACAAAGACTACTTGATCAAAAGTAACCTTGTCGCCTGCAGCAGCATCAAGCTTTTCAACATAGATTGCTTGGCCTGCTTCAACTTTATATTGTTTACCACCAGTTACAATAATTGCGTACACGTTTGTGCACCTCCTTAAATTATGAATCACTTAGACTCGCCAAATTAAGCGTCATGACTGAACTTAATACTCAATTCGTGCGGTTGTAGCTGTAGAAGTCCACAAATACAACAAGAGAATACTATCAAAATACCGGGGACTAGTCAAGTGATATTTTTATTGAACGAAGAAATCAGTGAAGGTAATATTACGCGCGGTCATTAAATGATGTAGCTTTTTGATACACTTGGTCAGATAGCGCGGCGTATAAATCATGTCGTGGGCTAGCCAATCCGTGATAATTCCGGTCGTGGCTGAGACATAATACGCGATTTGAACACTCACTGGCACTTCCAAATCTGCAAATTGATCTTCAAAATCATGATAAAACCGTTGCATCCATTGCGTCAGTTGTTCATTGATTCGACGATTGACCGCTAACTGACTTTGGTCCAGCAATAACGTTTTAAACGCTTCAGCATGCTGATCAACATAGCCTAACGCCTTGGACAACGATAGGACTTGAACCCGTCGCAATGGATCGATCGGATTCGTAATAATATCGCCCACTGGCACTGTCACGATGGCCTGATCAAATAAATCAGTCACCAAATCGTCCAAGGCTTGATCAACAAAAGCGGGTTTATCTTTATAATGAAGATAAAAGGTCCCCCGAGTCACTGAGGCAGTGGCCGTCAATTCTTGGACTGAGATATTCTCAACTTGTTCATTTTGTAATAACGTTATTAATGCTTGCCGCAAATGTCGGCGGGTCTTATCGACGCGTGGATCCATGTCGTGACTCATTTAACTTCCCTACTTTCTCAATTAAATTAAATATAACATCATTTTAAGAAAGTGTCTAACAGTTCAGATAACCGAGACAGATTGTGGCTAAATGTTTATAATTTTAAGGAATTTTTCAAAAAAAACTGCTTTTTGATTAATTTTTGTTGCAATTTACGTTATACTAGCTTTACAATAATTGTTATTGGACTAAATAAAGGAGGAATTTCTCTCATGACCGAAGTACGTAAACCATACAATACATGGGCATCACGTCGTCCAGTTGCTGATAAGCAAAAGCGCATTCGTCGCGAAAAGCAAACTGCTGCCATCCAACGTTTCGCTGCTGGCAAGACTGAAACCATTGAATCAACACCAAAAATCAAGTAATCTAAAAAAAGAACTGACCACTAGTTGGTCAGTTCTTTTTTGGTTTAATTAATACCATTGTTTGACCTGTCAAAACCGCTAATGATTCTCGCGGGAAGCAGTGAAATGTTTGCTTGCTTCATTTTCCTTCTTGACAAAATTTGAATAATATTGAACGCCGCCAGCAATGGCAAGCATGCCAATAATCGCAAATACTGAACCCATAAGCGTCACACCTTCCCTTTCTCTGATTACAATTATATTATCGTTATGTTACAGGAATATTTCAAGTGAAATGATTGAATTTAATCAATATTGACCTGACCTTTAACTTTTCTTAAAGTATTCAACCCATTTAATCAATTTAAATTTGAAAATTTGGCTTCAACGTGTAAAATTTAACCTATCAACTGGAGGCGTACTCATGGCTCAACAACCTGTAATCTATCGGGCTAAACCGTATGGCAATCTGTTACTTATTTTAGTCAGCATTGGGTTTACCTATTTCGCGGTGACCAATTTAATCGAGTTTTGGGGTGACCCTTGGTTCTCAACCGCTTATGATCACGTCTGGGACAAAGACTCTGGCTATGTTTCACTGTCAGTGCTCGAGGTTGACCTTTGTGCTTGGCTCGCCATCGGTTTATTCGGATTTGGCGGCCTAGCACTGATTTGGCAGAGTACCACGCGTTTTATCATGGGGCGTCGCCAAGTCCTAAACATTGACGCCAATGGAATTGCGCTGCCGATGTTCACCCGTAATTTTAACCGGATTCCATGGCAAAATGTGCAAAAGTTAGCCAGTTATGAGGATACCTTGCACATCACACTTGTGAATCCCCAAACAAATTGGCAGCCAGCCGTCAAAAAACTCGATCGCGCAATCAGTCAGACGGATCAGACACTAACCATTCCGCTTTATCAGTACGCCTATTGGAGTACTTGTGATGAAACTAAACTAAAGCGTGATCTAAAACGATTGAGTGCCCAGTACATTCAGGCCTAGCTCATTGTGACCAATCAAAAAGAACTGTCAGCAGCTTTATCGACTGCTGGCAGTTCTTTTTTTGCTGATGACAGATAACTTAATCAATCGCCAATTGGGCCGCTAAAAATTGGGCCACTAATTCGCCACCCGCTGCTGAGAAATGAATATGGTCACCGCAATCAAAGGTAGCCGCTAGCCGCTGATCAGCCGTCGCAACGAGTTGATCAAAATCGACAGTATTTGGCGAGGAACGCAAATAGGTATTGACCGTCTGGCGAATCTGTTCCTTGGCGGGCGTCCAAGCAGGCTTTTCACCGATGACTCCCGTTTTAAAGGGCGTAATCGTCGCTAACGTTAACCGCAGCGACCGCGTTGCCGCTAATGTCTGAACTTGCTTAATTCCGGCAATGAGCGCCGCTGCAGTGGGTAATTCTGTCTGTGGAGAGCCGTTGCCCGGATGCAATAAATCATTAAGTCCTTCCATAAAAATTAACCAATCGACCGACTGCTCGGACAATAAGGCTGGCAAGCGGTTTAATCCGGCCAGACCAAAGCTTGGCGACCAGACAGAGGTTGAATTCCCGGCGCGCAACAAACGGTTACCCGAAATGCCCCCGTTGGTCAATCCCCATTGATCTGGTGCAGCAGTCATTAATTTTTGTGAAAAAGCGGCGGAATAGTAACCTTGATTCGTTAACGAGTCACCAAAAAACAACAAAGACTTAACCGGCTCGGCACGTTCAATTTCGATTGCAACCGGACCATAAAAGTATGGCTGATTCCTCCCAATCACCCGAATCAGGGTTTGATCAAACGATTGGGCCAACGTTTGCGGATTAACTTCCGGTGAAACTAGCGTGATGGTTAACCACGTTCCCGCTTGAATCGGCAGTGGCAGCCAATCGCTCCACAGACGCCCCCACGCTGGCACTTGAAAGCTTGACTGACGGTTAACTGTCACCGACATCGTCTCCGAATCCGCGTTGGTGACCGTCATGTCCTGAATCGGCAATGGCTGATTGCCATAATCGTTCGCTAACCAAAAACGCAAGCGTGGTGCCGATAACGATTGCTTAATTTGAATCGTCTGCTGATGCTGCCCATTAATCCCCTTAAGATTAGGAAAATGAGCAACCATTTGACGCCAGGCAATTGCAGTAACCATTTAAACCCCTTCTTCATTTAAACTGTTTGATCTGATGGTTTCATTTTATCATTAAAGCCGACCAACCAAGTCAAGATGAACGCGACGAGAAAAGTTAAGCCATGTGAAATCAGATAATTATAAAAATTTTGATCAATCCCGACTTTAGGATTAATAAATGAGGCAAAGCCCACCAAGCCACCGGAAAAGCCATAATTCAATAAGTATAAGGCACCGGCAAGGGCCCCGCCAAAAATATTAGCCAAAGTGACCATATAGAAAACGCGTTTATATTTTAAGAGCACCCCATAAATTGCTGGCTCACCGACGCCACACAACTGTGAAATCGTGGCGCCAAAACCGATCTGCTTCAACTTCTTTTGATGGGTCTTCAGCGTCACCGCAAATACGCCACCAGCAATCCCCATCATTAAAACTGATGAAAAAGCATTTAACATACTGTAACCATGCACGGCTAAATCATTCACGATAATTGGAATCAACGGCCAATGCAGGCCAAAAATTACGAGTACGGGGAAGATCGCGCAATAGATGGCGCCACCGATAATCGCGTTGAAATTCAGGGCTGCCATAATCCCATCTGCCAACCAATCACTCACTTGCGTAATTGCCGGACCCAGCACCAAAACGATTAGTAAACTTAAAATTAAGACTTCAATAATCGGGATAAAAATGGCCGCAACGAGTTGTGGAATGACTCGTTTTAACCAGCGCTCTAGGTATACCGCCAACCAAGCAGCAACTAAGATTGGAAAGACCGACGCCGCGTAGTTCATGATTGGAAAGTGAATACCAAAAAGCAACAACGACGGTGTTTTACTACCAGCAATCGCCGCCAACGATGGATAGACCAACACGCCACCGACTGTTGCCAAAACAATCTGATTTGAGCCCAACTTTTTGGCAGCCGTCACGCCTAAAATAACCGGCAAGAAATGAAAAATGCCATCAGCAATTGCACTGATCAGCACATACAGTGGTGCGGTGGCCGTCAACCATTTAAAGCCCAGTGTCATAGCTAGTAGACCCTTGACAATCCCGGCACCTGCCAACAGGCCAATGATCGGCATCATCGCCGCAGTGATTACCCCAACCAGTTCACCAAATCCCCATTTGATACTTGGCCACAGGCCGGTTGGACGTGGTGTTTTCACAGTTGCGGTTGTGTTGGGCGTCAAGTTGGCCATCACGGCATCATAAAAATCATTAACCGCCGCCCCAACGACAACCTGATATTGACCACCAGCTTTGACCACATCAATTACCCCTGGCAAGGCCTTAATGGCAGCATCATCTGCTAAATTGTCGTCATCCAAGTAAAACCGTAAACGGGTGATACAGTGAATCAGGCTGTTAATATTCTTCTGGCCACCAACAAGCTCAATCAATTGCGTGGCAATCGCCGCCGGACTGGTTGCTTGCTCACTCGTCTTTGCCGTCGGACCGGTTTCAAAAGTGCAGGTCGTTACCGCCTGTCCAGCTTGCACAGCTTGTGGCGTGATTGCGGTCAACTCGGCCGCGATGTCAGCCGTATTCGTAATCACAACGACAACCGTTGTGGCATGTCCCGCTGCTTTAATGGCGGCTAAATCCATTGTACCCAGCGGCTGACCGGCCATAATTGGCTGTTGAGCTTGTGCGGCCAATTCAAACGGTGCCCCTTTCATCATCACCGTATCTAATCCAAGATGCACCAGGACTTCCACCCCGGTATTTGTCAGAATAGCGACTGCATGCTTGGTTGGCGCCACAAAACTGATGACACCACTGACTGGCGCAACTAGGTTGCCATCATCCGGCTCAATGGCATAGCCTTTCCCCATTTTTTCAGAAGCAAAAACAGCATCAGTCACTGAAGTAATCGGTTTCAATTTTCCAGTAACTGGCGCTTGTAACGTTAACTTCGTTGCCATAAAAAACTCCCCCTTTAAAACTAACTTTCACAACCAAGCTTCATTCTAACGGTTCAAGTAATCCAAGTGGTTCACCATGACTTGTTCACTTACTGTGCAAACGAACGTCTTTCTGGCAAAAAAATAGATCACTGTTAAATGGAACTTTAACAGCGATCTATTCAGGTCGATATAAACGATTTATGTCGCGAGTGAGACTTGAACTCACAACCCTCCGCTTAGAAGGCGGATGCTCTATCCAGTTGAGCTACCGCGACAACAACAAGATTAATTATAGATAACAAAATAAACCCTGTCAATTCTTATTTAAGCCGTGTCTGTATTAAGTTTTACTCGATTTTCTCTAAATTCATTATCAAGTGGATTAATTTCCGCCTACCGGGGGCTTCGTTTGGGGCTGGAACGCCATGAACCATTTTTGAGCCAAAAGGCGGTCTCAAAAGCTGGTTTTTGACTAACCGCGGATAAAACCATCCGCGCTAAGTCAAATGCCACGGCTGAGCCCCAAACGAAGCCCCCTCACGGCTAAAAATGTACACTGTTTTAATTGCCATTCAGCTCAAAGCCCTGATCAGTTGCCTTCTCACTGAACTAATCAGAATTTAAGGGTAAGTCAACCCAATAGACCATTCATAGCACTTGAACACCTGCCTGTGATTGCTAGGCGAATGAGATATTTAACTCCCGAACAAACGCCAACTTATGCTGTACTAAAGTTATTAGCCATTTGGATTTTCTTTGAGATTTCCTAAATTTTGCCACAACCGACCGCTTATCTCTATTTGATACGCGATAACTCAAGCAGGGATGAAGAAGCTTATTTGTCGACCAGCTTTTCCGACTAGGAGAATTTCGACACTTGCCGAATCCGCGCTTGACCAATTCAGTCGGATTATTTTTGAAAATTAAAAATGAAACCCAAAAGCAATGCGTATTTAATTAATAGTGGCTCAAAGTCACGCCTAAATTTTATTCTTTGGAGGATTTCAAACATGAAACAATTTAAGCGTCAAGCGTTAGGTCTTATTTTATTAGCTGCCACCGGTCTCGCATTAGCTGGTTGCAGTTCAGAAGCCAGTACCGAGGCGACCACCACTAGCTCATCGACAGCCGTATCAAAATCAAGCAAAAGTAGCACGAGCGCTTCGTCCGTCAGCAGTTCCAGCTCTTCCGCTGCCAGTCAGTCAATCGAAGCGTTAGATGCTAGTATCACTGACGAAATTACGCAGCCATCCAGTTCTAGTTCTTCAGCTAGTAGTCAGACCGCATCAGCGACATCAAGTACAGCCAGCTCAACAACCACCAACACGTCACAGTCAGAAGCTGAGGCAACACCGACACCGGTAACACCAAAAGTAACGCCAACTCCCGCAACGCCCAAATCTGGCGCTGAAAAAACAGCCGTCATTTGGGGTAACCCTAAGAGCAAGATTTATCACGTTCCCGGACAACATAGCTATCGCAATGCACACGGCAACGGCGTCCAATTTGGCAGCGAGGCAGAAGCTCAGGAAGCCGGTTATCGACGGTCAATGAAATAATTTCCAACTTAAGGAGCTATGACCGCGGTTGTAGCTCCTTTGACATCTCCAAAAACTTTTCAACTACGATCGAACTTTCGACCGTTTTCACAAATCCGTTTAACCGACAAAAGGTTGAAAGGACAAAAGGGCTCGTAAACACTGTCATATAGTCAACAGCCACTTCCAAATTAGTCGCGATCCCGCTCCGGCAGACCTAATCTAAAAACAGTTAAATTAGCTGTCCGTCGCCGCTGATCCCATCGGTCGTGACCGTGGCGTTGGGTCAGTATGTTTCTTGTCGGCGTTACGCCACGGACGGACCGGGACGTTTCTCAGGCTTGGACCGGTCCCACGGCCGCATGTTATCAGTGGCGACTGGAAGCGCCCATGTCACTAATCTTCAAGCCCTAATCATTGGAAATGGCGGTAGTTGCTAACGATTTTTATCTTTAGTTAAACAACAAAAAAGTGTAGCCCCAAAGCCTGCGCTAGGCCCTGTCAAGTTGTCAGATGAAATAATATAAATTTACTGTTGTCTCTAAGCGACCTCATTTCGGT
>NZ_BJDG01000022.1 GCF_005404945.1 Lactiplantibacillus pingfangensis | reverse complement strand
CCCCGGTAAAATACCGAGAACTCGCCGTTCAAAAAGCAGCTTAACAATTTGTCCAATTTTAAGGGTTCACTTCACCTCTCCAATCAAGGGTGATGACTTTTTGTCGTTCTGAAGGTATTAGTTTGGCTCTGATACCATGTTTACATTATAACTGATTAATGTAAATTTACCATTAAAGTGTTGTAAATATTACTCATCCGCCGTCATAATTTGATCCAAACGGTCAGTCTGGGCGGTTAACCAAGTGGTTAGTAAGCTTTCAGCCGCAACCCGATCAGCCAGCACGTCTTCGGCTGAACCTAATTCATCGATCCTGAGACCTGAACGGAAAGCTTCAGATTCCGCAATCATATAAAGCTTGATGGGCATCGTTTCTTCAGCAACCGTCACCTTACCAATTTCAGTTAAGTTAGCGAGTGGCAAATTGATGACACTCGTCTCCAACCGAAAGCTAATTGCTGGCTCGTGATCAGTAGTCAACGTCGCTTGGGCTAATTTGTCCGCCTGCACGTTGTCTAAGAAGCCACCAAGCCAATCCGCTACCTTAGCATCCAATTGCGTGTAAGCGCCCTTAACAGCCGTCTGTGCAAGCTGATCGGCAGTGACTTCATCAATAAATGTTTGTACGTTTCGTTGCATACTATCCCTCGTTTAGTTAGTTTTGTGACGCCAACGGGTCAATAACACCACCGTATAAAAGTTAACGACTAACCCAATGGCCGCCACAACTTCCAGTAGTAATTTGATTTCCATCCCAGCGTTGCTCTGATAGCCAGACATCAATGCGCTAATTAGTCCCAATGAATAAATTACCAAGACTAAGCCTAGCACATAAAACCCCAGCATTCGATTCAGATAAACCGCTAGAATCCCTAGCAAATAGAGCACTAAAGCAATCAATAAGCCCTGCCACATCTGACCACTTTTAATGTTGGTCGTTTGTAGCTGCAGCTGACTGGTCGACATCATCCAATTGACGATACCGTAACAAAAAAAGGAAACAAACGCAAATGCGACTAGTCGTGTGAGTTTCAAACAATCACTCCTGTTATTCGGCGATTAGGTCAATAACGTCTTCACGAGGAATTCCCGTGAAGTAACGATTTAAGTCAATATCTGCTAATTTTTCAGAAATAGCTTCATGATCATAACGTAAGCCAGTTAACGCTGTTTCGATATCATGCACATCACCGCTACCAAAGAAATCACCGAAGAATTTAATATTTTGAATATGGCCATCAGTCACTTGTAACCGTGCATCAATCGTCCCCATATCGAAATGTTGACGGCGTTTTACGGAAAATTCTGGTGACTTACCATAGACCCAATCCCAATTAGCATAATAGTCTTTGTAAATTTTATCAATGGCTTTTTGTTGATCAGGCGTAACCTGGTATTCTTTGTCCTTGATTTCAGCTAATGAATCGACATGGAATAATTTGGTCAATAGCGTATCGCGGAATTCAGGTACGGTAATATTTTGATATTCTGGTGCTAAGAATGGCCGCAAATTCGTGACCCGACTCCGAACGGACTTGATGCCTTTAGAAGCAATTTTGTCGGTTGGCACCGTCAATGCATTTGGAACGACATTCAGGTCCACATTTAACATCAAAGTCCCATGTGAAAATGTCTTGCCGTTGCGTGAATACATCGCATTGCCAGAAAACTTCTTGCCATCAACGAGTAAATCATTACGACCACTGACATTGGCTGTCGTGGCACCCATTTCATGCAACACATCAATAATCGGTTGTGTAAATGTCTTAAAGTCGCCAAATTCTTGGCTGTCACTATCGACAACGAAGCTAAAGCATAAGTTACCAAGGTCCTGATAAACCGCACCACCACCGGATAAACGGCGTGTCACGGTAATGTTATGTTCACGCACATAGTCCGCATTGATTTCTTCCAATGTGTTTTGATTGCGTCCAACAATAATGCAAGGTTCCTCATAATAAAATAGGACTAATGGTTCATCAAATTCAACATTGTTCATCAAATATTGTTCAGTTGCTAAATTACGACCAATTTCATGGTCTTTCATTGAAACATAGTACATTTAATATCAGCTCCTCAGCTTTAGGTTACCTTAATCATACTATACGAAATAAAAAAGAGCCCAACATGTGAGCCCTGTTTTGGAAGAATCATAAAATTGAGTGTGGAATTCTTCATCCCTCAAACATCATTGCGTCACAATCCACATCCTTGAGCACTCTGATTGGCGGCTACATGCTCTCCATGGATATTTCGTGCCATCAATAGATGGAAGTTGGTCAGCTGGTTATCCGAAATTAGCGGAAACGCTGCATACTGCACTAGCTATCACTTGACGGGTTTGTTACAACAATTGGGTAACGATATGACTGACCTGAGATTCTTCCGATGAATTCAGTATAGCAGACAATGTAAGCGATTGCAATAAGGTAAAAAAGCAAGTAACTGCTCAGTTTTCTCTACAGGCATGTTAGGTCTTTCATTCAAATTCCAGCTCGTCAATTGATTGATTAGCGAATAGTGGAAAGTTTCCGCCTACCGGGGGCTTCGTTTGGGGCTGGAACGCCATGAACCATTTTTGAGCCAAAGGGCGGTCTCAAAAGCTGGTTTTTGGCTAACCGTGGATAAACCACCACGCTAAGTCAAACGCCACGGCTGAGCCCCAAACGAAGCCCCCTCACGGCTAAAAATGTGCATTATTTTTAATGATCAGTCAGCCAAAAATCTTGACTAGTGCCAACCGAACTAATCGACATTTAAAAGTAATCGTCCTTCAATAGACCATTCATAGTGCTTGAACACCTACTAATTGTTGATACTGGTGTCGATCTAGACGGGCTAATAACGCTGTAATTACCAGGCTGAACAGGATACTTAACATCTTGACTAGCGCTGTAATAAAGTTGTTTGCACTTTTAGCTTTCCTTCAAAATCTACCAAGCCTTGTTCTATGAAAAATTGTTCCTCGCTATTTGATGTGTGGTAACTCAATTAGAGATAAGCGGTCTTCTATGCCAACTAATCTTCCTACTGAGAGAAATTTTACACCAACAAAAACAACCCGGTCAGCTGAGTTGCCAACCAGGTTGCCCTGTCATCATAATAATAGTTGTGGAACTTAAAACGTGTTAGCGTGGCACGTAACGTGTCGCACCAGAATAACTCTTATACTTCAGCCAAGTCCGACCATCCGCCTTAACGGTACCATTATAGTAAACCGTCTCTCCTGAGTTATAGCGCCCGACAACACTGGCACTCATACTTGGGGCATTGCGAATTTCAGTTGTGGCGGTGAAACGAAAGGCGCCTTGCTCGTTAGTGACACTGCTCGTACCAGCATTAGCAGTTCCACTAATGGCCACATAGTGGGTTGCCCCAGAATAGGCTTGGTATTTCAGCCAAGTCTGACCATTTGCAACCACCTTGCCGTTGTAGTGAACTGTCTCACCAGCATTGTAGGTACCAACTGTACTGGCACTCGCATTAGGTGAACTCTTGATGGCCGTTGTCGTTGTAAACCGATAACTACCTTGTGCTGCAATATTTTGATCTGGTGCTGGACTGCTAACATTACCACCAATGGCAACATAGTGTGCGACACCGGAATATGATTGATAACGGAGCCAAGTTTGACCATTAACCGTGACCTTACCGTTGTAATAAACGGTATTACCCGCATAGTAAGTACCAACAGTTTGGGCATTGTTATCGGGCGCACTCTTGATGGCTGTCGTTGCTGTAAACTGATATGACCCGCTGTCAGGAACAACTACGACCGGCTTGGAATCCTGATTATTATTGTTGCTGTCATTAATGGCGACATAGTGCACCGCACCAGAATAGGATTGGTAGCGAAGCCAAGTTTGGCCTTCCGCTGAAACCTTCCCATTGTAATAAACAGTTTCCCCTGCCCGATAAGTCCCGACAGTTTGGGCATTAGTTTGTGGTGCCGTCTTAATCGCAGTATCATAATTAAACCGATATGAACCTGACGTGGCGACAACGTTGCCGTCATTTGGCGTTTCAACCGCATCTCCAGTAGTTGCAACGTAATGTATTGCCCCAGAGTAAGCGACATACTTCAGCCAAGTTAAGCCCTCAGCCGTGACCTTGCCAGTATAATGGACACTTTCACCGGCATTATAAGTTCCGACTGCTTGTGCCGACTTGCTGGCCGCATTACGGATGGTCGTCTTAGCGGTAAACTTAAAATTACCACTTTCATTGGTAGCGTTCGTTTGACCACCATTGTTATTATTGTTGTTGTTGTTTTGATTGCCATTACCGCTAATCGCAACATAATGGGTCTTACCAGAATAAGCTTGGTACTTCAGCCAAGTGTAACCATTGGCTTCAACCTTCGCTGAATAATAAACGCTTTCGCCGGCTCCGTATGACCCGACCACTGCCGAAGATGGATCCGCTTCGGCATGAATGTCAGTTTTTTCTTTAAAGACATAACGACCGGAATTATTATCTGTCGTATTACCATTGTTATTATTGTTGCTATTATCACCTGGAACTGGATCTTTGCCAGGGATGATATTGGCAACTTCTTGATCCCAGCTTTGCAACCCATAGCTGTTAACCATGTTGATCAGCGCAGTCGCATAATTCGGATCCGTCGCATAGCCATCTTGTTGAAGTAGCCGTGCAACCTTTTGATAGTCACGTTCACCAAGCAAGTTACTGTAACGGGAATTTTCATCCAAGAAACGGCCATGATCTTCAACGCTTGCCGACCAATTAGGATACTTTCGAAAGGCAGCGTTAACCGTATAGTAGCCGTTGGGACCCCATTCTTGTGTTGGGAACCAGATTGACTGACCATTGTAGCTCCCTTTAATTCCGAACAAGTTATTACCTTGCGTCGATAACTCTGAACGTCCCCAGCCACTTTCTAGGATTGCTTGTGCCGCAGTAATAGATGGTAAAACGCCATACTTTTGCCAACCTGAAATAGCGCCAGCTTTGATTTCATCGAAGAATTTATCTTGATAACCATATAACGCAGCACTCATCATGACACTATCGTCATAATGGCCTGGACCCATCGCACTATTTGCCTGGACACTAACCTGCTCTGACTCTGTGACCGCCTTTGCTTGGCTTGTCGCTTGTGAGCTCTCACTAGTTGCGGCGCTTGCAGGCGCTTGTGAGCTTTGACTCGTTGCCGAGCTAGCAGGTGTCTGGGAAGTTTGACTAGCTTGTGACGCCTGGCTTGTCACCGCACTAGAACTGGATTGCGCGTCTTGACTCGTTGGCGCACTAAAACGTGCTTTTGGCTCCTGCGCAACGGTTGAACTAGCGTTAGCTTCACTGGTTGCTGAGTTCGCAGTTTTTTGACTGGCTTGACTCACCGCTGACTGCGCTTTCTCTTGAGAATTTTGACTCGCTGCAGCGTCGGAAGCAGCTTGTGAGCCTTGACTTGTGGCCGAGTTCGCGCCACTCACAATCGGTGTCACGGTTGCGGCACTATTTGCGACAACTGTCTTAGTGACCTCATTAACGACGGGATCTTCCCGTAATTGTGACGACCCTCCGGCTACAGCATTTGGGTCAACTTGAGTTTCACTGGCCTGTACATACGTATTCTGCTGATTACTCGTTGCAGTCGTGTCACCGTCTTGTGATTGGCCCGTTTTGGCCGTAGATGGCTTCGTTCCGGTCGTTGCTGAATCTGCCTTACTGACAACTACTGGTAAAAGTGCAGTGCTAAGCATTAGCGAGGCAATTACTTTTGTCATTCCAAGTTTCAATTGAGATTCCCCAAATCTTTCGTTGATTTTTTTGACTTCCCGTTCATTACAAAACTAACTTAATTTACTGAGCTTTGCTGTTACTGCAATAATAGTAGCATCTAGCCGTGTGACATTCAATTCGGATACTGTAATATAAATAATTTAATCTCCTTGGAACCGAGAAGTCCTTGCATTATCTTATGAATAATTTGTTACTTTTATCTTCTGTGTATTGCTGCCTTTTTAAAATAAAAAATCTGACAAGTGTCACGATAGCCTGAAATATAAAGCGATTACTTTTTCGTATTACTATAATTTATCTGATTAACCAAGTTTTTTCAACTAAAAACAAATCTTAATCAAAAATTATCTAAGTTGGAAAATTAGCCACTCTGTCCCCAATAAAAAATTTCAAAATTTGGTAATAATTACGATTTCGATAGAAAATTTTACAATTTGTAACAAAGTCATTTCTCGCACGCAAAGTTCTGGACTTAATGGCTTACAGTTATGAAAATTAATGCTAAAATAAACATATTAATCACGATAGACAAACGGGGGTAACTATTATGTTACAACAATATCAAAACATCTTGGTACCAGTTGACGGGTCCAAGGTCACAGAAGAAGTTCTCAAACGTGGGATTGAAGTCGCCAAGCGTAATCAAACTCACTTAGACATTTTAAATGTTTTGGAAGTTAATCAGTTCAGTGATACGTACGGCGGTGCGGTCAGTGGCGATGTCATTTACAAATTATCTGAAGATGTCCAAAAACGGTTAGAAGAACTCAAACAACAAGCCATTGATGCCGGCGTGACGGACGTTGAGATGCATGTGCGTTTTGGCAATCCTAAAACCGTTATTGCCCGAGAATTTCCAGCGGATCATCATAATGAATTGATCATGATTGGCTCTACTGGGCTATCGGCCGTTGAACGTTTGATGGTTGGTTCCGTCACCACTTATGTGAGCCGCAATGCCATTTGCGACGTTTTAATCGTCAAACCTGACAAATAACAATTATTGACTGAGCGGACGACAAAAGACGCGGTGCTAACAATGCCTAGAAGTACGACTGATTGGCAGTTTCAATTAGTCGCGTTTCTCAGCGTTGTTGTCGCCGCACTTTTTTTGTCCAAAAACAACGATTCGGAAAAACTAAAAATATCATGAAAGTTAGGTAGTTACTCGTGCAATGGACTTATAATTTAACAATTCCACTAATACTTGATAATAAAACCGTTCGTGATTGTTTAAAACACTGGTTAATTCCAAAAAGAATTCAAGGACAATTACGTCAGGGACGCCGTTTGTGGGTCAACACCGTCCCAGCATCCGTTGCCACAACAGTTTACACTGGCGATCAGTTAACCTTGCAATTTCTACCTGCTGATTTTCGTACCCCGCAGTCAAACTATTTACCAGACAAGCATGAATCGGTCGTTATTTTGTATCAGGATCATGAGTTGCTAGTCGTGAATAAACCGGCCGGGATCAAGTCTCATCCCAATCAACCCGGCGAAACTGGCTCAATTCTCAATTATTTGGCCGCTTACCTTGCCCCAACCAAGCAAGCACCTTATATGGTTCATCGACTAGACCAGATGACCTCTGGCGCAATGTTAGTTGCGTTAAATCCCGTTGTCGTGCCTATTTTAGACCGCCTCATTAGCACGAAGCAGATTCACCGCAGCTACTACGCGTGGGTTCGTGGTCACTTTGAACAAGCACAAGGTCAGTTCAACGACGCGATTGGCCGTCACTCAACTGATAAACGCAAGCGTTGGATCAACGTTCCTGATGCTCAGGCGGCCTTAACTGATTATCAAGTCATTCAGACAACGCCGCACCAGAGCCTCGTTAAACTAGCGTTACACACTGGTCGTACGCATCAACTACGCGTCCATTTGGCTGCTAATGGCCATCCGATTATTGGTGATCCTTTGTATGACGAACAGGCTAGCCACGCACCCCGGCTGCTGTTACATGCTAGTCAGTTACATATCCAACGTCCTTTCAGCGCCCAAACCATTGACGTTCAGGCGCCTTTACCAACCATTTTTGAAAACGCGGCGCTTATCGAAACTTTCTAAAAAATAGCCCCCAACTAGCCAAATCAGGCCAGTTGGAGGCTATTCTTATTTCAGAACCATTGTCAGGTAGTCATAACCAATTTTCACCTGACAATTTTTTGCCTCTTTTTAGAATTCAGCATTTCCTGGTGTCCGTGGATAAGGGATCACATCGCGAATGTTTTCCATCCCAGTCACATACATCAAGAGACGTTCGAAACCAATTCCGAAGCCGGAATGGACCGTTTCACCGTACTTCCGCAATTCCAAGTACCATGCATATTCTTCTGGTGGCAACTTGTAATCTTTAATCTTTTGCGCCAGTTGTGCTTGACGTTCTTCACGTTGGCTCCCACCAACCAGTTCCCCAATCTCAGGAACTAGCATATCAACGGCCGCAACCGTCTTGCCATCACCATTATCCCGCATGTAAAATGCTTTGATTTCTTTAGGATAGTCCGTAATGAATGTGGGCCGTTTATAAACTTGTTCGCACAAGTAACGTTCATGTTCAGCTTGTAAATCCAAGCCCCAATAAACAGGAACATCAAATTTAACGGGGGCCTTTTTCAATTCTTCAATCGCTTCAGTATAAGTGATTTGTGCGAATTTTTCGTCAACCGTTTGGTGTAAACGTTCGAGTAAATGTTCATCAACCGCACTGTTCAAGAATTCCAGTTCGTCCTTCGCATGTTTAAGCAAGTAGTTGACGACCGACTTCAATAAGGCTTCTGACGTCACAATAATATCTTGTAAGTCAGCAAAGGCCATTTCAGGTTCGATCATCCAAAATTCAGACGCATGCCGTTGTGTATGCGAATCTTCCGCCCGGAAAGTTGGCCCAAAAGTGTAAACATTCCGTAATGCCAGTGCAAAGGATTCGACTGGCAATTGACCACTAACGGTTAAATTAGTTTCCTTTTTAAAGAAATCTTCATGGTCATCAACCTTACCATCGGCAGTCTTAGGCAAGTTGTTCAAATCCAATGTTGTGACGCGGAACATTTCGCCGGCGCCTTCACTATCGCTACTCGTGATAATCGGGGTGTTCACATACGTGAAGTCGTTTTCTTGTAAATACTGATGAATGGCAAATGCTGCCAGTGAACGAATCCGGAAAACAGCATAGAATGTATCTGTCCGTGGCCGTAAATGTGCAATTGTCCGCAAATATTCATACGTGTGCTTTTTCTTTTGTAAAGGATAGTCATTATCTGACGCACCTTCAACTTCGATTGCAGTGGCATGAATTTCTAACGGTTGCTTGGCCGTTGGCGTATAGACAACTGTCCCTGTAACCTTGATCGTCGTGCTTAATGGTAACTTTTTAAACTCCTCGAAGCCTTCCAAATCACTAGCCATGACAATTTGTGCATGCTTAATCGTTGAGCCATCGCTTAATTCAATAAATCCAACTCGCTTAGACCCACGCGCAGTTTTTACCCAACCGTGCAAGACAACAGTTTCATCTTCAGCAAACTGTTGATCACTAAATAAATCTTTAACTAAAACTTCCGTCATCTTAAATCTCCTCCTATGACAACTAAAAAAAGAGCCATCATCCCTAATCACAAGGGACGAAAACTCTTTCCGCGGTACCACCCAAATTGTTTTTTTAATTCAAAACCAACTTTAATAAACGTCCATATAGACGTTCCGCTTGATAACGTGTCGGTTACGGCTAAGCCTACTCTTAATATTTCAGCCAGCAACAAAAACGGGGTTAACCAAATCGGGCCGTTGACTAAGCTCTCACTATCCTTAGCTCGCTGCGCACTGTTACCGACCTGGCATTGACCGTTTCAATTCTTTTTAGTCTTATTTAACTTTTGTCAGCGTATCACAAAAAGCGGCCAAATACAACTCGCACCCGATTAGTGTCAAGCTTTTCTAACTAGTAAACTAGTTAATAGCCGCCTTCCGGGGTGGTCGTTTGGGGCTGGAACGCCATGAACCATTTTTGAGCCAAAAGGCGGTCTCAAAAGCTGGTTTTTGACTAACCGCGGACAACCACCGCGCTAAGTCAAATGCCACGGCTGAGCCCCAAACGACCACCCCTCACGGCTAGACTAGTCCACTATTTAAAGTTGATTCTGATTACCATTTTACTATGCATCAACGAATCGATGTCTCACATCTGGTCCGACTTTTCCCAAGACTTTCTTGGGCGCTTGAGACAATACATATTGCGTCTGCGTTCACCTGTTCAGCTTTCAATTCACAACCTGAATAGCTAAAAGTTTCATGCACAGTGCGGTTTAAGACATCACAGCGGTGGCGCCGGACATCACTTTAGCTGCAGGTTGCTGTTGATAACATCGGTCGTGATGGTGGCGTTGAATCGGCGTTCCTTGCCGATTTTACACCACGGACGGTTCGGGACACTTGCGATTTTTGCAAGGGTTCCGAGCGAGGTTCAAGACGTTCCTCAGGCTTGGACCGGTCCCACGACCGCATGTTATCAGCAGCAACCGGCTCACAACGAAAACTGCGATTAACTAACAAGTCAGGCTTGTTAGCCAATCGCAGTTTTATTAAGCTCATTTAAGAATCATGTCGCCTATTTCAGGCCTTTCCATTGCCAATCATTAACTTCTGGCAAGTCAGTCCCAGCGTCACGAATGTAAGCATTGTGCTTAGCCAACATGTTATCCATGTCTTGAACAAAGGCTGCACCGGTATCTTCCATTGCTGGTTGCGCCGCAATCGCAGCTTTAGCCAAATCGAAACGATCCATTTGGTTCATGACCCGGACATCGAATGGTGTTGTAATATCACCATTTTCACGGTAACCATGCACGTGCAGATTGTGATTGTGACGATCAAAGAAGATGTCGCGAACCAAGTCTTCATAACCATGGAAGGCAAAGACGACTGGCTTGTTCTTCGTAAAGTAATGGTCAAATTCTTCATCTGATAAGCCACGTGGGTCCTTCTTTGGACTGCGTAACTTCAACAGATCAACCACGTTAATAAACCGAATCTTCATGTCAGGGAAGTTGTCATGCAACAACTGAATCGCAGCTAAAGCTTCCAATGTTGGTTCCGTCCCGGCAGCGGCGAAGACAATATCAGGTTCACTACCTTGGTCAGTACTTGCCCAATCAACAATGCCTAAGCCATTGTCAACTAATTGCTTAGCTTCTTCAATGCTGAACCATTGTTGACGTGGATGCTTCGACGTTACGACATAGTTAATCTTTTCTTGACTCCGGAAAATCACATCACCGACTGCTAACAAGGAGTTGGCGTCAGCTGGTAAATATTCACGAATATATTCTGGTTTCTTTTCAGCCAAATGAGTCAACGCACCAGGATCTTGGTGGGTGTAACCATTATGGTCTTGTTGGAACACAGTGGAAGCCGCAATAATATTCAATGATGGGTACTTTTGACGCCAATCGAGTTCGTTGGCTTTCCGTAACCACTTGAAATGTTGGGTCAACATTGAATCCACGACGCGTAAGAACGCTTCATAACTTGCAAATAAGCCATGACGACCAGTTAGAACGTAGCCTTCAAGCCAGCCTTCAGCCTGATGTTCAGATAACTGAGCATCCAATACTCGGCCAGCTGGCGCTTCAAATTGATCACTGTCTGGATGAATGTCTTCCAACCATTGACGGTTAGTTGCTTCAAAAATGCCATAGAGCCGGTTTGACATCGTTTCATCAGGACCAAACAACCGGAAATTATCTGGGTTCTTCTTGATGACATCGCGAAGATAGTCAGACCAAACAATCATATCTTGCTTAACATCTGCGCCACGTTTAGTCGTATCAACAGCGTAGTCACGGAAGTTAGGCAGGTTCAACGCCTTAGGATCAACCCCACCATTGGTAATTGGGTTGGCGGCCATTCGGCTTTGTCCAGTCGGAATGATTGCCTTAATATCATCTTTCAAGCTACCATCAGCATTGAATAATTCTTCTGGCTTGTATGATTCCAACCAGTCAACCAATGCATCTGAATGTTCCATGTCCAATTGATCGACAGGAATTGGAATTTGATGGGCCCGGAATGAGCCTTCAATCTTATCGCCATCCCAAGTCTTAGGACCGGTCCACCCTTTAGGTGCGCGGAAGACAATCATTGGCCAAGTTGGCAAACTAGGATCATTGTTTTCACGAGCATTCTTTTGAATAGCCTTGATTTTTTCAATGGCTTCATCCATTGCTTTAGCTAATAATGGATGAACCTTTTCAGGATCGTCGCCAGTCACAAAGATTGGTTCCCAATTCATACTTTCAAAGTATTTCGCAAGCTTTTCATCGGAAGTCCGACCAAAGATTGTTGGGTTAGAAATCTTAAACCCGTTCAAGTTTAAGATTGGTAAAACAGCCCCGTCATTGATTGGGTTAATAAACTTGGTTGATTGCCACGACGTTGCTAATGGGCCAGTTTCTGACTCCCCATCACCGACAACGACTGCAGCAATTTCATCAGGATTATCTAAAATTGCACCGGTACCATGCGAGATTGAATAGCCAAGTTCGCCACCTTCGTGGATAGAACCTGGTGTTTCAGGTGCAGCATGTGAAGCCACCCCACCTGGGAATGAGAATTGTTTAAATAACTTCTGCATCCCTTCCTTGTCCTGGGTAATTTCAGGATAAATATCGGTGTAAGTCCCGTCTAAGTACGAGTTTGAAACCATCACTTGACCACCATGACCGGGACCTTCAACGTAGAACATCTTCAAGTTGTATTTATTAATCACCCGGTTTAAATGGGCATAAATAAAGTTTTGACCAGCAATCGTGCCCCAATGGCCGATTGGATGGACTTTAACGTCACTTGCTTTTAATGGTTGTTGTAATAATGGATTAGCTTTTAAATAAAGTTGACCAACTGATAAGTAATTAGCAGCACGCCAATACTTGTCAACTTCTTGCAAATATGCTGGCGATGAGTAATCTGTAGTCATAGTCAAAACACTCCTTAATTTGCTTTTAAATTATTGTCTGTCTGTAACTGACATCGTTTACAATTACTATCTTAACAGCTTAATTTTAAAAATCAACCTTTTTGTTAATTGGAACGGTCCAATTAACAAAAAGAGCTGTATTGACACAAATAAAAACCAGTATCAGCCCTGACGCGATACTGGTTTTACTAGTTTTTCAAAATACGTAAAGATTGAAACCGAAAAAAATCGTCAGCACTGTCATGTGATTAATAGCTACACTCTGTTCGTCAGAATCGTTGTGCATCGCGGGACAATCCCAGCCAAGGGAAGGTCGGGGCCTTCGACACAACGGTTTTGCCTGTCTCCACTTAGTTAGCTGTTGATCAGCTGGAGGCTGTCACCGACAACATCAGTCATGATGGTGGCGTTAATCGGCTGACTTTGCCGATTTTACGCCATGGACGGACCGGGACACTTGCGATTTTTGCAAGGGTTCCGGGCGAAAACCAAGACGTGCCTGGCTTGGTCCGGTCCCACGACCGCATGTTGTCGGTGACAACCGGAAGCGGCAGCTACTAGCCAATGTGACCAGAATTTATCCCAGCGGCTCGGGTGTCTAACGGCAACCAATTCAAAGCGCGCAATAAATAACGATCCCAAAAGTCCCACTCATGATTCCCCGGTCCCGTTTCATAAACATGCTTGATTTGATGTTGTGTCAAAAAAGCATCAAACTCGTCATTAACGCCTTTTAACCCATCATCATTCCCGATGGCCATGTAAATTGCCGGTAACTCGACCTGTTCGGCCAATAACCGCTGCAATAAAACTTGCGGATTTAATTCCGATTGACGCACGGCAGCTAAATCAGGACCATACACGTGCTTTAAGTATGCTGGTGTTTCAGCAAACCAAGCCGGCTTAGTAGCCTTGTCCAACGCTGTTGCCGTCATCAATGCAGCGGATAACATAATAATTGCGCCAAAGGTTTCATGAAAGCGTAAGCCGTTAATTAAGGCGCCGTAACCACCCATGGATAACCCACCGATAAAAGTGTCACGCCGTTTCGTCGACAACGGAAAGCTCCGTCTCGTAAACGCTACCAATTCTTGTCCGATAAATTGACTATATAAGTCGGTTGACCAAGGATGATCCGTGTAGAACCCATTTTCACCGGCTGGCATGACCACCGCAAGATTACGTTCATCAGACCAACGTTGAATTCGCGTGCCAGAGACCCAGTCCACTTCACTACCAAGTAACCCATGTAACAAATATAACGTTTTAAATGGCCCAGTCGGCGTTTGACCAGCTGAATCAACTTTATCGGTTGGCAAACAGACCATTAGCGGGACTGTTCGATGTAGTGATTGCGCCATAAAATTAACCCGAATTAAAGCCATGATTTTAACTTCTTTCTACATCAACCTATTGTTCTGTCGAAACAAAGGTCGTATATTTCATATACTTATAATGCAATCGCATGTTGGAAACTTCAAATGGCGTCCCGTCGTCAAGGAAAAAGATCCCCCCCATCACACCAACGGGTTCCGTTGCTTTTAATGTCAGTAATTTTTGATCCGTGGCGGTCGAGACATCCGCAGAAATGGATAAGAAAGATTTAGTTACCGCTGCCTTCAACGTCTTTTGCACATACGAAAAAATTGACCCACTGACAATTTGTCGATTCAACTCGGGTACCAATTTAATTGGAATATAACCCGTTTCAATCATAAATGGTTGTTCATCTAATAATCGAAGTCGCTTAATTTCATAAACAAATTCATCGGGCGCTAAAAATAAATCCTGTTGCAACTCTTGACTTGCAGGAATGACCTGAAAGTCTAATAATTGAATACTAGGTTGGGCACCTTCTGTATTTAAACTATCGGTAATTCCCAAATTTGTGCCTTCATATTTAAATGAAGATTGATTTTTAAGATATAATGGGTTAATAAACGTTCCAGAACCGCGCTTCTTGAAAATAAGCCCTTGATTGGCTAACACGTTCAAAGCGCGCTTAATAGAGCTGCGGCTCACGTGGTACTGTTCACTGAGGCTCCGTTCATCTGGTAATTTTTTATCAATAAATTCATTGGCCATAATACGTTTATTAAGGTCAGTGATGACTTGTTGATAAACTAAATCTGCCATCATGATTCCTCCTCGTCTTTAATTTGCTACTTAGAGTATAGCAGAAATTTAAGGGCTTGCGTGAATTGCACCGGTCCATTTAAAAAATTGGAACGACTATCTTATATTTGTGAGGATGAAAAACATGTCAAAGAAACGTAAGAACAAAGATGGCTTGGGCAAAACGCTCGTTGAAAAGATTTTGGACAAGGCCAATATCAGTTATCAACAATATGAATTTCCAACGAAAACCGAGGGTGACGTCGAACAATTACAAGTCGATCATCTCGGGGTTGACGAACATCATATTTATAAAACCTTAGCACTAATTGGCAATAAGACCGGCCCGTTGGTTGGCGTCTTGCCGATTGATGAACATTTAAGCTATAAAAAATTAGCTAAATTGTCTGGTAATAAAAAGGTCGGGATGATTCCATTAAAAGACTTGGAACGCACCACTGGTTACGAACATGGCGCCAACACACCAGTAGGCATTTGGGAGACTAAGAAATTTCCAATCTTTCTAAATGACAGTGCCAAAAAACAAGGCCAAATTTTAGTCTCGTCGGGTAAAATCGGCCGCTCAATCGAAATTAACGCTGATGATTTACGCAAACTTGTCCATGGGACCTTTGGTGAAATAACGGAGTGATGATTTGGCACAATTTATTGAGAACCTACTTTTAGTCCTTTTCAGCCTATTAGGACTACCGGCATTATTAGCCTGGCTACTGACCATCGTCAATCGTCATACCAAAGCTAATTTGGTCAATCGCTACGGCATCAACAGCCAAGTTTACCTCGGTTGCTTAGGCATTATCATCCACGAGTTAAGCCATTTGATTTTAGCCGTCTTGTTTCACCACAGTATTCAATCCGTGCGGCTCTTAAAATTGCCCCATTTGAATCAAGATAACGGTGCTGATGAAGATCTGGCGCTCGGCTATGTGAACCATACCTGGCGTCAATCCAGCCTTTATCAAACCGTTGGTAACTTATTCATCGGGGTCGCACCGATCTTTGGGTGTACCGCTAGCTTATTAGGGTTGGATGCCTTACTCTATCCCGGTTTATCGCAAGCTATTTTTCGACTCGCAGATCATCCGTTCAACCCTGATTGGGCTGGCAGTTGGACTGCACTAACGACCAATGTCAGCAGTTGGTGGCAACTGCTATTGTTGCTTTTCCTAACAATTCTAATCGTCATCGGTGGCTTTGACCTCAGCCCAGCTGATTATCAAAATAGTTCATTGGGCTTATCCACAATGTTGATTTTCTTAACGGTTGCCACGATCATTTTTTCAATTTTTGATCAACAGTCAACGGTAATTTTAAAGGCAATCACGTCATTTGGGTTCACCTTAGCCATGATTTTAGGCTACTCGCTGTTAGTCTCACTAGTTGTAATGCTGATTACGCGTCTATTACCACAACGACGCTAAAAATGGTCCGGGAAAAATTTCCCGAACCATTTTTTAGTTGACAACTAGCTTTAGACTCTTAATTTAACTTATCATCTGCAGCCCACTCTGCTTTGAATTGGGCCACAAACTCACGCATGACTTGGGTTCGTTGATGCGCTAATTGTTTGGCCGTTGCCGTATTCATCAAGTCTTCTAGCTTAAAAAGCTTTTCATAAAAATGATTAATGGCCGTTCCAGGTTCCTCACGATATTGTGCCTTAGTCATATTCTCGCGCGGTGCAATTGCTGGGTCATAGATTTTTTCACCCACATGCCCAGAATAATACAGCGCACGGGCAATCCCAATCGCGCCGATTGCATCTAAGCGGTCCGCATCTTGCACGATTTGCCCCGCTAATGACAAGGTCTGCGTGCCAGCTAAGGACTTGCTGAATGACATGTGGTCAATAATATCGAAAATTTCAGTCTGGTCGGCAGGTGTCACGTGTAAGTCTGTCAACTGATCCGCCAAAGCTTGGTGCGCCTTAATGGGGTCCGCCATCAACTTATCATCAATCACATCGTGAAGCCACGCTGCCGCAACGGTTAACGCCAAGTCCGCATGCTCAGCTTGGGCCAGCCGCGTTGCTAATTGCACGACGCGTTGTAAATGGTCACTCCCATGACCACTATGATCTTGAGCCAATCGTTGCAGCGCGTATGCTTTAATGGCCGCTAATTGCGTTTCTGTTACCATCTAATCATCCTATTCCTGAGTTTGATAATACGCCCGTAATTTTTTGATTGTGCCACGGCTAAAGGCTAACCGATCGCCATTAGTCATCGTAATCGCGCCCTTACTAAAGTCAATGGTCACAATTTTATTCAAATTGAGTGCGTAGCTCTGGAAATCGTTGAAAAAGTGCCCAACGCCAAGTTGTGCTTTGATCGTACTTAAATTTTTATGCACTAAATAAGCCTGATTTTCCGTCACAATTCGCGCCGTCCGTAAACCATGCACTTTTTCACAATACACGATATCCTTCAATTTCAATTTTAATAGTAATGTCCCACTGTGTAAATTTAAAGTTGGTTCTGGCGCATCATTCAAAGTTAACAAACGCTTCTTGATGACCTTTAAGACTGCCCGCACCCGAGGGGTAAATTTTTCTTTATCGAATAAATCCATTTTTGAAATAAAGCCCGTTGGGGTAGTCATCGCGCTCAACGTTTCGACCATCATATCATCGCGCACTGACACATAGACAATAAATCCATCCGGATCATAATCGCGAATTTTAGTCGCGAGTTCAATCCCATCGGTCGCTTGTTTCAAAACAATATCCAAAAAATAAATATTCGGTCCGCTAGTCTCTTTCACCGCATGGAGCACGTCATCAGGTTGCCATACCGGTGCCAACTCATAGTTAAAGTTCAACTCATCAAGCTGGCCCGTAATGATGTCGGTTAACCAGAGACGGTGCTCTTGCTGATCGTCACTGATAAACACCTTCATAATCAATCACTCTTTCTCATGGTAAACAAACCTCACTAACATTTAGTGAGGGAACTAAATTACCTGTCTTCTGATTCAATTGTTTGCAATCGACTGTAACACCCTTTAATCATACTAAATCCAAATCATTCCGGCAACAAAAAAAAGACTTTTACCTAAAATTTAGTTATCAGGTAATAAGTCTCTTAGACTGTCATTATTTTTCAATTTGGGTTGGTTGCGTGTGGGCCTGATTCAAGCGCATCAATTCATCCGTTCTTAGCTTATCCACAATTAATTGTGCTGCCGCAGTCGTTAAGCTCCCACTTAAATCCTGATCTGACACGCGAGTAGGCTCATCTAAATGATGTAACCGGTCGACTAACGCTTCAATAAAACTGTCATAGGCCCGCTTCGGATACCCGGTCGCAGTCACTTGATCAATCCCTTGACGAATCATGTCTAACGGATAACTGGGTTTTAGCAAACTAATCACAATAATATCGGCCAGTTGCATAATCTGATATTTTTTCTTTACCGGCGATAAAATCACCTTATGCTTCACATAATTATTAATCATCGCCGCAGTCACTGGATCAGCGCCTAACGGTTGTAAGGTCTCGTTGATGAGCAACAAGACTTGATCCATATACAAATCAAAATTAGGTAATTCCGTCCACTTCGGTAAGATGACTCTGTTCATCCGGTGCCGCCAATCTTCATACGTTTCTGTCGTCGTTGCCATGGGTAATCCCTCCTCAACTCGTTAACATCATTATATACAGATTAACTAGTCATGTAAACTAGATTTCCTTGTAAATAGCATTAATAACGGAATATGTTATTATTTAAAGGTCGATTTAAATTTAAAAGAAAAAGTGGTGCCTGAATAATGTATGAAATGACTAAGAAACACCGTACTGGTGACGACGTCAAGGAATTGATCCCCCAACCAGTTATTGACGGTTTATGGGACCGCCTTAACCAAATGCGCAAAGAAAAATTACTAATTGACGCCTCAATGGCCGTTATGTTTAGTGACGACTTCGAAGATCACAAAATCTTCTTCATGACTTTGCAAAAAGAAGGCGCATTTGCTAATGAATATGAACTCGCCTATGACGGGCCAAAGGATTTTCTTGGCAAAGGAACGATCGTGATCTTTAAAGATCGTCCCAAGACGATTCAAATGAGTATTTCAGCGGCTAACAAAGCAACTACTGACGATTCTGAAAAATAACGTTTCATCAAAAAAGCGACACCATCTGATTTGGTCTTAACCAAAATCAGACGGTGTCGTTTTTACAATCCAAAATGCTTAGTGCCGACGACGACTAACGAAAGCCCCGAGTATCCCGACTAAACTCACACCCAGCCAAACTAACTTCGACTGAGATTGTTCATTAGTTTGTGGCAAACGGGTCGGTGCTGCTTTTGCTGCCGCCAGGGTCAACCCAGCCTTAGCTGACTGCTGATTAGTCCCAGTTATCGGCATAGCCGTCAGTGGTTGCCCACCACCGGTCACATTGGGCTGCCAAGCCAGTTGATTGGTCGTTTCAGTGTTAAGGCTGTCATCTTGAACCTGATTTTCAACGTTGGGCTGAACCCGATAAACCCAGCTAATTGCCGTATCTTGACCAAATGTTCCCACAGTTGCACGTTGTCCTAAGACGTCATAACCTTGAATCGCCGGTGCAGTCGCGGCAAAGTTACTACCATAATCCCCCGTCAGAACCGTGTCCGGCATAATTTTTTGACCGTGTTCATCAACGTGCTGAATCACAACTTTCGAGCTTGTCACTTGATAAGTTACCGGCACCGTCCAGTCCGTCATCTCACCGGTAACCGCGACTGCGGCGACTTGCTGTTGATTAGCGGTATAGCCAACCAGTGTTGGGGTGTCCACCGCCGTAAATTGTGTCTGACCATCAGCCACGACGCGCCAATCGCCATAAGTCACTGCACCCGTCACTTGATCCACTGCCTTTGACCGTTCAAAAGTCACCTGCTGCGTGACTGCCTGCCCCGCTTGACGGCCATCGGCAAATTGATAAGTAATCGTCCGTTTAACCGTCTTAGTGTCAGTGCTCGTCACAACCGCTGGCTTCACTTGAATCATGAAATGGCTCGCCAGTCCCAGCGTTTCACCTTCACTATCATCTGAAACAATCTGGTAACCGGCAGCTCGCAAGCTAGCTTTCAAGCTGCTCGTATCTGCTGAACTGCCGTATTCTCCAGTCAAGTCACTAGTCTGAATCGTCTTGCCAGTACTCTGATCGACGACAGTCACCGTGGCTTGAACTTTGGCAGGGACATAGGTCACCGTCATATCCTCAATCTGACCAGCCGTAATCGTGACTGCCGGCACTGTACTTGTCGAGACATAGCCGGGCACATCCGGTAGTTGATAACTTGGCATTTCCGTCGCCGTGTAGGTTACAGCCCCCGTCACTAGGTCCGTATCTGTCGGGACCTGAACCGTTTGAACGACTGGCGCTAAATCGACACCATTAAAATTGATTTTACGTTGAACGGCCTGAGTCCCAGCAACATGTTTATGTCGTAAAATTACCGTGTAAGTCCCACCACTGCTACCAAATGTGGCGGGCAAATCACTACTACTGAGTTCATAATTATTTGGGACTGTCGGGGCAACGAGTTCACCACCAGTTACCCCGGTTACTTGCTTACTTGTGACCAAGCTATTTTGATTGTCCCCATCCAAATAATTAATGGTGGCGGTTTGCGGATCAGCCGTATAAGTCACATTGCCAACAATATCGTCCAGCGATGTCGCGGTCGTTAAGGTCCCAGCATTGGCATCTTGAGTGGCCGAATAACCAGCAACCGCAGGAATATCATAATCGTCAAACGTCAGCTGATAAGTGGTGACACCAGTCACTAGATCCTTAGTACCTTTTGCCATGATTGACTGTTTAATATCGGGAATTGCCTGTGGCGCACCGTTAAAATGAATTTCTCGGGTAATTGGTTGCGCCGCCACACTATCCTTCCCGTGGTAGAGCGTCCAAGAGATTTGCATGTCCCCATCACCTGCAACAACCTTCTGCGGACCATCATAACCAAACGTGGTGTAGCCTGGTTTCATATGATTAGATTGCCATATTAACGTGCCAATCACGGCACCAATGGCCATCTCCTCAGAAGTCACACTGATGACTTTATTATTATCATCACCATCCAAAACCGTGGTCGTCACGATTCGAGTAGTCGCGACATCGTCCCGCAGCAACGGCGTTGCCGTCGCAGGCGTCCCACTATTTTGCACCGCACTGGTATCGGTTTGGGTTGTCGCTGAGACATTATCAGCCTGTCCCCGAACCACTTGGCTGAACGTCGCTAATGAGAATGCCGCCCCTGTCATGACCATCACATTGACTAACTTTCTACCATCTTTGTACAATTTATAAGATTGGGTTGCGTGCCGCTTAGTTAACTGCTGGTTTTGCCAGTGCATCCTCATCACGTTCCTTTATATTGAATTTATTCTGTAATTACCTTTAACAAAAAAATATGATACACTAGTTTGTTGATTTTGATAAACATACTGAATCATTAAATATGTTTTTGGCAATTTGTTAACTTCACAATAATTATTGAAGCTCACAAAAAATACCACCACGACAATCGTCGTAAGTGGTATTTTAGTGGGTCTATTAGAATTTAAAGACTACTGAATCGTAATCTTGCCGGCATCATCCGCAACCTTTTTCGGCAAAGTCACGGTGAGTAAACCATCATTATAGTGTGCCTGAATCTGATCTTTGAGCACGTTTTTGAAACTAAACCGGCGTGTCAAATCCGCTGCCGGTCGTTCCCGATGCAACATCCGACCGTCGTCACCACGATTGGCGCCGTCAGTCGGTTGCGCGGCCCGAATCGTCAAGCACTCGTCAGCATAGCGTACCGTAATCGCGTCTTTATCATAACCGGGTAATTCAGCGGTCACCGTATAATCATCATCATGTTCAACCACATCAGTCTTCATAACTAAGTGGGCGTTCAAAACAGTCGTCACTTCACGCTGAAACTGTTTGAACATTGCAACTGGAACTAAGTCGTCGAGACGACCAAATAAGTGCTGGCGCATGTCCAAGCCCCCTATAACAAATTAGTTTTAGTAAGCCTCTTGGTGGATTGCAGCTGCCAATAATTCCAAGGCGTGATCACGTGTGCCAACTTGATCCATATTAAAGATAATGGAATCAATGTCGCCACCCTTAAAATCAAACTGTTCGAAATAGATGTATGGATCTTCACCTTCGACCTTCAAGAAAGCGGCTTCAATTTTTTGATCAAACCCTTCGGCCCAATCTTCATCAGCCATCTGCTTAAAGTCTGCGCTCGTCACGTAGCCGTTACTACGGATTAAATCCATCGCCTTTTTGACATCGCTGTCCTGATAAACCAATTTCTTCGAATCCTCATGAATCTTAGTTTTCGTTTCTACTGGCATCACAAAAGATCTCCCTTAACTTGAGTTAACTCTAGTTTAGCACCATTCCATGAAAACGTTAAACATCTTTATCTGATTGCAAATTATGGTGACAATCCTTATAATAATAGCTACTCAGCGTTATACTTTAAGTAACTAATTATATGAAATGAGGAATGTTTCTTTGGACAGTGGCCAGATAATATTAAATTTAGTCATTATTGTCATTACGTTCTGCGTTGCCGCTTTCTTTGTGGCCTGTGAATTTGCCTTAGTTCAGACCCGACCAAGCGCCCTCGAAGAAGAACAAAAAAAGCGTGATAAGCCTTCCAAGCGGATCGCCACTTCACTGCACATGGTACAAAATCTCAATGAATACCTTTCAACGACTCAAGTTGGGGTTTCGTTAGCGGGAATTATTTTAGGTTGGATTGGTGAACAAACGACGGAACACTTCGTCCTCCAATTGTTGGCAGTTTTCAACCTCTCAATCAGCACGTCAATTCTCCGCGGGATTAGTATTGTGCTCGGGGTGTTCATCTTAACTTACTTAGAAGTCGTTTTAACTGAAATCGTGCCGAAGAATATTGCGATTGATATGCCGCTCAAAGTCATGGCGGTCATTACGACACCACTGCGGTGGTTCCACGTTATCTTCTACCCCTTTGTGTGGTTGCTCAATACTTCTTCAACCGGTGTTGTCAAAATGCTTGGGATTCCAGTTGCGAATGAAGATAATGATGTTTACTCACAAGCCGAAATTTTGAACTTATCACGTAATGCCGTTTCCGGCGGTCAGTTAGACCGTGACGATTATTTGTATATGGAACGGGCTTTCGAATTTAACGATAAAATCGCTAAAGATATTATGATTGACCGGACTCAGTTGGTCGTCATTGATATTAACGATACCGTCAAACAAGCCATTCGGGTCTATTTACAAAAACGGTTCAGCCGTCTTCCCGTCGTGGCAAATAATGATAAAGATAAGATTCTAGGTTATGTTTACAATTATGACTTGATTCGTCAAGGCGAAGTTGATGACGAGATTCGTGTTAACAAAGTGTTACGCAATATCATCACGATTCCGGAAACCACGCCAATTCAAGCAATCTTGCAAAAGATGATTGATAAGCAAACACCAATCGTCGTCGTTGTTGACGAGTATGGTGGGACCAGTGGTATTGTGACCGATAAAGATATTTATGAAGAACTCTTCGGAACCGTTAACGATGAAATCGACAATGTTTCCACTGAGTACATCGAAAAACAAGCCAATGGGAACTTTCGGATTAGCGGTAAGATGACCTTGTATGATTTCGAACGCTTCTTCAAGACAGATTTGCAGGAGTTTGAAGATTCCGACGTGGTCACCTTAACCGGCTACATTTTGGATAACTTTCCAAAGATTCAAGCTGGAGATACTGTCCAGATTGCGGACTTCGACTTTAAAGCCTTAGACTTTGAAAATGCGTACATCAATTGGTTCGAAGTAAGTCGCCGAGAAACACCGGTACTTGCTGAAACCGATGATGATCCCGAAGCTTCCGAAAAATAACGATTTAAATTGAGTGCTGGTCATCATTGACTGACACTCAATTTTTATTTAGCCAATAACTTGGACTTATTCAGAGCGCTTACTAATAATTAAAAATATTTGTGAATCGTTTGCAAAACGCCTAGTCACAGCGTAAACTTAACGTACAAGTTAAGACAGAAATGAGGAACCAGTTGTGAGCGAAACCAACATCAATATTATTTATATTTCGATTGAAGGTAACACCCGCTCCTTTGTCACTGGCATGCAAGATTATGCCAAGACACAGCACGCAGCGGATGAAACCAATCCCCTAATCACTTTAAAAGAAATTACGGAACAATCCGACTTTGAAATTGAAACAAAACCCTATTTTGCCTTTGTCCCCACCTATTTAAACGGTGGTAACGGCATTGATAATGGTGTCACCGAGTTGATGACCAATGTGCTTGGCGAATATTTAAATTACGATCAAAACCCCGACTACTGTTTAGGTGTTGTTGGGAGTGGCAATCGGAACTTTAACGACCAATACTGTTTAACGGCGCGTCGTTATGCCGAACAATTAGACACGGACTTCATTGCCGATTACGAATTACGCGGCACTTCCGTTGACACAGAACGAATCTACAACGTCATGAAAGAACGGTTAGCGGCACTAACAGACTAACTCAGCAAGCGAGCGCTTATCGCTCGTTTTTTTTGCCCAATTTTTGAAGTATTGACAGCCTTCAAGCTTTAAATTCAGACAAAAAACGTTTCGAAATTGCCACAATCAACAATCTCAAAACGTTTTTTTAGGCATTTAACTTAAAATCACAAACAGAATCTTAAGTACTATTATGTCAATACCAGCCCATACAGATTAATTAACAGCAGCTACTTCCGGGCGAGCCAAATTAGGCTTAGTGAAGACAGGCAGAACCGTTGTGCCGTGTCAGTAAGATTAGCCGGTGTTCTTGGCCGCCTAATCTTACCGGGCGATTCTAAGACGTGGGTTATCGGCTTGGAATCGAAGTCGCAGACCGTCCTTTGGCTGCGGCTGCCCCGCATGGCACAACGATTCTGACTGACGGAGCGCTCACCACGAGCTTAGTTTCGGAATGACTGTTACTAGTTCTGCTCACGCCTCTTTTTAGTCTTGCAACTTTTAGCCATTTAATAATTTTTCATGCCGCGCACGAATCAACACAATTCCTAACGTGACTAACATCATCACCGTCACGACAATGAATAGCACTGAATAAGAGAACTGCGCAACCATCATCCCACCAAATAGTGGTCCAACCGCGCGCCCCATCGCAAGTGCCATGTTAAAACGCCCTTGGTACTTGCCCCGTTGTTCTGGCGCTGCCATATCATCAACCCACGCTGGCACAATTGGCAGGCCGATAACCTCCCCAATCGTTAAGACCACCATGATAATAATAAAATCAATATACTGACGCGCAAAGACTAGTCCTAAGAACGACAAAGCAAACAAGGTAATTCCGAAGGCCACTTGGGAGCCAATTTTAAATCGCTCGTTGAATAACGTGACCACTGGTTGACTCAAAATAATTAATAAGCCATTAATCGTCCAAACTTCGCTATACCGCCGGAATGGAATACCCAAATTTGTCATATGAACAGATAATAAGCTTTCCCATAAGGCATAACTCAAATAAATGGTAAAAATCATCAAACAAATGAGCCAAATTAATTGGCGCTTTCGCTTTGAAGTCGTGTCAGTCACAACCGTACCAGTGGTTTTTTCTGCCGGCTGACTGCTGGCAAGCCCAACATTGAAAGTGGTCAGGACAATGGCCAATAGTCCAATGTAACAAGCTGTTGTCACCATAAAGACGACACTGATGCCTAAATCAAGCAGATACCCCACCAACAAAGTCCCAATCACGACCCCAACGTTCAAGGCGAGATAAAGCATATTAAAGACATACCGGTTGGATTTGGTAGTCACGGTGGCGGCATAAGCATTAACGACTGTCATACTGATTCCATCACCAAAGCCAACAATGATTAGCCCAGCGGCATATGGGATCAAGCTGTGCCAAAAAATCAGTGCGGCTAAGGTGATCGTTGATATCATCACACCTAAAATAGCGGTCCAATACGGCTGCCAATGATCAAACAACCGGCCACCGACATAATTACCGAGAATCATCGCCAGCGACATACAAAATAAAACAATCCCCGAAAATGTCAAAGTTTGCTTCAAATAATTGTGCATGTAGACCGTTGTTAACGGCCACATAAATGCTGCGCCGGCATTATTGAGCAAATTTGCTAACAATAGCCACCGCAGCCGAACTTCCTTTTGCATTCATTTCACCTAAATTTTTCTAGTCTTGCCGTTCAATGTTCGTCATCTTTAACGGGTCAACCCAATGATCAAAATCAGTCGCAGTCACATAACCACTCTTGAGTGCGGCGACGCGTAACGTGCTCTCATCTTTTTCAGCCAATTGTGCAATTTCAGCCGCATGATGGTAGCCAATATGCGGTGATAGCGCCGTGACCGTCATCAACGATTGATCCACCAGCTCACGCATCCGCGTTTTATTGACCGTCAAGCCAGCCACTAACTTGGTTGACAAACCAGCCACAGTTCCGCTCAACAGCGTGGTTGATTCCAAGAAAGCGTCAATGATAACCGGCTTATAGACATTCATTTCAAAGTTTCCTTGACTAGCGGCAAAACCAATCGTGGTGTCATTTCCCAGCACCCGTGCCGCTGCCATCGTCAAAGCTTCAATCTGGGTTGGATTCACTTTGCCGGGCATAATCGAGGAACCTGGTTCATTCGCCGGAATCGTTAACTCGCCGTAACCGGCACGCGGACCGCTGGCTAAAAATCGAATATCATTCCCAATTTTAACTAAATCCATCGCCAAGGTTTTCAGTGCGCCATGCACGACAGTCAAACCTGAGTGTGCTGCTAAGCCAGCAAAGTTATTTGGGGTTGGCACAAAGTCAAGCTGATAAGTTCCGGCTAACAGTGCAATCGCCTTGTTAGCAAAGTCTGGTTGCGTATTCAAGCCAGTCCCAACTGCCGTCCCACCAAGCGGTAATTCCAGTAAGGTGGGCGCTAATTGCATTAAGTAATCACAGTCATGCTGCAACATGCTGATCCAGCCACTCACCTCTTGGCCAAATGTCAACGGCGTGGCGTCTTGCAAATGAGTGCGCCCAATTTTGACCGTCCGCCAATACTTCTTTTCCTTCACCGTTAACGCGGCGATTAACGCCTGCGTTTCGGTGATCACGGGTTTTAGTGCCAGTGACGCCGCAATCGCCATCGCCGTTGGAAAAGTGTCATTGGAACTTTGCGATTGATTAATATCATCATTCGGCAAGACCGGCGTTTCTGGGGAAATTTTAGCCGCAACATGCGCTAAGACTTCATTAACGTTCATATTTGTTTGCGTCCCCGAACCAGTCTGATAAACATGCAATGGAAAATCAGCCATCAAGTGTTCATCATCCAATGCTAATAATTGCCGAACTGCCTGGCTAATCACAATCGACTTCGCCGGCGACAAGGTTTCAAGCTCTTGATTCACTTCTGCCGCAGCTTGTTTAATTTGCAATAGCGCCCGAATGACCGCCACCGGCATTAAGGGACCGTTGGGAAAATTGTGCCGACTGCGTTCTGTCTGGGCACCCCAGAGCGCCGTTGCTGGAATTTGCACAGCGCCTAATGTATCTGTTTCTTCACGAAATGTTGTCATTATCAAGTTTCTCCCCTTATGGCTTATTTTTTAAGCTAATCTGGTAAACATTATTTCTTAGTATACTCCGACCATCCGCGCCGGCCTAGTAAAGCGGCCAAAATAATACCGACTGATTCATTTCGATTCCCGGTTAAATTAATTAGTAACTGAAGGAAAGCAATTAAAAAATTATCATTTTCATAAACCTAATGTCGACATGCTCGTGTGATGATTGCTATAATAATTTTAAGCGCTGTCAGGCAGTGCTAATTTAATGAATGGCGAGGTGCGCAATGGCAACAACTAGTTTTGGTTTAGCGCCAGGCTTTTTAGTCATTTTGCTGATCTGGATCTTTCAACGGGTTCGGATGCCCAAAATGCGCTCATTAGCCGGCTACATGTCACGGCGAGCAATCAAAAATGATGAAACTTGGCAATACGCCCAACATGTTTATACGCTGTTTGGGATCGAATTGTTCACGATTTTATTAGTTGGCGCTGTTTGGGGTGGCCTGTTCAACGTTCACTGGCTTCAAAGTATCAATTTACAAGCGATGGGATTGGCGGTCGCCCTGATCTTACAAAACGTCGCCACCGAGCGAGAACTCAGACGCCAATTTCCAACGGACAAACCTGCCAAGCATTAAGAGTGCGTTATAATTGACCGCTGTTTGAAATTGCTTAATATTAGTAATAGTAGCTTTTACAATTTTGACTTAAATTCTAACTAAACACCGTATTTTATATTCTAGTAAAGAAGTGAAATTGATGAGTAAAGAAAAAATTGCCTTGTTCACCATTTTTGGTGGTACTGGGGATCTAGCCCAACGTAAGCTCTACCCTTCGTTATTTAAACTTTATCAAAAAGGGTACTTGCAAGATCATTTTGCGGTCATTGGCACTGCAAGACGGCCTTGGACCGATGAACATTATCACGAAATCATTGCGGATTCACTGGCAAGTTTAAAGGCTGATGCCGCAACTGTTAAAGCGTTCGCGAGTCATTTTTATTATCAATCACATGACGTCACGGATGCCCAACACTATGTCACCTTAAAGCGTTTATCAGAAACGCTGGATGCCCAATATGGCTTACAAGGGAATCGGATTTTCTATCTCGCAATGGCGCCAAACTTTTTTGGCACGATTGCTCAACATTTGAAATCAGAAAACATCTTGACCGACAACGGCTTCAATCGCGTCATCATCGAAAAACCTTTTGGTCACGATTACGAAAGTGCCAAGGTACTTAATGATGAGCTTACGGCGACCTTTGATGAAAACCAAGTTTATCGGATTGATCATTATCTGGGCAAAGAAATGATTCAAAATATTTCTGCAATTCGTTTTGGCAATAATATCTGGGAATCGCTGTGGAATAACCGCTATATTTCAAACGTTCAGATTACGCTCAGTGAAAAACTTGGTGTTGAAGAACGCGCGGTTTATTATGACAACAGCGGTGCGTTACGTGATATGGTCCAAAATCACATCTTACAAATTCTCAGCCTATTGACGATGGATCAACCGGTTGAATTTACTGAAAATGATATTAACATCGAAAAGGTGAAAGCTTTACGGAGCTTACGTCCTTACACCCCAGCAGAAGTTGCAGATAATTTTGTTCGTGGCCAATATGCCGCTGATGGTGATGTTAAAGACTACCGTTCAGAAGATAAAATCTCCCCTGAATCCACAACGGATACCTTCGTGGCTGGTAAAGTCATGATTGATAATTTCCGCTGGTCTGGTGTGCCATTTTATGTTCGAACTGGGAAACGTTTAGCCGACAAGTTCACTCGCATTGACGTTGTGTTCAAACGGCCGATCGTAAACATTTTCAATCATGATAACAATGCCTCAGATTCAACCAACGAATTAGCCCCAAATGTTTTAACGATTAACGTTGAACCGACAGAAGGCTTTGAGTTACGCATGAATGCGAAATGCATTGGCCAAGGCTTCGCGACTACGCCAATTCAATTGGATTATGACCACGATTCTGAAGCAACCGCAAATAGTCCGGAAGCCTACGAACGTCTCTTGCACGATGCGTTGAATGGTGATGCCACTAACTTCACACATTGGCAAGAAGTGGCCTACTCATGGAAGTTTGTTGACGTCATCCAGAAGTACTGGGATGAACATACGCCGGACTTCCCTAACTATCGTCCCGGAACAATGGGACCTGCCGCTTCAGACGAGTTATTGAAGCGCGATGGCAATGAATGGGTTTATAAAGATAACTAATCAAGTTAACTAAATGAGCGTGTGCCAAAAGGCGGTTTGCTACCAAGCAAAAACCTTTTGGCACACGCTTTTTGTGGATCTTCTAAAAAGTAAAACAAAAATCGTGGTAGGCGCTCCGTCAGGCTTAATAGCTGATCATATATTATTCAATCCTAACCGGAAGCGACAGCCATTAACTAATCTATAAGGACTGATCATTAACATAGTGAAGCTTGCTCGCAAATTTCAGCTTTCAACTTTTAGCCGCTTTCTAAAAATACAGTTCAAGCAACGTGTCGATGTTGTTTGAACTGTATTCTAATTTATCTGCTAAAGGTTGCAAGTACAAAAAGACTCGTGAACAGGCCTACATCAGCAATAGTCCGGCTTAAACTAGTTCGTTATACGATGCCCAGCCAAACGGTCTACGACTTCGGCACAACACAATGATTCCATCTCCGCTAAGCTTAATCAGCTGAAGGTTGGGACTGATAACATCGGTCGTGATGGTGGCGTAACATCGGCTGGTTTTGGCCGACGTTACGCCACGGACGGACCGGCACACTTGCGCTTTTTTGCAAGGGTTCCGGGCGAGGTCCAAGACGTGCTTGGCTTGGACCGGTCCCACGACCGCATGTTATTAGTCCCAACCGGAAGTGACAGCCAATTGAAAAAGATTCACTAATTATTTTTTTCAATTTGTGCAACAAGTTGTTCACAGGTGGTCACTAACATCGGAATGGCAACCTTCAACGCGGCCAAACTTAACGCTGTAAATCCCAACAAATAGTAATCAGGCGTGGGCATATTTTCCCAGTTGGAGTCTAATGGATAAATCCGAATTGATTGCTGTTGCAACGCCGCCATCAGATCAGCCTGCGGAATTTTCGGGATTCGGATAACTAAATGCAGGCCAGCACCAGTCAAAATCGGTTGAATCGCCGTCGTCTTCGACAATAATTTTGATAATAACTGATACTTCTGGCGATTCAGCGACCGACTACGACTTAAGTGTCGATAATAGGCCCCACTTTCAAAATAATTGACCATCGCTTGCTGAACAAGCCCAGCGACCATGGCCGAACGATATTGGTAGCGTTGATGATAGCGCGCTAATAACTGTTCCGGTAAAACCACATACCCCATTCGTGAGGTTGGATCAATCCCCTTGGCGAAAGTTCCTAAGTAGGCCACCTGGTCTGCGGTCGCCAATGACTGCAACGCCGGCAACGGATGGGCATCATAGCGATACTCACTATCGTAATCATCCTCAATAATGAGGCAGCGTTTTTCGGCGGCCCATTGTAACAAATCTAAGCGCTGTGCGATGGGCAGACCGTAGCCTAATGGGAATTGATGCGCCGGTGTCGTGTAAACCGCTTGCGGCCGTTCTCGCTTTAGCACGGCCAAATCCAAACCGACAGTTGTCACTGGAATCCGAACCGTCTGCTGATCATACCCCGCGGCTAAGGCGGTTAGTCCGCGGTAACCAGGATTCTCAATACCAACCGTCCCTGCCGGTAATAAACTCAATAATAATTCTAAGCCTGATTTGGGCCCATTTGTAATCACAATTTGGTCCGCTCGACACTGTACCCCACGGGTCTGACGCAAAAACGTGACTAGTTGTTGTCGCAATTTGAGCAAGCCTTGCGCATTTGGGTACAACGCGGCTGGCTGTTCCTCCGTTTGGCGCAAAGCTGCCCGCACCGACTTTTTCCAGCCATTCCAACTTGGCGTCAAAAGTTCAGTGACACCATAACGAAAATCATATTTGACTGGTAACACGGGTGATGCCGCAATCATCGCTGGCTTTGCGCGTTGCGGGGACGTTGGCCAATGCTGCAGCTCATTAAAATAATAGCCACTACCGGGAATCGTATAAACATAGCCTTCTGCAATTAGCTGGTCATAAGCTTGTTCCACCGTTGTTTTTGAAACATGCAGATTCTGCGCCTGTTTTCGAATCGACCATAATTTTTGATTAGCAGACTTTTGCGGGTCATAGCTCGCTTTCAAAAGCTGGTACAACTGTAAATAGAGTGGCGTAGTCGCCTGACGATCCAAAGGCACGCTCAACTGTCCTTTCATTTTTGACGAAACTGTCACTTTTAATCAAGTCAATTATTGATTATTATAACTATTAATCATGATGAAAGGAAGTTTTAACATGACTGATACCAATCAAATTATTAAAAAAATTCAAGTTTCCGGGATTCGGCGTTTCGATGAAGCCATCAGCGATATTCCGAATATTATCAAATTAACGGTCGGCGAACCCGATTTACCGACACCGGAACACATCAAAAAGGCTGGTATTCAGGCGATTCAACATGATTTCAGTCATTATTCACCCTTAATGGGCTTTCAAAAACTACAAGTTGCGGCCAGCCAGTACTTCAATCAAAAATACGGCCTAACCTACGCGCCAAGTGAGATTATCGCCACAGTTGGTGCAACCGAGGCTGTGGCAACCGCGTTACTCACACTTTTAAATCCAGGTGACAGCGTCTTATTACCGACACCTAGTTACACCAGCTATGCACCGGTCGTGGCGATGGCCCACGCAACCATTATTCCGATTGACACGACTACCAGTGGTTATAAATTAACGCCAGCGATTTTGCTGGCGACCATTCAAGCGAACGCTGGTCAACGGTTAAAAGCCATCATTTTAAATTATCCAACCAATCCAACTGGTGTCACTTACTCCAAAGCAGAGCTGATGGCGCTAGTGGCCGTCATTCGCCAAGCTGGTTTAATCGTAATCAGTGATGAAATTTACAGTGAAATTACTTATGACCAGCCTCACACCGCACTAGGAACCTTATACCCTGAAAAGACCATCACCATCAATGGCTTTTCAAAATCACATGCGATGACTGGCTGGCGTCTGGGTCTCATTATGGCCCCACAAGAATTGATCAATGAAATGAAAAAGACGCATCAATATCTGGTGACCTCAACGAGTTCAATTAGCCAAGTTGCTGGCATTGAAGCCTTAACTAATGGTTTCGACGATGGCCCCCATATGCGCGCCATTTATCAAAAGCGTCGAGACTATTTAGTCGCCCGCCTGAGTGAAATTGGCATTAATTACGTCTACCCTAGTGGTGCCTTTTATTTATTCGCCCAAGTTCCCGCAAGATTTCAAGGGACGAGCTGGGATTTCGCCACGCAATTAGCCCAAGAGGCTCAAGTTGCCGTCATTCCCGGTTCGGCGTTCGGCTCAACTGGCGAAGGCTGGTTTCGAATCAGTTATGCGGCCAGCCAAACCGCGCTACGCGAAAGTATGAATCGGCTCGCAACTTGGCTCACTGACTTTGAAGAAGCGTAATTTGGAGGTTATTAACATGAAATTTACACAGGCAACAATTATGACGGCAATGGTTACCCCATTTGATAATCAGGGTAACGTCGATAACGACCGTTTGGCAAACTTGATTGATTATTTGCTCGCTCACCATACCGAAGGACTCTTGGTCGGTGGAACCACGGGTGAAGGTCCAACACTGACCGATGATGAAAAAATCGCCTTATTTCAAAAGACCGCCACGTTAGTCAACGGTCGCGTCCCCATCATGGCAAATACGGGCACTAATAATACCGCCGCAACCATCGCCTTCACGCGCCGTGTCAGTCAAATTGTCGGCATCGACGCCGCTTTGATCGTGGTGCCACCTTACAATAAACCCGACCAGACCGGCATGATTGCCCACTTCACCGCAATTGCAAAAAAAGGTGGCCTCCCAATCATGATTTATAACATTCCTGGTCGCGTCGTCGTTAAGATGACTGTGGAGACAGTGTTAACCTTAGCCAAACAGCCAAATATTATCGGCGTGAAGCAATGTACGACCTTGGAAGAATTGGCCGCAATCGTTGAACACGCACCTGCTGACTTCAACGTTTATACCGGCGAAGATTCACAAGCCTTAACGGCCAAAGTGCTAGGTGCCCAAGGCGTGATTTCCGTCGCAAGTCATGTTTTAGGTGACGAGCTTGCCGACATGTATGCCAACCTTGACCACGGTGATTGGCAGACTGCCGGCCAGTTACAACGCCAATTAATGCCAAAGATGGCGGCCTTGTTCAGCGCCCCTTCACCGGCACCAGTAAAAGCTGCCTTGAACCAAAAACAAATTTTAGTTGGCTCACCGCGTTTACCAATCTTGCCATTAACGGCAACACAACAATCACAGCTCATGGCACAACTTGGCTAAATAAAATAACCGTCATAGAACAGCCCCACGACATTGCGTCGTGGGGCTGTTGTTTGCTTTCATAACCGTGGTTGCCAAAAACTGTTAAAATGAACTTAACTTGTTTTTTAGATAAAAAGTAAAATATTTATGTTGATATATTTTACTTTTGGATTATAATCGAGGATATAAATATGACAACTAAGCGTGAATTAAATGCAAAAGCCCATCAACAAGCAATCTTGACCGTAGCCGCACAACTTTTTAAAAAAGATGGTGTTCAAGCGACTAGTATCACCACGATTGCTCAGCAAGCTGCTGTTTCAACCCGAACACTTTATAAATACTACGCTAACAAGAATGAACTTGCTCATGCGGTTTACCTAGCCGATATTGATGATGGAATTGCGACCAATCTCGCAATTTTGCGGGACACTCAATTGGACTTTGAAGCCAAATTAACGAAAATCATGACAACCCAAATTAGCTTGAGCCAGCAACTACATCCTGATTACATTCGTTTTGCCGCCGATGACTTTCAAGGAAAGACTGGTCATCCGGAGACTGGTCCGACCTATCTAAGCAAATTGGATCTTTTTTGGTCAGAGCTTATTGATTTAGGTATTCAAAGCGGTGCCATTAGTCAACAGCATTCACCTGCCGCGATTCGCATTTACATTCAAGCCTTCTTCAACTTAGGTCAAACGACCATTACCGATCAGCACGTTCTGAAAGACTTGACGCACTTGTTCTTTTACGGTTTGAACGGCCAGTTAACGACTTAGTTGTCAATTTAAATCTATGATTTCGAGGTGGTTGGCATGCTAACCATTGATCAGCTTCAAAAAAGCTATCCGAATTTTAAACTAAACTTATCACTCACACTTCCCACAGGAAAAATCAGCGGGATTTTAGGGCCTAATGGTGCTGGAAAATCAACCTTCTTCAAATTGCTTTTAGGACTGATTACACCCGACCAAGGCCAGATAGTGATTGAAGAACAACCGTTCGCGACTTGGCTAGCGGCGCGGCCGGACAACATTAGTGCCACTTTTCCAGATAGCGGCTTCAATGAAACCCTTAGCATTACCGAAATTAGTCAGCTACTAACGGCTTTTTATCCAGCCTTCGTCAGTTCAGATTTCTTAGCTACTTGCCAACAACTTAATTTGCCATTAAATCAAGCAACTAAGACCTTCTCAACTGGCATGCAGGCCGAACTGAAAGTATTAATTGCCCTCGCACATCCGGCCAAGCTACTCATTTTGGACGAACCGACAACTGGACTTGATGTGGGCACACGTCAAATTATTATTCAGTTGATTCAGGATTATCACCAACATTATCCCGAATCAACTATCCTGGTGAGTTCACACATTGCCAGTGATATTGAAGCATTGGCTGAGCAGACGGTGATTATTACCGACGGCCAGTTAAAACTTCAAGCTAGTCTGCGTGATATTCAACAACACTATGGCTTGTTTTCTGTCTCTCAAACGGTCTTTTCACAGTTAGACCGGACTAAGCTCAGCAAGCTTGGACAACAGGCCGATCAAGTGACCTGTTTGACCGCTGATCGCCAAGCGTTTGCAGCGCTGCCGACACTAAAAACGCCGACAATTGATGACTTATTACTCGCATTTACGGCAACGACTAAGGCGGTGATTAACGCATGAAAGGCTTATGGTTACAAGATTATTATCTTTTCAAGCGCCAACGCTTAGCTGCGGTGATCACTTGGCTATTGGCAACCGGTTGTCTGTTCGGCTTTGGGTCTTGGGGCATTGAGATTGGCATGAGTCTCTTTGCCATTATGCTAAGTATGCTGACCCTCACTCTCCTGACTGCCAATCAGCAAAATCACGGCTTAAAGTTTTTACTGACGTTGCCCGTCGCTAAAACAACCTACGTCCAACAAAAATATGAGCTGTTACTAGGTCAAGTAACTTTTTCAATTTTACTGATGACTGGGACCGCTTGGGGACTGGCAACCTTGCTAAACTGGCGGTTAACCCTAACGAGTATCTTCCAACAAGCTTACTTAGTTGGCGTATTAATTCTGGCATTGCTACTAGTCTTAGTGCCTTATCAGCTCAAACACGGTCCCACCGCGACACAAACTTTCATGTCCGTCGTCGGCGCACTCGTCGCTGCAATTATCGGTGGTGGCTACCTCAGTGTTCAACGGACCACCTGGGGGAAAAACTGTTTTAACAATATCGTCACTGCAATCGCCCAACATGGTCCGACAAACTTACTGTTGGTCATCACTGGTCTAGTTGTGTTGCTCCTAGGTTACTCGTATTTTCGGAGTCTCGCAGCAGTCAAGCACCTAAACTTCTAAAATAATCGTTTTATCGTAACAAAAAAGAATTCCTAACCGCTCATCCGGTTAAGAATTCTTTTTTAATTATGCTTCAACAGCGTCTTTAATTGGTGTCTCACCATTAATCAACGCAATCGTTTTACCAATTGTCTGCGCGGTTCCTAAAGCCTTCACCGCAAATGTGGCGACATCATCACGGGTAATTTCACCACCAACGCCAGGATTAACGGTGACCTTGCCAGTACCGGCATCATTCACTAATGTCCCAGGTTGTAAAATCGTATAATCTAACTGAGTCCGCGTCTTGAGCCATTCATCCGCATAATATTTTGCGACATAGTATGGCTTCAATGAATTTGGCCACTTGGCTCGATCAGCGGTAAATTCAGCACTAATGATCTCATAACGCTTAACTTGTGCTAACTCCGCCGCTTGCATCGTTTTAACTGCCCCATCAAGATCAATCATGAGCGTCATATCATACCCAGTTTGACCACCGGAACCAGCAGCAAACACAATCGCATCCATCCCTTTGAACGCCGCTGCCAATTCGGCTGGTTGTTCTAATAAATTAAAGCTGACCGGCTGTGCACCAGCATCTTCAAACGCTTCTGCCTGTTCTGGATGACGAATTCCAGCAAAAACTTGATCACCTTGCGCGACCAATTTAGAAACAATCTTCTTACCAATTTGACCATGCGCACCAATAACAAATACTTTCATCTGCGTCACTCCCAGTGTTTGATAAGTCTTATTATAAAGCTAAACCAAATAGAATTAATACTAATCTGTTTTTCAATTTGTCACAGTTCGCCAACAGTTCTATAATAATTAACATTAATTTATTTTACGAGAGAGGGATTTGTATGACAAAATACGTCCGTCAAGCCACGACAACCGATTTACCCGCAATGATGGCCATTATTGAACAAGGTCGCCAAGCGCTATCGGCCGATCAGATTCCACAATGGCAAGGCCCCTATCCAGCAACCAGCGATATTCAACAAGATATTGACGCCAACCGGGCTTGGTTATTAATCGTTGACGGCAAAATTGCCGGAACAGCAGCGTTATTAACAACAGCAGATCCAAATTATCAGCAGATTTATCAAGGCAACTGGGCAGGCGCAGCTGACGCTAGCTATACGTCAATTCATCGCATCGCCATTGCAAGTGGTTACCATGGGCAACACTTGGCTGATACCTATTTTAGCAATTTAATGACGATCAGTTACCAAGCCGGTTTTCGCCAAATCCGAGTCGATACTCACCGTTTAAATAAACGGATGCAACATATCATCACTAAAGCCGGCTTTGCCTATCGTGGGATTGTCTATATGGCCAACGATGCAACTGATCAACGTAATGCCTATCAAGTGATGCTCTAAAGTTGGTTTTAAGACCGGCTTTCACTGTATGATTAATGTCAAATAAGGCCACCGCGAAAAAACGGTAGCCTTATTTTTTCATATTAGCCAAATGATATGAGCAACCAGTTCCACCCCGGAAGGACCACTACTAGTCATGGTCACTTGTGCCAGATACTTTGGTTACAAACTTTTCGGAACTGGAATTAACGCCTGCTGGGTCAATGAGTACAAATATTGCCCGGCAACTACTTGTGGCGCGTACATTGAACTTAACGCAGCGGCATATAGTTTGACTTGACCGGTGTAACGTTTCAACAACGCTGCTGGTTGCGCCACATGATCTGTCTTGTAATCAAACAAGATTAAACCGGCATCAGTTTCCAAATAACCGTCAATAATCCCATGAATTAAAATTTTGTTAGGATCATCTTTGGAAAAATCATCAAATAACCGCCAAGTTGGCATCAAGAGTGAAAATGGCACTTCGCGATGAACCTTATTAGGTGTTGCCAAAATTTGCTGGCCCAACTCACTGGCATAGAAGGCAACCACTGAATTCACGTCAATTAAGGCCGCAACTGGCTCAGTCAAGATAGTCTTCATGACCAGCGCAGCAATAGTCTGCTCAACCACGGCAGTCGTCACCGGTGCATCTAATGGTAGTTGTTCCAAAACCAGGTGGGTCGCACTCCCAACATCCGCCCCAGTTGGCGCTTGCGCCGTTTGTAGAAATTGTGGCGTCGCCAATTCTTCTGTGACGTAACGACTACTTGGCCGCGATTGCTGGACACTGACCGTTGGATTAGCTTGCATCAACGCCGTGTCTGGGTCTTCAAAGACCCGTTTGACTTCGGAGACGGACTGATAAGCCGTCGTCGCTGTCGCAACTTGATCTGGGTACTTAAAATTCAATAATCGTTGAATTTGCTGTTGTGTGACCTGATCCACGTCAACGTCTAAATCAGCTTCGACCAAGTCAACCGCACTCGATTCCGCCGTATTCGGCGCGTCTGATTGCGGGATGACTGGTGCCACCGAGGTTGCGTCGCCAAGTTCAATCGTCACCCGGGTTTGGTCTTCAGCCAATGAATAAGCGGGTTGCTCACCATCCCAGTAAGCTTTTAAATCTGGATGGCGAATTAAGGTCTGCCCAAGCCAATCCAAGTCACTTTTAGCCATAATCCGTGACTGCGCATCCAACACTAACGTCTTATCTTGCATCACGCGTCGCCATTTTTCGGCCGCCGTGGTCATTGACTCAACCGTGCCGACTAAATAAAGTTGCTGTTCAGCCCGCGTGATGGCTACATATAATTTTCGCATTTCTTCCGCGCGCAACTTTTGACTCACAACTTGTTGGGTCATCAAACGCGGTAAAGTTGGATATTTGACTCGCGTTTTCGGATCTAAATACGTGATACCAATACCCGCTTCACGATCTAACAAGGCCGACTGGCGCGTATCGCTTTGATTAAATTGTTTGTCTAAATCCATGATAAAGACAACTGGATATTCCAGTCCCTTACTCCCATGAATCGTCATCACGCTGACCGCTTCTGTTTCAGTCTCCGACACCGCTTCTGCCAAATCCTGATCCTTTTCTTGCATCCGTTTGATAAAGCGAACGAATTGAAATAGGCCCTTAAAACTCCCCGCTTCGTAAGTATGGGCGCGTTCATACAGCGCATTCAAGTTTGCCTGTCGTTGCTTACCTGCTGGCATCCCACCAACATAATCCAAAAATCCAGTTCGGTCATAGATTCGCCAGATCAACGTGACCAATTGATTTCGTCTGGCTAAATCTCGGAATTCAGTCAGTTGGGACATAAATTGATCAATTTTAGCATAGACCTGATCGCCATAAGCCTCATGTTCTCGGCCTGGGTAAGCGGCATAAAAGTCTCGCAACGCCTGGAAATAATCGCTAGTTTTATTTTGAATGCGTAAATAAACCAACTGATTTTCGTCTAAGCCAACGATTGGTGACCGCAAAACAGCTACTAACGGAATATCTTGATAGGGATTATCAATGATACTCAGCAATGCCATCATGATCCGAATTTCAGTCGTCTGAAAATAATTTTGAGCATCGTTGACAACAATTGGAATCTGCAGCCGCTTAAAAATATCAATTATCGTTAAGTTATGATTTCGAGTAGGCACCAATAAGGCGGCATCGCTATATCGGAAGGGCCGATATGTTCCGGTTCCCCGGTCATAAATCGGACGATCTTGCGCTTTCAAGGCCAAAATTTTCTGCGCCACCATCGTAATGCTGCCTTCAGATGGATCGTCAATTGAAAAGGTTGTCGGTTCTGCATCCTCATCCGTTTCCACGGCGGCTTTACCAGATTGATAGAGCAACAAACTCGTCGTCTGTGCGAGATCAGCTGGATAATCTTTAGGACCATACTTCAACTTGGCCGCATCATCGTAATCAATTTGGCCGACCGGTGCATCCATCAGTTGGCTAAAAATTAAATTGGCTAAGTTATCAACATTTTCAACCGACCGGAAATTTTCGGCCAACACAATCCGATCCCCGTGTGCTGGATTTTGCCCGTAATCATGATATTTATGCAAGAACAATAACGGGTCCGCCAACCGGAATTGATAAATTGACTGTTTAACATCACCCACCATGAACATGTTTCCCGGATTTTGACGGGCTAATAACTGTAAAATCTTTTCTTGTAAGCTGTTAATATCTTGATATTCATCGACCATGATTTCGTCGAATTGCGCACGCAATTGGGCTAAGGCCCCCTGCCCGCTATCGTCTTGGCTGGTCAAAATTTGCAAGGTTAAATGTTCTAAGTCACTGAAATCTAAGACATGTCGCTGACGTTTTTCGGCCGCAAAGGCTTGTTTAAATGCCAACGTCGCGTGAACGAGTTCCGTCACTAAATCCGCTGAACCGGTCATCACCGCCATAACTTGTGCTTCATCGGCCGCAAAATAGTTTTCAGTCAGTTGTTTGAACTGATCCTTCACCGTTTGCACCAATTGTCCAACGTTAGCCGCAGCACTGGTTCGTAATGGCTCATCCTTATAAGTCTTTTTCAGCCGTCCGAATTTAAACGTCGCAATCTGCTCACGCAAGTCATTCCAACTGGCGGTCGGCAATTGCGCAACTAAAGTTTGCACCCCCTGTTGCGCCTCAGTTAACCCCTTTATCGTCTTGTCCTCAAGCTCACCAGTCTGGGCCACGGCGATTGCTTGCGTCAAATTAGCTTGCATCGTCTGCCCAGTTTCTTGCAGTAACGGCAGTAGTTGTTGCTGATAAAAGGCCGATGCGGTCACCGTTGGCGTTTCAATCGTGTAGGCCGCCGGTAACTGTTGCAACCACTCAGTCGGATTAGGGGTGGACTGTGCAAAATCAAACAGCCGCATGATTAAAGCACTGAGACCATCATCACTACGGTCATTCGAAAAATTCGCGGTTAGTTGTGCAAATCGTGAGTCTTGGTCAGCGTATAACTTTTCTCGGACATCGCCCCAGACTTGATCACGAATCAGTAGCCCTTCTGTATTATCTGTCAGCAATCGAAACACCGGATCTAAGTCAATCACGTAGTAATAACGTTGAATTAAGCGTAAGCAAAACGCATCCAACGTACTGATGTTGGCGACACCTAGTAGATTAAGTTGTTGTCGCAAGCGTTTGACGACCGGAGAAGCCGTCGCCGCTCCGGTTGAGTCGTTTAACAAGGTTGATAGCTTGGCGTTGAGCTGATTTTCTAGTTTTTGTTTCATATGCTTGGCGGCCAAATTCGTAAACGTCACAACCAAGAGTTGATCGACATTCGTGCCCGCTTCAATTTTGCGCATAATCCGTTCAATCAAGACCGTGGTCTTACCTGAACCGGCCGAAGCTGAAACTAATAAATTATTATTTTTTTGTGTAATTACTGCTTGCTGACTGGCTGTAAAATTAGTCATTTTGGTTTCCTCCGGCCGCGATTCGTGCTAAAACTTCACTCGGTGTGAGTGGTTGCAAATCGTGATAATTGTTTTCAGGCAACATGGCATCAAACTGCATAATTGCCAAATATGGTGAATATTGCAATGCCGTTGTCTTGTCATTTAACCGCATTGGATTCAGGGCTAACGAGCCCGCAAAAATTGCCGTAGCCGCATCAATAATCAGCTGTTGATTATGTTCAATCAGTTGTGTCAATTGGGCCTCAGTCACGAGTGATGGTGTCCGGCTGCTGACATGATTATATTCACCCGAAGCCTTCCGTCTGAACGGATAAATTTTTGAGACGCCGGATTGCTTTTGCAAATCGGTATCAAGTTTTGCTAACAGCTCGGGATCATCCAACAAAATTCCTTTATACTTGTTAGCCTTCAACATGGCTGCTTCAAAACCAGTCTTGACGTCGCTCGGCTTCAACGTTGGATTTTGGATATGCATATACAACGCCCCCGCCAATTTTACTTTAGCTTGCGGATCCGCCACGATTTCACGTTCATTGCGCAAAACTGCGTCTAAATAAGTCAACATCTGCATCGCAATTCCGTAGTAGGCCTCTTGAAAATCAAAGCGATGCACCGACGATTTGTAATCAACGATTCCTAAATAGCGCTGATCAGCAACCTGAATCTGATCTAAACGGTCAATTTTCCCACGAACATGGACACTGTGTTGCGCATCAACTTGAAAATCTAACGCCTTTAAGCCTTGTTCTTTACCAACATTTCCGAACAACAACTCGGTCTGTTCGGGCTGTGCGGCGGAACGTAAACTTTGATTGCGGATCGCATAGGCAATCTGACTCACTGTATTAATCAGTTGTTGTCGCAAATAGGCCATCCGATTCGAACTCGATAAAATCATAAATTGCGGCTGGGCCAAAACTTCAGTCGTGATTTGACCTAAATAGTGCTCTAATTGGCTATCTGCTAAACTCGCCAATGATAGGTTGTCGGCACGAACGGCCTTAACTAACCCATCTAAGACAGCATGGAAAAACTCGCCGGTACTAGCCGCTGACAGTTCAAAAACATCACGTTCTTGCAATTTTAAGCCATACTTTAAAAAGTACGCATAACGATTGCGATAAAATTCTTCTAATTTCGAAATTGACGTATAAATTTGATTCCCATACAACGCTTTGACCGCTTCTGGTTTTAACGGTACTGGGCGATTCTGGTAGCTGAGTCCAGCTAATAAGTGTTGCGCCTGTTTGCCAAATTCTGGGTCATTGGTCAATTGCCGCCGTAGCCAGACCCAGATCGGCGCTGGCTTTAACGGGGCTCCGACACGATTACGGTCGGTATTTTCAGTTAAGAGCTCACGATAAACTTGAATCACGTGGGTCATTGTTCGACGCTTCGTCCCAATAAATGGGGCAACCTTCGTCGCCGTTGGATCTGGAGTCCCAAAATAAACGGCCATCGGTAACTTGAAGTGTTGCTGAATTTGTTTCACATAATTAGACAAGCCCAGATCAGTTTCCTGATCATCTTTCAATGGTGCACTAAAAATCAATTGTTCCGTCCCATTCATGAAGGCTAAGTAATTCAAGCAACGTTCATCACCAAGCTGAATGACGGCTGAATCACTCAAATAATGATCACCAGGCAATTGATCAATCGACGCTTGCAAGGCTTCCTTATCAACGTCACTCAACAAGTCATTGGTCATAATCCGATCGGGCATCACGAGATCCGTTGCCCCAATCATGAAGACAATTTTTCGCTGTTGACTTTGAACCATCCCGCTTTCTGAAATTAACACTTGATCAAGGGTGGACGGAATTTGAGAATAGCTGGCACCTTCAAATCCGGCTTGTAGCAAGGCTAAGAAGTCGGTCAATTCGAACGGTGCCGTCCCAAGTAGCGTGACATATTCATCCAGCATGTTACAGAAGGCTTGCCAAGTCTGTTCAGGCTCTGCTGCGGCGACAACGTCTTGCTGATCTAGCGCTTGGTCACGCCAAGTCAGCAATTGTTGATCAACGCCATTTTTGGTCAGAAAATCGAACAGGATAGTGGCAGCTGTTCGACCATCCTTCGCCGCCGTCATCTGTTTAAAGAACGGTGGAAAGATCTGCGCCACAAAATGATGAATCAAATTGATTTGGGCCGTGATGGCGGCATTCTCAGCCGTTTCCACGCCGGCATCACCGGATGTAAACTGGAAATATTGCCAATCAGCCTTGTCCAACCACCGTTGTCCGGCATAACCACTTTTCAAAATGAAGTTTTCAGTCAAATCAACCGCCTGACGATACGCCTGGCATGACATCGGGTGACCATCCACCATCGGAATCAAGAGCTCAGTCTTGAGGACTCGCATAACATCACGATATTGGTAATGTTTCGCATCCAACTCAAACAAGGCGCCAATTAATTCCACTAACGGGTGATCCGCCATTGAACGTTGTAAATCAACAAAATACGGTACTTGTTGCGTTTGAAAAATGGGTGCTAACATGGTTTGATAATTTGCTAAATGCCGAGTAATCACTAAAAAGTCTCGATAATGATTCTGACCGCTGGCAACTAGTTGGCGAATTTGACGGGCAACTTGTGCTAATTCAGTTTGGCGACTATCAGTCCGAAAAAGACGGAGGGCATCGTTTTTTGGCTCGTGCCCACTCCCCTGTTGTGGGTGTCCACGCCAATAGTCATCCAGCGCGGCTAGTCCTGGACTAACACGCACTTGGCTTGCTTTGAGATCTAAGCCAACATGAATTTTCCGAACTTGCGCGTACTGAAAAAGCCGATAATATAAGCGTCCAGTTTGGTAGAACAAACTCCCATTTTCTGGTAACTGTTGCGTGACGGCCTTATCCAACATCAAACTAATCGTGACTTGCGCGCCGCGTTCTAACATCGTAGTGATGAGCGCCTGTTGTTGTCCAGGCAATTGGGCAAAACCCGCCAATTCCAAGTAGACGTGCATCTTGCTTAAATCCTGATGCTGTAAATACGTATTCAGTTGTGCCAAGACATCCACTGGCTTCAAATATTTTCCAGCGGTCGCCATCATAAAATCAGCATAGACGATGGCTAAATCATGTAATTTTGCTTTTAAATCACCAGCTGGCGCTTGTTCCGCCAATTGCGTCAGATCTTCTGGCGTCAAGTTGGCCGTCTGCAAGCCGGTGATTTCTTTAGCTAATTGCGTAATAAACCCAGTTTGAGAAACTTCGCCACCGAATAACCGTAACTCATCCTGATGCGTCCGCAAAATCCGATAGAGTAACATATCAATCCCAGCTGCCGAAAGCCGTGGTACTTGATATTCCGCCTCATTTTTCATCAAATACCAGGCTAACCGTGTAAATGAAAAGACTTGCACTTGTGTCTGTGCATACAACTGTTTATTTTGACCGGTCGCTTGGGCCAGTTGGTTTAGCACATCCACTTCGGTATCGAACTTGATATGGTTGGGCACCAGATAGAAAAATTGGTCATCGTTGTGTGCCGTCTGCAATGCGGTCACAAGTTGTTGCACCATTGTTTGGCGATGATCATACTTTGCGGTTCCCAGTACAAATTGTAAACTCACAGTGACTTCCCCCTTTAATCTGAACAAACGTTCTATGTAATTATGTCTCATTATCGCATATTTATGACAACAAACAAAGACTCCTGACACTATCGTAGGTGGTAAGTTTTTCTTGAATTTCACCACTGTTAAGAGTTTCCGTTGGTCAATTGATTAATTAGTGAATAGTGGTGAATTTCCGCCTACCGGGGACTTCGTTTGGGGCTGGAACGCCATGAACCATTTTTGAGCCAAAAAGCGGTCTCAAAAGCTGGTTTTTGACTAACCGCGGCCAAACCACCGCGCTAAGTCAAATGCCACGGCTGAGCCCCAAACGAAGCCCCCTCACGGCTGTATCTGTCCACTCTTTTAAAGTTGGCCCATATCCCAATAAACTCCGACAACGTGATTACCATTGACATAAAAAAATCAGTCGAGCCTCACTTGAAAATTTTCTTCAAGTAATGTTCGACTGATTTTTTTGACCTACGCAAAGTTATGGTAACTAGTGGTTAAATTTCTTAATACGTTTAAGCTCATCAAATGGTGCTGATAGACGGAATCCGCCACAATCTAAACGTGTGCTCCGTCAATTAGAATCGTTGCACGATGAACAACAGCCAAAGTGTGTTTTGCCCCACAGCACTTTGGTTCACTGGCCTCCACTAAGTTTAATTAGCTGGAGGTTGGGACTGATGCCATCGGTCGTGATGGTGGCGTTACATCGGCTGTTTTTTGCCGACGTTACGCCACGGACGGTCCGGGACACTTGCGTTTTTGGCAAGGGTTCCGGGCGAGGGTCAAGACGTACTTGGCTTGGCCCGGTCCCACGACCGCATGGCATTAGTCCCAACCGGAAGCAGTCCGCTTTAATTAAATCCACATGTGCTGATTATTGACACAGCGGGAGTTATTAGCAAATTGTCAAGTTAATGCTGGGCACCCCAACTAGCCGGATCTTGGCGCCAAGCGTGCAATGACGCTAATTCATCGGCCGTAATCTGATCGGCTTGCCGTGCTACTTCGATCAAGCTAGTGTAGTTTGTCAAACTGAATAACGGTAACTTAACCGCGGCAAAGTTCGTTGTCGCCGCAGCCAGCTGATAGCTAAAGATTGACCCGACGGCTTGAATATCGCCACCAGCCGCCTGAACTGCTTTTGCCGCTTGCAACACACTGCCACCGGTCGAAATCAGATCATCCAGCATGACAACTTTTTCACCCGGTTTCAAAACGCCTTCAATTTGACGGCCAGCACCATGATCTTTAGGCTTGGACCGCACATAAATCAACGGTAATGACAGAATCTGAGCCACCCAGGCAGCGTGTGGAATTCCCGCCGTTGCAACACCGGCGATGACTGCCGTATCAGGATATTGTTCGCGAATAATCGCGGCAATGCCTTCCGCGATATGTGTGCGAACGTCTGGATATGAAATCGTCAACCGGTTATCCGTGTATATCGGACTATGCATGCCACTGGCCCAAGTAAATGGGTCATTTGGCCGCAATGTCACGGCCTGAATCCGTAAAAGGTCACTTGCGATTGTTGCTGCAATTTTAGTCATTAGCTGCACTCCATTCTGTCAAAATCTGTTGATAAGCTTGCACTGAATCCGTTGCTTGCGTAATTGGCCGACCGACCACTAAGCCATTACTGCCCGCTTTAGCCGCGGCAGTTGGCGTCATGACCCGTTGTTGATCATCAGCTGCCGCAGTGGCTGGGCGAATGCCAGGCGTGATCCCAATAAAGTCTGGCCCAACCGCCGCATGAATGGCGGCGACTTCTTGAGCCGAACAGATCACACCGTCACAACCACTGGCCTGCGCAAGTTCAGCATAGTGAACCACACTAGCTTGCACACTACCGGCAATTTGTTGATCGGTATTTAACATGGCCTGATTGGTCGACGTTAATTGCGTGATTGCGAGTAACTTGGGCGCTGATAGTCCGCGTTCAGTCGCACCCGCAACTAATCCCTGCTTGGCCGCCGCGAGCATCACGTGACCCCCGGCTGCATGCACAGTCGTGTAACGCACCCCTAATCGCCCAATGACGCGCATCGCGGCTTCGACAGTGTTCGGAATATCATGTAATTTCAAATCAAGAAAAACGGCATGACCGCGCGCTTCAATCGCTTGGACGATTTGAGGACCTGCCGCATAAAATAATTCCATCCCAATTTTAACGGTTAAGTTAATCCCAGTTGGGAATTGGTCTAAAAAGGTTAAGGCTTGATCTGCAGTTGGAAAATCCAAGGCAATAATGACTGGTCGACTCATCCTTGTACCTCCGCGATTAACTCGCTTAAACTCGACATGCCGTACTTATCCATTGCGGCGGGTAAACCAGTAATAATATCGGTACAAGCAGTTGGGTGACCATACGTCGCCGCCCCTACTTGAACCGCATTGGCGCCGGCCAAATAGAATTCCAAAACATCTTCCGGCGTGAAGACACCGCCGACTCCAATAATTGGTAACTTGGTTTGTTGACGGACATCATGAATCATCCGAACAGCCATTGGATGCAAGGCTTTGCCAGATAAACCACCCGTACCGTGCGCCAGAATCGGCTTGCGAGTCTTCAAATCAATCCCCATCCCAGTTAAGGTATTGATCATCGTTAACCCGGCTGCCCCACCAGCTTCAGCAGCGGCAGCAATTGGGATGATATCCGTCACATTAGGCGTTAACTTCATAAACACCGGCTTGTTCACAACGGCCACGATGGCTTGTGTCAAATCTTTAACTAATACTGGATCTGTGCCAAAGGCTAAGCCACCATGGTCCACATTTGGACACGAGATATTAATTTCTAACAATTTCACATTTGGGGCCGTCGTCATTTTTTTAGCCACCGCAACGTATTCATCAAAGGTACTCCCCGCAACACTGCCGACAATTGGCAGTGTTGGATAATGTTCGGCTAACCAAGGAAGTTTTTCAGCCAGCACATTGTCAATACCAGGGTTCTTCAACCCAATCGCGTTCAACCAGCCAGCTGTCGTTGGGGCTGTTGTTGGTCGTTGATTCCCTTCGCGTGGTTGCGCGGTGGTGGACTTGATCACCAAGCCACCTAAAGCGCCTAAATCTAATTGCGTCGCCATTGTTTGACCATAAGCGGCAGTCCCGCTGGCGGGCATCACCGGATTCTTTAACGTGACACCTGCTAAATTCACTGCTAATCGTTCCATGTCGATCCCCTTTTCATGTCTATAAGGCTTGTGTGACAAATGATTGTGACTCTAAGACTTGCAAAATTGCAGCCACGGTATCCAGTGCCGTAAATAACGGAATATTATGCGCAATCGAACTGTTTCGAATCAGCGCGCCATCATCTGCGGCTTGACCTTCATCGGAGACCGTATTGATAACCAATTGGACTTGGCCAGCTTCCATTTGATGGAGTAAATCATTTTCACCACTGTCAATCTTGTCAACAACTTGTACCGGCAAGCCCTGTTTCGTCAAATAGCTCGCCGTCCCATGAGTGGCTAATAATTGATAGCCCAAGTTATGGAAACGTTGTGCCAATTTCAAGGCTTCCGGTTTATCGTCGTCACGCACCGTAATCAGAACATTACCATGATTAGGAACGTGCAGTTTGGCGGCTTCAAAGGCTTTGTAGAGCGCCTTAGCCATCGTCGTGTCGCTACCCATGACTTCTCCAGTTGATTTCATTTCAGGTCCGAGTAAACTATCCACCCGATTCAATTTTGAAAATGAGAAGACTGGTGCTTTAACATGCACTAACTTACCGATTGGCGCTAGTCCCGTTTGATAACCTTGACTCGTTAGCGACTGTCCTAAGATCACGCGAGTTGCCACTTGCGCCATCGGAATCCCAGTAACCTTGCTTAAAAACGGTACCGTCCGACTAGCCCGCGGATTAACTTCGATCACATAGACTTGTTCATCGTGAATCACGAATTGAATATTCATCATCCCGATACAATTTAAACTAATCGCTAATTGCTCAGTATACGTCACAATTTGTGCCTGGACTGCGGCGGATAAGGATTGTGGTGGATACACGGCCATTGAGTCACCGGAATGCACACCGGCCCGTTCAATATGCTCCATAATTCCAGGAATTAGGACCGTTTTCCCATCACAAATCGCGTCAACCTCACACTCTTTACCAACCAAATAACTGTCAATTAACACCGGATGGTCATGTGACACTTTGACCGCATTGTGCATGTAATAATCCAAGTCAGCCGGCTTTTTGACAATTTCCATCGCCCGGCCGCCTAAGACGTAACTTGGGCGAACTAATACCGGATAACCAATTTTGTCGGCAATCGTCATGGCGGTGGCTTCATCACTCGCAGTATCACCAGCGGGTTGCGGAATTTTCAGTGATTTAATCACCTTATCAAATTCATCTCGATCTTCAGCACGATTGACATCCGTCACACTAGTCCCAAGAATTTTAACGCCATGCGCTTCTAACGGTGCCGCTAAGTTGATCGCGGTTTGACCGCCAAATTGCACAATCACGCCAGTTGGTTGTTCGAGGTCGATCACATTCATGACATCCTCAATCGTCAAGGGTTCAAAATACAACTTATCTGAAATTGAGAAGTCGGTGGACACGGTTTCGGGATTACTATTCATAATAATCGCTTCAAAGCCGGCCTTTTGAATCGCCTTCACGGAATGCACCGTGGCATAGTCGAATTCGACCCCTTGACCAATTCGGATTGGACCTGAACCAAGGACTAGCACGGATGGCTTTTTCGTGACCAAACTTTCATTTTCAAATTCATACGTCCCGTAATAATAAGGGGTTGTGGAGGCAAATTCGCCGGCACAAGTATCAACCATTTTATAAACTGGCATCAGTTTATTAGCCTTACGGAATTGACGAACGTCATCCGCCGATTCGTCCCAGAAACTAGCAACCGTTTCATCGGCAAAGCCGTGACGCTTGGCGGTTGTCAGCGTGGCAAGATCATCTTTGTGTGTTTGCAAGTCACGTTCAATTTCAATCAGATGGAGCAGTTTATCCAAGAAGAAAATATTGATCTTAGTAATTTCAGCCAGTTCTTCAATCGTGTAGCCGCGACGAATCGCTTCCGCCAAATAGAACAAGCGATCGTCCTGCGCATGAATCAGCTTGTCGCTTAACACATCGTCATCGACTTTGGCTAGTGCGGGTTCATCAATATAAGTGACGCCAATTTCAAGCGACCGAACCGCCTTCAAAGTAGCCTCTTCAATATCACGACCGATTGCCATGACTTCCCCGGTTGCCTTCATTTGGGTGCCTAAGCGGCGATCCGCATGGGTAAACTTGTCAAATGGCCAGCGTGGAATCTTGCAAACGACGTAATCCAAGGCTGGTTCAAATTCGGCATAAGTCGTCCCGGTTACCGGGTTCTTGATTTCGTCTAAATGGAGGCCAACCGCGATCTTGGCGGCCATCTTCGCAATCGGATAGCCGGTTGCTTTGGAAGCTAATGCTGAAGATCGGCTGACCCGTGGATTAACTTCAATAATGTAATAGTTAAAACTATTTGGATCAAGCGCTAACTGAACGTTACAGCCGCCTTCGATCTTCAACGCCCGAATAATTTTCAAGGACGCGTCCCGCAACATTTGAACTTCACGATCTGCCAACGTTTGAACTGGCGCGTAGACGATCGAATCCCCCGTATGAATCCCCACTGGGTCCAAGTTTTCCATGTTGCAGACAACCATCGCGTTGTCCGCAGCGTCGCGCATTACTTCAAATTCAATTTCTTTGTAACCGGCGATACTTTGTTCGATTAACACTTGTGTGACTGGCGATAACGACAGCCCATTTTCAGAAATCGTCCGCAGTTCAGCTTCGTTTTCGGCGATCCCACCACCGGTACCACCCATCGTGAAGGCCGGGCGCACAATGACTGGATAACCGGTCTTAGTCGCAAAATCAACCGCTTCGTCCACCGTATAAGCAATCCCGGAAGCCGGCACGGGTTCGCCCAGCTTTTCCATCAAGTCTTTGAATTGTTCACGGTCTTCCGCTTGATCAATGGCACTCAGTTTAGTTCCTAGTAATTCAATTTTGAGTTCTTTTAAGATGCCAGATTTGGCTAATTCCATCGCCATGTTGAGGCCTTGTTGCCCACCCAACGTTGGCAAAATGGCATCGGGATGTTCTTTACGCAAAATTTGTGAGACAAACTCCAAGGTGATGGGTTCCAGATAAACTTGGTCAGCAATCTCTTTATCGGTCATGATGGTCGCTGGATTAGAGTTCACCAACACCACTTCATAGCCTAATTCCTTCAAGGCTAAACAAGCTTGTGTCCCGGAATAATCGAATTCAGCGGCTTGACCAATAATAATTGGGCCAGAACCGATGACCATAATTTTATGGATATCTGTGCGTTTAGGCATTGAAATTGCTTCCTTTCCGGGCCGCTTGATGCGCCGCCATTAAATCAATAAATTCATCAAAAATGTGATCGGCATCATGAGGACCCGGCGCAGCATCGGGATGATACTGGACGGAAAATGCCGGATAGTTACGATGCCGCACGCCTTCAACGGTGCCGTCATTAATTTCTTCATGCGTAATCATTAAATCGGTTTTCGCCAAGGAGTCCCGGTCAACCGCGTAACCGTGGTTCTGTGAAGTAAAATCAATTCGTCCCGTCGCAATTTCACGCACCGGATGGTTGAAACCACGATGACCAAATTTCATCTTAAAGGTGTCCGCACCATTCGCTAAACAGAAGAGCTGATGACCTAAACAAATTCCGAATAAGGGCACCTGTTGTTCAACTTCGCGAATCATGGCTTGTGCGCCGGGGACATCTTTGGGATCACCAGGGCCATTCGTCAGCATGACACCATCTGGATTAAGTTCCAGAATCTCGCCGGCGGTCGCATTATATGGCAACACCGTTAAGTTACACTGCCGCTTAGCCAATTCACGTAAGATTGAATGCTTCAGTCCAAAGTCAACCACGACGACGTTCGGTCCGGTTGCCGGATTTGGATAAGCATTATTGGTCGAGCTTTCGGCAACCACCGCTGGATTCAAAACCGTTGCTTTCAGTTGTGGCACGGTTTCATGAGTCACTTCATCGACAATGGTCGCTTTCATCGCACCCTTTTCTCGGATGTGCTTGGTCACTGCACGGGTATCAATGTCGGCGATACCCGGAATATCATTTAATTTTAAGTAGTCATCTAAAGACATTTCACTGCGCCAATTGCTCGCGCGCCGGGCCAATTCATGCACGACAACACCTTTGCAACTCGGCTTAATTGATTCGTGATCATCACGATTGATGCCGTAATTCCCAATCAAGGGATAAGTAAACATGAGGATTTCGCCATTATAAGATTGATCGGTGATCGATTCTTGATAGCCGCTCATGCCGGTATTGAAGACGAGTTCGCCCACGGTTGCGGTGGTCGCACCGAAGCCGGTCCCCGGGTACACGGTCCCGTCTGCTAAGACTAAATATCGTTTCATGCTTGCTGGTCCTTTCCATACACAACTTGGCCGTCCACTAACGTCATCAAAACGTTGCCGTAGACTTGCCAGCCAATAAACGGTGAATTATGGCCTTTCGAATACATCTCATTGGCCTTAATTTCAAACTTGTGATCTAAGTCGATAATCGCTAAATCTGCCGGTTGGCCTGGCTGTAATTGCCCGGCTTTGGTTAATCCGAATAACTTGGCTGGCGCCGTGCTCATCAAGTTGACCAATTGGCCGAGAGTGAGCAACTTAGTTCTAACCAACGCGGTGTAGAGCGTCGCAAAAGCCGTTTCAAGTCCAGTAATGCCAAACGCTGCAGTCTTCATTGAACCTTGCTTTTGAGCATCCGTATGTGGAGCATGATCAGTCGCAATCATGTCGATAGTGCCGTCTAGCAGCCCCGCAATTAACGCGGCCCGATCTTTTGGTGACCGTAATGGTGGATTCATTTTTAACATTGGATTGTCCATGGTAATATCGGCGTCCGTCAACAATAAATGATGTGGCGAAACTTCACAGGTGACGTTGATGCCAGCGCGCTTAGCGTCACGGATTACGCGAACGCTCTCTGCGGTCGAAACGTGGCAGACGTGATAGTGTACCCCGCTAGCTTCCGCCAACAAGACATCACGAGCAATTTGGGATGATTCAGAAATACCCATAATTCCTGGTAGCCCAAGCTTGTCGGCAACCGGACCAGCATTCATCACCCCACCCATGGTCAAAGAATCATCTTCAACATGCGCTGCCAACGTGAGTCCGGCTTTAGCGGCACCGCACATGGCTTGATACATTGTCCCCGCCGTTTGCACACCAGAACCATCGTTGCTGACGGCAAAGGCTCCGGCGCGTTTGACCCCGGAAAAGTCGACTAGTTCATCTCCGCTGCGATTAGTCGTAATGCTGGCATATTGGGCCACATGAACGTTCGCCTTGGTCTGATTTTCCGCAACCATCAACGCAATCTTTTCAGGCGTATCTGGGACAGGCTCGACATTTGGCATCGCGCCAATCGTGGTGAAGCCGCCGTGTGCCGCGGCCATCGTCCCCGTTTCAATCGTTTCTTTTTCAGTTAAGCCGGGATCTCGTAAATGGACATGCACATCAACTAGCCCTGGCGTGACAAAGCGGTCAGCAGCACAAATCACGTGATCGGCTGGGCCATACTGTTGATTCAAATCATGCCCGATTGCCTTGATCAGTCCATCTTCGATTAAAATATCTTGCGTCGTCAGTTGTTCAGCCTGTAAAACCTTGGCGTTTTTAATTAAAGTTGACATTTGCCGCATCCTCCAATGTTTTCGCGTCTAGTAAGCCTCGTTGGACTAAAATATGTGAAACCATGGCCATCCGCATATACATGCCATTCGTCATTTGTTGGAAAATTCGTGATTGTGGTGACTCAACTAACTCACTCGCAATTTCAACGCCGCGATTGACGGGTGCTGGATGCATAATAATTGATGTCGCCGGCATGGCCGCGGCCCGCTTCTCGGTCAGGCCGTACTTCTGATGATAAGTCGTGGCATCAAACGTTTCATTATTCGTTTGTGTGAGTCGTTCGTGTTGGACGCGTAACAACATCATGACATCAACTTGGCTGACCAAGTCGTCAATTGGCAAATACTCGCCATACTCGGCAAAATCCGCGTTGAACCAAGTCTTAGGACCGCTGAAGTAAACTTTGGCACCTAATTGTGTGAGTAATACCATATTTGACCGTGCGACCCGTGAATGTTGCAAATCCCCAACAATTGCCACTTTCAATCCATCAAGATGGCCAAATTCTTCATAAATGGTCAACATATCCAATAGCGATTGTGACGGATGTTGCCCGCTCCCATCACCCGCGTTGATCAAACTAATCGGTAACTTTGCGTCTAATACGGGCTGATAATAAGCGTCTTGCGGATGGCGAATCACTGCGAGATCCACACCAATTGCTTGTATCGTTCGTAAGGTGTCTAATAAGCTTTCGCCCTTAGTGACCGAACTCGTTTTCGGGTCAAAAGGAATCACTTGTAATCCTAAGCGCCGTTCGGCCATTTCGAAACTGGTATGCGTCCGCGTGCTATTTTCAAAAAATAAGTTCATGGCAAATGCCGGTCGTTTGAGTTGCACCGTCAAGCCCTGCTTAAACGCCTCTGCCAAATGAATAAAATGCATGACATCTTGATTTGAGAATTGGTCTACACTCACAATATAATTAGTTGCTTGCATCTTTTTTGCCGTCTCCTTAGGTTTTAAAAAAAGTCTAACCACCCTGCAAAATTGTTTTGCAAAGAGGTTAGACTCCGATTGAGTGGTCACGCATGACCAAACCGTTTCGTTCCTCTCTGGAAACAATTAAATGGTTAATTATTTAATTTTTCAATTGCGATACCATCATGGCCGTCATGTTCTTCTAAAGCAACACTGACTTGTTCATCTAAAGCTGTTGGAATATTTTTGCCAACAAAATCAGGGCGAATTGGTAATTCGCGATGGCCCCGATCAACTAACACAGCCAAAGAAATCTTCGCGGGACGGCCTTGGTCCATTAAGGCATCCAAAGCGGCCCGGACAGTCCGGCCGGTAAACAGCACATCATCAACTAAAATAATGTGTTTGCCATTAATATCAACCGGAATCTCTGCACCTTTCAATTCAGCTTGACCTTGCACATCAATCGCATGATGGTCATCACGGTACAACGTAATATCTAACGACCCGACTGGCACGTCCACGCCTTCCAACTGCTTCAAGCGCTGGGCCAAACGTTGGGCCAAATAAATGCCTCTTGTCTTGATCCCAATAAAGACCAAGTTTCCGACTCCTTTATTTTGCTCGATAATTTCATACGTAATCCGCGTTAACGCGCGGCGCATCGTCATTGCATCAACGACTTCTCGTGCCATGTTAGTCAGCTCCATTTCTATTTGATGTTCACCGAGAGGAGGAAAAAAGAGTCCCCCGTTTTTTCCTGCGAAAAAGCTGGGAGACTCCTAGTTACCGTTCCCCTTATTAGCCTCACAGGACTAATTTAAAGGTGCTGTTTAATTGAAATAAGTGTAACCAAATGTCGCATGACTGTCAAGGAAAAATCCGTAAAAGTCAGCGTTTTTGATCATAGTTATACCATCGTATCAACTGCATTGTCGCCTCCGGGTGTCGCTGATTACATGTGGACAGTCCGTGATTGATATTTTGTTTATAAACCTGGTCAAACTGGGATTGATAGTCATTGTTCACCAGTTAAACTCAGTTACAAGCATAAAAAGAAACGTGAACAGGCCCATATCAGCAACAGTCGTTCCTAAAATGAACTCGTGGTGAGTGATACTGCAGTCAAACTTAATAACTGAAGGTTGGGACTGATCACATCGGCCGATTTTTGCCGACGTTACACCACGGGCAGACCGGGACACTTGCGATTTTTGCAAGGGTTCCGGTCGAGGTTCAAGACGTGCCTGGCTTGGACCGGCCCCACGACCGCATGTGATCAATCCCAACCGGAAGTGACCAATCTGCTTACGCCGCCATTAACCCCATGATAGTTACTCACGAGTATCATCGTTCAATCATTAGATTTGAATTAATAAGTAAATACATTGTTCAATTAATATATTTTTAACCGTTTTATCATTTAATTATAGTCAAACTACCAAATTATCGGTATACTACTTGTGAAGGATAACTAATTTTAGGGGGAACGTGCCATGCGTCTACAAACATTATTAAATACACCATCAATGCGTCAGATGCAGGTAATCGCGGGGAAGCGGGGTCTTGATCGGGAAATCAATAACATTGGGATGATTGAATCACCAGATATCGCGGATTATTTGAAAGCGCATCAATTTTTGATCACTAATGGCTATCCCTTTATTAATACGACCACTGACCCAATGGCCTTAATTACCGCCATGCAGAACGCAAACTGCGCTGGGCTAGGGTTTAAAGACCAACGCTATTTAGATCACATGCCAAAAGCGGTCCTTGAACTGGCTAATCAACTCAACTTTCCGATCATCGTCACACCGGCTGATGAACTGATTTCTGAAACCATGCGGAAGATGCTGACCATTATTTTAAAGTCACAAACCGATGAACTGAGTCGCATTGTCCAAGTTAATCAAACACTAGCGGATTTCTTATTAAAAGATCCCACTCACGCAACGGTGCTTAATAAATGTAGTGAACTCATTGACCACCCACTTTTTCTCATGGATAGCCATTTTCGCGTTGTGAGCGCCTCACCTAGCTTACCGATGACTCACGATAGTCTCACGGACTACTTACGCAACCAGACCCACATTGACTATTTCAATCTACATACACGCCTGAATTTGACGTACAATGACCAAACACTCACAATTATTCCATTATTTTCAGCCTATAAAGAAAATAAAGCCTTCATTGGTGTGCTCAATCTTGATGCTGACAACTCGACCGATCAGATGCTGACTCAAGTGGTCATCAATACCTTAAGTTTCGTTAACAGTCGGGTCGACATGTTGAACGAATCGGCCTTCCGCAATCAAAGTGGCTTCTATTTAAATGTGATGGATGGCGGGATTTCGAACGATTTAATTAATAAGACCCTCAAAACCCGTCAAATTGACCCAACGACCAAATTTCACTGTGCCACCATTTTAGTGACGACGACCCATCAAACGATCCTCAGCAACCATTTGCTTGAACAGGTTCAACAGCTGACGCTCTGGTTTATCAAAGAATTTCAAGCACCAGTAATTGCCTTTTCACTAAAACAACAATTGGTCTTGCTCATTAATGACGAGCAAAACGCACAACACTTTTTGACAGCGCTCGTGGATTTTATCCAGCCAAAATTGGACAAACAGACTCGCTTAATCGCGGGCTACAGCTATTCGACCTTGCCTTTAACTGAACTGGCAACCATCTATAACGAAGCCGCCGAAGCCTTGGCGCTGAGTCGTAATAGCCCCCATGCCGTCACCATTTATCGGCCAAAATATGTCAAAGAACTGATCTCGTTAATTCCAGAAAACGAGGCCACTTCCTTTGTGGAACGTGTTCTTGGTGGGCTAGTCGGTGGCGTCAGTGCCAATGAACAATTAAATTTATTGGACACTCTTTACGGTTATTTTTATTATCATCAAAATATTGCTGAAGTTGCCGGTCATTTGTCGATTCATCGTAATACGGTTATTTACCGATTGAAAAAGATTGAAAAGATGCTGACACTGAACCTCGATGACCCAGAGCAAACACAAACATTGGAGATGGCAGTGTTGCTCTGGCACAATCAATTCAAGCAAAAGTGAACGTTTACATTCAGAAGTTCAGTCAAATTATCCATTTTACGAACATTAATTTGTTCGATTCTAATTGTCTTCGGTTTTCATCTATGTTAAGATTGTCCCATTCAAATACGAATTATTGCCTATATAATGTCATGATATGGATGACGAGTTTCTACCCAGCGCCGTAAACGCTGGACTATAAGCAGACGAGGACATCCCGTTTGCCGGGGTGTCCTCTTTTTTAGGCAATTTCGCAGAGTTGAGGAGGAAGATTTTTGAAAGAAGCAACGACTACCCCTAAAATCTCCAACGTCAAGGCAGCGATTTTAGGGTTTCAACATTTGTTAGCGATGTACTCGGGTGACGTGCTAGTGCCTTTACTCATTGGGGCCGCGTTACACTTTACCACTGAACAGATGACTTACTTAGTTTCTATCGATATTTTCATGTGTGGGATTGCGACATTTTTGCAATTGAAGCGAACCCCGATGACCGGGATTGGGCTACCAGTCGTCTTAGGCTGTGCCGTCCAAGCGGTCAATCCACTAATTCAAATCGGTCAAACATATGGTTTAGGGACGATGTACGGGTCAATTATTGGTGCCGGTATTTTCATTTTTCTCATTGCTGGGCTCTTTTCCAAAATCAAAAGTCTCTTTCCACCCGTTGTCACTGGATCACTGATCACAATTATCGGTTTTACCTTGATTCCAGTTGCTTTTGAAAACTTAGGGGGCGGTGATGCGACTGCCAAAAACTTTGGCAACCTGCCTGCTTTAGGCATTGGCTTTTTAACGATTGCAATTATTTTATTGATCAGTGTCTTTGCCAAAGGTTTCATGAAATCCGTTGCCATCTTAGTGGGGATTCTCGCGGGTACCCTTCTAGCTGGCATGTTCGGGATGGTTTCACTCAAACCAGTTGCCGAAGCCAGCTGGTTCCATTTACCGACCCTTTTCTACTTTGGCACACCGAAGTTCGAATGGTCGTCAATCTTAACCATGATGCTCGTTTCCTTAACAACCATGGTCGAATCAACCGGCGTCTTCTTCGCTCTCGGCGACATTACTGGTCGCAAGATTGAAAGTGCCGATTTGAAACGTGGGTATCGTTCCGAAGGGATTGCCGTTATTTTAGGTGGTTTGTTCAACACCTTTCCTTACTCAACTTTCTCAGAAAATGTCGGGGTCTTACAACTCTCCGGCGTTAAAACCCGAAAACCAATTTACTTCTCTGAAGTGAACCCTTAAAATTGGACAAATTGTTAAGCTGCTTTTTGAACGGCGAGTTCTCGGTATTTTACCGGGGGCT
>NZ_BJDG01000021.1 GCF_005404945.1 Lactiplantibacillus pingfangensis | reverse complement strand
CTCACATTGCATTAATGAGTATAGCTCCATGTCTTTGTTTATTTTACTTAGTGTTGCACTTGATTTGACAATTCGGGAACGTTATTAATAGAAATTTTCGACAAATTTAATGAACTGTAGGCAAAAAAGAGTGGAACAAGAGGTAGGTTGCTACCGAGCATAGTCTAAGAAACCGGATGATTGGGGTTTTCAATCGTTCGGTTTCTGTAGCTAAGCGGAGGTTGCAGACTCTTGTTCCACGTTTTGAGGATAAATATTCAGAGCTACAAAAGGGCCGGCAATTAGCGTTCGTTGGTCGCAACTGAGTCAAGCGTTTCACTCACGACTGCGGTTTGTGACCAGACGAGGAGTTGTGCTTGAACATTTTCAAGAATCTTCATTCCGAGTTGATAATCACGTTCAGAACTAATGCTATTGAAGCTTAAGGTGCAAGTCCCAGCAAAGGTGCTGGCGGCAATTTCCATCGTTGGGGCGTTACGAAAGGCCCCAGAAAAGACACAATTGACTACGGTCAAACCATGAAATTGTAACTGCTCTTGGTCGATAACACCGAAGTTCGTGTAAGTCAGTGGTTGTTGCGCCAGCCAGCGCTTGGTTAATTTACGCATTAGGGTGACCGGCATCGTGTGATTCATTTTTTGCAAATTCGTTAAGCGGTATAGAAAGGCAGCCTGCGTGCGCTCCGTAGTTAATAAATCATGGACATGTTGGACTAACGCCGAAAATGGGGCGTCAACATCAACTTTAACGTTGAGATAAACGGCGCCAGTTAAATTGGCAATCCGCGTCGTTTTAGGCTGTTCTTCCGCAAAGTGGCGGAAGTTGATCGGACAAGGCAACGTGATGGTAGTGTGTCCGGTCAAAACTTGTAACGCTTTGGCATAGGCGGCCAAGATTGCTTCACTGATGCCAACATCTTGGGCTTTAGCCACTTTGCGGACGCGCATAAATTGTTTGCTCGTTAGCATAATGTGACCAACGTGACGCAAGTTCATGCCTTGGTAGTGTGGTAATTTAACTGTATTAAGTGGTAATTCTGGATGCCGATTTGGCCGTTGAAATTGACGTTGTAATTCCGGCATCACCGAACGCAGTCGCCGTTCATTGGTTACGCCCGTTAAGTCGTCAAGATTGTAAGCTTGTGACAGCAAGTAGAGGTATTCCTTGAAGCCAACACTATCGGTTAGTAGGTGGCTCATGAATGCTTGCAAGACATCGTATTGATCATGATGAATGACAAACAGGCGTAATTGCGGTCCAGTTTTGAAATTGAAATCAAAGTTTTCTGGGCTATACGGACTTTGTGCTTCAATGACGATATCGTCAACTTGTTGGTTGATCACTTCGAAGCGATTATGATCCGCTTGATAGTGCGCAAAAATTTCGGGGACGATTTGCGCAGAAGATAGGACTGCAGCCTTAAGGCGTTCCACGTCAATTTTACTAGAAAAAACTAGCCGTGAACGCATTAATGGTGCGGCGGTATCTGTTAGCAACATATTTACAAAATCTAGCACTTCACCACGATAATACACAGTTAAAACCCCCGATCAAATTCTCTAATAAACAGTATAACAGACTAGGTATGTGTGAGATGGGTAGGAGGCGTTGTTTTGAAAAAAGTTAAGAAAAAAGTTAACGTGACTTGCGATTGTTGCCTTCCTTTATCTAACGGAAGGTTGAGAGACGAAAACCATTACTAAATGCTGTCTTACCAGTACATTGGTAACGAAAAGCAGTCAAAGTTGTTGCTTCCGGGCGTCGCTGATTGCATGCGGACGAGGGACCAGGCCAAGCCTGAAAAGCGGTCTTGGCCTTCGCCCGGAATGGTTGCAAAAATCGCAACTATCCCGGACCGTCCGTCCCATAAGACCGGCAAAAATCGCCGCTCAAACGGGACTTTCACGTCCGATGCAATCAGCGACGCCCTCCAGCTAAGTTAATGGTTATAAAGTAAGTGGCCCTAAAAACAGTTGAGTTGATTCTTGAAAATCATTGAGCCAGCCGGCAATGATTTGAACTTTCTCAATGCTTTCATTGGTTGCCTGTATTAATATTTCATGTATAAATACTGCTACACTGGGATTACTAGTCACTAGCCATCATGCAACTTTTAGGTGAAAGCTAAGAGTTGCATGTAAGTTCCAACACGCCAATAACTAAGCCCATACAGAATTCACTTCGGGTTGTAACTGATAATAGGTGGTTGTGGAACTGGTCAGGTCCCGCCGTTAGTTCATTATTTTACAATATTTCTGAAAATACTTGAAACCGGTTCCGCAAGTCTTCCTAAAAAGGGGTATACTTAGTTTAAATACAGCTTAAAGGAGTGTCCAGTACATGAAAATTGTTGCACTTGTTGGTAGCATTCGACATGCCTCGTACAATCAAAAACTAGCCGAATATGTGAAAAACCGTTACGCGGATCAGATGGAAGTTGTCATTCCGTCATTGCGTGACTTACCGTACTATGACCAAGATATTGAACTAACCGCGCCTGATAATGTTAAGGCTTTCAAACAGTTAGTCCTCGACGCAGATGGTGTTATTTTTGTCACCCCAGAATACAATCACAGTATTTCCGGTGTGCTTGAAAATGCGATCGATTGGCTCTCACGGGTTGAACATCCGTTAAAAGGGAAGCCAGCAATGATCTTGGGCGCCACGATGGGACCATTAGGAACGGTACGGGCGCAAGGTCATTTGCGCCAAATCTTAGATTCACCCGGGGTAGCGGCCTTAGCCATGCCTGGTGATGAATTCTTGATGGGAACGGTTCAAAACAAATTTGATGCTGCGGGGCATATTACGGATCAACCAACCATTGAGTGGCTCGATCATTGTACGCAGGACTACCTTAAGTTTGTGCAACAAGTGACTGCAAATACGGTCAATGAATAAGAACTAAAAAAATAAGCGTTGAGGGGTAATTTCAGATGAACAGAGAACGTAAGTTGATTTATGTCATTTTAAATGATGAAGATGTTGAGTACGATTTGGAAGAATTGCCAGATGAATATGTCGTTTATATTCGCCAGCAAGCCGGAGATCCTCGCGACTTACCGTTAGTTAATACTGAAGTTCAAAACTTATTTAAGGATGCCGGCTTGGACTTCGCTGAAAAGGTCAAACCAACTAACAGAAAAGCAGATATCGTCTTAACCGTTAAGCGGACCAGTGTCACTGACGATTAATTCGGACAATCAGAACTATTGACTGTTATTTAAGGGTCAGTTCAATTATCATAAAGCATAAATCGAAGCGCGAGGAAAATTCCGAGCGCTTTTTTTATTTGGGAGGAAAATTAATGACGATTGATGAACTTTATCACTTAATGTTAACGACGATGGGCCCGCAACATTGGTTGGAACCTGGTGTTGCGCCGGCAGAAACGCCCTGGGAGATCTTATGGGGTGGCGTGTTAGTCCAAAATACAAATTGGCGCAACGTTGACTACGCGTTGGCTAATTTAAAACAAGCGACGCAATTTGAGCCAGAACGGGTCTTAGCCTTAACCCCGAGCGAGTTAACGGCCTTAGTTAAGCCGGCAGGATTTTACACGCGGAAAGTGCCGACGCTACAAGGCTTAGCCGCTTGGAGTGGTCACTATGGCTTTGATCTGGCTAAAATTCGGGCGTTACCTGCCACCCAGATTCGGCGGGAACTCAAAGCCCTCAAAGGGATTGGTGATGAAACGGCGGATTACTTCAGTATGTATGTGTTTAATAAGCCCACAATTATTGTGGACACCTATTTGCGTCGGCTATTCACTTGGCTAGGCGTCAACTTACCTAGTTCATATGTGAAAGCCCAAGCTGTGATTGCGGCCAATTGGCGTTTTGACTTTGCGGCGGCGCGCGAATTTCATGCGTTGATTGTTGAATTCGGGAAACAAGTTAAATCAGCACCAGACTTTCAACGTTCTTTTCTTGCTGACCAGCAGTTGCACTTGCATTAGAAAGTAAGTTAACTAATAAAGTCGTCCGTTAAATCATCATATAAGCGAATAAATCGTTAGGTTATATTTGACCATCAGCGTTGAGGTCGATATGATGGTTACGAGTAAATGAAAGCGGTTTCTAAAGCTTGCGTTACTTAATTCCGAGTTAGGTTTGGAGGGGGTATGGGTGCACTTTTCACAAAAAGTGATCTATCAAATCTATCCTAAATCGTTTTATGACAGCAATGGCGATGGCATTGGTGATTTACGGGGAATCATTGAAAAGCTGCCGTATTTATCGCGTCTGAACGTGGATATGATTTGGTTCAATCCGTTCTTTGTCTCACCGCAACGTGATAATGGTTACGATATTGAAGACTATTATCAAATTGATCCCTTATTTGGGACAATGGCGGATTTTGATGAGTTGGTGCAAGCCTTAAAAAATGTTGGGATTGATGTCATGCTGGACATGGTGTTCAATCACACCTCGACACAGCATGAGTGGTTTCAAAAAGCCTTGGCAGGTGACCCTGAGTTTCAGCAATATTATTATATCCGTCCCGCCAAGGCCGATGGAAGTTCACCAACGAATTGGCAATCGAAGTTTGGCGGTTCAGCTTGGGCGCCTTTCGGAGAGACTGGTCAGTACTACTTGCACTTGTTTGATCCATCGCAAGCAGATTTAGATTGGCATCACCCTGCGGTTCGTCAAGCTTGTGCCAATATCATTAATTATTGGCAACGCAAAGGGGTTCGGGGCTTCCGATTTGATGTCATCAATGTGATTGGTAAGGATGAAACGTTGTTGGATGCGCCACCGACGATGAGCAGTAAGTTGCTTTATACCGATCGACCAATTGTGCATGACTATTTAAAGGAACTAAATGCGGCCAGCTTTGGTCAGCATCCGGAAGATATTACGGTTGGTGAATTGTCCTCGGCCACGTTGGCGAACAGTATCGCTTATACGCAACCTGAACATCATGAGCTCTCGATGGTCTTCAATTTTCACCATCTCAAAGTCGATTATGATCACGGCAACAAATGGACTGATCGACAGTTTGACTTTCCGGCCTTGAAAAATATTATGAACGATTGGGCACAAGGCATGGCTACAGCTGGCGGTTGGCATGCGTTATTTTGGAATAACCACGATCAACCACGGGCAGTGAATCGGTTTGGCGATGTGACGCATTATCGGGAAAAATCCGCTGAAATGTTGGCGACGGTCATTCATTTAGGTCGCGGCACCCCCTTTATTTATATGGGGGAAGAAATTGGCATGACTGATCCACAATATCATGAGATTGATGATTATGTGGATATCGAAAGTCACAATGCTTATCGGCAGTTACGCGCCCAAGGTCATAGTGATCGGGCGGCGTTTCATCTCGTACATGTCAAGTCTCGTGATAATGCCAGGACGCCGATGCAATGGACAGCGGCCCCGAAAACGGCCGGATTCACGACTGGAACACCATGGTTGAAACCAACGAATCAGGCGACTATCAACGTGGCGGATGAGCTGGCTCATGGGGAAATATTTAGCTATTATCAACGGTTAATTCAGTTAAGAAAACAAGTTTCAGCGATTTCAGATGGGGATTATCAACCACTGTTATTAGATCATCCCCAAGTGTTGGGTTATCTGCGGACGAGTTCATGCCAGCAGGTAGCCGTTTTGACTAATTTCTTTGGTCGAAAAACGACAGTCGAGTTACCACCAGAATTTGTCGGTGCGCAGGTCCTAATTTCGAATTATGACGCCACCGTGGTTGGTAATGCTGTGATTTTACAACCATATGAAGCAATTGCCTTACGACGCGATTTAAAGTAAAGGGGGACTTCGCGATGAAACAAGTGCAATTATTATCACCAATCAAAGGGCAAGTAATACCCTTAAGCGATGTTAAAGATCCGGTGTTTTCACAAGGTATGATGGGAAAAGGGTTCGGGGTTGAACCAACCAATGGTCAAATCGTCGCACCAGTTAGCGGGCGAATTACGATGGTCGCATCGACCTTGCATGCGATTGGCTTTGCGACTACGGATGGTTTGGAAGTGTTAATTCACTTAGGCATTGATACGGTTGAGTTGAAAGACAACCCACCGTTTAAGCTCAGTGTGCAAGTCGCCGACGAAGTTAAAGCCGGTGACAAGATTGGGACGATGGATTTAGCCGCGGTAAAAGCGGCCGGCAAGCAAACTACGGTAATTCTGGCAGTCACCAATACTGCGGATAAGGTTGCCGCATTAACGCCGAACTTAGGCAATGTGACGGCTGGCGCAGTCGCTGCACAAGTTGATTTGCAAGCTGAAACGACCACGGCACCGGCTGCCGCAGCTGTGACCAAGGGAAATGGCGGCAAGTACGATGACTTAGCGCGCCAGATCATCACGAATATTGGTGGTGCTGGGAACGTTAAGAGTGTCATTCATTGTATTACCCGGGTTCGGTTTTACTTAAAGGATGAAAGTATTGCGAAAGATGATGTCATTCGAGATTTAAAGGGTGTCATTGATGTCGCCAAGGCTGGCGGCCAATATCAAGTCGTTATTGGTCCAGCCGTCAACGATGTGTATGACGCAGTGGTTGCGCAACTTGGCCCTGGCTTCGGAGATGACGATGCATCGGCCATCGCCAGTGAAAAAGAAGCTAACAAGGCCGCTTGGAAAAAGATGACACCTTGGCAAAAAGTTAAACATGGCTTTAGCGCCTTAATTGGGGTTATCACCGGTTCCATGATTCCAGTGATTGGGTTGTTAGCCGCTTCAGGTATCTTAAAAGGGGTCTTGGCCCTACTGACTTCCTTCAAACTCGTCTCGGCAACCACGACAACTTATGTGATTATTAATGCGATGGGAGATTCCGTCTTCTACTTCCTGCCGATTTTCGTCGGCTTTACTGCTGCAAAGAAATTAGGCTCTGATCCCGTTATTATGGGGATCATTGGTGGGGTATTGACGTATCCAACGATTGTGGCAATTGCGACAACTGGGAAAGTCACGAGTCACTTACTAGGTATGGGGATTAATGCGACATTCTTCGGTCTGCCAGTCCACGTGGCGTCATACAGTTATTCCATCTTCCCAATGATTGCCGGTGCTTGGTTGGCCAGCAAGTTGGAACCATGGCTCAAACGTGTGATCCCAACGGTTCTACGGATGATCTTTGTCCCATTACTCGAAGTTATCATTGTTTCTGGTGCGATTATCTTATTCCTTGGTACAATTATTACTGCCTTATCTGGCGCACTCGCGGCTGGGATTGTTAAGATTTACGAACTCAGTCCCGCAATTTCCGGGTTGATTATTGGTGGCTTTTATCAAGTCTTGGTTATCTTCGGCTTACATTGGGCGGTTATTCCGATTGTGGCCAACGATATTGCCACGACCGGACACAGTTATTTGAACGCGATTGTTTCTGCGACGATGGTTGCCCAAGGTGGGGCCGTCTTAGCCATTGCGATGAAGTCTAAAGTAGCCAACATTAAAGAATTAGCTTGGCCTGCAACAATTTCAGCCTTCTCTGGTGTTACTGAACCCGCAATGTACGGGATTAACTTGAAGTACGGTCGGGCCTTCGTCACTGCCAGCATTGGTGGGGCCGTCGGTGGGTTCTTAACTGGTTTGATGCACGTTAATATGTGGGGCTTTGCTGGTTCATTGATTGGCTTCACCTCATTCGTAAACCCGAAAGGCTTGGACTTTAGTTTCTGGGGCTTCTGGATTGCATCAATCGCCGACATTATTGTTGCCTTCACGTTGACTTACATGTTTGGCTTCTCCGATGAAGATGTTAAAAACGTTAAGACTGCACCAAAAAAGAAACATTTAGGGGAACAAGCTGCGTAGGGAAACCTATGCTGCATTGAAAAAAGTGTTTGGCATAAGCGGCTTTCAAAATAGACGCGACACAAAAGGAGCTGTGACATCAAGTCATGGTTCCTTTTTGTGTCTCCAAAGCCCATACAGATTAATTAAGTGCTGTCACTTCCGGTTGGGACTGATCACATGCGGTCGTGGGACCGGGTCAAGCCAGGAACGTCTTGCCCCTCGCCCGGAACCCTTGCAAAAAAGCGCAAGTGCCCCGGACCGTCCGTGGTGTAAAATCGGCAAGCCCGGCCGATTCAACGCCACCTTCACGACCGATGTGATTAGTCCCAACCTACAGTTATTAGGTTTAGCGGAGTCAAGAAAAAACGCGGTGCTGTGTTAGTAAGAGTGGCTATTAATTCCAGTGTAGCAGTATTTGCACACGAAATATTACTCGCGGATAGCCAATAAAAGTATTGAGAAAGTCCAAAGAATTTCTAACTGACGTAATTATTTTCAAGAATTTAATCAACTATTTTTAAGCCTTTTATCCTTATAACCATTAACCTAGCTGGAAGGCGTTGCTGATTGCATCGGACGAAGGCCAAGACCGCCTCTCAGGCTTGGCCTGGTCCCTCGTCCGCATGTAATCAGCGACGCCAGGAAGCGGCAACGTTGACTTCTTTTCGTTACCAATGTACTGATACGACAGCATTTATTAGTGATTTTCGTCAGTCAATCTTTAGTTGAGATGGTCTCTAGTTGACAAATCGGCTTAAAGTTGATTTAATGTAACTAATGAAGTTACAGGAAAGTGGGAAATCAAAAATGAAAATTACAATCACCGGTGCAACCGGGCATTTAGGGACACAAATTGTTAAGGCATTAAGTCAACTAGTACCAGCAAGTCAACTCAATTTAGGGGTACACACGGTTGCTAAAGCCGCTAAGTTTGCCGCGCAGGGCATGACTGTAACTGCGATGGATTATCATGATGTGGACAGCCTGAAGCCAGTATTGGCTGACAGTGATGTTTTCATTTATGTGCCCAGCAAGAGTCATGACAGTTATTCGCGGGTCAGCGAATTTGAAAATGTCATTCAGGCCGCGGAAGCGAGTCAGGTTAAGCATATTTTAGTGATGGGCTTTATTGCGGATCAAGTGAATAACCCGTTTGCATTGTCCGCATTTTATGGGTATGTGCCACGTCGATTAGCGGCTTCTCGCTTACGTTATACGATTATCCGTAATAGTTTGTACGCTGATCCATTGATTCCTTATCTGCCAGAATTGATTACGCGCAAAAATGTTATCTATCCGATGGCTGATCAAGCATTGAGCTTTATTAGTCAAGCTGATAGTGCGGCCGCTTTTGCCAAAGTTGCGACCACCGCAGAGCTATTAGTGAATGGCAAAATTTATACGTTGACGCAATCGCAAGCTTATACAATGCCAGCTTTAGCACAAGTGTTAAGTCAAGTTTCAAAGCAACCAATTGGCTATCAACCAGTCACATTAGCGCAGTTTGAAAAGCTGTATAACCAAGGTAATGAAGGTCATATGTTAGGGTCGATGTATGCTGGTGGCGCAATGGGACTATTGAGCGAAGTCAGCAACGATTACGACACGATCATGGGTCATCCGGCGCAATCACTAACGGCTTTTTTACAAACTAATTTGCCAGAAAAAGCCTAAACCCGCGTAAAATTCATCGTCAGGTCACGGGTAAGTCCCCATTCCATGCTATAATTTAAATTGACAAAAGCATTTGGAAAGGGGGACGCTAGCATGGCTGAACAACCGAGCCCGGATTTTCGTGACTTGTTTCATCGGGGACAATTGACGATCGGTATTAGTGAGTTAAGCAGAATGACTGGTGTCTCGCCACGCCAGCTGCGTTATTGGCAAAAAAAGGGATATATTATCCCTAAAAATGAAGACGAACCGGGGCGTGCGCGGATTTATACCATGAAGATGGTGATCAAGGCGGCTGCCATGAGCAATTTGTTGCAGACCGGTTATACGTTGAAGGCGGCAGCGGCACAAGTGGATGAGCGCATGCGGCCGGCACAAACAATGTATCGTCTTTTATTTGGTCGGTATCAAGGCTATGAAGTGGCGGAAGATGGTCAGCTATTGGTTGATTTGGGAAAGTTCGATCCAGATCCGGCGCAAGAACTATTTGTGAAGCTGGTGGATGATCAACCGAAGTTTATTTTGAAAGCTAGAGCGTAGTTAATCATTGGGGATATGATTAACCGAAAACGACAATCAATCTCAGCGAGCAGTAAGCTGCTACTGGTCTTGGTTGTCGTTTTTTGCTTGTTAAGGGCTAGCATTTCAGAAAAATAAAGAAGGATTAGTGTGAAAACTTTATTAGCAAATTGAAAAGACGTCTCCAAACAGTTTTAAGCCTGTTTGTGAAGACGTCTTTTTAGTGTGTTTAATCAATGACGACCTTAGTCCCATAGCGAATGTGCTCGTAAATCCATTTGGAATCCGCCACACTTAAATGAATACAACCGTGTGATGATGGCTTTTTTCCTAAATCAGCAGCGTCGGTTTTAATAAACTGTTTTTGGGTATTGACCGGAGTTGAATGAAAGAGATATTCACCATGATTGAGCCATGAGGCCCAGTAATAGGCGCCTTCATTAACAACAGCACTATAAAAATATTTGCCGCGCTCGGCTTGAACGTGGTAAATGCCGCGTGGTGTTTTACGGTCAGCTGTTGGGACGCCGGTTGAAACATACATTGTATACAGTTTATGCTGATGAGTCATCAAATATAAGCGTTGCTTTTTGAGTGAAACGTGAATCCACAAGTTGGGATATTTAGCGACATCTGGATAGGCGACCTTTTCTGAGGATTTGCGCCAATTGATCGGTGTACGCATGACGGTTGATTTCACTGGTCTTTTAGTCGGCTGTGTTTTGTGATTGGTGGTGATAGTAGATATTGTGACAATTCCAGCGATTAGGACGAGACCGATTAGGAGGATGCTTTTTTTAAGCCTTCGCATTTTTGAACCTCCAATAGTGCTGTACATGATCTGAATTAAGTTGGAACAAGGATAGTAGCAGGGCGACTTTCAATTTTTATGACCTCTCTTATGGTTAAACAAAAATCTAATGCTCAACTACCGTTGTAACGCTTTAAAAACAGATAAACAAGGCTTAGCTTTATGAAAAAACTCGACCAAAATTGCCATGTGCTGAATGATGTTTTAAACGAGTTACCTCAATTCTTAAACGGATAACAACTGGTCTCAAACAGTTGATAAGTAATCTTAAACGACGGTCTAGTTTGTCGCGGAAATCTTAAAAAGTTTCGTCGTGAAAATTGCAAATAATGCTGAATTTGAGTTGAGATAGCGAATTTCATCTTTCAATTTTTAGTTGTAATCGGTCGGACAGACAAAAAGAAGCCATGACTTTACTGATGTCATAGCTTCTTTTTTCATAACAATTATTTGGTAAATTCGGTTAAGATTTTTTGTGCAGTCTGATCACTAAATTGATTGGTTTGGAGTCGATTAAAAACATCCTTCATAATTGCGACCAACTGTTTATCAGTCAAACCTTGGGCGGCGAGCGTGTTGATGACGACTTGCAACAGATCTAGTGGCAGAATAGGCCGCTGATCAGGGTGATTATCGAAAAATTCTTGCACCGCTTGATCATGCAGTTGCCAATAAACTGGATTTTTAACATCATCAAAAATGGTTTTTAACTGCTCAAGTGTCGGTGATAACGGAATGTTTTTTGCAATCAATGTCGTTAACATGCCATCGCGTTCTGGAATGCGAACATCGGCAACGTAATCTTTCAACAATAAGAAATGGGTCTTGAACGGTGGCCGCAAACTAAAGGTCATCGTTAAGGCAATTTGACTATCAGTATCTGCCATAAACAAAAACTCCCTTACTGATTAATGCCGCTTGGTGAAACGGACGACCGCTTCGCAGCGGGCGGTTTGTGGAAACATATCAATTGATTGAATGTAATCGACTTGATAGCCATGCGTTAATTGGCGTAAATCCTGAGCTAACGTTGATGGATTACATGAAATATAAACTAATTTTTCAGGCGCTGACTGTAAAATAGCGTCGATCAAGACATCGTCTAACCCTGTTCGTGGCGGATCAACGACGATGGCATCGGGAGCGAAACCAGCTGCCAACCATTGTGGCAACAGTGTTTCAGCCTCGCCAACTTCATACTTAGCATTCGTAATCTGATTACGCTTGGCGTTTTCATTGGCGTCCATCACTGCGGCTGGAATCGTATCCATCCCGCGAACTTCTTGAGCAACGTCCGCTAAAGAAAGTCCGATAGTTCCGACTCCCGAATACGCATCAACTAAAGTTTCGTGTGGCGCTATATTTAATGCGGTTCGTGCAAGCTGATAGAGTTTGTGCGTTTGTTCCGGATTTAATTGGAAGAAAGCCCGGGCCGATAAGTCAAAGGCGAGACCATCAAGTTCTTCCGTAATGGTCGGTTTGCCGGCTAACAAAGTGGTCTGGTCACCCCAGATCAGTGATGTTTTACCAATGTTAACGTTTTGCATTACGGAGACGACCATTGGTAAATTGTCGGCAATCTTCATGAGTAGTTGATGCTTTTTCGGAAACTTAGGTGTATTGGTAACAAAGACCAATTGGACTTCACCAGTAGCCGCTGCGGCCCGGACAATCACCGTTTTGACGATGCCAGAATTGTGTTCTTCGTCATAAATCGGAACGGCTAGTTCTTCGAGCCATTTTACAACTGCCCGCATGACGGTCATTGTGACGGGCATTTGGACGGAACAAGTTGGTAAATCGACTAAGTCGTGACTATTTTCCTTATACAGGCCAGCCGCCACATGACCGTCAATCAGCCGCACTTGGAACTGGGCCTTGTTGCGGTATTCATAAGGATCGGCCATACCAATGGTTGGTCGGATGTCATACTGACGGAAGCCGGCTGGTTGGTATTTCTCTAATGCCTGCCGAATCAAATCTTGCTTAAATTTGAGTTGCGCCGGATAGTCTAAATGTTCGAGTTCAAAGCCACCGACTTCACCAGCATACTCATCACGGGGATCAACCCGATCTGGACTAAATTTCCGAATTTTACGGATTTTAGCTTCTAAGTAACGTGGATGAACCGTGGTCACTTCTGCGACAATGACTTCACCGGGCAAAGCGCCCTTGACGAAGGTGATGACGTGTTTGTAGTAGCCGATTCCTTCACCATTGATACCGAGTCGCTTGATGGTCAATGGGAAGCGTTGTCCCAGTGTGATATCGGCTTGAACTTTTTCAGCCGGTTGACGGCGCGCTTGTGAGGGCCGCGCTGGTCGGCGATTTGAATAATGATTCGATTCTGTCATATTAGCTTTAACTAACCTCGTTTTCTGTTAACTGCGTTCAAGTCATTATAGCATGTCGGCTGATGGTAAAGGGAGAAAGGACCGGCGAACACGCAGATTATGGGACGCTATTTGTGAGACTGATGGCGGTCATTTTAGCCCGGAGCCAGTCGCGACTGACACGATGGTTACACGACAATCATGTAAGCGGTTTATGCTAAACTTAGGGCAACTAGAAGTTGAATGGAGGGGTGTTCGATGACTGCTTTAATGACGTTAAAAAATGTCACTTATCAGGTCGAAGATAACTTGATTTTAAAGGACATCAACTTGACGGTGCCAGCCGGGGCGCACTATACGATGACCGGACCGTCTGGGAGTGGCAAAAGTACGCTTTTACGACTGATGGCGGCGATGATTTCCAAAACTAGGGGCGACTTGATTTTTGATGGGCAACCAATTGAAAGTTATGACCCGATCATGTATCGGCGAGAAGTTTCTTATTGTTTCCAACAGCCGACCTTGTTTGGGGCCACAGTTGCCGATAACTTAGCGTTTCCTTATCAAATTCGCAAACAAACGATGGACACTGCGCACGTCACGGCGGCGTTAGACTATGTTGGCTTATCGGCTAAACAATTAACGCAAAAAATTGAAGACTTATCTGGCGGTGAACGCCAGCGAGTCGCTTTAATTCGCAACATTTTGTTTTTACCCAAAATATTGTTATTAGATGAAGTGACGGCAGGGTTAGATACGGCCAACAAGGACATCATTCATGAGTGGTTACGACACTTGAATCAAGATCGACAGGTGACAACCATCATGATCACCCATGATACGACGGAAATTGAAGCGGCTGATCAGTTGTTACGTGTGGTCGATGGCCGTTTGGAGGTGGGCGCATGAATTTAGTCGTTAATAATACATCGTTGTTCTTAGCCGCAATGCTTGTACTGGTGGCGTTAGCGATTAGTCTGTGGCAAAAATTAGGCCTGGATAAAGACATTATTATTGGGGTTGTCCGTGCCGTCATTCAATTATTTATCGTCGGGTATTTATTGAAATATATCTTCCGGGTGAATAATTTTTGGCTAACAACCGCGATGATTTTATTTATTATTTTCAACGCGGCTTGGAACGCGCAAAAACGGGGTGCTGGGATCGCCCATGCCTTACCGATCTCGTTTTTAGCGATTTTTGTCAGCACTGGGGTGACACTCGGGGTCTTAGTCTTGGCGGGTGCCATTAAATTTATTCCGTCACAGATGATTCCAATTTCTGGAATGATTGCGTCTAACTCAATGGTCGCCATTGGGTTAGCTTATCGGAGTCTCAATAGTCAGTTCCATGATCAGCGACAAGGGGTTCTGGAACGACTGGCATTAGGTGCTGGCTTAATGGATGCTTCCATTGCGATTGTCCGCGAGGCGATTCGGACGGGGATGTCGCCAACCATTGATTCGGCTAAAACGGTTGGCCTAGTGAGCTTACCCGGAATGATGTCAGGATTGATTTTTGCTGGTGTTGATCCAGTTCGCGCCATCAAATACCAAATTATGGTGACCTTCATGCTGTTATCGGCAACTAGTTTAGGCTCAATCATCGCCTGCTATTTAGCTTATCGAAACTTTTATAATGAACAAAAACAATTAAAATAATGATTGTGTCACGACTGTTTTTATGATGTGATAGGTAGTGAGATTTTTATAGGGGGTGTGCGTGGCTTGACTCAGTCAGATGTTTGGCTTCCGATACCAACGGGGGCTTATTGGTTTTGGTTAATTCCGTTTGTTTTTGGGGTGATTTTTAGTTGGCGGTATCGGCGCGACAAGGTTCGTTTGAGTAATGGACTCTGGTTTTCGCTATTTTTCTATTCATTTTTGGCCATGTTGGCGGTGACAATTTTTGGAACGAATAATCATCCATTAATCATTGTTTGTGGCACCATTTTCATTGGCTTTATTCTCTTTTTAGCGGTGCTGTTCTTTTTGCAAGCGTTTCTCCTGTTATGGAATGCTTGGATCATGTGGCGGCATGAAAGTCATACGTTGGCAAACATGTTGACGTTAATTTTAGGCATCGCCATTCTAGTATTACCGTTTGTCGCCAGTGCCGTTGGAAATCGGGTGCCACAACCGGTCAATACGTTCATGACGATTTTTCCAAATTTAGTCATTTTATACGTTGTTTTTTGGTTTTATAATTATTTGACAATGCTGGTTATTTATCAGTTTAATCGGCCACGGTTGCGGCAAGACTACATTATCGTCTTGGGAGCTGGCTTACTAAATGGGGATGAAGTGTCACCGTTGTTAGCACAGCGAATCATGCGCGGGTTGAAATTTTATCAAAAGCAACAACGGCGAACTGGTCATCCGGCCGTGATGATCTTTTCCGGTGGGCAAGGTGGCGATGAAACCGTTCCTGAGGGACAGGCGATGCTAAACTATGCGATTTCTCAAGGGCTGCCAGCAAAAGATGGTTGGGCAGAAACAAAATCGACGACTACCTTAGAAAATATGCGATTTAGCAAGGCTTTGATTGATCAAGGTCAGGTTAAGGCACCGCGCACGATTTTTGTGACAAATAATTATCATACTTTTCGGGCCGGGATGTTTGCGAAGCAAGCCGGGTTAACCGCCGATGGGATTGGGGCGCGTACTGCCCGTTTCTTTTTACCGGATGCAATCATTCGTGAGTATATTGCAATTTTTATGAAACACAAATGGTGGCATGCCGCGGCAACGGTCGCACTATTGATTTTATCAGTGGCAGTAGTGCTACTAGACTTGTACAACGGTCAGCTCTAGGAAGATTAGTAACTTTTAGGATTGAAGATAAGTAATTCAATAGGTGTGCGATTAATTTCAAATGAGGCTGTGACATCACTCAAATTTGACCGATACAGCAAATTCAATGACCCGTCACCTGTCGCTCGATAGTGAGCCACTCAAAATAACGCCAATACAATTGTACTGGCGCTTTTTTGAGTGGCTTATTTTTGAATCAGCCAACCCAGGAAGTCAGTCGGTTGGTGTGGACGTACTGAGGCTAGTAATCGTTTTTTTCAGCAGAAAGTGTTCGTATTATATGCTAGTGATGAGGAATCAAAGAAAGCATGGCTGACAGTTCCTTCAATGAAGGAGAATATTTTTCTGTTGTATCTACATGTATTGTTTCTACATCAATTTTAGGTTCGTTATAATGTGAAAATTCTACTTTCTCACCTTTTCGGTATTGTTCTACACCGTAATCACTATGAAAATATTCCCGTCTATGATCAGATAACCCTCTTTTCAAAAATCGTTCATGTGCAACTTTTTCTTCAACAGTGCAAATAACAATAGAAACGTCCGCTCTCTCAATAAACCAACCTAAATTTTTTAACCAAAGTTCATGTTGAAAAGCTGCTTCTGCAATTAGAGAAACACCATCTTGAATTAATTGTTTCAAAACCGCGAAATATATTTCTGTTGCTTCTTCATTTGAGTCATTAAGTAGTTCTTTACTTGGTACCCCTAATGTATGAACATATCCTTCTTTAATTTCATCTCTACTGATTACTGGCATACAGACTTGTGCGCCAAGTTTTTTTGACAATGTAGATTTACCAGCTCCAGGCATTCCTGTAATTATAATCAGTTTAGGTTTGTTCATTTCTATTGCTCTTTTCATTTTTTAATAGTTTCATAGAAGAAATTCAGGATAAAAAACACTATTTTACTGTTTTAATTATACTCCGAAAATATTTCTTTATAGTAAGAGTGTCTTTATCCGGGTCTTTATCCGAGCTTTATAAAGTCCCCCATAGTTTTCAAAAAGTTAACAAGCTATATTGAAAGTGACAGTGGCCGTTTAGTATCTGTTCTTGTCATAAGTTTCCAAACTCATCCTAAGTTATCGCAACTTAGCTGAATTTAGTGCCAGACTAAGTGCCCCACGAATGCGGGCGCTTAGTCTAAAATCAGTAAATAATCGCGCTGATGACGATCTTTCTATCAAGCAACTCAGGAGCAATCTGATCTTCAGAGTTCAGGAATGCTACCCGACTGGCCGGGCCTGTTTGAAAACTCTTGTTACCGAAGTCTGATTTTTAATGGAAAATATTAATATTTTGATTGACCTGAATGACGATGACTTATATACTATTAATCAAGCAATACTATACGACGTATAATATAACAGGGGGAATAATGATGGCAATTCAAATCAGCTCGGAACTGCTGGATGGCTGCGTGTTAGCGCTGCTGAGTGATGAAGATTATTATGGTTACGCACTCACGCAACGGTTACAAACGACCGTGGCAGTCTCCGAATCGACCCTATATCCAGTCTTGCGCCGTTTAAAGAAGAATGGGTGGGTCACCACGTATGATCAAGCCTTTCAAGGCCGCAATCGGCGTTACTATCAACTAACTGCGGCGGGGCAACAGCAATTAACGGTGATTCAAGCAGACTGGCAAAGTTATTATCAAGCAATTAATCAATTATTAAAGGGGGAGGCAACGTCATGAAGAACTACTTAGATAAATTCGCTGCCTATCTGATTCAGTTAGCGGATGGCGAACGTGACGAAGTGATCGAGTTTTACCGGGAATACTTATTGGATGCGGGAATCCAAGATTATGATGACTGTGTGGCCGAACTGGGGACACCTAAGCAGCTTGCACGTAAAATTTTAGCCGATTATTCGATCCGCTTTAACGAAAATCTGACGGCGGATCAAGGTAAACGTCAAAAATCACGGGCGGGTGTCCGGGCGATCTGGTGGGTCGTCTTGGCGTTACTTTCGACACCAATTACGATTCCAGCATTGATTGTGATTTTAGCCGTTCTGTTTGCCATGGCCGCGGTCGTCTTTGCAATTGGGGTGGCACTCGTGGCGACTATTGCCGCTGTGACGATGTTAGCGTTCAGTGCGATTACGGCTGGGGTTGGCGTTTTTACCCAAGAAATTTGGGTATCAATTTTCTACATCGGTAGTGGATTAGCGATTATTGGTGTCGAACTGTTAATCTTACCATTGGTTGTTTGGTTTATCGGCGTGATGATCCAAGGGGTTTCTACGGTAGTCCAACGGTTATATCATCGGTTTGTCAAACGGAATCGTGCAGAGAGAGGAGGCCGTCACCATGAAGAAAACCGTTAAAATTGGTTTCTTATTATTAATTTTAGGCATTATTTTAGCCATCTTAGGCATTGCGAACAACGGGATTCAAACGGTTTATTGGAAGAACGGCTTTCACGTGCAACATCGCTACGTTGAGACGTCTCATCCAAGTAAAATCGAGTCAATCACCCTACAAACAGGTTCGGATGTCGTTATTCAATCCGGTGACCGAAATAGTGTGAAGGTCGTTAGTGGGTTGCAAAAGCTCACCGTCGAGGTAAATGATGGTCATTTGACCGTCAGGTCTAGTTCTGGTAGTTATCAAACGTTTAATTTTCAACTGACTAGAGCGATTCACGATACGACGGTGATTACAGTGGCCAGAGGGACTAAATTAAGTGAAATTAAAGCGGATTCCCAGCAAGAAGGCGATGTCCGGATTAGCAATTTAGCGGTAAAATCTCTGGCCTTACAAATTCATGGTGATTTGAATTTGAACCAACTGACGGTAGATGACCCCTTAACAGATCTAACGGCGGAGAATACGTCCCTGACTAAGGTTACGGCCCCCAGCTTAGGATTGAAGAGCGATGGTGATGTGCACATTGATCAAAGTAAGTTTGATCAAGCGGCATCTTCAATTGAAAGTAACGATGATGTGACCATGCGACAGACTCAGTTAAAAAGTGGCCAGATCAATACCGTGGATAGTGATGTGTCACTTGCGAATAATCAGTTGGCGCAACAGCTGGCGGTTAAAACAACGGATGGCGATATTCATGTGACAGCTGATCGAAATGTCGGCGTCAATGCTAGCACGACGGACGGCGACTTGACCGTTTTTGATTGGCACAGTGACGAAACTAACAATTATCAGACCCAACCGAAAGCGAGTCAGCAATATCAACTGACGACCACGGATGGGGATATTAACGTGCGGGCCACTTCATAGGGCTCATGTTCGCTTAATAAAAAATGCCAACTCAGTTTTCGCTGAATTGGCATTTTTTTATTGATTAGCTTTATCTGAAATAGTGGTGAAGGTCATCGCCGCTAAAAAGTCGGAAATTCGTTGGGTCGGCTGTTTGAAGAATTCGGCGGGTGTGCCGTCAAATAAAATCTTGCCGTTTTCAACGAAGAGAATCTTATCAGCAACTGCGCGGGCAAATTCCAAATTATGGGTCACGATGATCATGGAGTCTTTTTCTTGTGCTAGTTCTAGCAAGACGCGTAAGACGCCGGCTTCCAGCTCGGGGTCCAAGGCGCTAGTCGGTTCATCAAGCAAAATATATTCCGGATTCATCGCGAGGGAACGCGCAATCGCGACCCGTTGTTGTTGTCCACCGGATAGTTGGCTAGGATAAGCATCAGCTTTGTCCGCTAAGCCAACCTTGTCGAGCAACTCGAGCGCGGCCTTTTTGGCGTCCGTTGCCGATTGTTTGAGAACTTGGATGGGACCTTCCATCACATTTTTAACGACGGTTAAGTGTGGGAAAAGGTTGTAGCCTTGAAAGACCATCCCAGTTTTGCGACGTAACGTTAAGATGGTCTTGTTGGATAATGGTTTGGCAAAATCGACAGTTAAATCATTAAACTGATAGTGGCCAGATTCTGGTCGTTCCAGTAAGTTGAGTGATCGTAGTAGTGTTGACTTGCCGGAGCCAGAAGGCCCAACAATGACAGTCGTTTGATGTTCTTTAAATTCGGTATTGATGTCAATCAAAGCCGGATGTTCGCCGAAGGTTTTATTGACGTGTTCAAATTTAATCAAGGTGGCGCCTCCTAATTAATTGGGCTGATGTAACGTGAGGTCCGTTTTTCCAGATAGCCTTGTAACCAGCTTAGAATCGAGCAGAGCACCGCGTAAAGCGCGGCAACTAGTGCATACATGATGAGTGGTTGATAGTTTTCGGCTGCGATTTGTTGACTCACTTCAAACATTTCGATAATAGTGATAGATGCGGCCAATGACGTGTCTTTAACTAAACTGATAAAGCTATTCGACAGTGGTGGCAAGGAAACCCGGGCGGCTTGTGGCAAAATAATGTGCCGTAAAACTTGTGGCTTTGTCATCCCGATTGAATAAGCAGCTTCCCACTGACCTTGCGGAATCGACAAAATTGACGCGCGAATCGTTTCGGCACAGTAAGCGCCAGTATTGAGGGAGAACGTGGCAATCCCAGCAGTCCAAGGATCAAGTTGAATCCCATTTGGCCAGAGTCCTTTTACTTTAAGATAAGGCAACCCAAAGTAGACGATGAATAACTGGACGAGTAAGGGGGTACTGCGGAATAACCAGACGTAGAAATAGGCGATGGCCTTGACGATTGAAAACCAGCCTCGCCGAGGAGATAGCTTAGTTAGCGCCGTTAAAACGGCCAAGATTAGGCCAATAATAAATGAAATGATTGCAATTGGAATTGTATATTTAAGTCCGGCGGCCACGATTTGGGGCGTCGACGTCACGATAATATGCCAAATGGATGCCATGAAAATCCTCCTGAAAAACTAAAGTTGTGCTGCTATGTAGGGCCGCCAGTAAACTGGCGGCGTGGTGCTGATTACTTATTAGTCACATCAGCACCAAAGTATTTCTTAGAAAGTTTCGTTAAAGTGCCGTCTTTGCGTAACTCTTGAATGGCTTTATTAACTTGTTTTTGTAATTTCGTGTGTTTCTTAGTAAAGATAGCGCCAATCTTTTGCGAGGCAATTGAATCGCCAGCATCGATTAAACGAATATTAGCATTGGGCTCTTGTTTCAAGTATGAGTAGAAGGATTCACCAGAATTAATCGTCCCGTCAACTCGGCCTTGAGATACTAAGTCGATTGATTGTTGAAAACCATCCACTGGGGTAATCGTCGCGCCCAGGCGTTTAGCGTCAGTCGCGTTATTACTAGTGGTTGTTTCAGCGACTTTTTTACCTTTAATGTCGGTAATTGTCTTGATTGACTTGTTGTTCTTCTTAACTGCAAGCTTTGACTTAGAATAAATATACGGTGTTGAGAAGAGGTACTTCTGTTTGCGTTCTTTATTTTCCGCCATGTTGTTAATGACCACGTCGAATTTATTCGTATCTAAGCCAGCGACTAGCGAGTTGAACTTCGTTGGGACGAATTTAACTTTCACGCCCATCTTTTTCGCCACATCACGTGCCAGGTCGACTTCGAAGCCAGTTAACTTGCCATCTTTCCGATAACTGTATGGCTTGAAAGTTCCTTCCAAACCAACGGTCAACGTGCCAGATTGTTGTAAGCCTAAATCTGAACCAGCCGCGCTGGATTTGCTCGAACTACTATTGCCACAAGCCGTTAAAGTGGCTGCTAAGGCAATCCCGAAGGCAGCTAAGCCAAGCTTTTTCATGAATCGTTTCATAATTGCAAAACACTCCCTAATTTTTTTGACACTATTTCATCATAGTTGAAAGTGAAACAACTGACAAAAAATAAGTACCGTGTTTTTATTATAGCGAAGGAAGCCGATTCATGGTAGCACTAAACGCGCTGAAGCCTTATTTTTTAGTGACGTCGCCACCAAAGTAAGTTTTAGAGAGCTTTGTTAAAGTCCCATCTTGCCGCAGGTCTTGGATAGCCTTGGAAACTTTGGTCTGCAATTTAGCGTGTTTCTTCGTGAAGATGGCGCCAATCTTAGAGGTGGCAATCGAAGAACCCGCATTAATTAGCCGAATATCACTGTTCTTATTTTGCTTGAAGTAGGCGTAAAAGGCTTCACGCGAATTAATCGTCCCAGCTACCCGGCCTTGTGAAACCAGATCAATTGACTGTTGAAACCCATCCGTTGGGGTGACGGTCGCGCCTAAACGTTTGGCATCCGCAGCATTATTGCTAGTTGTGGTTTGCGCAATCTTAGTTCCTTTAATCTCAGTGATTTTCTTGATTGTTGATGATTTCTTAACCGCGAGTTGTGATTTCGAATAAATATAAGGCGTTGAGAAAAGGTACTTATTTTCGCGAGCTGGTGTTTCGGCGATATCATTAATCACAACGTCATATTTATTCACATCCAGTCCCGCAATCAAAGAATCAAATTTCGTTGGGACAAATTTTGCTTTCAAACCTAGTTTCTTGGCAATCGCCTTACCTAGATCAACTTCAAAGCCAGTTAGCTTGCCATTGGAACGATAACTGTAAGGCTTGAAGGTACCTTCCAAGCCAATCGTTAAGGTGCCCGACTGTTGCAAACCTAAGTTTGAACTGGCGGCACTCGATGACGTGCGACTACTGTTCGAAGCCTTCCCACAAGCCGTTAAAGTTACTGCTAATGCAACCCCTAAAACTGCGACACCTAATTGTTTAACCCATTTTTTCATATCCTAGCCACTCCCATGTTTTAAATTTTGACCATAAAAAAATTGCAACCATCCTTAGTAAAAAGGACGAATGCAATCGCGGTACCACCTTTGTTTCTGAACCATTCACATGATTCAGCTCCATGAGTTTAATTAACTCAAGTACGGTAACGGGTACAGGGCGTTTACGGCTTACATTGTGCTCACCGCAACCATTTAGAGACCATCTTCATCTTTGTTTTCAGATTGCCTTGCACCCGTCCTGGCAACTCTCTTAGCTGAAAACGCGGACTACTCATCTCATCCGGACGTTTCACTTATTTAAGGTTAGTTTAGCGCGCCAATTGATGGCTGTCAAATCGTTTTATCATAATTAACTAATTATATTGTTATTTTTATCATTTTTAGTTAATTTTATCGAGGCTTCAATTAACGATCTCATACAGACTGATTAACGGCGGTCACTTCCAGTTGGGGCCGATAACATGCGGTCGTGGGACCGGTCCAAGCCAGGGACGTCTTGGACCTCGCCCGGAACCCTTGCCAAAATCGCAAGTGTCCCGGACCGTCCGTGGTGTAAAATCGGCAAAATCAGCAAAATCAGCCGATTAACGCCACCATCACGACCGATGTTATCAGTCCCAACCTTCAGCTATTAAGCTTAGTGGAGATAATTGGCATCGTGGTCGGTAATAGTAATTGGCTACCTAATATTGCTAGAACTGTCCGGTTTGACTGATGGCGACAGTTACAAGCTTTTTTTGTGTTTTCAACCACGTCCTGTACTTTTAGACTAAAAAAACGACAACTAATGAAAACCAGCAGTTGTCGTTTTGATTAAGTTAGAATTGGATAGCAGGCATCATGGTTGTTGCAGGAACAACGGCAGTGCTCGTTTGTAAAATTTCGCCGAGGCGTTTGATACCGAGTTCGATAGTTGTTGCTGTCAAACTGGTGAAGTTCAAGCGGAACGCGTTTTTGACTTGGCGGCTCGCAAACTGACAAGCTGCTGGAACATAAGCGACGTGTGCTTGTGGCAAGACGACGTCATTTAAAAGCTGCTTGGCGTCAATATCAGCTGGTAGCGTGACCCAAATGAAGAAGCCACCAGCCGGTCGGGTATAGTGCACGTTGGCTGGCATGTAGCGGTCGAGTGCGGCTAACATCGCGTCGCGTTTAAGTCGGTATGCTTGGTTGATTGCGGCGATGTGGTCATCAATCTCATGACTGTCCAAGTAGGCGTTAATTGCGGCCAAGGTTACATTTGGTGATTGGACGTCAATTGCTGATTTTAGCCCAATGAGTTCGTGCATGACGTCATCAGCGGCAACGATCCAGCCGGTCCGCAAAGCCGGAGAGAGAATCTTTGAAAAACTCGAAATAAAGATCACGCGGCCTTCAGTGTCGTAGTGTTTGATTGCCGGAAGCGATTTACCACTATAACGCAAGTCACGGTAAGGGCTGTCTTCTAAAATCATGACATCGTATTGGTTTGCCAAGGCAACCATGGCCTGGCGACGCTTGGCAGAAAGGGTCGTACCGGTTGGGTTATGAAAATCTGGAACCGTATAAATTAATTTAATTTCAGGATGGGCTTGTAGCGTTTGGCGCAGTTGCCGAATGTCCATGCCGTGGCTATCAACTGGCACTTCATAATAAGTTGGTTCGTAAGTGTCGAATGCGGTTAGCGCCCCCATGTAGGTTGGCCCTTCAACGACCATCGAGTCGCCGCGATTTAAGAGGAGCTTCGCAACCAAGTCGATGGCTTGTTGGCCGCCTTGAGTTAAGAGCACATTGGCCGCAGTTGTCATGACGCCCGCGTGACTAGCCATCCGTTGCGCCAACTTTTGCCGTAGTGCTGGCAAGCCTTGTGTCGATTGATATTGAAAAATTGATGGTCCAGCGGTATCAATCGCCGTTTGGTAAGCTTGTTTTAAGTCATTTTCAGGAAATAGGGCAGCATCTGGAAAGCCGCCTGCAAAGGAAATATTAGCCGGATTAGCACTATTTTTGAAAATATCGTCAAGTTCAGAAGAATCATTGTTTAAGACGCGATCTGCAAATAGTTTTTTCATGATGATGCCCTCACTTAAATTTTTCTAGTTAGTTATTATTTTATTGATTGTTAGTATGATAAAATGAAGGGGAGATTTAGTAAAGCTCAACTTTTTCAGTTATAAATGAAATTCATTCACCTAAGGAGTAAAACCGACGATGGCAAATTTTTCATACGAAGTTTTTGCAACGGTCGTGGCTCAGAAAACCTTTTACCAAGCGGCTGCGACCTTGAATGTTACCCCGAGTGCGGTTAGTCATTCGGTCAATCAACTCGAAAAAGAACTCGGCTTTCCGTTATTCATCCGTAACCGTTCGGGAGTTGAACTTACCAGTGATGGCCGTCAAGTCTTACCATATGTACAAGAAATTTTGAATACTGAAAGTAATTTGCGACAAGTTGCGGACAATATCCAAGGGTTACATTCTGGGTCGGTGCGTATTGGTGGGTTTAGTAGTGTCTGCATTAATTGGTTGCCGCGGATTATTCGGCGGTTCAATCATGCTTATCCAGATATTGAAATCTCAGTTGTTCAGGGGGATTTTAATGAAATTACAAAGTGGGCGAAGATTGGGACCATTGACATTGGCTTCACATCAATGCCGGTGAACGACAATTTGCTCGTGCATGCGCTAGTTAATGATCCAATCTATTGTGTGACGCCGGCAGGATTTGTTCCGGCAAATGGCAGCTATATGACGACGGATGATGTCGTGGATCAAAACTTTATTTTGCAACAAAGTGATTACGATCGTGATACGAAGTTGGCACTAGACCATTATCACGTCACGAATAACTTTTTGCGGTTCTCAATTGATGATCAGTCAATTATTTCGATGGTTGAGTCTGGTTTGGGAATGGGAATTTTACCGCAACTGGCCTTGAAAAAGTTAACTGGCGATGTTAATACCTACCCCTTTGCTGAGCCCTATAATCGTGAGATCGCGCTCGTGGCAAATAAAACGCAAGCCACTGCGCCTTCAACGGTGATGATGATTCGGGCAATTAAACAATTTTTGACAGATGAATATGCTGACCAGATGTTGTGGCAATAGCAACGGTTAGTCGTTAATAGATAAAAAAGAAGCTGTGACCTGAGCGTCATGGCTTCTTTTGAAAATCTTCGAATAGTTGAGCTACTTCGAGGTATCTCAGACTTATTTTTTTCGCTAGTCGATAAATTCTTGAATGAGGTTAGCCAGTTTCCAACTACTGTATAAGCTTGTATGACTCGCGTGCCAACTGTGAATGACACTTTGTTCATAGTGTTTGACAACGGGGCGATAGATGGCTTGCCCAGCTAAAGCACTTTGAACCGGGATAACGCCGTCGCCATTAATATCACCCTTCGTTTGTCCTGCGATGAGCAGCACACGAATGTTAGCACTGATGGCGGCTTTTTTGGTGATTAGATTTTTTAGCTGACTGGTCTGATCTTTTCGGCTAACTGCCGTTGTCTCATTGGTGTTTTGTTTGAGACTAGTGCCGTTAAACGGGGTTGCAATTGCAACAAGTTGGTTTGGTAAGGGAGAATTGTCAGTTTCTTCAAGATAGGTCGTGGCAATTAAACCACCAGTACCGTATGTGATTAGATTAAACTGGCTAAACTTAAACTGTTGCTGGGCGCGTTTTAAGGCCAATTTGAGCCAAGTGGCTTGTTGTGCCATGCTGGCAGACTTTGTCGGTAGTTTTAGTTGTATGTAAGGGCGGGTATCATAGGCAGTTAATTGGCCACTAAATTTGACGGCGCCAGCAGTTGTCAGTTGGGCGGTAATAACCGATTGATTGCCATTATGACCTTGTAAACTGGCGGTAAATTCGTGACGCTGTGCGCTAGTTGTTTTGGCATCTAATAAAAGGATGGTCGGAATCCGCGTGGTAGAGCCCACGGTGATGGCGGCCACGGGGTGCTTTGGTCGGCGAACTTGCCGTTGCCACAATAGCGTTCCACCGATCACGCCAAATAATGTGAGTAGCCAAGCTGCGGCCACAAAAACCTGCTTAGTAGTTGTTTTCATCATGTCTCCTGCTATTCTTATCAGTTCGTTACTAAACTTAGCTTAAATGAGCTGATGTTGCAACTTTTTGACAGCAAAAGACCCAGCCAATGAGTTGACTGGGTCTCCTTAAATGCAATCAGTTCAGTGCACCCTTTAGTGCAGAGACTGATGCCTTAAGATTTCGATTGGAACTCAAAAAGCATCACCCCCTTTCGATTTATTGCTTGTAGCTTACGCTGTTTGACAAGATGGGTCAAATAATTAGTTCGCTCAAGTGCCAAACACGGTATAATAAGGTTCCTTGGCAGGGGCCGAAGTTGAGCGCAACTTCGAGCTTGATTATTTCTTAGAGTGCGACAAAAGGCGGGTTGCTACCGAGCATAGCCTAGGAATCCGAATGATTGGAATTTTCAATCGTTCGGATTCCGTAGCTAAGCGGAGGTCGCAGCCTTTTGTTGCACGTTTCGACTATAAAGCTTTGAAGTCATAGTCGCTTTTTTACGTTCTTTTTTCAAATAATCCCTTAAGGAAACCTTAAAATATTCCTACCATAAAGCTGGTGGAAATGGTAAATTAATAAAGGAACTTTTTTTGGTCACTTATTGGATTGTCAACATTTATAGGGAAGAGGGATTATTCACATGGTCTTTAACTTGGTGGTTAATATTATCGGGATTGTGGTGTTCATCGCAATCGCCTACTTATTCTCCAAGCAAAAGCACGCCATTCATTGGCGTTCAGTTGGTATCATGCTGGTTTTAGAAATCTTGTTAGCCTGGTTCTTAACCGGTTCACAAGTCGGTGTCGACGCAGTTAAAGCAGCTGCCGACGGATTTACTTGGCTCGTCGATGTTTCATACGATGGGATTGCCTTCGCTTTAGCCAGCTGGGTCAATGTTAAACAAATGGACTTTGTTACCAGTTCATTATTACCAATTTTATTGATTGTGCCATTATTTGATATTTTGACATATATCGGCGTTTTACCATGGATTATCAAATGGGTTGGTCGGGGCTTAGCCTATATCACCGGGCAACCAAAATTTGAATCATTCTTCGTTGTTGAAATGATGTTTTTAGGTAATACTGAAGCGCTAGCCGTTTCACAATTACAATTAAAACAAATGAATGCACAGCGTAATTTGACCATCGCGATGATGTCGATGAGTTGTGTGACGGCTTCCATTTTAGGGGCTTATATTCAAATGATGCCCGGCCAATTTATTTTGACCGCGGTGCCAATGAACGTGTTGAATGCGGCCATTATTGCCGCAATTTTGAACCCAGTGGAAGTTTCACCAGAAGAAGATACGATTGCCAAAGTTGGCAGTAGTGCAGCGGTTGAAGAAACTACTGAAACGACTGAAACTAGCGGTTCAGAAGCCTTGGCAGATGAACAAGTTAAGACAGTTAAACCAGCTCGCGAACCATTCTTCTCATTCTTGGGCGATTCAATTTTAGGTGCCGGTAAGTTAATCTTGATTATCGCTGCCAACGTGATTGCTTTCGTGGCGTTAGCTAAATTGATTGATAAGCTTTTAGGCTTGATCAATTCTAACTTGTCACTTGAAAATATCTTTGGGATTATCATGTTCCCATTTGCTTGGTTACTTGGCTTCAACCCACACGATGCTTTCCAAATGGCTTCGTACATGGGGACCAAGTTAGTCACCAACGAATTCGTTGTCATGGGTGAAGTTACAAGCAAGGTAAATACCTTCGCTCCCCATTTCAAAGCTGTCTTGACAGTCTTCTTAACATCTTTTGCCAACTTCTCAACGGTCGGTATGATTATTGGGGCGTTCAAAGGAATTGTTAACCGTGAAAAGAACGACGTTATTTCACGGAATGTCGGTTATATGTTGTTAGCTGGGATTTTAGTTTCCCTCTTATCAGCCGGCGTTGTTGGGTTATTCGTTTGGTAAGTTTGAGTTAATAGCAATGAATTTTGAAACGATCTTTCAGCTGTGACGGCTGAGAGGTCGTTTTTTCGTCGGGAAATGATAACTCGTAAGCATCCGGGTTAGTTCAACTAGCGAAAGGCTGAAAGATCAAAATACCTAATCATTGCCGCTATGTCAATGATTAGGTCATGAAGATTAGTTGCCATGAACGCTTCCAGTCGCCACTGATAACATGCGGCCGTGGGACCGGGTCAAGCCTGAGAAACGTCTTGGTCCTCGCCCGGAACCCTTGCACAAATCGCAAGTGTCCGTGGCGTAACGCCGGCAAGAAACATGCTGACCCAACGCCACGGTCACGGCCGATGGGATCAGTGGCGACTTTCAGCTAATTTAACTGTTTTTAGGTTAGGTTTAGCTGAAGCGAAATTACTACTAATTTGGAAGTGTCTGTTGCCTATATGACAGTATTTACAAGCCTTTTGTCCTTTCAACCCTTTGTCAACTAGCTTAAAGACAGTGTATTTTTTACAATGTTGAGCCACTAACGTAAACTAGTTGAAAATTTGTGACCAATTTACTGAAAATGCAGAAGCAACTAAACAGCGCCAAACAGCTTATCAATAAGGCTTCTCACCAACTAAATATCCAAGCCGGAGCATTGATTTTAACAAGAATTTAAGTTAAAGTTATGAGGTGACGTGAAACATTCAAGTTGTTTCACAACTGTAAGACAAATGCGACCTTAATTAAGGAGCTTATTCATGAATCCAACCGAATTTAAACAAGCTTTGGCGAGCCATGACATCTCGTTAGATGATCATCAGATGGCCCAATTTGCAATGTACTATCAGTTGTTGGTTGAGACGAATCGTCAATTCAATTTAACGACGATTACTGACGAGCCGGAAGTGTATTTGAAGCATTTCTATGATTCATTGACCCCGGCTTTTTATGTGGCAGCGTTACGGGACCAACCGCTAACGCTTTGTGACGTCGGTGCTGGTGCCGGTTTTCCGTCGATTCCACTTAAGATTGCTTTTCCACAATTGCAAGTCACGATTGTGGACTCGTTAAATAAGCGAATCAACTTTTTACAGCAATTGATTACCGCGTTAGGCTTAACGGGGGTTCAGACGTTCCATGACCGTGCTGAAACCTTTGCTGGTAAGAAGTCGCCACATCGCGAAAGTTACGACTTAGTGACCGCACGGGCGGTGGCACGATTATCCGTGCTCAGTGAATTTTGTTTGCCATTAGTCAAAATTGGTGGGCAGATGGTCGCTTTGAAAGCGTCGAATGCCCGGACTGAAACCGCGGAAGGTGACTACGCCGTGAAGCAACTCGGTGGCCAATTAGTCACAGACGAGGCGTTCACTTTACCAGAAACGGGCGACCCGCGGCATATCATCGTCATTGATAAAAAACGGCCGACACCAAAACGCTATCCTCGGAAGCCGGGTACACCGGCCAAACAGCCGTTAACGGCACCGGAATAGGGTTGGGAGGTAATTAGATGGCATTTTCTTTGTTTGGTTCTAATCGTGATAAAGATAAAAATAAAGAGACCCCGGTCGTAGATCACAGCCAACAAATCGTGCGGATTCCGGTTACGGCAATTATTCCAAACCGTTTTCAACCGCGTCAGGTCTTTGATGAAGCCGGAATCGCTGAATTAGCGGCGACGATTGCGGAACACGGGTTATTACAACCGATCGTCTTGCGCGAATATGAACCGAAAAAATACGAAATTATTGCCGGTGAGCGCCGATTCCGGGCGATCACGTCGCTTCATTGGGCGGACGCGCCAGCCATTATTCATAAGATGGATGATGGTGAAACGGCGTCGATGGCTTTAATTGAAAACTTGCAGCGGCAAGATTTGACGGTCATCGAAGAAGCCACGGCTTATCAAGAACTGATGAAACTTAATTCGTTGACCCAGGCAGCACTCGCCAAGGAACTCGGTAAAAGCCAGTCGTTTGTGGCAAACAAACTGCGCTTATTAAAGTTAGCACCACCTGTTCAGCAAGCCTTGCTACAACGCCAGATTAGTGAACGCCATGGCCGCGCCTTATTAACGGTGCCGGCTGAACAACAAGTGGCGATTTTGGCTAAAATTCTTGACCAGCAATTAACGGTCAAAGAAACCGAACGACTGGTGCAACAATTAAGTTTGCCACCGAAGCCGAAAAAGAAACGGCCGCGCGGGCTATCTGGTGATAGCCGCATCGCGGTTAATACGATTAAACAATCAATTAAGATGGTGACGGATGCTGGTCTGCCGGTTAAGACGCATGAAGAAGAAACGGCAGATGGGTATCGCATCACCATTGAAATTCCAAAAAATCAACCAAGGAGTGGTCAATAATTATGGGATCCGTAATTGCACTCGCTAACCAAAAAGGTGGCGTTGGCAAGACGACGACTAGCATTAATTTAGGTGCCAGTCTCGTCGCTCAAGGTCAAAAGGTACTTTTAATTGATACGGACGCTCAAGGAAATGCCACGAGCGGGTTGGGGATTCAAAAATCAGCGATTGAAAATGAAATTTATGATGTTTTAATCAATGATACCCCGATTAAAGAAACCATTATTCCGACAAGTCACAAGGGATTAGATATCGTGCCAGCCACGATTCAACTCTCAGGTGCCGAAATTGAATTAACCCCGATGATGGCACGGGAAACCCGGTTGCGGGATGCCATTGACGATGTGCGCGGCGATTATGATTTCATTTTGATTGATTGTCCACCTTCGTTGGGTCTTTTGACCATCAACGCGTTCACGGCCTGTGATTCGATTCTGATTCCAGTTCAAAGTGAATATTACGCGTTGGAAGGCTTAAGCCAACTATTAAATACGATAAAATTAGTTCAAAAACATTTTAATAAAGACTTGAAAATTGAAGGCGTCTTGTTAACGATGTATGATGCCCGGACCAATCTTGGTCAACAAGTTAACGAAGAAGTGCGCAAATACTTTAAGGATGCCGTCTATACGACGATTATTCCACGAAATGTGCGTTTGTCGGAAGCACCAAGTCATGGCCTATCAATTATTGATTATGATGCCCGGTCCAAGGGTGCACAAGTCTACTTAGCATTAGCAAAGGAAGTGTTGGCTGCTCATGGCAAGTAAAAAAGATCAAAATAAAGCGTTGGGGCGTGGCATTGGGGCTTTATTTGCCGATGTTGATGAACCAGCCAGTGAAGAAGCCGTCGTTGAGTTAGCATTAACTGATATTCATGCGAATCCTTATCAACCACGGCGGAAGTTTGACCAAGCGGCTTTAAAAGAATTAGCCAGCTCGATTGAAAAATCAGGGGTTTTTCAACCGATTATCGTCCGCCAACCGGATGCCGAAGTAAAAAAATACGAAATTATTGCTGGTGAACGCCGCTTTAGAGCGTCTAAGCTAGCCAAACAGACGACGATTCCAGCCATAGTTCGTGAGGTCACTGAAGAACAAATGATGGAAGTCGCCGTGTTGGAAAATTTACAACGCGAAGACTTAACGGCTTTAGAAGAAGCTGAAGCCTACGACTCTTTGATGAAGAAGTTAAAGTTAACGCAGGCAGAAGTCTCTAAGCGGCTTGGTAAGAGTCGACCATATATTGCCAACTATTTACGCCTATTAGGGTTACCAACCGCGGTCAAAACGATGATTCAAAAAGGACAACTCTCGATGGGACAAGCTCGAACGTTGTTATCTTTGAAAGATAAGACCAAGATTGCGCCATTAGCTAAACGAGCCGTCAAAAATAATTTGACGGTACGACAGTTGGAACAAATCGTGGCGCATGCTAATGGTGATGCTAAACAGCCGGTCAAAAAAGCGGTTAAGAAATCGCCGTATATTCGGGCCAGTGAAGAACAACTTCAAGAGAAGTTTGGCACCCAAGTGTCGATTTCAGCTAAGGCAACTAAAAAAGATGAAGGTAAGATTGAAATTCCATATTTATCGAATGACGATCTCAGCCGTATCTTAGAAATTTTGAACATTAATTTAGACTAATTTGAGAAGGGGCGTTGCGCATGTACGATTTAGGTGATATTGTCGAAATGAAGAAAGCGCATCCGTGTGGGGTGAACCGTTGGGAAATTACCCGGATGGGTGCGGATATCAAGATCAAGTGTACCGGCTGTGACCACGTTGTGATGTTGCCGCGGCGCGAATTCAATAAGAAAATGAAGAAAATTCTTGAAAAGAAAGCCGATCAAGCTTAATTATTTTGAAAAGGAAGAGTGAATAACCGATATGGCACTTACAGCAGGTATCGTTGGGTTACCAAACGTTGGTAAATCCACATTGTTTAACGCAATTACGAAGGCGGGCGCCGAAATGGCTAATTATCCATTTGCGACGATCGATCCAAACGTGGGGATGGTGGAAGTTCCTGACAAACGTTTAGACCGAATTCAAGCACTGATTCCCGCTAAAAAAGTTGTTCCGACGACATTTGAATTTACTGATATTGCCGGAATCGTTAAGGGCGCCAGTAAAGGTGAAGGTTTGGGCAACAAGTTTTTGGAAAATATTCGGCAAGTAGATGCGATTGTCCACGTTGTCCGGGCATTTGACGACGATAATATTACCCACGTTACGGGTAAGGTTGATCCTCAAGACGACATTGAAACCATTAACTTGGAATTGAGCTTGGCCGATTTGGAAGCCGTTGACAAGCGGTTGGCAAAGGTTCAACGTGCGGCAAAGGGTAGCGATAAGGAAGCTAAGGCTGAATTAGCTGTTTTGGAAAAGATCAAACCAGCTTTGGAAGCCGGCCAACCCGTTCGCGCTTTGGAATTTAACGAGGATGATCAAGCGATTGTTCGCGGCCTGTTCTTGCTAACGTCTAAGCCAGTGCTTTATGTAGCAAACATTGCGGAAGCTGACATGGCAGATCCTGAAAACTCAAAATACTATCAAGTGATTGCTGATTACGCTAAAAAGGAAGGCGCACAAGCTATTGGTGTTGCAGCCGAAACCGAAGAAGAAATTGCCGAACTCGATGATGACGACAAGGCTGACTTCTTAGCAGCGGAAGGTGTTGAAGAACCTGGCTTGAATAAGCTTATTCGGGCGTCTTATAAGCTCTTAGGCCTCGAAACCTTCTTTACGGCTGGTGGTAAGGAAACCCGAGCTTGGACGTTTAAGACCGGGACTAAGGCCCCTCAAGCTGCTGGGATTATTCATTCTGACTTTGAACGTGGGTTTATTCGTGCCGAAGTGATGTCTTTTGATGCCTTGGATGAAGCGGGTAGTGAAGCCAAAGTGAAGGAAAACGGTAAGCTGCGCCTTGAAGGTAAAGATTACGTGATGCAAGACGGCGACATTGTTGAATTCCGATTCAACGTCTAATTAAGAAAAGGGGGAACTGCTCGTGAGTGAAGGGCCAAATGAACCACGGAATGCTCAAGCGGGTGCTAAGCAGATCCAGGCGTCGGAACATCCATTACGGGATGATACCGAATTAACCAAACGAAATGAAGATTACATGCGGCAAATGCGTAAGTCTTTGAACGCGACCGCATTGTCAGGTGAAAAGAAAAAAGCAGCTCTCGACGAAATGACGGCAACGTTATTAGCGGAACAACATAAGGGGACGACTGCGCGTCAATTGTATGGGACTGTTCAAGAACGGACACAAGCCGTTATTGAAGGACCTAAGAAAACGCCACGGGAGCAAGCCAAGGCTAACTATTGGGTCACTTCCCTAGATAACGGGTTGATGTTATTCATGATCTTCTGCTTAATGTATGGGGTCATGGGCTTTATTTCCAAGGCATCTCAAGAGTCACAAGGGGCTAATGGGATTACTGCCATCTTACTGACATCAGTTGTTGGTGGTCTTGGGGTCGCTAAATTATTTGAATATCTCGCACCAGACAAGAACAAGCCAAAGGTCCCAATGTGGCGTAAAATCTTGTGGTCAATTTTGGCCGTAATGGTGTGGATGTTGATCTTTACGACCGCAGCGATGTTGCCAAAGGCATTGAACCCAGCTTTACCAGCGGCAGTGTACTTAGTCATCGCCGCCATCGTGTTCTTTGCCCGGATGTGGCTTAAGCGGAAATTCAATATTACGACAAGTTTATTTTAAATTTAAATTGAGAAATCTAGGCCAGTGCTTAGGTTTCTTTTTTCAAAATTAAAGCATAAAAGGTATCAGTAATTAGTGCTGTGTCAGTAATTGACACCTGGAGATTGCTGCTTCCAGTCGCCGCTGATAACATGCGGCCGTGGGACCGGTCCAAGCCAGAAACGTCTTGGCCCTCGCCCGGAACCCTTGCACAAATCGCAAGTGTCCCGGACCGTCCGTGGCGTAACGCTGGCAAGAAGCATGCCGACCCAACGCCACGGTCACGACCGATGCTATCAGCGGCGACTTCCAGCTAATTTAACTGTTTTTTAGGTTTAGCGTAGGCAGGCAGAATCGTTGTGCTGTGTCGGTAAGATTGGTCGGCGTTCTTGGCCGCCTAATCTTACAGGGCGATTCAAAGACGTGGGTTATCGGCTTTGAATCGAAGTTCCAGACCGCTTTTTGGCTGGGACTGTCCCACCATAGCACAACGATTCTGACTGACGGAGCGCTTACCACGAGTCTTGTGTTGGTAATGTCTGTTGCTGACATGATAGTGATTTATAATCATTATGATGCTTGTAATCTTTAGGGACAAAATGAAAAGTCACTGAAAATCTGGCAGAAGCCTTGCAATTATCACGATGTTTTGTTACCTTTACAGATAAAATAAAATCATAAGGAGCTAACGTTCTATGTCTAATTGGGAATCAAAGTTTGGAAAAAAAGGTTACACGTTTGACGATGTCCTATTAATTCCAGCTGAAAGTCATGTATTACCGAATGAAGTTGATTTAGGTGTGCAACTCGCCGATAACTTGAAATTGAACATTCCGATTATTAGTGCCGGAATGGACACGGTTTCCGAATCTGCTATGGGGATCGCAATGGCGAACCAAGGTGGGTTAGCGGTTATTCATAAGAACCTTAGCATTGAAGCCCAAGCTGAAGAAATCAGCAAGGTTAAAGCAGTTGAAAAAGATGCCGATCATCCACATGCTGCGGTTGATGCCAACAATCATTTGTTAGCTGTTGCTGCGGTTGGGGTGACGAGTGATACTTTTGATCGCGCAGAAGCTTTATTTGCCGCAGGCGCTGATGCCATTGTTATTGATACGGCCCATGGTCATTCTGCTGGCGTTTTGCGAAAAGTTAAAGAAATTCGCGAACATTTTCCTAAGCAAACTTTGATTGCCGGGAACGTTGCCACTGCCGCTGGGACGCGGGCATTATTTGATGCCGGTGTTGACGTTGTTAAAGTTGGGATTGGCCCTGGTTCAATCTGTACGACCCGGATCGTTGCTGGTGTCGGCGTGCCACAATTGACGGCGGTTTATGATTCTGCTGAAGTTGCTCGTGAATACGGCAAGGCAATCATTGCTGATGGTGGGATCAAGTATTCTGGGGATATTGTCAAGGCCTTAGCTGCCGGTGGTAATGCCGTTATGCTTGGTAGCATGTTAGCTGGGACCACTGAAGCGCCTGGCGAAACCGTCTTTGATGATGGTCGTCAATACAAGTTCTATCGTGGGATGGGCTCTGTTGGTGCCATGTCACAAGCACATGGTTCTTCTGATCGCTACTTCCAAGGTGGCGTCAACGAAGCTAACAAGTTAGTGCCTGAAGGTGTCGAAGGCCGCGTGCCATTTAAGGGGAGTGTCGATGACATTATCTTCCAAATGCTCGGCGGGCTACGTTCTGGGATGGGTTATGTTGGTGCCAAAGACATCAACGCTTTGATTGAAAATGCCCAATTCATTGAAATCTCTGGTGCTGGTTTAAAAGAATCACATCCTCACGAAATTCAAATTACAAAAAATGCGCCTAACTATTCCGTTAACGGTTAATTAGGCTGACTTGAAAGGGCCACGAAACTGCTTTTGTTTCGTGGCCCTTTTTGTGACTGATCCAGATTTGAAAACTGAGATAAGTTAATTCTTTGCGTTTTCTCTAAAAAAGGCCGTTAATCGCCCTCAAATCTGTCTGATTTGGTAGAATGTAGTCAGAATGACTTACGAGGAGAAATTTAATATGAAAATTTTAGTAGTCGACGACGATAAAGAAATTGCGCAATTATTAGAAATTTATATCAAAAATGAAGGCTACGAGCCAATTAGTGCTTATAATGGTAAAGAGGCCTTAACTAAATTAAATACGAATCCAGATATTGCTTTAATGATCTTAGATATTATGATGCCCGAAATGGATGGGATTGAAGTCATTAAAGAGGTTCGGAAAGATTCTCAGTTACCAATCTTAGTGTTGTCTGCGAAGACGGGTGATATGGATAAGATTCAAGGCTTAATTACCGGGGCGGATGACTATGTCACGAAGCCATTTAATCCATTAGAAATTATGGCGCGGGTTAAATCTTTATTGCGGCGCTCAGAAAACAACGTGACGACCACTGAACCAGATATTTTGGACATTGGCCCGTTGACTATCAACAAAGATTCACATGAAGTTAAAACCTTGACCGGTAAAGATATTCAACTTACCGCGTTGGAATTTGGCATTTTGTACTTATTGGCCAGTCATCCTAACCGGGTCTTTTCGGCAGATGATATCTTTGAACGTGTTTGGCAACAGGAAAGTATCGTTTCTGCCAAAACGGTGATGGTCCATGTGAGTCACTTACGGGACAAGATCGAAGAAGCCACTGATGGTGAAAAGGTCATCCAAACGGTGTGGGGCGTCGGCTATAAGATTGAATCACGCTAATAGCGAGGTTAGCTTTTGAAATTAACAGGACGCGAAAAAAGTGAACTATTTTTTGAAGGAGTAGTGACAGTTATTCTGCTACTCCTTTTAAACTTGTCGGTGGTTGTGCTGATCAATAGTGCGATTGCACATAATCCAGGATTACAAAGTGGTATTTTCCAAATCAAACGCTCGATCAAGCTTGGCCCGACTAATTATCAGTTATGGAGTTATGAAAATCTCTTTATTGCGCTGATGATTGTTGCGGATGGCTTTGTGTTATATTGGCGGCTGATTCGACGCTATAAACAAATGCAATTGCGGCACATCATTAGTGAACTGCATTATATTGCTGCGGGGCACTTTGACCATCGAATTAATTTTAATTTGACCGGTGATACCCAGCGTGTGGTCGAAAGTGTGAATGCATTAGTCGATTCTGCCATCCACTCGATGGACGAGGAACGCGAAATTGAACGCTCTAAGGATGCACTGATCACTAATGTTAGTCATGATATTCGGACGCCGCTGACGTCAATTATTGGCTATCTTGGCCTGATTGAGAACCAGCAGTATCAGTCGGAAGCCGATTTGGTGAAATATGCCCATATTGCTTATCTCAAATCAACGCAGATGAAGTCGTTAGTTGAGGATTTATTTGAGTATACGAAGGTCCGGCAAACCGAAACACCTTTAAATATTAGTCGACTAAATTTGACAGCGATGCTTGAACAATTAGCGGCAAGCTTTGAATTGGAGGCCAATAAAAAGCATCTGACCATCGAAGTTGAGAGCGGTAGCGCCCCAATTTATTTGGAAGCAGATGCGGAAAAGTTAGGTCGAGTCTTCAACAACTTGATTACGAATGCGTTTAAATACGGTACTGGTGCCAATAAAGTTATTTTACAGGCGGAACAACAGGGGCCAGAGGTGATCATTCATGTGACCAATGACGGCCAACGGATTCCGGCTGATTCGCTCGGGATGTTATTTGAACGATTTTATCGGGTGGAAGAGTCACGGTCTAAAGCAACTGGCGGTTCTGGCCTAGGTTTAGCAATCGCCCAAAGCATCGTGCAACATCATGGTGGCTATATTTATGCCCAAAGTGATGATGCGCTGACGAGTTTTGTGATTCATTTACCAGTCGAGCACGATCATCCACTAACGAAAACGGCGCAAAAAGTTTCAAATTAACTTGTGTCAGGGCATGGAATTAATTAAACTTAACTATATTAGATTCGGCATTCAGGAAAGGGATAATTGAGAAATGAGAGTTGCGGGAACATTAAAGAAGATTATGATCAGCCTCGTTGCTGCGGTGACGTTTACCACGGCTGGACTGGGGATTGCTGACGCGGGGATTACGGCCCAAGCAGCAACGACGCCATCAATTTCGGCTAAGGCGGCGATTGCCGTTGATGCTGGGACTGGGCAGATTTTATATGATAAGAATAGCACTCAGCCAATGGCGATTGCGTCGATGACTAAGATGTTAAGCACGTACTTAGTTTTACAGGCGATTAAGCAAGGAAAATTGTCTTGGAATCAAAAAATCAGTGTGAGCAAAGATGTTGCTAAGATGAGTCAAAATACGGATTACGCCAATGTGCCGCTACTTGCGACTAAAACGTATTCTGTACGTGAACTTTACAACGCGACTGAAATTTATTCGGCTAACGCGGCCATTACCGCATTGGGCGATGCAGTTGCAGGGTCACCACATAAGTTTGTGGACATGATGCGTAAAACGGCTAAGTCTTTTGGTATTACTGATGCAACGATTATCAACGCTTCCGGTTTGACCAACAAAGAAGTTGGGAGTGCCATTGGTTACAGCAGTGAAGCAGCCGATGCTGAAAATGAAATGTCAGCTCAAGATGTTGCGACCGTTGCCCAAAAGCTGTTGGCTGACTATCCAGAAGTTTTGAAGACGTCTAGTATCGCGCATGCTTGGTTTGAAAAGGGCACTAGCTCAGAAACTAAGATGGATAATCGGAACTTCATGTTAAAAGGCTTGGTTAAGCATTATGATGCCTTACCAGTCGATGGCTTGAAGACTGGGACATCAACCAAAGCTGGGAATGCCTTTACTGGGACGGTTAAGTTTAGCAATGGTAATCGAATTATTACGGTTGTCATGCATGCGGGTGCCGCCAATGACAGTGGGACGGAGCGTTTCACGCAAACGGCTCAGATCATGTCTTATGTTTATCATAACTACACGACCACGACATTAGCGAAAAACAAAACGATCAATGGCGTCAAAGCGGTTAACGTCCAAGATGGGAAAGCTTTAACATCAACCTTGGTTAATAATAGTAATAATACTAAGGTTTACTTGCCAACTGGTACGGATGCATCACAACTTAAAGGGACGGTTAGTTTGAACAAAACTGCCACAACTGCCGGTAAGTTACAAGCACCAGTCAAGAACGGCAAGACCGTTGGGACAGCTAATTTAGCGTTGAATAAGAAAACAATCAGCGTTGTTAGTGGGACCAAGAGTCAGTCGATGACCGTCAATGTCACACCAAAGCAATCAATCGAAAAAGCCAACATTTTCGTCCGTATGTGGCGTGGTGTTAGAAGCTGGTTTAACTAAATAGTCATTTGAACACCTAAGACTTCGGTTTTAGGTGTTTTTTTAGTCCTAGCTTAAAGGTTGAAAAAACAAAATTGCTAGTAACTACTGTCATGTCAACGATTAGGTCATGAAGATTAGTTGCCATGACCGCTTCCGGTCGCCACTGATAACATGCGGCCGTGGGACCGATGTTATCAGCGGCGACTTCCAGCTAATTTAACTGTTTTTAGGTTAGGTTTAGCGGAAGCGGGCAGAAATCGTTGTGCTGTGTCGGTAAGATTGGCCGGCGGGTCTTGGCCGCCTAATCTTACAGGGCGATTTAAAGACGTGGGTTATCGGCTTTAAATCGAAGTCGCAGACCGCACTATGGCTGCGACTGTCCCACCATAGCACAGCGATTTCTGCCTGCCGTAGCGGGATCACTCAAAAAATGACTTGTCAGATAAAGTGACATGAAAAAGAAATGTGGCATTTTCTGAATAACGGTATAATAAAGAAAGGGTTTTACAAAATAGGTTGTTGTGAAAGGATTGAATGTCATGGGGATAACCTTACGCAGTGCAACGATGTCAGATTTACCACTTATTGTGGATATTTATAACCAGGTCATACCAGGACATCAAGTGACTGCTGATCTGAAACCGGTGACTGTTGACCAGCGTCGGGACTGGTTTTTGGCGCACACTACTGATCACTATCCATTGTGGGTAATTATCAATGATGGGTTGATTATTGGCTGGTTGAGCTTCTCACCATTTTATGGACGGGCGGCTTATGCAAAAACGGCTGAAATTTCGATTTATCTTGATCGCAGTGTTCAAGGCAAAGGGATTGGCAGTCAGGTGCTTGAAATGGTGCCAACTCAAGTAACGTTGACGGGGCTGAAAGTTTTACTGGCCTATGTCTTTTCAAGTAATTTGCCAAGTATTAAATTATTTAAGAAATTTGGCTATGACCAATGGGGATTTTTACCAGCAGTGGCTGAGCTGGACCAACGGCCAAATGATTTGGTGATTCTTGGAAAGCATTTTGATTAGAAAATAGTTAATGTAAGCGTTTGCTTTTCGTGAATAAGCGAACAATCTAATGTTAGAGGTAGGATTGACGGGTGAAACATGTTAAAATTAGACCCGAATGTCTAAGTAAATAGACATCAGACAATGTTGCTAGAATTCTTTACTGGTAAGGTACTGGAGGCATTCTTGGTGAAAAAGAACGAGCCAAATTGGTTAATGGTATTACGGACTGTAATGCCACTTGGGCTGAGCTATATTCCCATTGGTCTTGCTTGTGGGGTTTTATTGCATGCGGCCGGGTTCAACCATCTACTGACAGCGTTAATCTCAGTATTGGTCTTTTCCGGTGGTGCCCAATTTTTAATTGCATCGATGTTGACCATCAATGCACCAATGACAACAATTATTTTGATGATGTTTTTCTTGGAGTTACGCTACGCGTTGCTTGGGTCAAGCTTGTCTCGTTATTTAAAGGGACAACGGTTACCGTTTATCTTCTTTTTTGCGTTCTCGATGAACGACGAAAATTATGCCGTGAACTATTTAAAGTTTGCGACGGATAAGCAGTGGAAACCTAGTCAGGCCATGTTAGTTGAGCACTATTCACTACTATTTTGGACAGTCAGCAATATTGTCGGCAGTCTAATTGGGAGTGCGTTGACCATTAATCTAAGTGTCGTCGATTTTGCGTTAACCGCGCTATTCATTTATATGGCAATTATGCAAACAAAGAGTCGCTTAACGATTTTAGTTTGTGCGTTATCTGGCGTATTAACGATTTTCTTCTTAGTTTTGATGAAGAGTACGTTAGGATTAGTTGTCGCGACGTTATTGGCGTCACTGACTGGCTACTTTATTGAACGCCAGTTAATCGCACATAAGCCAGAAAGTCATTTGTTATATAAAGTTCACGATCCCACTGGTCATTCGGCCATGGAGGAAGACTCTGACAAGTAAGGTACAGAGGGGTTTTAATTATGCAATCAGTCAGTTCAATGAGTAGTTTGGACCACTTTTGGTTGGTCATCTTTTGTGCCATTGTGGCGTTTATTCCACGTTTCTTTCCATTACTATTCTTTACGAAGCGCAAAATTCCAGAGTGGTTTAACGAGTGGATGCGCTTTGTGCCGGTGTCGTTATTCACGGCACTAGTTGTGAAAAGTGTCTTTATTGATAGCAAATACCAAGTCATGACATCAGGAAATTTAGGCATGATTATTTCGGCAATTATTGTTGGTTTTATCGCCTTTAGAACCCGGTCAATGACCTTATCAGTGGTCATTGGCTTGGTGTCAGTGATGATATTTGTGCTAGTACTGCATATTTGAAAAATAACTTTAACGATGGGACTAGCATAGGCTGGTTCTTTTTTTTAGAATAGGAAACCAAGTTGCAAGACAATTTATCAAGAGAGGGGGGCGTTGGCAGTGACGTGGTTACTCGTAATTTTACCCGGATTTTTAGCGGGGCTAGTCCAAGGGCTAACTGGATTTGGTGCGGCTATTATTATGATGATTTTTTTGCCGCAATTGTTACCAATTGACCAGAGCGCCGGGGTGGCCGGACTAATTATGGCCGCTAGCGTGATCACAATGGTCGTGCGCTATCGACAACATATTCGACTCAAGCGAATTATCATCCCGTTTATCATATACGCGAGTGTTGCGGCCTGGTCAGTTCATTTAGGCAAAGTGTTAGACGTCCAGTTGCTGCGGACCTTGTTGGGTGGGCTGTTAGTCGGATTAGCAATTTATTTCACGCTCTCCAAACAAGCGGGAACGCAGCGCTATCCCTTTTACGTTGCAGGGGCTTTTATGATCATCTCAGGGTTTTTCAATGGGTTATTTGGGATTGGCGGCCCACTGATGGCCTTGTATTTCTTATCATTATCGCAGACGACCGAAGATTATATTGCTAACTTACAAACTTTTTTCTTGATTGATATTATTTACATCACGACGATTCGGGTCTCAACGGGTATTTTAAGCTCAGCGGATATTCCAATCGTTTTAATTGGCATGTTAGGCGCCATGTTGGGGACACTTTTAGCCGGTCGAATTTTGCCACACATGAACATGTTAATGGTTCGGCGCGTGATTTACGCTTTTATTGGGCTAAGTGGTTGTTATTATTTGGTATTTTAACTAAAAAAACCGAGCCTGGCGTTAAGCTCCAAGCTCGGTGATCTTTCTGAATTGTTATTGCAGAAGGTTGACTGCTGAAATTTGCTGTACCCATTTTCGTTGCTAGTTGGCGGCGGTGATCGTGCCCAAACCGTATTGAAATAAAAGTTCATCGGTTTGGTTCAGATTAAAACGTTGCACGAGGGCAAAAATAACTAAGGCGTCCCATTCATCTTTGGCATAGAGTGGGGCATAGCCCGTACGTTTTAACATGGTATTGGTCTCGTCTAAAGATAAGTGAAACCCAAATCCAAGTGCCAACAGGCGCGACCGACTGGGACGACGTTTACCGTCAAAGTATTGATAGCCAGTCGTCGGTGTGAGATTGGCCTGATGAATCACCACACTTTTAGTTTGGCCTTTAATGTGTAATAATTCGGCTAAATATTCAGCTGGTTCGAAGTGAGCAAAATTGGTTTCGACATTTGTCATAAATTGGTCGGCCTCTTTAGCGTGCATGATTTCGTTGAGTAATTCTGATGTCTTTTGTGCCATAACTAGATTACCTCGACTGTTCATTAATGGTTTAAGTGTACCAGAATTCGCAGCGTTAAAACGATTAAAAAGTTACTTTCTAAGTGCTAGACCACCAGCAATGATAATTAAGAGTCCGCTCAAGATACCAAAGTAACTCACAAAAACGATATTTAGCACGCCACAGATAATGATGAGCCAACCCATTAATTTGTGATTTTTGTTAATTAGTGCGGCTAAGACAATCGCCAGTGCCGAGACGGCGATACAAGCACCCCCCAAGCCACCGATACTACCGCTGCCGCTAGCACCAAACGCGCTACCAAGTCCGCCGATAGCGATGGCGATAATGCCGGCAATCATCCCGAAAATGCCGCCGACAATTCCAAGGACTAATTCGGCTGTGCGGGGACGATTGGTTTGAATCGTTTTTTGATTATTTTCATTAACAATTGTTTCTTTTGACATTGTAATTCCTCCAAATTTTTGACTGTGACTAGGTATTGAAACTGATTAAGAAAGGGGCCAGTAAGATGTTACCGATCGTTCAAGCAATGCAACTGCTAGCAGCGCATGATTACACACCATTAGGGCCGCTGATTACTGGGCGGGAGTTTCCACTACTGGTTCAACAGCAACAAGTCGTGTTTGTCGCCAAGTTGATTACGCCAGCAGAGTTGCGTATTGCTGAAAAATTAAAGGTACAGCCAATTGCGCTAATGCCACGGGTGCAAGCTGTTTTGCAAGCGCCAGACTGCCAACTGAGTATTGAAACACTGATCAATGGTCACTCCTTGGCAGATGAATTAGCTCATCAAGGGACGTTTAACCCAACTGACGTGCAACAAGTGGCCTTAGATGTCAGTCAAAGTTTGCAACAACTTGCACAGCTAGGCATTGTGCATCGGGACGTCAAGCTAAGCAATATTATGGTCAGTCACCAACACTATTACTTAATTGATATCAGTGCGGCCCGTGAATATCAACATGATAAAAGTAGCGACACCCGGCTCCTTGGGACGAGTGGTTTTGCGGCACCGGAAAATTATGGCTTTGCCCAAACCGACGGCCGCAGTGACATTTATTCACTCGGAATTGTGTTGAACTGTTTGTTGACTGGAAATGTCCCGACCACCCGACAAGCGAGTATGACGAAATTAACGACGGATGAGTATTGGCGTCCAATCATCGAACGCGCAACGGCGATTGATCCACAGCAACGTTATCAAACAGCGACTGATTTTTTGGCTGCCATAACACCACAACAACCGTCAAAATTGACAGCCTCACAAGTTAAGCAATGGTTGCCGACCGCCTGGCCACGACTTAAAAAAGCACTATGGTGGTCGTACGTGGGACTTTGGCTCGTAATTGTTTTAGCCAGTTTTACTGACCCACATCCGCGAGATCAAGTCGTGACATTGAGTGCTATTTTTATCATGATTGGCTTACCAGTCGTGATGCATTTGGTCAATCGCTGGGTTTGTCGACGTGTTAATCAGGGCAACTGGGTCCGCTATCGATGGTGGCTGCGCGCTGCCGAGGCCATCGTGGTCCTAGTGCTGATCAGTTGGATTGGCCAGTTCATGTCATAACACCCCTGAGCACAAATCCTAGGATAGCTGGAAATGGGTCAAAATGCTTATGCAAGTTGCATAATCTATGAAAAAATGTTAAAGATTGAAAGATGAAAACCACTCATAAGCGCTGTCGTAACGGTACGTTGGTACGAAAATAGTCAAGGTTGTCGCTTCCGGGCGTCGCTGATTACATGCGGACGAGGGACCAGGTCAAGCCTGAGAAGCGGTCTTGACCTTCGCCCGGAATGGTTGCAAAAATCGCAACTATCCCGGACCGTCCATCCCGTAAGACCGGCAAAAAGCGCCGCTCTAACGGGACCTTCACGTCCGATGCAATCAGCGACGCCCTTCAGCTAGGTCAATGGTTATAAAGTAAATGACGTTAAAAACGGTTGATCTGATTCTTGAAAATCATTGAGCCAGTCGGCAATATTTTGAACTTTCTCAATGCTTTCATTGGCTGTCTGTGAGTAATATTTCGTATGTAAATACTGCTATCTGATAGCCACTAGCCACCTTTTAACCTTTAGATAAAGTCTGAAGGTTGAAAGGACAAAAGGGTCCTTAAACACTGTCATATAGGTAACAGGCACTTTAAAATTAGTGCTGATCCCGCTCCGGCATGCAGAATTGCTGTGCTGTAGGGACAGTCGCAGCACAACAATTCTGCATGCCTCCGCTAACCCTAGCCTAAGAATACTTAAATTAGCTGGAAGTCGCCGCTGATGGCATCGGTCGTGAAGGTGGCGTTGGGGCGGCATGTTTCTTGCCGGCGTTACGCCACGGACGGTCCGGGACACTTGCGAATTGTGCAAGGGCTACGGGCGAGGACCAAGACGTTTCTCAGGCTTGATCCGGTCCCACGACCGCGTGTTATCAGTGGCGACTGGAAGCGGTCATGTCAACTAATCTTCATGTCCTAATCATTGACATGGTAGTAATTACTAGCGATTTTGATCTTTCAACCTTTAGTAAAGTGCAAAAAAGGCACTGGAAACCAGGATAGTCCTGATTTTCAGTGCCTTTTGAAAGTTAAGTTAAGCGTTAACGGTATTGTCTTCGTACATGTATTCACGGGTCATTGGTAAGGTCCGTGATGAAGGTCCCTTAGAAACAAGGTATTGCATGACGTCAATGTTACCTGATTGGAATGAAGCGGCACAGGCTTGGAGATAAAGATCCCACATCCGCGTGAAGCGGGTACCCATTTTGGCTTCGATTTCAGTCCGTTTGGCATTGAAATTCTCGTCCCACAATTCAGTGGTCCGCTGGTAATGGCGGCGTAACGTTTCCACGTCATCAACTTGTAAGCCACAGTCAACGATGTGTTGTAAGTTTTCGGTCATCCCAGGAACGTAGCCACCTGGGAAGATGTATTTGTCGAGCCAGCCATTGGTTGCGCCACCTTGTTGACGGGTAATCCCATGCAATAAGGCCACACCATCGTCTTTAAGATACTTTTTAACATCTTTAAAGTACATTTCCAAGTTATCTTTACCAACATGTTCAAACATCCCAACGCTGGTAATGTAGTCATATTGTTCGTCGCCAAGTTCGCGGTAGTCTTCCAAACGAACTTCGGCCACGTCACTCAAACCTTCGTCTTCAATCCGCTTGGCAACGAGGTTGTATTGTTCCTTGGATAACGTAATCCCAACGACCTTCAAGTTATATTCTTTAGCAGCCGTTAACATTAACGTTCCCCAACCACAACCAATGTCGAGCAATGTTTTGCCGGGTTGCGGATTGAGTTTTTGAATAATGTGATGCACCTTATTGATTTGGGCAGTTTCTAAGCTGTCGTCTTCATTTTGAAAATAAGCACAGGAGTACGTCAATGTGGAATCAAGCCACATTTCATAAAAGTCATTCCCAACATCATAATGACTTTGGATGTCCTCTTGACTCTTCTTTTCAGAATGAGATTGTTTCGGCATGAATTTTTTGAGCTTGGAATCGTTGAAGAAACTATCTGCTGATTCATAAGCTGATTCGATTAACTTTTGGATGCTACCATCAATTTCGATGTCGCCGTCCATATAAGCTTCGCCTAACGCAATTGAAGCGTTCTTAGTGATTTCGCGAACTGGAATCGCCTTTTTAAAAGTCACAGTTACTTCTGGGGTACCGTCACCACCATAATTTTCGCTGCTACCATCCCAATAATTAACTTTTACTGGAATATTGAAAGAGCGGCTTAAAAAGGTGTGATAAAAAGTCTTTTCTAGCATTAGAATAAGGATCCTTTCTCGATAAAAAATACAATTGTTATTATACGCCTCTGAAAACAGTTTTGTAAGCACAATGCACCCCGGATAATTTGCTAAAATGGTATAATAGGACATCAACCAAAAGGGGGGTGTCATCATGAAAAAATGGCTTTGGGTCGTCGTGACGATTCTCGTGGCAGTTGGTGTCGGTGGTTATACTTATTCGCGACATCAAGTCCAAATGCAAGGCTACCATACAGAGATGCAGAGTGGGAAACAAGCCGTTACGGCTAAGCAATACTCAGAAGCTGAGGATGCTTTTACACGTGCCTCACGCACGATCGTCAACGATACTGCGGCACAGCGCTATTTATCACAGACCCAAACCTATATCGCTGGCCAAGAAGCAATTAAAGCACGCCGATTTGCCGCGGCACAGACGGCCTTTACGACGGTGAAGAATGTTAAAAAAGGGTCCAGTGTTTTGATGACACGTTCTCAGACGAAGCTTGAACTATTAGATACGATCATTAGCCAACGCAAACGCGACAATAAGTTATATCAAAAAGCGTTAGTTTTAAATCAGGCCAATGAATTTACGGATTCAAACGGGGTTCTAATGGTGTTATTCCAAAACAAACAATTTTCTCAAGATTACTACCAAGATATTTATCGTAAGGCGAAGGGACTACGACATGAAAATAACGCTGCGCTCAAGTCATTAACGGGGTCAACGCCAATTACAAACAATGAAGCCCAGACGGTGACGTCAAATGCTAATCAAACTAGTGAGCAGCCGGCCAAGTCGTCGGACAGTAAACCTGCTAAAGAAAGTCAAAGTAGTAGCGCGACCAGTCAGTCGTCAACGGCGACAACTAGTCAGACGCAAAGTAGTTCGGCTTCAACGACGAGTTCTTCAGCGGCGACGAGCACGAGTACGACGGTCGATCCATCTGGGATTCAAGCCACACGGGCAGAATTGACGGCTGCGGGCTTGGATGGTAACCAATTTACGGATGCACAGATTCAAGCCATTATGCAACAAGCGGCGGCCGCACATATCACACCGGTTGAAGCAGCGCGACAATGGCAATCACAGCCATAATTGATTAAGATTTAAGGACCAGTATGGAAGCATACTTTACAATCATCGATAAAACACTTGAAATTAAGTGTGAATCGGTGATTTTTTTATAAAAACTGTTATAAATAGAGGTGTAAGGATAGATTAATTTCTACGCTTACATGGCAGTTGAACCGTGGGGGCAGTCAGATTTATATCACTTTGGGGCATTTTTTTACAAGTTTAATGTCAAAATAGGTATAAAAATGACTATTTTGTGTACTATTTCTGTTAGATGCTTTAGAATATTAACAAGATTAGGGGGTTAAGGTGTGACGTCGATTGGATGGATACATGGCAGCGCCAATGGACAAGATTGTTTGTCAAGTTTGGTCAATTAAGGTTATCCAGTCATGCGGCGCTAGCGCCGAAATTTAGTATGATTATTAATAAACATGTCATGCGTAGTACGAACGAGAAGCAAGTCCTTCAACAAGTTATCAATGAAGGTCCGATCAGTCGTAGTCAAATTTCCCGTAACTTAAGTTTAAACAAAGTAACGGTTTCTGATATTTATAACCAGTTGCTCCGGGCACAATTTATCAAGGAAATTGGTTGTGGGGTCAGCACTAAAAATGGTGGTTGGAAACCTGTAATGGCGGAACTCAACGTCAACTATGGCTTTGTTGCCAGCATCGACTTATCTGTAGACGCTGTGAAGTTAATGTATTCACGGCTCAATGGTAAGATCCTACATTTTCAGAGCTTCAAGACAACGGATATGACTTTAACGGATGTCATTGACTTAATTGAAGATCAGTTACGAAATGTGGATGATTATGGTACCGTCCATGGCTTGATGGGGGTCGCAATTGCACTAGACGGCATTATTTACGAAAACAAAATCTTGAAGACGCCAATAAAATGTTTAGCGCATTTTGATTTGGCGAAATATTTACGCGACAAACTGCGTATCCCAGTTATGCTGGAAAAGAAAGCAAACTTAACGGCCGTATTTGAACGGGATTTCCATGATAATGAAATCTTTGACAACGTCGTTTCGGTGGTCGTTCGGGATGAAATCCATGCCGGAATCGTTGCTGATTCACGGTTGTATTCAGGTCATGAAGGTGAAGCCGGTGAAGTGGGCACGGCGTTACTTGAAGATCGCACGGTTGAGAATCATATGGAATCCGCCAATGAATACGCTTCCGAAAAGACCTTGTGGGCGAAATTGAAAGCGATTAAGCATGTGGATCGTTTGGATTTAACCGCGGTTAAACATGATTATATTAACCACGATCCAGAAGTAACCAAAGTATTTGATGATTTTGTTTACTACTTGTCAAAGGTGGTCTCCAATGTTTCCACCGCTTTCGCACCAGATGTGGTTGTTTTGAACACGAGTGTTTTGGAAATCTTGCCACAATTGTTGACAGATTTGCGTGACACGACCGCGAAGATGTCCTCGCCAACGCGGCAAGTGCCGATCATTGCAACGAAGAATGTTCAATCGGCCGCCTTACTAGGTGGGGCCTCTGAGATCATTCATCAGGCATTAGGACTCGAAAGCTTAAAGATGCATTTTTCATAGAGACGCTTATAAAACGTGTAAGGCTAGCGATAGCTTTACACGTTTTTTGCGTAATAATGACGGACTTTTCATGTTTATTGCGACCGTTTCAGTTAGAATGGATGTAAGGATAGTAGAGGGAGTGGATGTTGCTTGGAATTTTGGTCACGATTTGTCCACAACGTGCGGCTACGGCGAGCTTGCGTCTTATTGCTAATTTGTGTGGGGTTGTATTTAGCTTCAAGCATGTTGAGTATTATTTTGTTAACGTTCATTTTCACCTTTTTAGTGACGCGCTTAGTCCGATTCGTGCAACGATGGGTGAAGATTCCGAGTGCTGTGATTGTGATCACGGTGTATGCGTTGGTCGTTTTAGGGATGTACTTTGCGGTCACCACGTATTTGCCTCAGTTGATTAAACAAACCTTTTCAACCTTTGAATCAGTCTATCGATTCTATCAAGATCCATCGCATGATACGAACGAATTTTTATCGTGGGTCACGAATTATTTCCAAGAATCTGAGATTCTAAAGCAGTTTAAAACTGGTATTTCGGTTGTTTTCAAATACATTACAAATATTGGTAATATGGGTCTGACGTTCTTCCTGTCGTTTATATTGAGCTTTTTCTTTACCGTTGAAGAACGTCAAATGAAACGTTTCTCAAAACGCTTCCTGACAAGTACCTTTGGCTGGTTTTTCCAAGATGTTTACTTTTTTGCACAGAAGTTCGTCAATAGCTTTGGGGTGGTTTTGGAAGCCCAATTTTTAATTGCGATTGTGAATACCGTGATTACAGTGATTTTTATGGCTTTTTTACATATGCCACAATTGATCAGCTTAGGCTTGATGATTTTTCTATTGAGCTTAATTCCAGTGGCTGGAGTCATTATTTCACTAGTACCATTGAGTTTGATTGCTTATTCAGTCGGTGGGTTCCGGTATGTGGTGTATATGGTGATCATGATCGCCATCGTGCACACGTTGGAAGCTTATGTGTTGAATCCTAAATTTATGGCGAGCCGCACCGAGTTACCGGTCTTTTATACGTTTGTCGTGTTACTGGTGAGCGAACGACTATTTGGGGTTTGGGGCCTGATTGTCGGGGTGCCAATATTTAACTTTATTTTGGATATTATTGGCGTGAAACCGGTTCATGGTCTCAAACCAAAAATTCATTTGAAAAAAAGTTTAAATTCTGACCATGATTCGGGAAATAACCCCCGATAATATTTTGATTTTTCGGCGTTTCAGTGTAAAATGAGTGGAGTAAATAATAAATGAAAGAGGTCATTAACTGCTATGGCAAAATTAGTATTGATTCGTCACGGTCAAAGTGAATGGAACCTGTCAAACCAATTTACGGGTTGGGTTGACGTTGATTTAAGTGAAAAGGGTGTTGAAGAAGCTAAGGCTGCTGGTAAGAAAGTTGCCGAAGCTGGCTTGAAGTTTGATTATGCCTTTACTTCAGTTTTGACTCGTGCCATCAAGACATTGCACTACGTTTTGGAAGAATCTGACCAACTTTGGATTCCTGAAACCAAGACTTGGCGCTTAAACGAACGTCATTATGGTGCCTTACAAGGTTTGAACAAGAAGGAAACCGCTGAAAAATACGGTGACGATCAAGTTCATATCTGGCGTCGTTCATATGACGTTTTACCGCCATTATTGAGTGCTGATGATGAAGGTTCAGCTGTTAACGATCGTCGTTATGCTGACTTAGACCCTAACATCGTCCCTGGTGGCGAAAACTTGAAGGTTACCTTGGAACGGGTTATGCCATTCTGGGAAGACCAGATTGCGCCAAAGTTGCTTGATGGCAAGAACGTCATCATCGCAGCCCATGGTAACTCATTACGTGCCCTTTCGAAGTACATTGAAAACATCTCCGATGATGATATCATGAACCTTGAAATGGCTACTGGTGAACCAGTTGTTTATGACTTTGATGAAAAATTAAACGTCTTAGGCAAAGAAAAGTTAGGCAAATAATCAGCGTGATTATTTACTGATTTTAGAAGAAGCGTCCGCATTCGTGGGGGCGCTTTTTTATGGCGCTAAATTCGGCTAAGTTGTGATAACTTAGGATGAGTTTGGCAATTAATGACAGCAAACGGACGCTAAATGGGCACTGCCACTTTCAATTTAGTTTGTTAACTTTCTGAAAATTAGGAGGGCTTTGCATGTATGATGAAGCAGAATTAGTAGAAGCTAAACGCCAGATTGATTCCACTTTGCATAAAATCCGTGAAGTGGTGAAGACTTTTGAAGCTAAAGATGAGCCATCACGTTATAAGTCCCAGATGACATTGGCTAAACGGCGCTTGAAGGCGTTTGGCATTGCTAATCAGTTGATTGAAGAAAAGTTAGCGGAGTTGAAGGCTGGTAGTGGTCACTAATTAGTCACTAGCGATTAAAGTTTCAGGGGACTGCGCGTGAGGTGAAAATGACTCCCGTCGTCCCCGTACTGCCCACGGGTTAGTATTGGCATAAGTTTAGACAGTAAGATTAAGAGAATCGATAGGGGTATTTAAATATATGAGTGAAGCAACAAACGCAAACGAAGTTACACAACGCGAAATGGTTAAATTGATTGGTTTATTCCGAAAGAACGGTTTTAAGGGTGAATACGTTAGTTTCCAACACGTCGTTGATGAAGGAGCTAGTTACTTCGTTGTGATGGCTGATGAAAATAATGGGACGCAAGGGTTATTTAAAGCCGACTTGTTAAGTGGGACGATTGAATTTCAGTATATGTTGGATGAGAACCACGCGGTTGCGAAGTAAATAGAATTAATTTTAGAAGGATGGCTGTGGACATCCTTAGTGAAAGATGCAATCATATAAATGCCAAAAGGACCTCTGGATCATTTTCCAGAGGTCCTTTTGCAATAAATGGACAAATTAAGTAAGATTTTCAGACAAATTAGTCCGTCGAAATATTATGCTCTAATCCGTACAACAAGAGGTAAATCGCATCCTGATAACTATTTTTAAAGTCAATCCCGATTTCTTCAAATGAAAAGTTTTTCTGATTTAAGTCGCTAACCTTCGCCACTGGAAATTCGCCCAGTGCTAACGATAGTGCTGAGAACGTAAAGCTAATTAGTGCTGGTTCACTTGCGTTGGGAAATAGTTCGGCTAAGGTTGCAGCCATCTGCTGACGGGCATTCTTGGAAGCTTGTTCGAATTTAGTCAGATATTCTGAGGAAACATTTTTGGCGATAATCGTAAACAAAATTGAGTGTAATTCAATCATCCGCTCATGTTGCATCAGGCATTTGGTCCAGATAGTTCCCACATCTTTAATTGAGTAAATATGATTCAAAATAAACTGATTATTGAAATCTTTACACCATTCTGCAAGATCATTAATTAGAATCAAAATTAATATTTCTTCTTTAGTTTCAAAATAATTATAGATAGTGGGACGAGTAAAATCGGTATGACTGGCGATGCTGGCGAAACTCAAGCCTTCATAGCCGAGTTCCTGATACACCTTTGCTGCGGATAAAATTATAGCGTGCTTTCTTGCCTCAACCTGTTCTTTTGATCGGGCACGTTGAAAAGCCATGGCAAACGACCTCCTTGGTTAAAATCAGATAAGTCTATTCAACGCTAAAAAAGCTAAAAAAGCAACTCGATAACTGACTTTCAGATTTTTATAAACATTCTAATTGACAAAATGTCAGCTAAGAGTTTTAATAGACTCATCTTAAGTGCTTAGGAAATTGATTTTAGCTGACATAACAACTTATAGGAGGATGACTTAACTTGGGTAACGAAAGTTTGAAAAAATTAATTGGACTACAAAAGGGCGAATTAGTTGGTGTACAGATCTATCGGCAATTGGCAAAGATTGCGAATGATCCACAAATCACTCAAAAATTACTGCAAATCTCAAATGAGGAATATGCGCACAGTCAAGCGTTACAAAAATTAACTAAGACAGTGGTTAAAGGCAATGGGGTCATTGGAAAAATGATGGGCGTTATGAAAGCACTACTTGGAATGAAAAAAGTACTCGAAATGACTGCCAAGGGACAATTTGATACGGCCCAAAAATATGAAGCATTGGTTGATCAATTTCCGACTTTGGCCGCAGTTGCTCAGCAAGAAAAAGCACATGGTAATTTATTGGAACAATTAGCACAGAAATAGGAGGTATTCCATGAAAAATTTCGAAGAAAAAATCAGTTTGGATAAATTAGTCAATCGGTGGACTGTACTGGGTGATGAAAAGCGGACGGAAGAACAGTTAGAATTGATGACTTCAGATGTTAATTATCAAGTTTACTTTGGCGACCAGATGGTTGTGGAGACGGTTGGACGGGAAAAGTTGATCCAGGAATTTAAGACCCACGCTACTGAAGTAAACCGTTATTTTAGTTTGGATGGCCAGCACATTGTTGATTTTAACCGAGCAGGTGCAACGGGTACTTTGTACTCACAAATGAAAATGGTTCGTGTGAATAGTGAAGGTCAAGAAGTTTTAACAGATTATAGTGTTAAGTATCAAGATACTTATGTCAAAGTTAATAAGTCGTGGAGAATTAGCCAGCGGGTGGCCTACTATGTGATTGTGAATAGTAAAGCATTATCAACGGATTAATACTGAATATTTTGAATACTGTTTTTCTCCGCCTAAAAGATAAGTTGGTCCTGCATTTGTTTAAGTGAAGATTGTAGTTGTTAGTGGGGCAAGTTGTTTTCAGACGTAGCCGTAACCCGTTGCTCATATATAGAATAAAAGCATAGCAATGGATTTGGTTTAAGCATTGGACATACTTGCTGCTAGGCATTATTCTCAATGTATAGAAAGTTAAAGCGACTGTACTTTAGCGCTGTATGGTTGGAAGCACTGTGATTTTGATTGGAATTGACGAACAATAATTAAACTGGATTAATCTCAGTAAGGAGCTAAAAATATGAGCATTAAAAATAAAGTTGTCGTTATTACTGGTGCCTCGTCAGGTATTGGGAGAGCGACAGCGCGATTATTAGTTGAACAGGGTGCCAAGGTTGTCTTAGGTGCTCGCCGAGTTGAGCGTCTAGCTGAAATTGCCGATGAACTTAAGGATGAGGCTGGTGAAGTTGCTTTTAAAGCGACGGATGTCACTAAAAGAAGCGAAGTTGCTGCTTTGTTGGATGTTGCAGTTCAAAGATTTGGGCATGTGGATGTTTTGTATAACAACGCCGGTGTTATGCCACAAGGATTGCTAAGCAGTCGGGATTATGACGGGTGGCAGTTAGCGATTGAGACCAATATTATGGGTGTTCTGAATGGTATCGGCGAAGCGTTACCGATTTTTAAGAAGCAGCATGATGGCCTGATTATTGCGACTGATTCAGTTGCTGGTCATGTTGTTTATCCTGGATCAGCAGTCTATAACGGCACAAAATTTGCCGTACGTGCAATTATGGAAGGCTTGCGACAGGAAGAAAATGCTGATGGTATTCGGTCCACGATTATTTCACCAGGGGCCGTGAAGACTGAATTGGTTAATAGTGTTCGTGACGCGGCTTTTCAAAAAAATATTGAAACACTGTTTGATTCCCCGGAGGAAAGTGGTTTAGCTATTAGTCCTGAAGATGTTGCCAAAGCAGTCTTGTATGCAATCGATCAACCTAAGCACGTCGTTGTGAGCGAAGTTTTGATTCGACCAGCACAGCAACCAGTATAAACATAGTTGATGATAGTACGCTAGGTAGAATGGAGGCACATTGAATGGCATTTGATGACCGGTTTTTATGGGGCGGCGCAACCGCCGCTAATCAATATGAGGGTGGCTACTTGGATGATGGTAAGGGTCTAAGCACGTCGGATGTTTTAACGGTAGGTGCTAATGATAAGCCCAGAATGGTTACTTGGAAAAATCCTAGAACTGGAGAGACTGGTGAAACTGAATTTGGCTTTTACACAGATCAGCGGCAGGTACCAGTTGGTACGATTCCAGCCATTTTACCAGATAAATATTATCCTAGTCACGAGGCGACTGATTTTTATCACCATTACAAAGAAGACATCAGCTTGATGGCAGAGATGGGCTTTAAAGTTTTCAGACTCAGCATCAATTGGGCACGCATCTTTCCAAATGGCGATGATGAGCAGCCTAACGAAGCGGGACTAGCATTTTATGATCGTGTATTTGATGAATGTGTTAAACAGCATATCGAGCCATTAGTCACATTGTCGCACTATGAAACGCCGCTAAACTTAGCCATTAAGTATAACGGCTGGGCTAGCCGTAAATTGATTGATTTTTTTGTTAAGTATGCAACGCTTGTACTGAAGCGCTATCATAAAAAGGTCAAATATTGGTTAACCTTTAATGAAATTAATTGTATGGAATTTGCTCCGTTTATGGCAGGTGGCGTCATTGATGGTGGTAAGCAAAATAAGGCACAAGCTGCGCATCATCAATTTGTGGCGAGTGCCCTAACCGTTAAAATCGCTCATGAAATTGATCCACAGATGAAGGTTGGTCAAATGCTGAATTATGGCGTATTGTATGCTTATTCGGCTGACCCAGCAGATCAATTGAAAGTGCAATTGCAGATGCAGGATACTTACTTTTACGCGGATGTTCAAACTGGTGGGCATTACCCCAAGTATCGATTAGCTTACTATCAACGTGAAGGCATTAAAATCGATCAATATTCTGATGATTTTAAATTACTAGCTAAGTATCCGGCTGATTTTTTGAGCTTTTCATGCTACGGTTCGAATGTGGTGACAACTCATGATGAAATCAGTGGTGATAAGGGAAATTTTACTACTGGTGTGAAAAATCCGTATCTCAAAACTAACGCTTGGGGCTGGGTAACCGACCCCAATGCGTTGCGAATTGCATTAAACAATTTGTACGATCGTTATCATAAACCGCTGTGGATTGTTGAAAATGGAATAGGTTGGGATGATCAAGTCTCAGCAGATGGTAAGATTCATGACGACTATCGAATTAAGTATTTACAAGCTAATCTTTCTTCTATGTATGATGCTGTGACCATCGATGGTATTGAGTTACTAGGATATACCATGTGGGGATGTATTGATTTAGTCTCTGCGGGAACTGGAGAGATGAAGAAGCGTTACGGCTTAGTCTATGTCGATAAGGATGACCATGGTAATGGCACACTTAGACGAGTGCGTAAGGATTCATTTGGTTGGTATAAAAAGGTAATTGCTTCTAACGGGCAAGACCTAAGTGATTGATTGGTTTGCTCTACAAGAATGGATTTACGGGCATGCACTATTTGGAGTTACAACAAAGAGGACAATTACTTTGTTGTAATGGTCAATGAAAGTAGTAGGGCAAGGACTGTTTAAAGCAAGCAGTATGGTTAAATTCCAATATATGCTGGATGAGAATCACCTGGGTGCTAAGTAAATAGAAGAATTTCACTAATTTTTTGCGACTAAAATGAGCTTTAAAATTGAAGTGAATGTTTAATCCAATAATTGGCTAGCGTGTCCTCGACATTTTATCGGGAACCTACTAGCCAATTTTGTTTACGCATAAAATACTGGAGTAATCAGTTTCTCGCAGATAATATAAGCCTAAAAAGTCACATGATTCTGGATGAAATGAAGACCATCCGATCAGAATTGCGTGGCTTTTAAACGCCGGAATAGTGTGAATGGCGATAATAAAAGGATCTAAGACTCAACATACTAAGCGGACGATACCAATTCCACCTAAGGTTATGAAGATCCTAGAGGGGTGGATTCACTATTATTGGAAGGCCTTATTTCGAAATAGAATTGCTAACTCTAATCACTTTCCATTACTAAATAAGGATAGTCGGTTACCCAAGAATCAGAACGGCAGTGCATAGCATCATCAATTACAGAAAAAGCTAGAGACCGAGTCTAAGGTCAGCATGCATACTTTTAGGCATACGTTGACTACTTTGATGATTGCTGATAAGAATATATCTAGTTAGTCTACATTTTACGTAATATTGGTCATTCTAGCATGGCGATAACTCAGAAGTGTTAAATAGGCTTGCTGCCGACCATTCTTTTTTCTGAACTATGGGTAATGTATGAAAAGGTTACACAAGTCAGTAGTTATTGATAGATGGTTGATAACAGTACAGAATGTTGTATATAATCTAAATGTATAGGAGCAAGAGTTTTTTAGATAATAATATTGTGCAGTGTAATCGAGGAATGAAGAAAATGAGCAAACCTAAACGGGAAAATATAAAGATTGAAAAATTACATCAATTAACCACTAATCCAAGAACAATCGATGCAGTTAGTGATTTTGATGCCGTAGAAAAATTGTATAAAGTGAATCGGCAAGCTTCGTCTCATTTGATAAACTTGGCTCTTGAAATAGCAGATAAGGGTTTTGATGAAAATGAGCCAATATATGCAGTTCAACATGGTAATACAAATGAATATGATGTTTATGAAGGTAATAGGCGTTTAGCAGCATTGAACTTACTAAGTGATCCAAATAAGTATGGCTTTTTGAGTAAAAAGCATAAGAAAGTTTTACAACAGGCAAATTTAGATAAAGTTCCAACTGAAGTTGAGGTTACGATAGTTAACAAAGACGAAGCACAGCGTATAATGGCTAGAAACCATGACGGCATGCAAAATGGAATAGGGCGTGTGGCTTGGGACACAGAATCGTCACGTCGTTATGCTAGATCTATGGGGAAAGATGCTAGTTATGTGGGGAAAGCTACATCACTTTTTAAAAATATGTTTGGAAAAACAATAGGTGAATATATTGGTGGAATCACAAGTGCTGATAGAATATTAAATAACAAGGCAATTCAAATGTATATTGGTGCTGTCGGTAGTAGTGGCCCAACTAGTGAGCAAGTTGAGAAAATAAAGAGGGTTTTGGATGAAGCCAAACTAGTATCTGATGAAAAAGATATGGCCATTTCACGTACCTTTGGTAAAAAAAAGGATATAGAAGCACTAATACCTAGGCTGGAACAAAAAAATGCTAAAGAAAATGATGATCAAACTGGTAATAGTGGTGTAGAAATACCTGTAAATGATGATCAAACTGGTAATAATGGTGTAGAAATGCCTGTAAATGATGATCAAACTGGTAATAGTGGTGTAGAAATACCTGTAAATAATGATCAAACTGGTAATAATGGTGTAGAAATGCCTGTAAATGATGATCAAACTGGTAATAATGGTGTAGATGTATCTGCCGGTGATGGTCAAACTAATAGTAGCGAAGTGCATGAAAATACAATATCTGAAGATGTTTCAAATCATAAGTTAAATAAAAGTGTACCATTTGTAAAAGTAGACCCAATATATTCACGAAAATCAGCTCAATATCTTAGAGTCGTTAGACGATAAGGTATTGGGCTGATTTTCGTTTGCA
>NZ_BJDG01000020.1 GCF_005404945.1 Lactiplantibacillus pingfangensis | reverse complement strand
ATCACAACGATGGTTGGCGATTTCATGGATTGGTATAACCATTCACGCCGCCAGCCAACCTTAAAGGGCATGACCCCAGTTGAATACCGGAATCATGCCCTCAAGAAAATTGCCTAAACAATTTTAATTATTTGATTGTCTACTTGACACGGAGCCGCGCCTAACCTGGTTACGGTCTTTTTTGTTCACAAGCTTATGAAAGCGCTTTATAAACTGCTGGCAACTGTTGATGGAAGGGTTATACTAATAATTAATTAACGAAATAGTTAGGCAACGTGTTGGCTGATTGGGATGACAGAAGGGGGGTTCGGAAGATGCCAATTGGACTAAAATGGCTGCTATGGTTTCTTGGATTCACAAATGGCACACGCTGGGAATCACTACTCAAAATGATTGTCATGTGGGTTCTAGCGATGATTACCACTTGGTGGTATCTAGCTAGGACTGTTGATGATGAAGCGGTTAATGGGAGTTTAGAGCGCGTTGGTACTAAAAAAATGATTCAGGTTCTGTTAGTGCTCATGGTTGTCATGCCATTGATGCTTGGCGCAGGGACTAATTTTAGCCAATTGATTTACGCGTTTGATATTGATAACGATCTATCAAGTGACAAAGTGATGCTGGAAGGAACCTGGCCAGTGGCTACAGTCATCACCGCGAGTTTGTATGGTATCTGGGCATATGCCTGGCAGTTGGTCGTGAAATCGTTACAACGGTCTAAATTAGCGTTACGTGTCCGAATTGACCGCTATCTTAATTTTAACCGCGTTTTAAACGTTGGCGAAACTTGTTTGCTTATTGGCTCAATGGTCTTGATTGGTTTGGCGTATATGGTAGTGCAATTCATTTCGCCTAAAACAATCAAATGGCTTTTATTAGTTGAGATGGTATTATTCTTTGTCGCGTTCATCTGGATGATTTTACGAGCAGTTCGCTTGTTACGTGAATTTCGGTTAAAATGGATTAAGGCCACGATTGGTCCTAAGAAACGGGTTGAGGACTACTATCATGTGCCAACGAATGCAGAATCGTATGCGGTGATGGATGCAAATTATTGGATGCGGTTTATCCCGTTCGTCGCCATCTTGCCACTACTGGGGTGGTTTTTATGGTGGTTATTGGCGGGCTGATCCGAACCATCGTCACCAAATTAAGCTAGCGACTCAAAACAACGCCAATACAAGTGTACTGGCGTTGTTTAAGTGGTTCAATTTTACATCGGCTTTTTCGAATCAACCATCCCGGAAGTCAGTTGGTTAGTGTGACTTAGTCTGGGATTGGATTTTCGCCAATTGTTGATATTGTCCAAGCATCCAGCTTTCATAAGTTTGACCGGCTGGCAAGGTTTCAGTTACTTTAAGTACCGGAACGTTGTTTTGATGGGCAAGTTTCACCATATTATCGACAATATTACTATCGGATTGTGTGTTTTCCACAAAGAACGCAATTTGATGCTTTTTAATGGCAGTTTGCATTTGTTTAATATCTTTCGGGGAAGGATCTGAACCTTCCTCAATGGACTTGGCAAAGTGCGTATTGCTGACTTTATATCCCATCGCAGCGAGTGAATAGTCGAAAACCGGTTCACTAACGGCGACTTTTTGACTATCTGACCGTTGTTTTAACTTAGCAACTTCACGGGTCAAAGGGGTCAGACTAGTTTGATATGCTTGTGCGCGTTTGAGAAAGTATTGCTTGTGTTCTGGTTGGATTTTAGCGAGTTCCAAGGCGATTTGGTGGGCTAACTTCGGCATGGTAGTTGGGTCATACCAAACGTGCTCGTTATCGCCATCTTTTTTGCCTGCGATGGTCGTGCCAACTTGGATAACTTTAGCATTGGCGGCCTTGTTAACGATTAGCTTACTCATCCAGTCATCATAACCAATCCCATTATAAATGATCAGGCTGGCCTTGCTAGCTACCTTAGCGGTTTTAACGGTTGCCTCAAAATCATGAGGATCAATTCCGGGCCGATTAATGACGGACGTTACCTGGCCGTACTGACCGGCGACTTTTTTCGCGGCTTGGCCATAAAAGTCTAAACTGGCGATGATTCTGATTTTGCCATCTGCAGTTGGTGTGGCTTTAGTTGTGGATTGACAACCAGCTAATAGGCCGCCAAGACTGAATAATAGCACTAAACTTAGTAAGAATTTTTTCAAGGGCAGTCACGGCACTCCATTTCTAAAATTTTAAATAGTAATTGTTACTGTTTAACTTTAACGAATAATTGAATTTAAGTCAAGGTGCTAAGGAAAGTTTAATATTCGGCAAAATTGGCGCAACTTAGCGCTTAACCTGATAAAATAAGCATACGACATATTGAGGGGGAACTCAGAATGATTTTTACCATTGTCATCTTGTTACTGTTGTTGACCGCATTATTGCGCGGGTTTCACCGCGGTTTTGTGATCGAAGTGTTACATCTTGTTGGTACCGTGGCTGTGTTGATTTTTGCCCGTGTCTGTTATCAATCGTTGGGAACGACACTACGTAATCTTTTGGGTAGCCTGAACTTGATCGACGTCAGCACTGCCAGTACGTTAGTGATTAATTTAGTGTCATTTTTCATCTTAACGACGATTGGTTGGGCGGTAATCAGATTACTAGGTCGGCTGTCTCGTAAAATCACTTGGCTGCCAGTGATCAAGCAAGTGAATAGTGTTGCTGGTGGGGCTGTTTCATTTATCATTTCCTATTTAGTGATTTTTGTGGTGCTTTCGCTAGCCAATCTAATACCAACTAACTTTATCCAAACGCAAATGAGCAGTTCACCGGTAGCGTCTTTCATTGTTGAAAAAACGCCCGGATTAACGAGTCAGTCTTTGAGCCAACTATTTAAATTTGAAACGACTAGTCAAAATTCTTAAGTCCCATGAGCGATCCCGTATTAGCGTGGGTCGTTTTTTTGTCTGCTCAGCTAACTAACAGTTAGCTTGGCGAGGTACGTCCGATTAATTTAGAAAAAGCTATCGCTGACGAGTCTTTTTGGTCGGTCCGACAAGATTAGGCCACTTAGGTTCAGTTTGCCGAATCCGGGGGTAATTTGGCTGATTACTATCACTTAACCGGTCCTTCATGCTATGATTATAGTTAAAAAAAGCAGAAGAGGGATACTTATGGGAATGATTCGCATTAATAATTTGCGCTTTCACACGTTCAACGGGGTGTTACCGGAAGAACGGCGCAACGGTCAACAATTAGCGATGGATATTGCAATCAAGTATCCAATCGAAACCAAGGTCCGACACGATGATGTCCATGAGACCATTAATTACGCCGAAGTTCGGGCAGTTATGGCTGATTTCGTTGACACCCATTCTTATAAATTGATTGAATCTTTGGCTAATCAACTTTTGCAAGTGTTACTAACCAAATTTCCAACCGTTGAGGCCATCAATTTAAAAATTCGTAAATATAGTGTGCCAATGCCCGGTATTTTTGATGATGTTGAGATTGAGGTAGAAGGAACGCCTAATGGCAAGTGATGAGCGGGTCTATTTAAGCATTGGGTCCAACATCCATCCACGAGTGGCGAACATTAAACAAGCCATTACGCTGTTAAGTCAGCTAGCGGCGGTCAATGTAATTGCGCAGTCAACTTGGTATGAGACTGAGCCGTGGGGCAAGCGTGATCAGGCTAATTTTTACAACGTGTCAGTCGCCTTGACTACCACGTTGACACCACATGAGCTGTTAATGGAACTCCATGCGATTGAACATCTCGGACACCGCGAGCGCAAAGTTCATTGGGGACCACGAACGATTGATTTAGACATTATTTTCTGGGGTGCCCGTCAAATTCAGACGGCTGAGTTGACGGTTCCCCATTTACATGCAGCGGAACGTAACTTTGTGTTACGACCAACCGCAGAAATTGCCAAAAATGATCCCCAAGTTGGCCCTCAAGTACAGGCAATGACTGCCGCCAATACGGATCAAAGTTGGATTAAAAAAGTAGGAAATGTGAGTGAGTAAGATGATTGATGAAAGTAAACAAGCAACGATTCGGCACGCCGTTCGTGAGATTTTGACTGCGGTTGGGGAAGACCCTGATCGTCCTGGTTTGGTTGAAACCCCAGATCGCGTCGCCCGGATGTACGCGGAAGTCTTTGCCACCAAGACGGCGGCACCTTTTGACAACTATAAGTTATTTAAGGTGACTGAGCCAACTGAAATGGTGCTATTAAAAGATATTCCTTTCTATTCAATGTGTGAACACCATTTATTGCCATTTTTTGGGACGGTGCAAGTCGCCTATGTCCCACAAAATCAGCAAGTCATTGGCCTGAGCAAGATTCCAAGATTGATTGATTATTGTAGTCAACAACCTAATGTTCAGGAACGGCTAACGGTGTCAATTGCTAAAGAACTTCAGCGGATTTTAGACCCAGCGGGCATCGCCGTCTCGATTTCAGCGCGGCACATGTGTATGGAAATGCGTGGTGTCAGCAAACCTGGCGTCCAAACCGAAAGTAGTTATTACAGTGGTCAGTTCAAAACGGACTTAGAGCTAAAACGTGAATTTTTACAACGAATTGCAAATTAAGCAGGTGACGGCGTGGATTCAGCAACGATACAGCAACAATATGAAACGTTAGTGGGTCAGCTCAATCAAGCGATGCTCGTGACTAAACACGATCGGGTGCCGCTGTTACGGCGTATTATGGCGCATCTTGGGCAACCGGATCGCTATTTTCATGTGAGCCATTTAGCCGGGACTAACGGCAAAGGGTCAACTGGGGCAATGCTTGCCAGTATTTTGCAGGCCCAAGGTTACCGGGTCGGGCGTTTCAGTAGTCCGGCAATTAACGATGACCGCGAACAGCTACAAGTTGATGGCCAATGGATCAGTCCGGCCGATTTTATTGATACTTATCACGAAATTGTGCCAGTTTTGACTAATATGGGCTTGACCCCCGCAGCGATTTCTATTTTTGAGTGGTATTTTTTGATTGGCATGGTCTGGTTTCGAAATCAGGCTATCGACTGGGCCATTGTTGAGGCCGGCCTTGGTGGTCAATACGATGCAACTAATGCACTCGCTGGGCCGCAACTTACAATTGTTACCAAAATTGCCTTGGACCATCAAAAAATTCTCGGGAAGTCGATTACGGCGATTGCCCATAACAAATCCAAGATTATCAAACCGAAAACCCAAGTGGTGACGTTAGCCGATCAAAATCCGGCTGCACTAACCGTGTTAAAAGCTGAAGCTGACCGTCAAGGGGTGCCGCTGACCCAAGCGAAGCAGCTACAACTGACGGTTGTGCAATCAACCATTGATGGGTCAATCGTCGATGCGACGAGTGACTTGTTTACTTGGTCTAAATTACAGTTAGGCTTAGTTGGTGGCTATCAAGTTCAGAATTTAGGCTTGGTTTTGACGGCCGTGGCTGTTTTGCAACAACAGCGGGTGAAGCTTAGTGACGAAGCGATTCGAGCTGGGTTGCGGCAAGTGACCTTGCCAGGGCGGTTAACGGTATTACAGCGACAACCGTTAATCTTGGCTGATGGGGCGCATAACCCAGATGGCATGCAGGCGCTGGTCAAAAGCGTCCAGGCCTTGCTGCCACAGCGACAGTTGATCTGGGTCGTGGGTGTTTTACGCGATAAGGATTATCAAACAATGTTAACAACCTTATTGCCCGCAGCGACCGTCTTGATTACGAATACGCCAGCAAACCCTGAACGGGCGTTACCGGCAGCCCAACTGGCACAGACGGCAACCGCGTTAGACTCGCCGAACAAACCAGTGGTTTTAGTGGCGGCGGATATTCAAGCCGCGTTAAACTTAGCCCAACAAGAGGCCACTGAGAATAGCGCCATCATTGTCACCGGGTCATTTTATGTGATGCGGGAGTTGCAACAACAAGGTTGGCAGGTGTTACCAGATGACCGTTGAGTGGTTAATAGCTTCTAACAATCGTGGCAAAAGTCGTGACTTAGCGTTGTGTTTAGCGTATTACGGGCTAACTGCTGAAAACTATTTGGTCCAGGCAGAGCGGTTAGATTTTCCAGCTGAAACGACGACGAGTTACCTCGAAAATGCGCTGACGAAGGCTAAATTTGCGGCCAAAAGATTACAACGTCCCGTGATTGCGGATGATAGTGGCATTGAGGTTCCGGCGCTACCAGACGTCCTTGGTGTCACGACCGCGCGTGATTTAGGGGTGCAAACTAGTGGCGGTGATCGGAATGCTGAGATTTTGGCGGCAATGAAAAATGTGCCGGCCACAAAACGGCAAGCAGTTATGCGATCAACGTTAGCGGTCGCTTGGCCAGATGGTCGCAGCCTGACAGCCCAAGCGACGGTGGTTGGCTATATTGCTGAGCATCAAATGGGGGACTATTCGGGTGGCTTTGATCGCTTGTTTTGGCTACCACAGTATGGCCGCACTTTAGCCGAGATACCAGCGCCATGGCGACTGCCGCTAACCCATCGTGGTCAGGCAGCGCGAAAATTAGGTCAACAACTGAAGCAGATGAAAGGGTAGGGATCACAAATGTTAGTTCAAGACATCACAGGTTCTTTTGCGCGTGCCACCGACTTTGCAAGCCAAGCGTTGCGGGCACAAGCGGCGCGGCAGCAACAAGTCATTTTACAATTTAGCGATTATAATCGCGAACAGCAGCTTAAATTGACACAACTTTGTCATCAATTGGATGGGGTTGTGCAAGCGACACCCGACCAATTGACTGTGTTATTGAGTCAAGCTGCTGGTCGGTTATTGACGAAACAATGGTCACAAGTCTTTCATAATCATGCCACGGTACAGCTACAATTAACCCAAATTATGAAGCAATATGAAATTTATTGGCAGGCTGGGACACATCGGTTTAATTTAACGAAGCGGCCAATGATTTATGGCATTATGAATATCACGCCGGATTCATTTTATGATGGTGGTCGCTATGAAACGATGGACGACGTTTTGACTCACGTGGCTGAAATGTTGCAAGCTGGGGCGGATGTGATTGAAGTCAATGGTCAAACGACGCGGCCGGGTTTTAAAGAAGTCACCCCAGAAGTTGAATTAGACCGGACACTTCCTTATATTCGGGCCATCAAGAAACGTTTTCCAGAAGCGGTTTTGGCGATTGACACTTACAAATATCCCGTGATGAAAGCAGTCGTGACGGAAGGTGTCAGCATTATTAATGATGTTAATGCTTTCACTGATGACCCACGTAAGCTAGCACTAATGGCTGACAGTCGCGTTGGGTTATTGACGATGCACAGCAGTCGTGAGCAAGAATATGCTGATTTAACTGGAAGCATGCGCCATTTCTTTGAACATAATCTCGCAGAATTAACGAGTGCGGGTATTGATTTGGAACGGATCGCCTTGGATCAAGGGATTGGCTATTCAAAGGTCGCACATGGTGAACAGGATTATGTCATGATGCGCAATATTGATGAATTCAATTACTTACAACGGCCAATGATGGTTGCAATCTCACGCAAGGGTTATCTAGGCTTGCTACTGGGCTTGAAAAAGGAAGACCGACTCGCAATGACGTTGGTGACTGAAACAGCCATGATGCTTAAAGGCGGCCGGATTTTGCGGGTGCACGATGTGGCTGAAACGCAGCAGTTAGTGACATTACTGGATCGGATTGAAACAGGTTACTGGTTGGCGGCCCCACAATGATTGCCGCGGATGATTTTAATGACTTTACGGCCGATGGTGTTAAGGATTACGATGCGTATTTTGGCACGCCGACTCATGATGATCACATCTTGTTTGAGCTTTTAATTGTCGGTATTTTACAAACTGGTTTAGGCTGGCGGGTGGCGGCGAGCGAGCTACCAGTTTTACGTCGCGAAATGGCTGGTTTGCGCATTGAACAGGTGGCCGGCTTGGACGAACCGGACTGGGAACGGCTGATGCAAACGCCCGGCGTCATGCATAATGGCCGTAAACTTCATGCGATCATTCAAGATGCTCAGGCGATTGTCCATCTCCAGGCTGAATACGGCAGTTTTAGTGCCTATCTCTGGCAGTTTGTCGATGCGACACCTTTGATGATGCCAGCACCAGATGATGAATTGCCAACGCAATCACCGTTAGGGACGCGCGTGGCGAAGGATTTACATCGCCATGGGTTTACCTTTGTTGGTCCGGTTGTCACACACATGTTTTTGTTGGCGGCTGGGATAATTAAACTGAATTGAGTGAGATTGAAGTTCAATAGTGAGCCACTCAAAATAACGCCAATACACTTGTACTGGCGCTTTTTTGGTAGGCTCAATTTTACAGCGGCATTTTACGTCTCGGACGAGTTAGGTTGAGTTGTACAAAAAAGCGATCCGTATCTTGCAGTTGGCTGCAAAATATAGATCGCTATCATGACTAGTTTTAATCGTTAGTGGTGTTTTCTTCCGAGCACATAAGCACCAACGATAATGAGCAAGATGAGTAGGCCACCGCCGGCAAACCAAAGCCATGGTTGTTGTTTGCCGGTCGCTGGTTTCGTACTGTTGTTATGTTCCTGAGCGTGAGCCTTTGATAAACTGACCGGCTGAGTGAAGTTCCAATGACGGTCGCCACTGGCTAGCTTTAATTTGAGCGTGTAGCGGCCGGCCGGTAAGGGCTTATCGCCGAGTCCCATTTCTAAGTCAAACCAACTGTTGGGCGCCATCGAACGATTTTTTTGCGTTTGAGCCGCCACTTCACGGCCGTTAGCTTGTTCAAAGAGTTGCGCATGAACTTGTAAGTCACCAAATGCAATCGGCGCTAAATTGCGTAACTTGGCGACGACCATCGGCGCGGTATCAGTTTTGGAATAGACGACTTTGGTATTGGCTAAGGCCACTTTTGCGGGAATGGTCTGATTGGGCTGACACCAGAGCGCGACCGCCGTTGTCACTGCGTAACGATTAGCAAGTTGAAAGTTTTGAGCATTCCGCTTAGTACTGGCTTCACTGGTCTGTGGGTTTGTGACGAACAGCCCACCTAAAACTTCACCGCTAAACCCATTTTTCGGAATTTTGGTCTCGAAGGTGACGGTTTTGCCTTGATGAGGCGCTAAGGTGAGTGAAATCGCCTTAGAGGTCATCTTAGTAAAAGTTGTTTGTGCCGAAGGATCAGTGCGATTAGAAGGAATATAGACGATGGTGCCGGTGTCAGCGGTAGTGGCCTTGACTGGACTCACGTCAATTTTACGGCTGCTTGATCCAGGATTGGTGACTGACAGTTTCAAAACTTGGGTGCTGCCGGGAGTAACTTTGAGATTGAAATAGCCATCTTTGCTGTTTAGTTGATTATTAGGCAATAACGGAGTTACCACGAAATTTTCATCCGGTTGGGTTGCCGCCTGAGCGGGTGATGGCCTGCCGAATAATCCGGTGGCGAGTAAGCTAAGACTTAGTAAGCCCCAAATGATAGGTTTAATTTTCATGGTAATGGCCTCCAATCACCTAATTGTTGTCATTAATGTGCTGGCGTGACTGCAACGGGGGCATTTTGTAATGCCCAGTATAAAGTCGCAGTATAAGTGCCGGCTGAAATGAGTGGTTGCTTGCTGATGGTTAGCTTACTGCTAGTAGCAGTTGTTGCGGTGTTCGCGCCTTCACCACTATTAGGATCAGCGAGCCAAGCAGTTTCGGGATTACTAATCCAACCGTTCGTGACCGTGCCTTGTGATAAGGTCAAATTAAGCGGTGATGCCGTCGTGGCATTGTCCACTGAACCGATGGCTTGATTTAAGTCTAATTTCGCACTTGTGACGGTACTCGTGCCAGACGTAAATGGTCCCATTCCAACGGTCAAAGTCCAGCCGGCATGATCGCCACGATAATCACTAATATTTAGGGCACCTGTATTATTACCATCATAAGTACTGCCAGTTGTGGCGGCACTAACGGTAGCTGCTAAGGTGGTGTCCGCGGTAGCGATGTCTTTGACGTTAACACTGCCTAAAGTAATGTTTGGGACCTGATTTAAGGTTAAACTACCTGGGGCAACCGTAAACTGGGCGTTTGACGCCGCTTCTGCTGAACCAGTGGCATCCGCTACATAGCCAGTGGAGACGGTCGTTAAGTTACTAGTCGCAGTTCCTGGACCGGTTGTCGCTGCCATTGCCGCCAGTGGCGTTAGTGCAAGTAAGCTGATGGTGAGACTGCTACTGAGACGAGACATGATTTTTAATGAACGCATGATATTTTCCTCCATTCTTTTTTGAAATCAGGCTTAGATGGCTGTCTAAACTTTTACAAGCTAGCCGATACACTGTCAGTATCCAAACAATACCATGATTGTACTTGAAAACGCTGTCAGACGTTTCGTTCGGAAAACTAGCATACCAGCAATTAAAAACGTATTTTTCGATAGTTTCGTGTCCTTTTTCCAAAATAGGGCTACAGTCACCTTAAAAAGCATGTTAAGATTAGAATGTAAAAAAATGTAGGTATGCTTAACTTTTGTGTTTAGGCTATCCTATTAATTTGACGAAATTATTAATGGGGAAATAATTGTTGGAATGGGGTCGGAATTTTGAATCATAACAGAAGATTTTGCAAAGATACTTGGTTTTGGTTGGGGCTGTTGTTAGTAATTCTCGGCGCTCAAAAGGTTGCTAGGTTGACAACTAATACCGCAATAATTACGGTACTAGCGGTGCTACAAGTTATTGTTGGCAGTGCGTTGTTAATTCGTAACTTCAGAAATGTCGCTTAGCCAGGTAATTAAGTTAGAATTGGTGAGTTAATTGAAAGTTTGAGATAGTACCAGCACGGGAGAGCAGCGTGCTGGTACTATTTTTTCCCAATGGCAGCTGTTGCTCAGAAAATTTGGTTAATTTAGGGCTAATACTCGTATAATCTAATTAGTACGACTAAATCGTAGGGGGGACAAAAGTGATCAGTCGAAATAAAAATTTTTGTGCGGTGGGAATTAATTTTATCTTAGTGCCGCTGGTCTTAACCTTTTTTCCGTATTTGATTAGTTCTTTTACGCCAGCGCGTTTCGGCCAATTGGCAGATGATACTGCCATTGTGATTATTGCGTTATTACTTAATCATTATTTTTGGCATGTTCGGATTGCGTGGTTTAACCGCCAACATCCATGGCGACAATTATTACAATGCGTACCCGCAATCCTGTTTCTGTTATTTTCACGGGTAGGTTCTTGGCTAAATGTGTCGTGGCGACTGCTAAATGGTCGGATTCTGTTAACGGTTATTTTTATTGCACTGGCAGAAGAACTAGTCTTTCGGGGGTTACTACTACCATTGAGCTTGTCATTAACACCCCGACATGGCTTTTTGGCAGTGGTGATTAGCAGCGTCGGCTTTAGTGTTGCGCATATCGTCAATTTGGCACACATGTCACTTGGCGTCGTCTTGTTGCAACTGATTTTAGTCTTTGCAACGGGAATTTTATGGGGCACCGTTTATCTGACGACCCACAACTTATCGCTAACGATCCTATTGCATATTTGTGATGACTTACCGCTGTTTATGATGAAGTCGACGGGGGCACTTTCAGTTGGAAGTGCGAGTCAGATGGCACTTGCGGCAGCGATTTATGTGGGCATCGCGCTCGTTTTTTGCGGCATTGCGTTGTTACAAATTCATTGGTCAAATTTAGCCGAAGCCCGGCATTAATGATACAAAAAGGAGCGGTGACATTAGTCAGGGCTCCTTTAGTATCTCTAAATGCTTATCGTTCAATCAAATTAAATAGATGTATCGGTTGTTTCGTAATCCACTTTGCCGAGTTCAACTTGAATCGTAATGTGGGTAAGTGGAAATTGGTCGCTCAACTGTTTGTTCATCGTTTCGAGAAATTCATTGTTGTGGTCAAGGGTACTGCGGCATAGATGCACCGTCATGGCTGTTTCCGTCGTACTCATCCCCCAAATGTGTAAGTCATGTACTTGGTTGATGGTTGGCTGTGACATCAAGAAGTCATAAATTTTTGCTTGATCGATGTTGTTAGGGACAGCTTCCAGCGAATAATTCATGGCATCGCGTAATAAGCCCCAAGTCCCAATCAAAATGACGATGGCAATGAGTAACGAAATAACGGGATCCAACCAGAACCAACCAGTCTTCAAAATAACGAAGCCTGCAATCACAACGCCAATTGAAACGCCGGCATCGGCCGCCATGTGTAAGAACGCCCCTTTGATATTAAGATCATGTTTTTGACCTTTCATGAAGAGGAAGGCGGTAAAACCGTTGACTAAGACCCCAACAGCAGCCACGATAATGACATCCCATTCGGCGACCGGACCAGGATTAGCCAGGCGTTGGATAGCCTCAACCGAAATTGCGCCAATTGCGACAAGTAAAAAGACGGCGTTAAAGAGTGCTGCCAAAATTGACGAGCTTTTATAACCATAAGTATATTTCGCGTTAGCACTTTTAGTTCCGAGCCAAATTGCGAGCCAAGAAATTAAGAGCCCTAACACGTCGCTTAGGTTGTGCCCCGCATCGGCAACCAACGCTAATGAACCGCTAGCAAACCCGTAACTAGCTTCTAAAACGATAAATATTGAATTTAATAAGACGCCCACTTTGAAAGCGGTCGTTTCTTGTTGTACGGCATGTGTCTGTGCCATCTGACAACCCCACCTTTGTCCTTGAATTAAGTCTTAAAATTGCTATAATTATGAATGATTAAGCGAATACATGAATGACTGTTCATGTGTATTGTAACACCTTTACGGTAAGGCAACAATCAGAAAAATGGGGTTGCGAATGAATTCAGAATTAAAACATGACACAATTGTGAAAAACTTGACGACACTAATTCCACAAGACGACGAGTTAGGTCGGATTACGGCGATTTTTAAGGCGCTCGGTGACCCGACTAGAGCGCGAATTATTTATGCGCTGGGCGTCTCGAAACTCAGTGTGAGTGAGCTGGAGCGAGGGCTTGGGCTAACGCAGTCTAATATTTCGCATCAATTATCGGTTTTGCGCCAATTACAGTTGGTGATTGGGACGCGCAGTGGGCGAAATGTTCATTATCAGTTGGCGGATAAGCATATTATTAGTATCTTTCAACAAGTAGCGGCCCATGCTGAGGAAGCCGGAAAATAAGGCAGTCTTCGTTAATTTGAAGGCTGTTTTTGTTTGGAAAAATTAACTTAGTTATATCTAGTTTTATAGACTAGGTATCTTGATATAAAGACTATATGATGGTATGCTGTAACCAATAATCATTCGAGGTGACCAGCATGCAATCGCGACGGTATCAAATTACTAACGAAGTTTTGAATTCGGTGACGCACGGCATCGGGTTAATATTGAGTATCATTGGGTTTGTCTTCTTAATGTTGAAGGCATTTGAAGATGGTCGTCAGTTGGAATGGACCGCATTCATCATTTATGGCTGTTCCTTGCTGATTCTCTACACCTGTTCAATGCTATTTCATGGCCTATACTTTACCAAAGCTCGCGAAGTTTTTCGGATTTTTGATCATAGTGGGGTTTACATTTTGATTGCCGGGACCTATACCCCATATAGCTTATTAGCGATTAAGGGCTGGCTCGGCTGGACGATTCTGTTGACGATTTGGGCCTTAGCGATTACGGGAATTACGGCCAATGCGGTTTGGCCAGGCAAGCTACGAAAAATTGAAACGGTTATTTACGTGCTAATGGGCTGGATGTGTTTAGCCGGTGGTCGTCAACTCTGGTTGAACCTCGGTGTGACTGGTTTTTGGCTGCTAGTGGCCGGTGGCGTAGCCTTTACCTTGGGGGCCTTATTGTATAGTCTTCCTCATGTGAAGTACATCCATGTCATTTGGCACATCTTTGTGATGATTGGGACGACCTTAATGTACTTTTCAATTTATTTTTATATTTGACTTTAATGGCGCTATCTTAACCAAGGTAGCGTTTTTATTTTGTCTTCATTTTGTCACGAAAATGTAATCAGCCAGGCGTCTCTTTTTCATTGCCTTTTTAAATAAACTTCCGTAAAATGGTAGGACAGCACAAAATTTAGCGAGGTGATAAAGATGGCATACGGTTTATTATTTGGTGGCATTTTGATGGAAGTAATCGGGAGCTTTTTTCTAAAGAAAGCTAACGGGTTTCGGAACTTGATACCGACGATAATGGTGTTAGTCGGCTATTTCAGTTCGTTGGTGTTAGTCACTTTGGCGATGCAACGCCTACCATTAGGGGTAACGTATGCCATGTGGGCCGGACTCGGGACAGTGGCAACGGTGATCTTGGCCGTTGTTGTGTACCGTGAACGTCTAAGCTTAGCCCGGATAAGCGGGTTAATGGCGATCGTTATCGGTGCAATTTTATTGAACGTTTAAAAAGGGGGGCTTTACAATGCGCGCATGGATTCAATTAGTTTTAGCTATCGGGGTGGAAGTTGTTGGAACCAGCTTATTAAAGTTATCAGCTGGTTTTCGGCATCCGTTAATTGGGATTTTAGGCATGTTGTTGTACGGTTTAGCAATTTTTAGCTTTTCGCTGGTCCTCAGTCGGATTCCTTTAAGTGTCGGTTATGCCGTTTGGGCTGGCGTTGGGACGGCTTTTACTGGCTTGATTGGTATCTGGGCATTTGGTGAAGTCTTGACCGGTGCTAAAACGATTGGCTTTTTAGCCATTATCATTGGTGTGATTCTCTTAAATATTCCGGTCAAAGCAAGTGATGGTGCCGAAACGCCGACTGTGAGGCAACGCTGGCGTTCTCGCATGACCCGATAAGCGCTGGGATCACGTTGTTTACTTGATTCTATATTTAGCACAATGGCCTAAAATTAACTTTGTAAGCTGAGTCTCTTCAAATCTTACAAGGCTCAATTTTAGGCTATTTTACTGCACCTCAAAAACTGTATTCACTCATAAAGTTAAAAAAGATTTTCAGTTTAATTTATAAAGTGGTTGATAAACATTGAAATTTTTTTGTGATATATCGCAATGAAAATATTAACTTGTAATTATATGATCGACAAAAAAAAAACTTGGAGGCCTTTACTGAGTAAATATTGAAAAAATACCATTAGATAACGGATATATTATCTATAGGTTTTTAAAATAAGCAATAATTATCAAATGCTTTGAACGTTCTTTAATGTGAACGGAACTTTTGGCTTTTAGTGAATAATAGTAAATGAAAAGTCATACTGATAAAAATAAAGGATTAGTTTACAGAAATAATAGAAATAATTATATGAATAGAATTGCTAAATAATTGCTCTTGCGTGATGTGTACATTCCTGTATAGTGCTAGTTGTGGAGATGAGAAAAAAGAAGATAAACATGTTAGCAAAAAAGATTGCAATTAGCGCTGCTCTTATTCTATCAATAGCGGGATCAGGTTTAGGCTCAATATCTGCACATGCTTCAAATGTGCAAGATACTTATTGGCACAATGAATATCGACTCTGGGATCAAAATGATAATACACCATCGCGCCAAAAATATGATACAACTTCATATTATAACCGGACTGATAATATTTCTGGATATAATAATTATATTCGAATCTGGGCTGCATTGGCTGATGGGACTGCGGTGAATCAAGATCATGCATATAACACATATGAGGGTCAGGTTCTTTATCTTTGGAATTTAGCTGTTGAAAGATATGGTTCAGGTGTTTCGGTTCGAATTAATAGTACCTCTACTAAATGGTTATCAGCATCGGGTGTTTGGAGCCCTGATAGTGTCTAAGTAAAAACAATCCTCATCTCCACCATACATAATTAAAAATTTGTGAATTGGAGGAATAGTAATTGGCACTTATTTGGAATAGATTTGACAAGAAAAGTATTTACGCCTCACTTTTAATTGCACTAATTTTACCAATTACCCAGATTAATCAAAAATTAACCATTTCTGCAAGGGTGGATAATCGTTTTTGGGACTCACCCTTTACGCTTTGGATGGGCGTTGATAACTTTAGCTTTGCGACGGTTGCGTACTATTTAATAGTGCCATTGATTGCTGCATTACCGGTGGCAATGATTTTAAGACGGGATTTGGACAACGGTTTTTTAATGCAGTTGCGGATTAAGCGAAGATTAAAACCGATTCTTCGTAATTATTTAACCTGGTCCTTTATACTAGGTGGTTTAGTTGTGGCGGTGCCACTCGTGATTAACCTTGTGTCACTGGCCTTAGTTTATCCGAGTGTTTTTCCGGATAATTTGTTGAATCTGAATATTTTAGTCATTAACCAAAATACGCTATTCGTTTCACTGTATTATCATCACCCGTGGATTCATTCTTTATTAAGCATCTTGTTTGTCTTTTTCTGGGGCGGGTTATTCGCAATGTTTACGACTGCGATGTCTTTATTGTTGAAAAATCGTTTTTTGGCACTAAGCACTGGACTGTTGACTCAATTGGCCCTGATGCTTGTTCAGGAGTTTGGCATTTCCACGGGGAGCATTGCACCAGTAGACTTTATGAAACAGTCTGCTTCCTCGGGAATTAATTTAGTGGTTGTGCTTGAGGTAATGGTGTCGGCAATCGTGATTGTCATCATTTTGTGGCGGATGGGAGTTGCTAAAATTGTCAGTAGCTAGGCTAGTTAAGCAACAACTAAGATATGCACCGCGCTACTATCTGCCGGTCATGCTAGTATATGCGTTCACGATGTTGATGATTCTAGTTAAGGTGATTGCCATTGGGCAAAGTGACAAGACTTTTCTGGACGTCTATTTCAGATGGTTTGATGCCTATTTATTGGGCGTGATATTTTTACCAATGAGCGCAATGATAACATTGATGACAGTTGTCTTTCGCCCATATGATTATTTGCGATCCGGTTCAAGGAAACTACTCTATTGGCAACTCTTAATTCAAGCATTAGTGGTTCAAATAATTATCTGGATACCGTGGGCTGTGAGTACTTTAGTTAGCAGTTATGCTTTTGGTGTTATCTCCAATTATCAGGCTGGTATCATGATTGTTCTCAGTACTGTTGAAGTGTTTTGCAATCAGCTCTTTTTAGTACTTATGGGATTGATTGGCTATCTCACTTTACGGCGAAAAGTCGCGGGATTGATCGTAATTGTCAGCCTAAATTTGTTTCTTTTTTCGTTGCATTTGAATAAGATCGTGACGCCCCTCTGGAAGTTCACCCGTTCTCAGTCACCGTTAGATAAATTAGTTAATATTGTGGTGTTAGTTTTGGTGTTGTGGGTGATTTCAGAGGCTTTGTTGGCAATTATTAAGAATAGGGATTACTAGGATGAGACGTTTATTTTATACGCAAGCTTGTTATTACTATGAAATTATCAAAAAAAGGTTTTGGGGACTAACGGGGACTTATTTGATCATCGCTATCGGTTATTTTGGTCGATTACCGCGAAGAAAAAGTCTGTTAGCTGCCATTCTGACGGGACCGGATTTTGAGGCCGCTAAGCAAGGTTATGCCTATTTACCACCGTTTTGGTTGATGATAATGATTTTGCCAGCATTTATTATTGGCGATAGTTTCGGGGCGATTCAAGCTGAATTATTTTCTAAAGCGAAAGGGTTAGGCTTTTCAAAGCGCGAATTTGGGCTTAATAACCTGGTGTTGATTACAGCGACAAATTTGTGTTATCTCGCAACTATTTTGATTGCTTTGCTGATGGTTGACCTCACGACTACCGAGGCCCAAGGTTTCATCCAGAGCGGGTGGTTAACCAGTTATCAGGATTTGGGGTTAAGGCTGTTTCTCATTTTGATGTTGCTGTCATTAATTCAACAGATTTGTGGTTGGCTCAACCGTGTTTTACTGTTGTTAGTACCGATAGTAGCGCTCGTTTATACCGATTTTACGGTAGCAATGTGGAATCCGTTAAATTTAGTGCTGTGGCCCAGAATGAGACTGATTGGCAACGAGATAGTCACACTGACAATTGTTGGCTGCTTGGTGCTAGCGATTGGCTATGGCTACGTTTATGGCAAATATGAACTGAAATGAGATGAAAAAATGGTTTTAATTGAACTTGAGAATGTTAGTAAGACGATTTCCGGCAAAACGCTTTTGAATGAGGTTTCCTTCTCGGTTGAAAAAGGGACAATCACGACACTGGAAGGTATTAATGGCTCTGGAAAGACCCTTATTTTAAGAGCAGTATTAGGGCTAATGAAGGTATCTGGTAAGGTTATCGTCGCGCAAACCAACGTCTTAGTGAGTGGGCGATATCCGGTTCGAGCAGGGGTGCTAATCGAGAGCCCGAGTTTGCTCACGGAATTTTCGGCGCTAAAAAACTTACAATTAATTGCCGACTTATTGGGAGATGTGGATGATGAGGCTATCAAGGAATTACTAGTGCAGTTTGATTTGCCGACTGATAAAAAGACGAAGGTCAAGAAGTTTTCCTTAGGAATGAAGCAGAAGCTAGGAATTGCGCAAGCGATGCTCGGCGGTTGCGACTTGATTGTTTTGGATGAACCAACAAATGCCTTAGATGAAGAAAGCATTGCCAAACTGATTGTCACAATTGAACGACTTCGGGAAAATGGCTCAACCTTTCTAATTACGTCACACGATCGCGATTTCATCGAAGCCATCACCACTCGCAGAATTGGTGTTAGAGATGGAGCAGTCTATGACCTGGACTAAAAAACATAGCGGTCTCTTGGCGGTTGTGCTACTGTTTGTGTTTGCGGGATTGGCAATAAGACAGTATCAAACGGTTAATGTGGTCGGTAACCGGCCCATCCGTGAGCAATTTTTTGCCAAAAATCAATTAGTGAAAAACGAGTCGGTCAATTTTAGCATCACCAATGTCAAGACGAAGACCGTTGGTAATGTGCGACATGTTACGGTCACAATGAACTTACAACAACTTAAGCCTAGTCACTATGGCAATATGAAAGGAAATCGCAATATTACGCATGGAATGTGGCTTAATGTGCCGTATGGATTTAGCAATATGAGTACCCCGATGCAGCATCCTGATGGGCACGTTTTCTCTAAGCTTGAAGTCAACAGTCCGCAGAAAAAAACGGCGGTTTTCAACTTTACGACGCGAGCTGATGACTATAAATTACGGAATGAACCAGCGAGACTGAGTATCCTGATACCAGATAATGATAGATTTACTGGGTTCACAAAATATTCAATGCTACTTGGCTAGACGGTTTAGTCTAAACGACATAGCTACAAATAGGACAAAATACCAGTGACTACCGGCTGATTAGGCTGACGGTCACTGGTATTTTTGGTTGCTGTTTTTTTATCTAGGCTTCCGGCCAGACACTTTTGGCCGTTTCAATCACGAGTTGTAGCTTGGCCCATTGATCGGCCTCACTGAGTTGGTTGCCTTCTTCAGTTGAAGCGAAGCCGCATTGGGTGGAGAGCGCTAAGTTTTCTAACGGAACCTTAGTGGCAGCGTCTTGAATGCGCGCAGTTAAATCGGCCGTCGCTTCAAGTTCAGGAAACTTTGAAGTCACTAAACCTAAAACGAGGCGCTTATGAGTGTCACCGTTCCAGATTTGGTCAAGGGCATCAAAGCTCCCGGCCCGCTGGTTATCATATTCTAAGAACAGACCATCGTAATTAAGCTGACCAAGATAGGGTGCGACAACATCGTAACTGCCCGAGAAGAGGTAGGTTGATTTGAAATTGCCGCGGCAAATATGGGTCGTGACGGTCAGATCCGTTGGCAAGTCGGCTAAAGCAGCGTTAATGACCGTGACGGCATCAGTGGTTAATTTCAGATAGGCGGCATGGTCATCGGCGTTGACGGTCGTGTCGTTCAATTTGCTAATTAGGAATGCCCATGTGGTATCATCCAGTTGAATATAACGACAACCTAAGTCGTAAAAATGTTGGATGGTTTCGTGGTAAGCACGAGCTAGGTCGGTCAAATAGGCATCCCAGCTATCGTAGAATTGGGACCAATTGTCGCTCCGATTATCCCGGAACAACATGGTTGGTGAAGGAATCGTCTGTTTGGCGAATACGCCGTCTGGCACGATTGACTGTAAATAACTGAAGGCCTTGAAGAACGGATGATCCGGGTTGAAGGCAATTTTTCCGGTTAATTTGGCATTGTCCGTCCGGGTGTGGTCGCCTTTAAATTTATAACTTTGATGATAATCATATTTGCCAACGCCAGTTAATCCCCAGAGAAAGTCTAAGTGCCACCAACTACGCGAAAATTCGCCATCAGTCACGGCATGGAGGCCGAGCTTAATTTGTTCATCGACGATTCGTTTGATTTCGTGATGCTGAATTGCCAATTCCTCAGCAGCGGTAATTTCACCGGCGGCTAATTGGGCATGTGCCTTTTTCAAAGTGGCGGGTCGTAATAGACTGCCAACGACATCGTAGCGGAAGGGAGCGGTTAAAGTTGTTTCTGTCATAAGTTGAGCACCTCATTAAGTTAGTTTTTAAGTTAAAAAACGAAAAAAAGTGTCGTCCTGATTGATAATTGCTATCAATCAGGACGACACTTGGTCGGGTTACCACCTGAGTTTAAAATCTTGTTGCCAAGATTTCCTCTACCGGACGGTGAATGACTTCACGATCCGTCACTGCGGTAACGGGCAGTTAACTCGGTTAAGGTTTGTCAATGACTCACCTTAGCGAACTTTTTACTCAGACCATCTTCAATAAGCTTTCTGGTATCGTCACACCGACCCGATACTCGCTGAACAGGCCACTTATCTACTCATCTTTTAATCGTTCTTTAATGTTAAACCCATGTTACCGGTTCTCTTTTTGAAAGTCAAATTTATTTTTAAGTTGGTGGCTGGAACCGGTGTCTGAGTGCCGTCAATGCTATAATGACAACTAGCAATTAATTGGGGGCTCGGTTATGGATCGTATAATTCGTTTCTTAAAACGTGATGATGTGGATATGTATCTCACGCTGGCATTTTTAATAATCGTGGTTTATCTCATGCGGGGATTCGCAACCGTCGTATTATTGACAACGATTTTTGCCTTTTTAGGCGTAAAAGTTAGTCACTGGTTGAATTTAAAAACGCATCTCCCTTATTGGATTGCCGTGATTATCGTGTATCTGTTAGTTATCGGTATCTTCGTGGGGGCGTTATCTTATGCGGCGCCAACCCTCGTGACACAGCTAAAAGTGATCCCAGATATGTTAGCCAAGGCGATTACCAATCATCCCGTTTTAAATAAAAATATCGATAAATGGGTGGATCAAGCGATTCATAGTAGTGAGTTGATCCAAAATGGGAAGAGCTTGCTAGTGACTGGCTTGAAAGAAGCTGGACATATTGGCACTGGTTTTACGCATGTCATTTTAGCTATCTTCCTGAGCTTTATTTTTACGTTAACGCGTGGTCGCATGATGAGTTTTGGTCGTCAATTTTTGACTTCTAAGTTTAGCAAATTCTTCCATAACGTTTACTATTTGAGCCGCAAGTTCGTGTTAATTCTTGGGAAGATTATCGAAACACAATTAATTATTTGTACCATTAACACGATTCTAATGACCATTGGATTTATGATTATTGGCATGCCAAGTATCATGGTGTTGTCGATCATCGTCTTCATTTTAGGCTTAGTCCCCGTTGCCGGGGTGCTGCTATCCATGATTCCGTTAACGTTATTGGCCTTTGCTTCCGGTGGCTTAGTGCGCGTTGCGTGGATTATTTTACTCGTCATTTTAATTCATGCCTTTGAATCATACTTCTTACATCCACGTTTGATGGCAGACCGAACAGACTTGCCGGTTTTTGCCACCTTTATTACGTTAATTATTATGGAAAGCTTGCTCGGTGCTTGGGGCTTGATCGTCGGGATTCCAATTGTGGCGTTCTTCTTGGATATTTTAGGTGTTCAGGATTCAGAGCGTAAGCGCGTGACTTCGAAGAAAACAGATTCAACTAACTCACAATCAACAAAAGGTTGAAAATTCAAATACCCACGAGGATTAGCCGATTCTGGCAGTCATCGTGGGTATTTTTTAATGGTGCTGTGGCGGTTGCATTTGATGGCGGATGGCATGATTGGTCAAGGTCACATCGGTCGCTGGCGTTGTAAATAAGGGGGTCGTTTCTTCCAAAACATCGCTAAATTCCAGTCCGTACCAAATGGCCGGTGATGGGGTGATGTTTTGTAACAAGACCCGACCGCCGATTAAGAGGCGATCCAGCTGGCGCATGGCCGGATAACTAGCTAAGTCCATAATCTGCTGGTTCTGGACCACGAACTTGAAGTCGCCGACTTGCCGATTTTTCTCAGTGCCAAAATGCGGATGTTGTGGGTCGATAATCTGATTGGCAATCAGATGAGTCACGATTTCACGCAAGTAGATGGTCACGTGTTGCGACTTTTTGAAGCCCAGATTGAGTTGGACTTCCACGATATTGCGGGTCCCAAGCATGTCGACACTATAGTTACAATCGTAAGGCTGGTTTGTCTCATTAATGGTGATGAACCAGTAAACGCGGGCCCGTTTTGGGCGTTTGTCTAATATCGAATATAAAATTGTTCGTTTTAAACGATACTGGTCATCCACTTTGGCTAAATAAACTAAGTTAGTCGCAAAGAGTGGTAAGCGATCATCATGGCTGAGCTGGGTTAATTGTTGCCGATAGTCTAAGAGACTGACCAATTCGGCATCTTGATTGTAATGTAGTCGGCGCCGATTACCGAAGTACCAAGTCACCATGACTAAGAAAATTAGGAGTGTCAGTCCTAAGGTCAAATAGCCACCATGGACAAATTTAGTTAGACTAGCCGCCAAGAAGATCGTTTCAAGCGAGCCAAAGCCAAGTCCTAAGGTGATGGCTAAACCACGATGACCTTTAGTCAGTACCCATTGCGTGAGTAAAATGGTGGTCATCAGCATGGTAATCGTAATGGCAAGCCCGTAAGCCGCTTCCATATGGGCCGAAGTTTGAAATAGCCAGACAATGACTAGGGTTGTGCCACAGAGAAGCCAATTAATGGCGCCAATATAAATTTGGCTGCGAACTTGGCTGGGATGCTTAATAATCATCCGTGGCAAGAATTTTAAGCCAATCGCTTCATCCACTAACGTATAAGAACCGGTAATAAGCGCTTGCGACGCAATAATGGCGGCAATTGTCGCCAGAACGATGGCGGCCATACGCAGTTCTGCGGGAATCATTTCATAAAATGGGTTCAGGTTGACGGCATTGCGATAAGCACTTGCTTGGTAATGTCGCATGATCCAAGCGCCTTGACCAAGATAGTTAAGAATTAAGGTTAAGTAGACGAAAGGCCAAGTCGCGTCAATATTGGCTTTGCCGACATGGCCCATGTCGGAATACAGTGCTTCAGCGCCGGTAGTGGCCAAAAAGACACTCCCCAGAATAAAGATTCCCATCTTATTCGTTGGACTGAACAGCACCTGAATCGCATAAACTGGCGAAAAGGCCTTCAAAATGGCCGGTGCTTGCAAAATATTAACGGCTCCCGTGAGACCAATTCCGGCAAACCACAAGAACATCATTGGGCCAAACGATTTGCCAATTGTGGCGGTCCCAAAGCCTTGAATCATGAACAATACTAGTAGAATGCCGGTCACAGTTAAGGGGACCAACCAGGGATAATGACTAAAACTAGTCATGGCAGGCAAGCCACGCAAGCCTTCAACCGCCGACGTCACCGTCACAGCAGGGGTTAGGGTACCGTCTGCTAAAAGTGCCGCGCCACCAATCAAGGCGACCATAATGAGCCATTTGGCACGATGACGAACCAGCGCATACAACGCGAAAATGCCGCCTTCATGGTGGTTATCGGCGTGTAGGGCAATCAGCACATATTTAATTGTTGTAATCAGCATCAGCGTCCAAAAAATTAACGAGATACAACCGATGACATAATCGGGTGTGGCATGTTTGAGTGTTCCAGCGTCATTAATAATGGCGTTCATAACATAAAGTGGTGAGGTCCCAATATCACCGTAGACGACCCCCAACGTAATCAGCATCCCAAATAATGTTCGTGATTGAACCTGTTGCTTTTCCATCGTGACAACCCTCCCATGACCCAATCTAATTGGTGCCTCATACTATACTAGTTTTCATTGTAAGCGGCTAAATTTATCAACTGAAACAAATTAAATTATGGATTTTGGTCGGTAATTTGTGTTAATTGACTGAAATTTCTCAGCAAAAAAAGAGCGGTGACTTAACTCGTCAGGGCTCCTTGGGTGTTTCCGAATAGTTATCGGACGAAATGTGTCACTCGCTTTTAGCCAGATGCCGGTGTTGAGGACTTATTTTTCAGCCTTCGCCTTGGTGAGTTGCGTTGAAGCTAGTTTCGAGTGTTTGACAGAGTAGGTGAAGTAAACGACCATGCCAATTGCTAACCAGATGACGAAACGTAACCAAGTAACTGGTTTTAAGTTAATGAGTAAGAAGATACAACTGATAATCGACATAATTGGGACAAATGGGACCCACGGTGTGCGGAATGGCCGCCGTAAATCTGGTTGCGTCTTGCGAAGCCGCAGCACTGAGAACGAGACGAGTAGAAAGGCGGTTAAGGTGCCGATATTGACCAATTCTGCTAGGTCCGCTAGTGGAATAAAGCCACCAATGACTGCGGCAATTACCCCGAATAAGACGGTAGAGGCGACTGGCGCGCCACTCTTTTTACTGATGCGGCTAAACAATGGTGAAATTAAGCCATCACGCGACATCGAGAAGGAGATTCGAGTTTGCCCGTATAAGCAGACTAGCATAACGGTCGTCATACCAAGAATCGCGCCCAAATCAACGACGCCGGCCATCCAGTTTTGACCAGATAAGACTAGCACGGCGGAAATGGGATGGTCGATGTATTTGGCAAACATCCGGAAAGGCACAACGCCGGTCATAATAGCGGAAACGGCGACGTAAAGAATTGTACAGATCCCGAGTGAAAGCAACATTGAGCGCGGTAGCGTCTTAGAGGGTTCCAACGTTTCCTCAACACTAGAAGAAATTGCATCGAAGCCAATGAAGGCAAAGAAAACACTGGAAGCGGCGCCGAAGACACCTTTGAAGCCATAAGGTAATAGCGGCGTCCAGTTAGCTGGTTTGACGAAGCGAATCGCTGTAAAAATGAATAATAAAACGACAGCAATTTTGATAATGACCATGATGTTGTTGACGCGCTTCGTTTCTTTGACGCCAAATGAGAGCAAGACAGTGATTAATAAAATAATGGTGAAGGCCGGTAAATTAAAGAAGGTGGTCACGCCTGGCGTTGAACCGGGAGCCGCTGTCAAAATCGTGGGTAGTTTTAGCCCGAAGCCGGATAGGAAGGATTGAAAATAACCAGACCAGCCTGCGGAGACGGTTGAAACCGCGAAGAGATATTCCAACATTAAATCCCAGCCAATGATGAAGGCCACGATTTCCCCAAGTGTGGTGTAGGAATAAGTGTAGGCTGACCCACTTTCAGGTACCATGGCGGCGAATTCGGCGTAGCAAAGTGAGGCAAATAAACAGGCAATTGCGGCGAGGACAAATGAAATCATCAACCCGGGCCCCGCCGTCAGGGCACCAGTCCCGGTTAAAACGAAAATCCCGGTCCCAATAATGGCCCCAATCCCGAGCATGGTTAAATCAAAAGTTTTCAGTTCCTTTTTCAAAGGACTGTGATAGTTGGCTAACATGTCATTAATATCTTTTTTTCGAAGCAAATGCGTGTGTGTTAAATCCATTAAAATCGCCCCATTTCGATTTAATGGCTCTTATTCTAAACGGATTCGGCCAGAATGATGTAGCTAATTTGGCTGAATTAAGCGCTATTTTTAGTTACAACAGCTAATATCATTATTTTTAAGTCTAAATAGTCTTAAACTAATATTTTGTGAGTAATTTCTAACCATTTCTGACTAAAGTCTCAGGCTTAGAAAAGTAAGTGCTAGCCCGGTTCTGACGCGGATGATTAGGTGTGGCCTTTCGTTAGCTTAACTTTGGCGTGACCTGCTAAAATTTTGAAACTGAGGGCAAAATAAAAAGCAATGCTAATTAAGCACTGCTAAGATTGATGCCGACGATAATAACGATAGGCAACAATCAATAAAACAATAATCAGTAAGATGCCAATGGCACCCTTAGGCCCAGCAACCCGTTCGGTTAAATGAAACATGCGAATGGGTCCGAGGCCATGAATTCCTAACATTGCTAACATGGTGATTCCTCCTGTCGTGATTATGTCTTTTTTATCGAAAAAAAGCAATAATTATAATCGTAATGGTTATTAACAAATCGCTATCTGCGGTAAAATAAAATTATCATTAAAATAGGTGGGTGCCTCAATTGCAATATATTTTGCCAATCATTAACGTCATTATCGTGTTAAACGCGGTGGCGGCGGTTATTACGGTCTTTCGTGATCGGCGTGATATTGCGGCAACTTGGGCGTGGTTGTTAGTTTTGATCATGATTCCGGTTGTCGGTTTTATTGCGTATGCGTTTATTGGCCGTAAATTACCGAAGAATCGTTTGTTCCGTTTGAAAAAAGAAACCCAAATTCGCTTGGAGCAAATGATTCAGCGTCAACGCGATGAATTAGGTTCTGACTTAATGCCAGCCGATGCGGTTACCAGCTCGGTGCGTGGGATGGTCAGTCTATTCTTGAATTCGGACGGGGCCTTACTTAGTCGTAAAAACCGCGTTAAAATTTACACGGATGGTCATAAGAAGTTTCACGACATGTTTCAAGATATTGAAGCGGCCAAACATCATATTCATATCGAGTATTATACGTTTTATAACGATAAGATCGGTAATGACTTATTACATTTATTGGAACGTAAAGCGGCTCAGGGGGTCGATGTCCGGGTGCTCTATGATCCATGGGGGTCAATGGGAACCTTTCGGAGCTTTTTCAAACATTTAGAAGAGCTGGGTGGCCATGCACGGCCGTTCTTAGGCGCGCGTTCAGCGGTTTTAGACTTCCGGTTGAATTTCCGAGACCATAGAAAAATTGTGGTGACGGATGGTCGTGTCGGTTACGTTGGGGGCTTTAATGTCGGTGATCAGTATTTAGGCCGCGATAAAAAATTCGGTTATTGGCGTGATACCCATTTGCGGATCGTTGGTTCTGGGGTCTTTGAATTACAAGAACGGTTTATTCGCGACTGGAACGCCACTGATACCGAACATCGGATTATTCCGAATACCGAAATGTTCCCAGTTATCAAAGTGAAGGGGCATACGTCATTACAAATTGTTTCCAGTGGCCCCGATAATGATGGCCAACAGATCAAGATGGGTTATATTAAAATGATTATGACGGCACAAGATCATTTGTGGATTCAATCACCGTACCTCATTCCCGATGATTCAGTTTTAGATGCGATTCGCATCGCAGCAATGTCTGGTGTGGATGTTCGGATTATGGTGCCAGATAAACCTGATCATGCCTTCGTCTATCGCGCAACGCAATATTATGCGCGTGAATTGGCTGAAGCCGGCGTTAAAATTTATTATTATAATAATGGCTTTATTCATGCTAAAACGATGGTGATTGATGGCCAAGTTGCGTCCGTTGGTTCCGCGAATATGGATTTCCGAAGCTTTAAATTGAACTTCGAAGTGAATGCTTTCTTGTATGATACCGTGTTGGCTGAAGAACTTGAAGCGGCCTTTTTAGAGGATCAAGCTTTGAGTAGTTTGATCACGGTACAAGATTTCAAAGATCAATCTAACTGGTTGAAGTTCAAGCAGACTTTTTCACGGTTATTATCACCAATTCTATAGTCAAAAATCGAGCCGGGGGGTTATCCCAGGCTCGATTTTTTAGTCTAAATAGAGTTGTTTGAGCAGATTAATGTCAGCCACGCTTAGGCCGATGACTTCGCGTAGATAACCAATGCCGCCACCATACAGGTCGTCAAAAACACGAAAGACCATTTTTAAATTGTCGGCTTCGACATCTAGGGCGGAATTAAAGTGGCTTGCCAGATCGCCGTTATTCGCTTCGGTGATAATACTGTTGTTATCGAGTTGATCTGCGGCCATGAAGACGGCATTCGTCAACAAGTAGTCTTTGATGATGGTTTCACGGGGAATATCCAGGGCGGTCATGATTAAGGTTGCGGCTACGCCGGTTCGATCCTTGCCAGCGGCACAATGAAATAGTACCGACTCATCAGGCTGGTCATTCGCAAGTAAGGTCGCAAACAGGTTTTGCCAAACTTTGACTGGATGACTGTCGGTAATCATTTGCGCATAGGTCTGCGCATCGAAACTATCATCGACCATAATTCGTTTAATCAACCGTTTGAGGCGACGGTCAAAGCGGCGATTGTCGGTGAATGGGTAGACGGATGTATTCATGTATTGGGTTTGTTTTGGATAATGATCGGGCGATAGTTTAGCTTCGCTTGCTTGCCGGAGGTCGATATCATAACGTAAGCCATAGTCTCTGAGATAGGCGAGGTCTTGTCGGCTAAGCAGCGACATACCACCACAGCGGAGCAATTTTTGCCATTTAATGGTTTGACCGCCGGTAGTTTCGTAGCCGCCGAGTTCACGGAAGTTAATGCCGTGTTCCAGACGTAAGACACGATTATGTTCCATTTAAATTACCTCGATTAATCATTTTCTTAATTATAACCGCTTTCATGTAGATTAGTCGGATTTTAGGTACTGTTTAAGATTGAAAGAGCATTAATTAAGTTTGAAGGTATGTTTTTAAAACGGTGTTCAGGAAACTTCTACTTATTGCTCATTAATAGTGAACGCATAGGCACGGCACGGTAGTATATTTAGTCGCTTTCTAATTAATTTAGTGTCTTGGATACACAGGTGTTCAAGAAACTTCTGTATCTAATGGAATGAGTTAGTCATTCTCAATATGGGTATCCTCGGTTAGTATAAGAGTGTAGCCAAATGGTGATTGCGCAATTATCAGAATATGGGGGTGGCATTTTTGAGGAAAGTTTCTAAAGTGACCCGTCAACTTAAGCTATTAACGTTTTTAAGTGTTCAAACAACACCAGTTACATTGGAAACGCTAGCCGATCATGGGTCGGTTTCAACGAAGACAATCAGTAGTGATATTGATGACTTGAATGTGTTGTTGAAGTTAAAGAATGTCGAAATTGTGAAAGGTAGGGGAAAGGGGACTTATTTAAAAAATCCGCATGGCCAAAATGTAAGCGCTATATCTAGCGAAGTATTGGCCAAACAAGATGGGATTCAGGACTTATCGCGTGAGTATCAGATTTTTCAACAGTTATTTATTCTGAGACGAACGGTTTCGTATGCAACACTTAGTGAGACTTATTTTGTGAGCAAGACCTCGATAACGACGTTATTTAAGCAATTTTCAGAAACGATGAAGCCGTTTAAGATTTGCTTTACTTATAGCAATCAAGGGACAAAAGTTGTCGGTGCTGAAAGTCAGATTGAAGAGTATGTGGTGAACTACGTGGCTCAGCAGTGTTTACTTTCTGCCGATCAGCGCTTGAAAACACTGAATATTGAAATTTTGCCGTATTTCTTTGAAGTACCAGTTGTTAATAGTGTTTATCAGCATTTCAAAGCTTTTGATCAATTATTACGTGATCCGTTAAAGCGTGAATATCGATTGAATCTTTATCTAGGATTATTAGTGCAATCAGCCATGATTGCACAAAAGATCCATGTTGAAGCCCACGAAGATGTGTTAATGAATAAGCTGGATGACTTACAGGTTTACAGTTTAGCCTCTAGTTTGGTTGAACCGATTGAACGTGACCTAAACCTTACTTTTAGCACTAACGATTTAGATTATTTGAATAGCCAATTGATTGCACATGGTGTTTCAGCAGCAATTGACAATGGAATGGTTCAGGAACAGTATAAACGATTTGTCTCAGAGTCGATTACGCAAATGAGTAAAATTATGCATGTGGATCTGACGGATGATAATCAACTCTACAACGGCCTATTATCACATTTCCCACCGATGCTAACACGATTAAATTTAGGCATTAGTATTAAAAATCCGTTTCTAAAGCAAATTAAAGAGCAGTATTCAATTTTATACAATGCGACCTGGTATGTGTTTACAGCATTTTTTACGGATAATCAATTGTTAATTAACGAAAGTGAAATCTCATTTCTAATGACACATTTTCAAGCAGCTATTGAACGACTGGACCAATTAACTAAAGTGCTCTATGTCAGTCCAGAGCGGTCAACAATTAGTGACATTTCGTACGCAAAGATTAGGAAAATCATCCCTCGGAATATTATTTTGGAGCGGATTAATGAAGAGCAGTTTCTCAATCTAACTGGTCGGATTCGTGTCAATATGATTATCAGTGCAATTGCGTTACCAGCGACCCATAATCGTGTGCTTAAAATCTCAGCCTTGGTGACCAACGAGGATTTAAAGATGATTGCAATGGCCTTTCTTGAGATTGGAGAAGCCAAACAGAGTCAGTTAAGACTAGGACGGAGTCCGCATATTTCCGCTTTAGTTCAACAGAGTCAAATTTTTTTGAATACAACATGTACGACCCAAACGGAAGTGATTCATCAAATCGTTACGCCATTATTAACAAAGCAAATGATTACTGAAAATTGTGAGCAATCAATCTTGCAGCGTGAGCTAATGGGTTCTACGGCAGTTGATAATATGGTCGCTATTCCGCATGCAGAGGCGAGTGAGGTTATTGAATCAAGCTTATCAATTATGACGCTGGTTAAACCGATTGATTGGGGCGGACGCGAGGTTCGGACCATATTTCTCTTCTGTTTTTCCAAAAAAGATATGTCAGCAATTAAGGGTGTCTTAGATGATCTATATTTGATCATCAAACATCCTGAATGCATTGAACAATTGTTGAATTTAAAAGAGCCAATGGTGTTATTAAAAATGCTACGAGGGTAAGTTTTAATGCGGTAGTGACGAGGAGGAAAAATTATGGAAACTGAAGCTTTACAGATGATTTCAAGTGGTGGCGAGGCTTTTTCATTATTATTGGAAAGCTTGGCTGAATATCGACAGGGTAATCCAGATGTTGCGGCAAATCGGATTGATGAAGCACACGAGAAATCTTTAGAAGCGCACAAAATTCAAACCCAGATTATGACGTTAGAGGCGCAAGATCAAAAATATCGGGGCTCAACTTTAATTGTCCATGCACAGGATATTCTCATGAATGCGGCATTGCTTGAAGCCATCACTAAAGAGTTATTTGAGATTGAAGATAAATATAATCAACAAATTTTAGACTTAACCGCGCAAATAAAGGAGCTGAAGCAAAATGATCAAAGGTTATAATGCGACGCATTTAAATTTACTGCTGGTCTGCAATATGGGAATTTCGACGGGATTAATTGTTCAAAAAATGGCAGATATTCGTGATCAAAGTAAAACTTTGAGTGATATGGAAGTCAAAATTGAGGCTCATCCTTCAGGTGAAATTCAAGAATTTATTAATGATTTTGATGTTGTACTCGTTGGCCCGCAAATTAAATATCAACTTTCTGAATTAAAAAAAGTTGCTGCCGAATTTGAAAAGCCAATTGCGGTGATTGACGCGAAAGATTACGGTACGGGGAACGCTGCATCGATACTAAAGGACGCAATGCTGGTTGCAATTAAGAATCAGTGAGGCACGGAGGATGCTTTAAATGAAAAATCTAATGGTGTTTCTTGAAAAATATGTTGAGCCGTTAGCGAAGAAATTTGAACAGCAGCGACATATTGCTTCAATCAAAAATGGGATGATTTCCCTGATTACAGTTTTATTAGTCGGTTCATTTTCAACAATTTTCGTCTCAATTGGTAAACTTATTCCAATTACTGGCGTTCAGAAGTTCTTTACACAAAATGAAGCATTATTTAATATTCCATTCAATTATACATTCGGGTTACTGTCGGTTTTTTGTGCATTGGCAATTAGTTATCGGCATTCACAACGGTTAGAAGTGCCTGTTTTTCATGGTATGGCTGCCGGGTTACTTTCAACGTTAGTTTTAGATACTAAAATTGGTGCTAACGGTAAATTTATTACAGAATTTTTAGATTCACGAGGATTATTCTTAGCAATCTTTGCATCATTAGTTGCGGTTGAAATTTATGCTTATTGTTTGAGACATAATGTGACGCTACATTTCAAAGGCTTACCAAGTATGATAGCTGATACTTTTGCAGCCGTGATTCCAATTTTGATTAGCATGATTTTAATGATCGTCATTACAACGATCGTGGGTCAATTTACTGGGGGCAAGATACTGCCAGAAGCCTTTACGACGTCATTAGCACCATTCTTCAATTCTATTGATACCCCATGGGTCGTATTTATTATTGCCTTGTTCAATAGTTTGCTCTGGTTCTTAGGCTTAAATGGGTATGCGATTATGATCGGGTTTGTTCTGCCAGTTATGACGTCAAATTTAGCTGAAAATATGGCAGCTTATCAGGCTGGTAAGCCAATTCCACATATTTTCGTGACAACTTTCTGGGACTTCTTCTGTGCTAATACTGGTGATGGTCTGACTTTAGCCATTGTGATATTAGCGCTGATGAGTACTTCTAAGGAACTAAAGGCAATTGGCAAAGCTTGCTTGGTACCGTCATTATTTGGAATCTCTGAACCAGCAATTTTTGGGTTGCCAATTGCGTATAATCCATACTTATTCATTCCGTTTGTTTTTGGAACACCAATATTGGCAACACTTCAATGGTTTGTCTTCCATCTTGGCTGGGTTCGGCCACCGATTGCCCATGTTGGCGGCGTGCCGGCATATGTTGGATCATATTTAAGCACTATGGATCCAAGAGCGGTTATCCTGGCCATTGTGGTGACAATTTTGGCCGTACTAATGCACTATCCATTCTTTAAGATGTTTGAAAAGAGTGTTAAGGAGCAGGAAGCAAAAGAAGTCTCTGCTGAAGAAGTGCAACGTCAAAAAGAACAGGATGCACTGGAAGTTGATTTTTAAAGTAACTAAAATGGAGGCAAATTAAAATGGGAAATAAATTTGTATTAGTCGGTGGCGGTTCAACACAATCACCAAGTATATTGGAAGTTTTACGACGCCGGTATCAAGATCTAGATATGACCGAACTAGTCTTATATGACAATGATCCGATTCGTGTCAACATGTTGGGGAAATACACGAAAATGTATTACGAGGAATCTGGCTCACCAGTTCGAGTCAGCTATACGACAGATATTGATGCAGCACTAACAGGTGCCGACTTCCTGTTTATGCAAATTCGTCCTGGGCTAAATAAGCAACGGGCGATTGATGAAAAAATTTGTATGCGACACGGTATCGTTGGGCAAGAAACATGTGGACTAGGTGGTTTCTCATTTGCAATGCGTGTGATTCCAGCAATTATGTCGATTCTTGAAAAAGTACGACAACTTTGCCCCGATGCTTGGATCTTAAACTATACGAATCCAGAGGCAGTTTTGTCAGAAGCTATTTCTCAGCAATTTCCAGATCTAAAAGCCCTATGTATTTGTGATATGCCAATCTCGATTGAAGAAGCAATTGCGGGGTACTTCCATAAACCATTACGGGATTTGACCTTTAAATATTTTGGCATGAACCATTTTGGTTGGTGGACTAATATTATCGATGAGCATGGGGTGGATTTGTTACCGCAGCTACGTCAGGATGTTCAGAGCGGTCGCACAACAACCTTGTTACAAACTAATGAGGAAACGATTGGTGATCAATATTGGAGCGATACGTATAAGCGGATGATTCGGTTATTTAAGCTTTTCCCTGAATACTTGCCAAATTGTTATTTACAGTATTATCTAACACCCGATGAAATGTTTGAAGATGTTGATATTGACTATACTCGCGGTGATTACGTCATGGCTGGCCGAGAAAAACGGATTTATGATGAATGTAAACGGGTCATCGAAAATGGCAGTGCGAAAGACTCTAGCTTGCACGCCGGGGATCATGGCAATTATATTGTGGATATTGCCAACGCAATTATTCATGATACGCGTGAACGCTTTACCGTCAATTTGAAGAATAATGGCGCAATTAGCAATTTTGACTCAGAGGCGGTCGTTGAATTGCCTGTCTATATTGGGAGTGCCGGCGCGGAATCAATTAATGTTGGCCAGATTCCAACTTTCCAAAAGGGCTTAATGGCACAACAAAAGGCTTACGAAAAGTTGACCGTAGAAGCGGCACTGACTGGTTCGTGGCAAAAAGCATTGGAAGCTGCGGTGATGAATAAGACGGTTCCAAGTTATCGCGTTGCCCAAGAGACACTGCAAGATTTATATCAAGCCAATAAAAGTCTGTGGCCTAAAATGACTGGTTTACCAGATTTTGCTGTAGAAGTTTAAAGCCCCATTTAAATGACCTCACTAGTCAAATGTTGAGGTCATTTTTGCGTGACAAAATAAAACGACTCGAGTCAGTTTCAACTCGGGTCATTTAGGTTAATCACCGTTATAAATAGAATTTTTTACAACAACATAGTCACATTTAGTAATGGCCTTGAGGTCGCGACCACCAGCATAAGAAATCGATGACTGGAGATCTTCTTGCATTTCATTCAACGTATCGGCTAAATGTCCACGATATGGGACGAGCATTTGTTTGCCTTCCACATTTTTATGTTCGCCTTTTTGAGTTTCACTGGCCGAACCGTAATATTGTTTATAAGTTTTACCGTCAATTTTAAGAATGTTGCCGGGAGATTCTTGATGGCCGGCGAGCATTGAGCCAATCATCACCATGGTTGCGCCAAATCGAATTGACTTGGCAATGTCACCGTTAGTTCGAACGCCACCGTCGGCAATAATTGGTTTACGAGCGGCTTTGGCACACCAGCGCACGGCCGCAAGCTGCCAACCGCCGGTCCCAAAACCAGTTTTGACTTTGGTAATGCAAGCCTTACCCGGACCGACCCCAACTTTAGTCGCGTCCGCACCAGCATTTTCCAAATCGCGAACGGCCGCTGGTGTTGCAACGTTTCCGGCAATAACGAAACTAGCAGGTAAGACCTGTTTGATATGCTTGATCATTTCAATGACACTGTCAGCGTGACCATGCGCAATATCAATGGTGATATATTCGGGTACGATCTTAGCCGCCGCGAGTTCGTCGATGAAATCATGTTCGCTTGGCTTTATACCAACGGAGATTGAGGCAAAGAGCTGATCGGCGTGCATTGTTTCAATGAACGCTCGGCGGGTTTCGGGCGCAAAGCGGTGCATGATATAGAAGTAATCATGACTGGCAAGCCATTGCGCTAACGTGTCATTGATGACGGTTGCCATATTTGCGGGAACTACTGGAATTTTGAAACGTCGGCCACCGAGTTCAACCGTCGTATCGGCTTCCGAGCGACTATTGATGACACATTTGTTCGGAATTAATTGAATATCTTCGTAATCAAAAATCTCCATGAGTCAGCACTCCTTTAACTTAGGCCCAGATGTTATGGTTGATGACGTTAGTTTGGTCACGATCAGGACCGACGGAGAAGGTCGCGAGTTTAACGCCGACTAAGTCTTCAATTCGTTTCAAATAGTTCTGGGCGTTGACCGGGAGTTCGTCCCAAGTCTTCACACCGGTAATATCTTCGTCCCAACCGGGTAATTCGTCATAGATTGGTTTGCAAGCTTCGAGTTCCTTCAAGCTGGCTGGATAATGATAAATGGTTTCGCCATTCAAATCATAAGCCGTACAAATCTTGATCGTCTTTAAGCCAGTCAAAACGTCTAAACAGTTTAAACTTAAATGAGTTAAGCCGGAAACGCGCTTGGCATGGCGTAAGACAACACTGTCAAACCAACCGATACGACGCGGACGCTTGGTGACAGTTCCATATTCATGAGCCGTTTCACGAATGAAGTTACCGACTTCATCAAAGAGTTCTGTTGGGAATGGGCCATCACCAACGCGTGACGTATAAGCTTTTAAGACGCCGACACAGTTATCAATCTTAGAAGGACCCACGCCACTCCCAATAGTAACGCCCCCAGCAACAGGGTTTGAAGAGGTAACGTAAGGGTAAGTCCCTTGGTCAATATCAAGCATGACCCCTTGGGCGCCTTCAAATAGCACACGTTTGCCATCATCTAAAGCATCGTTAATGACTACCGAAGTATCGGTGACAAATGGTTTCAGTTGTTGGCCATAGTTATAGTAGTCTTCGAAAATGTCATCAAATTTGAGTGGTTCCAAATCATATAACTTTGTGATGATTTGGTTTTTCTCAGCTAAGTTGCGTTTTAATAGTTCGGCAAAAGTGTCTTTATCGAGCAAATCAGCAACCCGAATCCCGATTCGTTCGGCTTTGTCCATGTAAGCGGGGCCGATACCTTTATTGGTTGTCCCGATTTTGCCGCCGGCCTTAGATTTTTCTTGCGCGCCATCTAAGACGATATGGTAAGGCAGAATCACGTGCGCCCGATTGGAGATTCGTAAGTTATCTGGTTGAACGCCGTTATCACGAAGATATTGTAATTCTTCTACTAAAGACTTCGGATTCAAGACAACCCCATTACCGATGATGCTAAGCTTGTCGTGGAAGAAAATGCCAGATGGCACCAACCGCAATTTGAAAGTTTTACCATTAAATACGATGGTGTGGCCAGCATTATCGCCGCCTTGGTAACGTGATACCACATCTGCTTCCTGACTTAAAAAGTCCGTGATCTTTCCTTTACCTTCATCGCCCCATTGGCTACCTACTACTACGACTGATGCCATGTTTTCCACCTCATTAAATTATTTTAATTATGAATGATTAATAGCACTGAGTAGCAAAACGTTCACCACTCCAACAGGAATGAGTATAGCAATTTTAGCGAGTGAACGCAAGTTTAAAACCGAATGTTCTTGATTTGCGGTTGCATAATAGTTCATGATTACTCAATTAACATACTTATATCGAGGCATTAAAATGAAAATCGGTGAAAAATGAGTGAACTTTTTCATTGTTCGTTCCTATGATTTGAAAGTCGGATATGATATAATAATGTTCGTGTTTTGTTAGTAAATCAGTAAATAGAAATGAGGATTAGCAATGATTGATCGTTATACGCGGCCGGAGATGGCCAAAGTGTGGTCCCTGGAAAACCAGTATCAAGCTTGGTTGGAAGTTGAAATTGCTGCCGATGAGGCTTGGGCTGAATTAGGCAAGATTCCAGCAAGTGATGTCGCTAAGATTCGTGAAAATGCTAAGTTTGATGTTGACCGGATTGCGGAGATCGAAGCCGTAACCCATCATGATGTGGTCGCTTTTACCCGCGATGTTTCCGAATCACTCGGTGACGAACGTAAATGGGTCCATTATGGGTTAACCAGTACTGATGTGGTCGATACTGCGCAAGGCTACCGTTTGAAGCAAGCCAATGCGATTATTCGCCAAGATTTACAAGATTTACGAGCAACGTTAGCGCAACAAGCTAAAAAATATAAATATACCGTTGAAATGGGTCGGACCCATGGCGTGCATGCCGAACCAACGACCTTTGGGTTGAAGTTGGCGCGTTGGTATTCTGAGATTAATCGGGATATCGAACGTTTTGAACATGCTGCGGCCGGCGTTGAAGCGGGCAAGATTAGTGGGGCCGTTGGGACTTTCGCCAACATTCCACCATTTGTTGAACAATTTGTTTGTGACAAGTTAGGCATCCGGGCTCAAGAAATTTCTACCCAAGTCTTACCCCGTGATTTGCATGCTGAATACATTGCGACCTTAGCCTTGATTGCGACGAGCATTGAAGTTTTTGCCACTGAAATTCGTGGCTTACAAAAGTCTGAAACGCATGAAGTGGAAGAATTCTTCAATAAGGGTCAAAAAGGCTCTTCAGCCATGCCACATAAACGGAATCCAATTGGGTCTGAAAATGTGACTGGACTGGCTCGTGTGATTCGTGGTCATATGATGACGGCATACGAAGACGTGCCATTATGGCATGAACGTGATATTTCACATTCTTCGGCTGAACGGATTATTTTACCAGATACGACAATTTTAACGGACTACATTTTGACTCGGATTAATAAGATTATTGGGACGTTGACCGTTTTCCCAGAACGAATGAAGGAGAATATGGGCGATACTTATGGCCTGATTTATAGTCAACGCGTCTTGTTAAAGCTAATTGATACCGGGATGTCACGTGAAAATGCTTATGATTTGGTGCAACCGTTAACGGCCAAATCATGGGACGAGCAATTACAATTCAAACCACTGATTGAAGGTAATGCCGAAATTCGGCAACATTTGGATCAGGCGGCAATTGATGATGCGTTTGATTACCATTATCATTTACGACATGTTGATGATATCTTTAAGCGTTTAGGGTTGGATGACTAATTCAACTGGAGCACTGCTTGGCTGTGAGCTGAGTGGTGCTTTTTTCGTGCCAAGATACGGGCAGTTACTGACATCATTTTTCAACGGTTACCGGGACCGTTAACAAAATGACGATTGATTGACCGAGAAACGACTAAAGTATGAAAGGTTTATGCTGTTTTTTTAAAAGCCTACCATTCACTGAGTTAGACGTGTATAACGTTTTTAGACGAACCAAAAGTATCGCGACTCAGGGAGGATCTTATGAATAAAACAAAGCGTCAGCTCACCATTGCTTTAACTAGTACTGCCTTAGTTGGTGGTCTGGTCATCGTGCCACAAGTCTTACAACCAACGACTCAGGTTCAGGCGGCGGTCCAATCCAAGCCAGGGGGTACCGCACCAGGCGGCACGCAAGCCCCGGGATCAACAAGTAGCAGCAGTGCCAAATTAGCCGGTAAAACGACGGTCACGAGCACTAAGTCGTTGAGCGGTCAGACCATTAAGGCAACGACTGCCAATCAATCCGCCATTTATGTGAAGAATGGTGGTAAGTTAACTTTAAAAAATAGTCATTTAACCAAAACGGGTAATACTAGTAGTGCTGATAACAGTAATTTCTTTGGCCAAAATGCTGGCTTGCTGGCAACCAAAGGCAGTAGTGTCACAGCTAATAAACTGACAGAAACGACCAATTCAACCGGGTCAAACGGGATATTTGCGACCGGGACGAATGCTAAAGTGACCGTGAAAAATTCAACGATCAAGACGAGCAAGTCTTCGTCGCGTGGTTTGGACGCGACTTATAAAGGGGAAATTACGGCGACAAATACTAATATCACCACTAAGGGCAGTCACTCGGCAGCATTGGCGACTGACCGCGGCGGTGGTACGGTTAGCTTAACTAAAGGGCAGCTGAAAACGGCCGGCGATGGGTCGCCAGTGATCTATTCGACCGGGAATATTACGGCCAATCAAGTTACTGGGACGGCCACCGGCGCTGAAGCCGCTGATATTGAAGGCTCAAATACGATTACGGTTAAAAATTCCAAGCTGACTGGTGAAAGAAATAATGGTGTCATGCTGTATCAAAGCATGTCCGGTGATTCAGAAGTCGGCACGTCCGTTTTCACCATGACTAACGGGAGTTTAACTTCCAAGGTCAAAAGTGGGTCTAAAGGGACGACTAACCATACTGGTGCCATGTTCTATGTGACGAATACGACTGCCAAGATCAATTTGACTAATGTCAAACTATCAAACGTTTCAGGCACACTGATTCGGCTCGCGAGTGATCGTTGGGGAACTAGTGGCAGCAATGGCGGGAACCTCACCTTTACGACTAAAAAGCAAGCTTTAAAGGGTAACGTTGAAGTTGCCAACGGGAGCACGTTAGCGCTGAATCTGACGCAAGGCAGCAAGCTGACTGGTGCGATCAATAGTGCTGATACGACCGGCAAAACGACAGTGACCTTAAAGGGCAATAACAAGTGGATCGTGACGAAAGCGTCCCATGTGACGGCTTTAGTCAGCACTAAAAAGGGTCTCAAGAATATCCACTCAAATGGGCATAATGTTTACTACGCCAAGAGTAACAGCGCCAATAAGTGGTTGAATAGTAAAACTTATAAGTTAACCGGTGGCGGTAAGTTGATTGCCGAATAGGGCACTTGTCGCTTTCGGTTGCTTCTAAGGGACATCCTATAGTTCGATTATCCAGACAATTAAATAGTAGACCAAACAGCGCCGGCAGAATTTTGTGTCGGCGCTGTTTGGTCTGGGTTTTAGAAAGATAAGCGATTCTAATTCAACTGATTGTTTGGATGACCGTCAGCGTATTTTGACAAAACGGTTATCTTTTTACTAGAGTGAAAAAAGTAAAGCCCACTGTGTCAATAATCAGCCCATACAGATTTGTTAACAGCTGCCGCTTCCGGTTGCTACTGATAGCATGCGGTCGTGGGACCGGTCCAAGCCAGAAACGTCTTGAACCTCGCCCAGAACCCTTGCAAAAATCGTAAGTGTCCCGGACTGTCCGTGGTGTAAAATCGGCAAAAACGGCCGATTAACGCCACCATCACGACCGATGCTATCAGTAGCAGCCTCCAGCTAATTAGGTTTAGCGAAGTCGGAATTATTACGCTATGTCTGGCTCACCATAGCACAAGAATTCTTTGGGGTGCCCATTGAGATTCTAATTTAGGAACATCCGTTAATGATGTGTTAGTACTAACGTATTTTTGCGACTGCAACTTTTAGTTTTTTAATCAAAATTCAAATTTTGAGATTGGCGTTGGTTGTTGTCCCACGTAGTTTTTCTCGAAGTTACGATTGAAAATACAGGAATAAAGCACATTTAACATGTATTCAACTGCCAGTTGTGAAGAAAAATTGGAAACTTGGTATTGGGCATGTTCTCGTTGGGGAAGCAAGATAGTTTCGGTCGCGTACTTAGCTAATGGACTTGTTTCATTCCCTGTAATTGCTAAAATAGCTGTGCCGTTTTGATGAAAAGTTTTCGCATCATTCACCACTTCGGCGGTTTGACCGCTGTAAGAGACTAGCAAAGCAGCCTCAGTTGGTTTTGAATTAAGGGCTAGATGATATTGCTCAGCTTGTAAATCTACCATTTGAAGACTAAAACCAATGCGCAAAAGTTTGAGCTGCAAGTCACGTAAGCGAATGAAATTATCGCTGACACCGATGGCATAAACTTTGGAAGCTTTCAACAAGATTGAAGTGACCTGATTCAGGACTTTACTAGATAGTGAACTCTGGGCAAAATTGACCGCTTCAGTTGTTAATTGTGCGATCTTTTTAGCAATAATTAAATCGGAATCATTTTGTTCGAATGGGGTATTTACGTCAATGTGATCAATTTGTTGATAGTAACGTTCTAAGTCGCGAGCAAAGATAACTTTGAACGTTTTAAAACCAGTTAGACCACACTTTTTGCATAGTCGGACAATGGTTGAAGTTGATGAACTAGTTTGTTTCGCTAATTCATAAATACTCATATTGGCTGCATCTTCAGGATGAGCTAATAAATATTGAATAATCAGCTGTTCGTTAAATGTGAAATTTGCGGGAGCCTTTAATCGGTCGATTAAATTCATTCGTTCACCACTTTCTAAAACATAGTGTCAGCAAAAATACTAATTGTGATAATAAGTATGAAACATTGTTACTAAAGCTTTTGCGGGCGTTTACATCGTTGTAGCCTATCGCTTATGATAATAAAAAAGCAATGGAGGTTATCAAAATGGAGCAAGTAACGAGTTGGGTTGAGCGTTTTTTAGTGCCAAGAGTCGCCAAAATTACTAATTTACGATATTTTCAAGCCTTGCGAAATGGATTTTTTGCAATTATGCCATTAACCATTATCGGGTCAATCTTTATGCTAATAACTGATTTTCCGGTTGCTGGTTATCCGGCAATGATGGCTTCAATTTTTGGTAAAAATTGGACTAGTTTTATTTCACCAGCTTATCGGGCGACGTTTAACATGATGGGGTTAATGTTTGCCGGAACAATGTCTTATAAACTAGCTGAAAGTTACAAAATGGATAAATTGATGTCCATGATTTTAGGCATTGTTGCCTACGTTATTGTTATTCCCAAGACGGTTACGGCCAAATCTGGGGAAATTATTCCGGATGTACTGTCATTCACTTGGACTGGTACTCAAGGTGTGATTACCGCTATTATTATGTCAATTATTTCTGTAGAAGTCACCCGTTTCTGTATTAAAAAACACATTATGATCAAAATGCCAGATAGTGTTCCAACAATGGTCAGTGCGGCATTTAGTGCATTGATTCCAGGAATCCTGTTAGCATGTGTTGCCTTGTTAATTAATGGTCTGGGGATTATTGCTGCTGGATCGTTCCCACAAATGATCTACACCATTATTCAAGCACCATTGCAGGGCATCATTGGATCACCATTTGCGATTATTCTAGTGGCAGGACTCAATGGGTTATTATGGTGGTTTGGGATTCATCCAACAGTTATTAATTCAATGATCTATCCAATTTTATATGCGAATGCCGATAAAAACCAATCTTTAGCAGACTTAGGCAAGTTATCGACGCAAACTGGTAACTTTGGTACGGTTCAAATGTTAGATCAATTTGCAACAATTGGTGGTGCCGGTTGTACGATTGGGTTGGCAATTTCGATGTTTATCATCGGTCGTTCGTCACGGATGAAGTCAATGACTAAAGTCTCATTTGTCCCGGCATTTTTCAACATTAACGAGCCGCTAGTTTTTGGCCTGCCTGTTATTTTTAATCCATTAATTCTAATTCCGATTGTGATTGCCCCAATTCTGTCCGTAGCGATTGCGTACCTATCAATGTCAATTGGTTTTATGCCAATGTTTACTAATGTACAGGCACCGTGGGCGACGCCGTTTATCTTTTCAGGTTTCTTAGTTGGTGGATGGCAGGGTGCTGTAACACAATTTATTTCGGTATTGGTTGCAGTAATTGTATTCTATCCGTTTGTAAAAGCGTTGGATGCTCAGTATCAAAAAGAAGCGTTGCACGAATCAGAAGTAGATTTTTAGGAGGCTAAGTAAATGAAAGAATCAAATCTTATGAATATTTGCACAGAAGTGGATAAAATGCAAAATGAAACTTATGTGCCGATGTCGGCGCCAATTGTGCAAACCTCATCTTTTTACTTTGCTAACTATGAAGACTTTATCGGTGTCAGTGAAGATGAAAAGAATCATTACGTTTACACTCGCGGAAGTAATCCAACAACTAAGAGTTTAGAGTTGAAGTTGGCTCAATTAGAAGGCGGCGAGCAATGCAAAGTTTTTGCCTCAGGAATGGCAGCCATTTCGGCAACATTGTTTACGCTAGTAAGTGCGGGTGACCATATTCTAATGCTCAATACGGTTTATGGTGAAGCAGTTGCTTTTGCAAAGTATATGAGTAAGTTTGGTGTCTCAGTGGATCGTGTCGATGTCGAAACTATGTCAGATATTGAAAATAACATAAAAGAGACGACCAAGATAATTTATTTTGAAAGTCCATCATCACAAAAATTTGAGTTGTTAAATCTGTCGGCAATTGCCGATCTAGCCAAAGTCCGTCATATCTACACTGTGATTGATGCCACTTGGGCTTCACCGATCTTTCAGCACCCATTGGCAGCGGGAATTGATATCGTCATTCACTCACTGTCTAAATATATTGGTGGACATTCTGATATTGTTGGTGGAGCTGTAATTGGCAAGCGCTCAGTTGTTGACTCGATTTTTGAACATGGTCATCAATCACTAGGTGCAGTTAGTAGCCCCTTTAATTCATGGTTAGCATTACGAGGATTGCGAACGCTACCGGTAAGAATGCAACATTTGTCGAAAGCCATTACAATGCTATTGGATGGCTTAGCTGGGGATCAAAGAATTAAACGTATTTATCACCCGTATATTGCCAACGAGACCCAGCGGCAACTAGCCGATAAGTATTTAAGTGGCTATGGGCCATTGTTCGCAATTGATTTAACAGATGAAAGTTTTGAAAAACTGAAAATCTTTGTTGATGCCTTGGAAGTCATGTCAATTGGGGTTAGTTGGGGTGGCTTTGAAAGTCTAGTCTTGCCAGCATTTAAGGGAAATAATGCGGCCAACTTGGCGGAACGTGGGTTACCAGTCTCACATATTCGAATGTATCTGGGTCTAGAAGACCCATCAACTGTTTTATCAGATATTAAGCAAGCTCTAGATAAAGCTTATGGTGCCGTATAAATAAAGTTGTTTTTAAAGCGAAGGCCTTAATTTAACGATTAATTAGGGCCTTTTGATGGCGACTAAGGTGGCTATGGTACAATGCAACTTAGTAAGTTCATTTGGCTTGGGGGGAACAAGCATGTTTTTTCAAGAACGGTTGATTAATGTTCAATATAAGTTATCGGATACTGAAGATTCCTTAGCCGATTATATTCGGCGTCATCCTGATACAGTGGCTCAGCTTTCGGTGACTAAGTTGGCACAACTTTGCTATACCGTGCCGAACACCATTACTCGGTTATGTAAAAAGTTAGGTTACAGTGGTTATGCAGAGTTAAAAGTAGAGTTGCAGCATGCTAGCCAAGTAGAAGCTAAAAATGAAAATGAGATCGACGAAAAACGACTGATAAGCAAAACGTTTCAGTTAATTAATCCTGAACGGGAGGCGCAAGTCGCAGCACAATTAAATAAGGCGAGCAAAGTCGTTTTGTTTGCGGTTGGGGAAACCGCATATCCGGTTGAAGATTTTACAAGTACGATGAATGCTTTTAATCATAAAACCATCTTTTTTACGTACGAAAATCAGATGATTTATGAATTGGCTCATACCAAGAATTTATTGGTAATTTTGGTTAGTTTATCAGGAGAAAATAGTCAGGTTTTAAAAATGGCCAAAATTGCGCAGGATAATCAACAATTTGTGGTTAGCTTGACGCATTTGAGCACGAATTCACTCGCGGCATTTGCGACAATTCCGTTATATTGCTACACGCCGAAACGATTACAAGCTGGGGTTAATTTAACGGACAAAGTGCCATTATATATTGTGCTAAATTCATTACAAAATCGCTATTTAGAAACATTTGTGTAATTTTACACAGATACTTGCTTTGTGACTAGAAGCAAGTATATTTTTTTGCGATAATGAATCCGCTTTCTTTTGCCGTTTTATAGTATAGGCAACAAAGGATTTCACTAGGAGGTAGCGCGTCATGGATTTAACGAAAGCGACATCATTAGATCTGATTTCACTGGATCAAGAGCTAACAACCAAGGCTGATGTGTTCAAGTTTTTAACACACAAATTATTTGTTGCAGGGAAAATCAAATCTGAGACTGATTTCTTGGATGCGATTTATCAACGGGAAGCAGAATCGGTGACTGGTTTTGAAAATGGGTTAGCAATTCCCCATGGCAAATCAGATACGGTTTTAGCCGCGAGTTTTGCGGTAGTTAGAACGCAGGCACCAGTGGCAGACTATGAGAGTTTGACCCCGGATAATCAAGTTCGCTTAATTTTCTTATTAGCGATTCCGGCTAGTGATCAGGGTGCCGAACATTTGGATATGTTGGCGCAGCTTTCAACCCAGTTAGCGGATGCTGATTATCGCCAACGGCTATTACAAGCTAAGTCAGCACAGAAAATGTTGGCAATTCTAGGTGAAAATAATGTGCAAGTCGAAAGTCAGACAAATAATCAGCAAGGTAAACTGATTTTAGCAATTACAGCTTGTGCCGCCGGAATTGCGCACACTTATATGGCCGCCGCGGCACTGAAAAAGTCCGCAGCTAAACAGGGGTTACGGATTCAAGTTGAAGAACAGGGTGCCAAAGGACTTGAAGATCGAATTTCGATGCAACAAGTAAATGAAGCTAGTGCAATTATTTATGCCCATGATGTCGCCTTAAAAGAAACTGATCGTTTTAAAGGATTACCGGTTGTTGATGTTCCGGTCGCAGAACCGTTGAAGCATGCCGATCAGGTGATCCAAAAGGCCCTCGATAAAGCTGTGACTTATGTTCCAGGGTCATTAACACAGGCGGCTACCACTGCGGATGAGGCTGATCATAAATCAGTTGGTACGGAAATTAAAGATTCGGTCTTAACTGGGATTTCGTACATTATTCCAATCATTATTGCTGGTGGGATGATTGGCGCCATTGCGGTAATGATTACCCAAATTTTTGGCCTACAAACTTTAGCTGGTCACGAAAATAGTTGGCTGTTCCTATTAAAAGCACTTGGCAGCAATATGCTAGGAACCTTGATGGTACCAGTACTTTCAGCGTATATGGCATATTCAATTGCAGATAAGCCAGCACTTGGTCCCGGATTTGCCGGTGGTTTAGCGGCAACGATGATTAACAGTGGTTTCTTAGGCGGGATGTTAGCCGGGCTATTAGCCGGTTATTTGATCAAATGGATGAAGAACCATATCAAGAGTGAGGGTGTCTTTTCAGGCTTTATCACGTTCTGGGTTTATCCGGTAATTGGGTCATTAATTGTTGGTGTTTTAATGCTCTTTGTGGTTGGAAAGCCAGTGGCATTACTGAATACCGGCTTAGTCAACTTATTAAACGGGATGGCTGGTACCAGCGCGATTTTGCTAGGAGCTATTTTAGGCTTGATGGTTTCCTTTGACTTGGGTGGTCCGGTCAATAAGGCCGCATACGCATTTTGTTTAGGTGCGATGGCGAATGGTAACTTTATGCCATATTGTATTTTTGCCTCAGTTAAAATGGTTTCTGCCTTTTCAGTTTCCGCCGCTTGTTTGTTACGGAAAGATTTATTCACTCCCGAAGAACGCGAAATTGGCAATCAAACTTGGATTTTAGGGCTAGCTGGCATTACCGAAGGGGCGATTCCATTTGCGATGGCTGATCCGATTCGAGTCATTGGGTCCTTCATTGGTGGTTCCATTGTGACTGGCGGCATTGTTGCCTTCTTTAAGATTGGGCTGAACGTTCCAGGTGCTGGGATTTTCTCAATGTTTTTACTCCAAAATGGGGTCGGTGCAGTTGGTAATGCTTTGATTTGGCTGGGTGCCGCTTTATTAGGTGCGTTAATTTCGACAATTTTATTAATCGTTACTCGGAAACAAAAGTTAGCAAAACAGGCGTAAGTGGAGAGGATTGTTAGATGATGAAAGTCACACAAATATTTGTTGTACCGCATATGCATTGGGATCGTGAATGGTATTTTTCAACTGAAGAGTCGCAGGTATTATTGTTAAATAATATGCCAGAGATTATGACCATGCTAGAAAACCATCCAGAATATCCTAGTTATGTTTTGGATGGTCAATCAGTCATTATTGAGGACTATCTCTCAGCGCATCCAGAAGGTGCCGAAAGATTTAAAGAGTTAGTTAAACAAGGCCGTTTAATTGTTGGACCTTGGTATACCCAAACTGATGAAATGGCGGTTGGGGCCGAAGCAATTACCCGTAATTTGTTATATGGGATGGCCGATAGTCGGCGCTATGGTCAGCCGATGAAGATTGGTTATGTCCCAGATTCGTTTGGTCAGAGCGCACAAATGCCAATGATTTTAACGCAATTCGGAATTAAACGATCCATGTTTTGGCGTGGCTTATCAGAGCGTAAAGGCACCAATGCCAATCAATTCAAGTGGCAATCGGCGGACGGATCAACAGTCGCGGTTAATCAGTTACCAGCAGGATACGCGACTGGCAAGTATTTGCCGACGGACCCAGTGGCATTGAAAGCACGATTGACGCCATTATTAGCCAAATTTGATCAGTATTCGACGACTGGCCAAGCAGTTTTACCAAATGGTCATGACCAAATGCCAATTCAACAAAATATTGAAGCGGTAATTGCACAGCTAAATCAGCTCTACCCTGATCGTCATTTTCAATTGGGACGTTACGAGGACGTTTTCCCTGCAATTGAACAAGATCAAGACGCGGATGTGATCAGCGGCGAATTTTTAGATGGCAAAAACGAGCGTGTTCACCGTAGTATTCAGAGTACCCGAATGGATTTAAAAGTCATGAATACACGGATTGAAAACAAGTTGACCAATACACTGGAACCACTGGCAACAATTGCAGCTAAATTAGGCTTTCAATATGAACATGGTTTAATCGAATTGATCTGGAAAGAAATTATGAAGAATCATGCTCATGATAGTATGGGTGCTTGCTGTTCAGATATTGTTAATGAAGAAATTTTGGCACGCTATCGCCGTGCGGAAGAACGAACAGATCGGTTGATTCAATATTACCAACGTAAGCTGACTGAGGCGGTGACAATAGCGGGTGCGACGGAAAAGCTGGCAGCTTTTAACCTCTTGCCTAAAAAGTGCGACCGGGTGGTGACAGCCAAGATTGTCACTAAACTGTCGCAATTCCAATTGATTGCTGAAGATGGGACGCCGGTTGCCTTTGAAATTTTGCATCGACGGACGATTGATCCTGGCTTAATTGATCGGCAAATTGTGGCACATGGCGACTATACGCCATTTTATGAATACGAATTGCAATTTAAGCGCCAATTACCAGCAATGGGGTATGAAGTCTTGGGCGTGATTCCTGTGCAGAAGACTTTGCCAGCGGTGGTTCAGGCTGAGACGCAAACGATGATTGAAAATAATTATTATCAATTAACAGTAAATGATAACGGGACGCTAACCGTTGTTGACAAGCGCACTCAAACGACTTATCAACGAGTCCTAGACTTGGAAATTCAAGCTGATGATGGTGATGAATATGACTTCTCACCCCTGGCGGATAACCGCAAATTATATGCCAGCCAGCTTAATAAAAAACTGTCGGTAGAGTCATTAATTGCAACTGATTCCAGTCAATTGATTCTAAGCTATCAGCTATTAGTGCCACAAAATTTAGTGGCTTGGCAAGCAGCCGATCTTGCATTAACGACGAGTTTAAAAGTATCCGTTCACCTCACTTTGAAATCAGATTTACCAGTGATTGCCTTAAAAGTGACCGTTGACAATCAAGCAGATGATTTACGCGTGCGACTCCTAGTACCAACGCAGTTAAGCTCAAAAGTGGTTGCGAGTGACAATCAATTTGGGGTCATTCAACGGCCAGTAGTCGATCACACTGCTTTAGCAGTCTGGCAAAAAGAAAAATGGGATGAACGCCCCGATGCTATTTTCCCATTTCTATCGCACGTTTCAGTTAGTGATTCTGATCATCAAGTCGGCATCATTACCAATAGTTCTCGTGAATATGAAGCACTAGATGAGACTAATGTTACACTAGCCATTACACTGTTTCGTGGTGTCGGTGTTTTAGGCAAAGCTAACTTAGTACGCCGTCCTGGGCGACCATCCGGAATTAATGCGCCAACGCCGGATTCACAATGTCATGGCAAGTTTAGTCTGACGTATGGGCTGTTTTTTGGAAATAATCAAACGATGGGAATTGCTCGTCTAGCTAAAGCGTTTCTTACCCCGGTTACGACGTATAATCAAATTCCTAATGTCGCAATGCATATGAATTTACCTACTCAGCAGTTGCCAGCGAGCTACAGCTTATTTGAATTAATGACGGATAACTTGACACTGAGTACCGTTAAAATGGCCGAGAATCGTGCAGCGGTGCTTGTACGGGTCTATAATCAAACTCAAGCCACCGATTCAATAAAAATGGCCGGAGCAACAGTTAAACAGGTGCTTGGTCTAGATGAGCGACCAAGCGATTTAGGTTTGGCTGTGAAACCAAATTCAGTCAGAACCATTGAACTTAATAATTAATAACAGTGATGAACCTGAAATTTTCTAGAAAGAGGTTCGTTCCATTAACAATTGGGCGCAGACAGATTAGTTAGCGGCAGGAGCCTTCAGTTGCTACTGATGGTATGCGGTCGAAGGTCTTAATTAAACGGTAATGCCGTGAATTAAGGCCTTTTTGTGTGATTAATTTCTGAATATCGGGCGTATCATATACTAGTGGTTATAGGGGGAGTTAACCACATGCGAAAAATAATGCGTCAATTAGCGTGGCTGTTGGCACTGGGGTTGTTAATGGGGAGTTTGACCGCTTGCGAGCAACGTAATCCAGCGCGCTTAAAAAGCACACCATGGCGGCTATCACTTGTGACGCCGAAACAGACATTGATTGGGGTTGCCAAGTTTACAGATCATCAGGTCATCGTTACCGACCAGCAACGCCGGTCACAACATTGGCGTTACTACTTTAATGACGATGATGATCTTGTGATTCAGGACGGCTACTATGCCGGCACGTACGTGATGCAAACTGTCGCCAAGGATTTTCAATTAGTCCCAATAATTGATGCAACCCAAACGTTAAAAATTCAGCAACTTAAAAAATAAGAAGGTTATGAGGATGCAAGCACTAATTGCAATTGATTCTTTTAAAAATTCAATGACCAGTATTCAAGCTAATCAGCTGGTTGCGACGGCATTTGCCGCACATGGCATTCAGTCACAGCAAATTGCGATTGCGGATGGTGGTGAAGGCACGGTCGCCGCCTTTCTAGCCAATCAACCGGGTGGTGAACTGATTACTGTGCCGACGGTTGATTTGGCACAACGACCTATTCAAGGAACCTATGGCTACTTTGAAGCTAAGAAATTGGCGATTATTGAGGTTGCCGCGGCATCAGGAATTCAATTTCTCGATGATGGCTTGGTGCCAGCCAATACAAATACTTATGGCACCGGATTACTGATCAAGGCGGCCATCGAACGAGGTGCCCAACAACTTGTGATTGGTTTGGGTGGCAGTGGCACGGTTGACGGTGGGACCGGAATTTTACGCGCGCTTGGTTATCGCTTCTACGATGACCAGCAGCGGGAGTTGATGATGGTTGGGGCCGATTTGGGTCAAGTTGCGACGATTAAGACTGACGCAGTGTTGCCAGAATTGGCTGAGGTGACTTTTATTAATGCCTCGGATGTGACGAATCCGCTAACAGGACCAACTGGGGCGGCCACAATTTTTGGGCCCCAGAAGGGCTTGGCAACGACTGAAATTGCTAATTATGATCAAGCGATGCAGCATTACATGCAAGTTGCAACCGGTCAAGTGAGTGACCATCTCGGGGATGGCGCGGCTGGTGGGATCGGGTTTGCCTTGCGCTATTTCTTGGGCGCACAAGTGAAATCTGGCTTTAAACTTATTGCCGAAATTAGTCAGTTGGCTAAGCTGGTTCAGCATGCTGATTTTGTTATTTCTGGCGAAGGCCAAGTTGATGATCAGAGTTTTATGGGAAAAGTGCCAATTCAGATTAGTGAACTGGCACGACAGGCCGGTAAAACTTGCTATTTGTTGATTGGAAATCAAAAAGGGCGTAACCAAGCTTTTTCAGAACATGGCGTCACGGCAGTGCTCCCGATAGTTGACCATGTGTCCACGTTAGCGGAAGCCATGGCAAAAGGTCCCACGAATTTGGCAAAAATGGCGGATCGGCTCGCACGGATTTTAACGTCTCGCTAAATCAGAATACCTGGATTGCGACTGAATAAGTTGCCGACCAGGTATTTTTTTGTTGACAAGTTTAAAATACTGTAGCATACTACACTATTGAAAGGAGTTGTTCAAATGGCAACTGATTTTTTCTTAGACAGTTTAGGTCAACAATTGAAAGTCCTGAACATTTTAGTTGAAAAGGCGATGAATAATGGCCTTAAACAACTCGGTCTGTCGTTGACTGGCACGCAGGTGGCGGTCTTATCGTTGGTTCAGCAGCGGGCGCCAATCACCCAAAAACAAGTTGAAGTTGCGTTAAAGTTAAGCCATCCGACCACTCGTGGCATTGTCAAACGGTTAGTAGCGACTGGATTGGTTCAGACGACCTCACAAGCAGCCGATCAACGTCAAATTGTGCTCAGGTTAACGGCGACCGGGCAAGACTTGATGAAAACTAATTTTGAACAACTCAAAGCACAAGTTGCTGGGGTTGAGTCCCAGATGGTTAATGGGCTGAGCACGGCGGAGCAGGCCACGTTACAGCAATTACTGATGCGAATGATTCAAAACATGAGTTAGCCTCAAAACGAGGCTTTATTTTTTAAAACAAAGTGTAGCTAACTACACTAAAAAGGCGGGATTTTATGATTACAATTGAGTCAAATAAAGCAAAACGCAATCGCATGTTAGCGGTTTTACTCATCGGCGCGTTTACAATGTTACTGACTGAAACTTTTTTCAACAATGCGTTACCAACCATTATTAAAACTTTTGCGGTCAGCCAATCAACGGCCCAATGGGTTAGTACTGGTTACCAGTTGGTCGCGGGATTAATGATTCCGATTTCTGCCTGGGTCTTCCATCGGTTTAACACCCAGCGCACATTTCTAACCTTGGCCGTCGTCTTTTTGGTCGGTTGTTTATTTGGCTTTTTCGCCACAAACTTTTGGTGGCTACTAGCAGGACGATTGGTTCAAGCAGTCGCAGCCGGATCAATGATTCCACTGATTCAAAATGTTGTTTTAGTGCTCTACCCAGAAAAATCTCGTGGCACCGTGATGGGTGTGATTGGGTTAGTCGTTGCTTTTGGTCCGGCACTTGGACCAACAGTGGGTGGCTGGGTGATTGATACTTGGGGGTTAGCTTGGCTCTCAGGCGTCTTGATTCCATTGGTTGTTATTTTAATTGTTGCCGCAGTCATGTGGGTACGGCCAGTCATGACGCCAGAAAATGTGCAGGTTGATTGGCTATCAATCACGGAATCTTCGGTTGGTTTTGCCGCTTTACTATATAGTTTTTCGATGATGGGAAATGTTGGTGGCATTAGTACTGGGAGCATCTTGTGGTTGTTGGTGGGGCTAATTGTCCTTGTATTATTTGTTCGTCGACAATTAACGATAGCCCAACCATTGATTAATTTAAGTGTTTTCAAAAACTGGACCTTTAGTTTAACGACCATTCTAAGTGCGCTGAGCAACATTGCGTTGTTGGGGGTGGAATTGGTTTTGCCACTGTATTTGCAACGGGTACAAGGGTTGTCGGCGCTAACTTCGGGCTTACTGTTATTACCGGGGGCTTTGTTAGAAGGGTTGATTAGCCCGATTGCTGGTAAACTATATGACCGTTTTGGGATCAAACCAATCGCATTAGTCGGTTTCGCCATCATTGCTGTTGGGACTTTTCCGATGCTATTCTTTACGCCGCACACTAATTTAGGTTTAGTGGCTGGGGCCTACGCGTTCCGAATTGTGGGGGTCGCCACGGTGATGATGCCAACCTTTACCGAGGGACTTAATGCCTTACCAAGCGGGCTTTCCGTTCATGGCAATGCGGCTTCATCGACAGTCCGGCAAATTGCGGGATCATTAGGAACGGCACTTCTGATGATGATGGTCGCCTTTGGCACGCAAAGTGGTGCGAGTCAGCACTTATCGACCGTCAATCAATTAAATCACGGCTACTGGTTCTCTTTCCTAATGGCCTTTCTGATGGCACTCCTAGGGTTCGTTTTATCATTTTGGCTGAAAAATAAAAAAGTCACAGCCAACTGATGACTACTTCCAAATTTGCGTAAGGTTGTTTCAAGTTTTAATAACGACTAAAACACCCATCTTTTCATGGCAGTTGTGCCGGAAAAGATGGGTGTTTTTTTAATCAGTTAAGTAACGTTTTAGAAATGCGGCGACATGTTTTTCATATTCGGCCGGGCCAATCCAGAAGCTTTCGGCATGAGTCGCGTTGGGAACTTGCCACATCGACTTGGGACCAGCAGCGGCCTGATAATTCTTTTTCAGCATCCAACTTGGGACGTAGACATCTTTTTCACCGTGAATGAAGAAAATTGGTAACTTGTTATGGCGAAGTTGTTCAACTGAACTCACATCGCTCAAAAAGTACCCCATGCGGTGTCGGTTGATAAAGCTGACGATTGGGACAAATGGATACTTAGGTAAGTGAAATTGGCGTTTGAGTAAGTAGGCGAGTTCTTCTTCAACGCTTGTATAGCCACAGTCGGCAATAATTGCTTTGACTTGAGGGGGCAACGCTTCACCACTCATCATTTCAACCGTCGCACCGCCCATGCTGACGCCAAAGAGCACAATTTCTGCCTGAGGTCCGGTTGCTTCGATGACTTGATTGACCCAACCTAAATAGTCACGACGATCTTGCCAGCCAAAGCTAATATATTTGCCGGTACTTTGACCGTGACCGCGGTCATCTGGTAAGAGCACGTTATAGCCCATGTTATGAAACATATAAGCATAGTTGGCCATCGTTTCGCCGTCACCTTTATAGCCGTGCGAGACGATCACTGTTCGGCGACTCGTATTTGAAGCCGGCACGTATTTGGCAACTAAGTGACTGTCAGTATCACTGTCGAGTTGCCAGGTTTGAATGGGCTGCTGATGAAGCCACTTCACATATGACCAATAAGCATCAGCGTATTTTTGTTTGTCCGCAGAAGTTTCTGGGACATAATCAACCCGTTTGAAAGCAAAGCTATAAAGCTTTTCGCTCGCGATTAATGTTGCTGAAAATAAGGCGATGGGGGTCCCTAAAGCGGCGACCCAACTCCGTTTTTTCATCTAATCAACTCCTTAAGTTCTTACTTGGCTATGATACTACCTGTTGATTTATGATTGCAACTTTTCTGAAAATAATCAGCGTATTGCAGATAGAAAATAAAAAACCATCGCTTTACGCGACGGCAAAAGGAGTAGTTCGTTTCGTTAGGTTTGAGTGCCCAGCGAGACTTTTTTCATTAACTTTGGAGGAGTAAATGAAAAAGATATGGCGATCGAGTGACAAGTTCAATCACCATATTATTAGTATACCCGTTTGACAGTTAAAAGGTAAGCATCGTGACTATTTTGTTTGTTGAGTGTGCGTTGTTGGTGATGAGATGCGGTTGACTGAGTTTGAGACGCTAGGACAACCATTCGGGAAGTCGGCGAATAATTGATTACTTAGTTTTATAGTCGAAACGTGTTCAACAAAGCTGGGGCCTCCGCTTGCTACGCTAAGACAACTATTCGGAAACCCACCGAATAATTGTCCTAGCTAGGCAATGCTCGTCCCCAACCCGCTTTGTCGAACACTCTGCAATAAAAAACCACCGTATCGGGGAATACGGTGGAAAAAGGAGTAGGGAGACATGTGATGGGGAGTCACATGTCACTATGAATTTCATTACTTTGGAGGAGTAAATGAAAAATTTTAGGTTGTTTTATAGCTCGTTGAGGTGTTCCTCAATTGCTATGATGCTATCATAACCAGACCGTGTGAAGAATATGTGACCGAATCCGTTCAATGTCGTGAAGAATTCACTAAGCCTTTGTTAAGGGACTAATCATTGTTGCGATAGCCGCTTAATACGGGGATTAGATGGGCTAATTTTCGTTGTCATACTGATGTCAGACACAGCTTCTCATAACGATAAAATGATCAAATTGCTGATGCCTAATTAGGGTCGCGCAAATTAATTAGAAGCAGGGCAATAAAAAACCATCGTATCGGGGAAATACGGTGGCAAAAAGGGAAGTAAATTAAGTTAGGTTGTTTTGCCTGAATTCATTACTTGGAGTGGTAATTGAATTAAGTTAGTGATCACTAAGGAATGGGGAGTTCCTTAATGACTATGAACACAGTATAGCGGGGAGTCGTGAAGAAAGTGTGATACCGGAAAGCTGAAACTATGATCCTTGCTTGAAAGAAAATCGGTTTTGTGAACGGGTTTGGTGGCTTTGGGATTAGTTTTATAGTCGAAACGTGAAAAAATCAACTGCTGATTCCGCTTGGGACGCTATCCAACCACTCGGAAAAACACCGAGTAATTGACGCTTTTACTAATATAGTCGAAACGTGTTCGGCAAAGCTGGGGACTCCGCTTGGGACGCTAGAACAACCATTCGGAAATTCACCGAATAATTGATTACTTAGATTTATAGTCGAAACGTGAAAAAATCAACTGCTGATTCCGCTTGGGACGCCATCCAACCACTCGGGGAAGCACCGAGTAATTGGATGGCTAGGCAATGCTCATCAGCAACCCGTTGATTCTTTCACTCTACAATAAAAAAACCACCGTATCGGGGAATACGGTGGAAAAAGGGAAGAAATTAGGTTGTCTACACATCAATTCATTACTTTCGGGGGAGGTAATTGAATTTTAAGTTAGTGGTTATTAAGAAACGGGGAATTCCTTAATGACTATGAACATAGTATAACGGCGGTTAGTGAAGAATTTGTGATGTGACCGTACTAATCCCATGACTTTGACTTGAACAATTAACTGTTTTTACAAAGTTTATAACCAAGTGACCGGAATTATTTCGTTATGATAACTCCTAAACGTTGTATTGGCGGCCTTTTGACTGGATTGTCCCTTGCGACATGCTATAATTGCTGGCAAAACAACAGGAAAGTGTGACTTAAAATGAGCATCAAAATCGTAACAGATTCTTCGGTTCAATTAACCTCAGCTGAAATTGAACAATATGATATCCAAATTTTGCCGCTACTAGTCGGTTTTGGTGGCGAATTGGTCCCAGATACGACGGTTTCACGAGCAGACTTCGATCGCCAAATGGCAGCAAGTGACTTGTTGCCAACAACGAGTCAGCCGCCAATCGGGGCGTTTGTCACGCTTTACGACGAGCTAACCGCTGATGGGAGTCAAGTGCTGTCGTTACATATTACGGAAACTTTGAGCGGGACGGTTAACGCGGCGCGGCAAGCGGCACAATTAGCCAGTGGCGACGTGACAGTGGTTGATTCACAATCGGCTGATCGCGGAATGGCATTTCAAGTCTTAACCGCGGCACGGATGGCACATGCCGGTGCTGATTTAGCGACGATTCTAGCAAAAATTGACGTGATTCGGCGACAGACCCATGTCTATTTATTTGTTGATACGCTCGACAATCTAGTTAAAGGTGGACGGGTTCCTAAGATTGCCGGTGTCGTGACCAATCTTATTAAGTTAAAATTTGTGTTTGAACTCGTTGATGGCAAGTTGAAATTATATACTCGCGGGCGCGGTAAAAAGGCCTTGATTAAAGCCCAGACCCAAATATTAAATGAACTCGCAGACGTGACCCGCGTTGAATCCGCGGGAATTTCCTATGTTGGTGATGATGAGGTTGCGGCGGCACCACATGCGTTGATGATGAAAGTTGCGCCCCAAGCGGAGCTGTTGGTCGAACGGACGAGTCCAATCATTGCAACACACACGGGTGTCGGAGCGTACGCTTTGATGCTTTATGTCGTAGATTGAAAACTTATTGAACAAAAATATATCATTTTGTCCGTTAGTTTGCTATAATTAAAATAACATATTTTTAGAGCCGTGTTGGCGCACTGTTCTGAGCCTAACCACCATTTTAATGATGACTAGACCCGGATGGGTGCGCTATTTTTTTGACACTTTTTCCCTCAAAAGAAAGTAGGAAATTTTTTGGCATATCTTCTCAATAATCCATTTTTTGGTATCGGCCTGACCGTGCTAGTTTATGGGATTGGCGAGTATTTGTATCATAAGACGAATCGTTTTGTATTATTCCAACCATTATTTTTTGGAATGTTGCTCGGGATTGGTTTGCTGGTATTGATTGCGTCGGCCCTCAAAGCACCGTTGCACAAAGTTTATCAAGCGTATCAGATTGGTGGCGACTGGTTATTTTGGTTTGTCGCCCCCGCGACTGTTTCCTTTGCGGTACCACTGTATAAGCGAAATGATATTTTTAAGAAACACTGGGATGTGATTTTAGTTGCCCTTTTTCTCGGGTTACTGTTATCGTTGTTTGGCATTTATGGCGTGTCACGCTTGATGGGACTGACGGATGCGGCATTAGGCGCCATGTTGGTTCAAGCAGCGACGACGGCCATTGCTTTACCAGTCGCCGAGTCAGTTGGTGGCGATCAAGCGATTGCAGCCTTTGCGGTCATTTTAAACTCAGTCTTAATTTATGCCCTTGGCGACCACTTTATTCGGTGGTTTAAATTGCACAAGAATCCATTGGGTGCCGGATTAGGCTTCGGGATTGCTGGCAATGCCGTGGGTGCGACAAAAGCGATTGAAGTCAGTGAAGCGGCCGGGGCAACTGGCGCGATTGCGTTTGTGATTGCTGGAATCTTAGTGAACTTCATGGTCCCAAGTTTTGCCCATTTGGTTGGTTTAGGATAGGAGTTGTCTATGAAAAAAGCAAAATTTATTAAGCAAATTATGATTTATGGTGTGATTCTGCTCGTTAGTAGTTTGATTTCTGAACTGGTTAATCAGATTTGGCCAGGCTTTCCGATGCCACCAGCCTTAATTGGGATGATTCTGTTATACGTCTTATTAACGTTGAAAATTGTGAAATTGGAACAAGTGGAAGGCGTGAGCAACTTCTTTGTCCAGATTATTAGCTTGATTTTTATTCCGTCTGGGGTGGCTTTAGTCACGAAGTTAGATGTGCTGAAAGCAGAAGGCGTGCAGATCATTATCGTGGTCGTGATGTCGACCTTGATGTTGTTACTTTTCACGGCTGGGATTTCATGGATATTGATTAAAGTTAAGGAAGCTGTGATTGCGCGTCAGCAACGACGGACAGTTGAAGTTGAAGAAGATTAGTAAGCTGTTATTAGGTCCGGGTGGTGTTGGATTTACCGTTTTTGGTAGATCAAGCACCAGTCGGATTTAATTTGTTTTTGGGGGATATTTTTATAGTCGAAACGTGCTTGCTCGGGCAGCTTCCTCCGCTTGCTACACCATCCAACCACTCGGAAAGACCGCCGAGTAATTGTTTTTGGGGGGTATTTTGATAGTCGAAACGTGTTCAGCCAACCTGAGAGTTCCGCTTGCTACGCACAGTCAAGCACTCGGGAAAGCACCGAGTCATTGACTGTGCTAGGCAATGCTCACTCTCACCCGGTTGACCTCACACTCTGCACAAAAAAAGCCACCACATCATGGATGCAGTGGTCAAGGAGTAGGAAACATCAAAGTGGGGGCTTTGATGAACCCCATTCATAAGACTTGGGGGAGTCTATGAATGAAAGTGATTAGTAATCGGTATTATGGCAGCAACACCGGTTACAATCTAAAAACTAAAGAATATTAATGATCGATAGTCAGTTAATCGCTTTCTATCAATCTGCGACTATTATAATTGCAAACGCTACCGGCTGCAACTAATTGCGCTGGTAGATTAGTCTAATTTAATCCGTGGCTGAAAATCTGAGGCGAATAATCCCATGCTGTAGAGGTCATAGCGGGCCCCGTCCCGCTTGACGGCAAGCTTATTCGTCCCTTCAAATTCAAAGCCACTATTTTGGTAAACGGCAATCGCAGCATGGTTAGTTGCGATGACGTCCAAACAAACTTTATACAAGTTTAATTCGTTGAAACCATAATTGAGCATTAGATTTAAGGCTTCAGTGCCATAGCCGTGACCGCGATCAGCCGGATCACCAATGGCAATCGCCAGCTGAGAAATTTGATTTGACCAGTCGATATTATAAAGCGTGACAAAACCAATCAGGCGGTCATCTTCTTGAGTACGGACATGGAAATAATACTCAGTGTTTTGGTCCAGATTACGATAAGTTTGTTCCAAAGCCTCGCCGGACAGTGGTCGTGCGGGAGCCGTATCTAAGTTGCGCAAAAAATTGCCTTCGGTATACCAATCACTGATCTCATCAAAGTCTTCTGGTCGTGGCACTGACAGTGTGAGTCGTGGCCCAGCTAAAATGTTTTTCAAAATAAGTTCCTCTCTTGTTAAACTAATATCTTTATCATAGCTCACTAGAACCAAAAGCACTACTAACGAAATGTTTACATTTATTTTACACATTAACTTGTCTAAAATTTACGTCCAATCAGTATGCTAGGGTTAACCATTTGGTGAATATTAGTGTAAAGAAGTGATAGAATGCAACGGTTGCATATAATTCAGATTTCGGATACGCATTTGACGCCCCACGGTCAACTGCCAGCTCATCATCAGACCATTGATCCCTGGATGAAACTGACGGCCATCATTCAGGATATTCGGACTTTACCTTACCAGCCAGATTTAATCGTATTTACGGGTGATTTAATCCATAGTGGTAGTGCGGATGATTACCAACGTTTGCACGGCGTCGTGCATATGATGAAGGATGAATTTAATTGTCATGTGCGAGTGATTTTGGGCAATCACGATACGCGTGCGGCATTTTATGAAGGCTATTTGCCAGCTGATCCAGGACCGTATTATGCGAGTCGGATGCGGCTTGGAAATAATGATTTTTATTTCTTGGATTCGAAAATTGAGGGCTTTGAAGCCGGGTGGTTGCCAACGGCCCAGCTGCAATGGTTAGGCAAGCATCTGCGCCAGGCCCCGACTAAACGTGCTTTTCTGTTTTTGCATCACCCCTTAGATGGGGCACCAATGGAAAACATGCACTATGCAATTTTACAAAATACGCCAGAATTATTATCGGTTCTGCGTGGTCATAATATCGGGGGCATTTTTTCAGGTCACGTTCATTTTCCAACCAGTTACTTGAATGGTGATGGCATTTTGAATGTGGTTGCCGGTTCGGCATCATTTGACATTGATTGTACCGATCCACAATTACATGAAATTCGAGAAAGTAGTAGTTATCAAATTATTACGGTCGATCGTGGTCAAGTTGGGGTGACCGTGCGCCAGCTATTGCAGCAAGCTGCCGTGTTAGATAGCTTACCGATTCCATCCACACGCTTTTTAACTAAGCGACCAGCAAATTTATAACACTGTTAGCGTTTACATGACGAACCGCGTATAATGAGGACAAACGACTAAGGGGGCTTTTGAAATGTTAAAACATTGTCACTTGCACCATGAACGGCATCCGAAATTATCACGACGGGTTCGCCAACAGATTGCGCCGGTTGCAGCATTCGAGTTCGTTGCATCTAGTATTGCGATTACGGATATTATCCGGGCGAAATCACTTCGACGCGGTCATAAAATTGGTTGGCTTTTATTAGCTTTTGTACAACCAATTGGGCCATGGCTATACTTTATGTTTGGTCAGTCCCGTGAATAATAAAAAAGTCGGCCAGCGATGGTCGACTTTTTGTTATTCAGCATGACTTAAATTTAATCGTTGTAACTCGCTCTTATGGGTGATGCCAAGCTTTGCTTGACACTCAGGGCATAAGCCATAGACTTCCATGTTGTGACCAGTTACTAAATAGCCAGAAAGTTTGGCTGCCGTTTCATCAATCCCACTTAAGTCTGGTTCAAAAACATCGGTAATTTTACCGCAGTTTTCACAAACGACATGGTAGTGGGGCCGTCCAAAGAAATCATAGTGGGTCCCAGCATCGCCGTTCTGCAATTCAATGACAATCCCTAAATCAACGAACAGCTTCAAGGTGTTATAAACCGTCGCCAAACTTAAGTTAGGCAGTTGAGAGGCCAAAGACTGATAGATGGTTTCCACCGAAGGATGATTATGATGAGTAACGAGGTAAGTCAGAATAATCTGACGTTGTGGCGTTACCCGGATTTTGTGATCCTTTAATTGTTGTAAGGCTTGCGTTAACATATCTTCTGCCACGACGCGGTTCCTCCTTTACTAAGATTCACCCCTATTAAACCACACTTATTAGAAGGATTCCAATTTAGAAACGTTATTAATACCCGGATTTAAAATTGAAGTGCAACACCAAGTAAAGTAAACAAATAGGCCATGGAGACCTATACTTTAATCAACGAC
>NZ_BJDG01000019.1 GCF_005404945.1 Lactiplantibacillus pingfangensis | reverse complement strand
ACACATTTGATTTGTCGAAACTTTGTTCAGTTTTCAAAGGTCTAATTCGTTGGTTGAATAACTCAACACAACTATTAAAGTTTATCATCATCAGAAGAACATGTCAACAACTTTTTATAAATCATTTTGAATAAAAATTCAAGATAGCGTTTGAAACGCCCTGATATATTCATAATGATGAGTATTGTTGCATGCCGTTCTTAACGACAAGAAATATAATATCAATAATTGCGAGATGGGTCAAGCATTTTTACCAATTAATTTCGGAAAAGTGCAAAATTAACCTGAACATCGTCACAAAACATATTTTACGGCGTTTTAACTCGAACTTCAAGCCGTAAATTCTACCACAATTAATGTCCGAAAATGTACCGGCAAACAACCAATCCGCCGACTGATCTGGAAAAATGTAAAAAAAGAACGACTACCGAAGTAATCGTTCTTCATCTAACCGTTATTTACTTGAACTGCTGCTAGAACTACTTGAATCTGATAATTCCGGTGCATCCGTCTGATAAAGATCAACGGTTGATTTATTCTTATTCTTGGTCAAGACACTCGTCTTCTTCTCTTTTTGGAGTTCTTTCAACGATTTCAGCGTCTTAGTCACTTTATAGTTGTAATCTGACTTATTGACCTTCTTAAAGCCCTTAGGCGTGTAGAAGCGGAGTAAGTCCCCTTGAATCACACGATCTGACAACGACAGCTCGGTCGTCACATGATTTTGCATCTGTTTAACCGTCTGCTTTTGGGTCGCGGTCATGTCAGTTAACTTCTTACCCGTCTTCGAGTCATAGACCGTACTCCCAAGTTTCGTGTAAGTCGGCGAAACAAAGTCCCCATTTCTGAAGGCGACCGTTTGATTATGTTGTGCTGATAACAAATCAGTTCCGAATTGAATATAATCCGAATTCTTGATCCCCAGCAAGTCAAAGATCGTCGGCAAGGCATCAATTTCACCACCATAAGTGTGGTTGACGCCACCTGCAATCCCCTCTGAGTGAATCATGAATGGTACCTTCTGGAACTGTGCTAAATCAAAGTTCGTAATGGACTTCTTACCCAAAAGTTGGGCAATCGCGGCACGATGGTTGTTGGAAATCCCGTAATGGTCCCCATACAAGACAATCATACTATTCTTATACAAGCCAGCCTTTTTCAGGTAAGCAATAAACTCTGCGAACGCCTGATCTAGATAATGGGCCGTTTGAACATAACCGTCGACTGTCGAATCGCCAGTCGTGGTCTTTGGAATATCCACATTTTGTTTATCCAATGGATATGGATAGTGATTGGTTAACGTAATCAGCTTCGCATAAAATGGTTGCGGGAGTTTTTCAAGATACTTGACCGAATCACGGAAGAAGATCTTATCCTTCAAACCATAGCCAATCTTATAGTCGGCTTTCTCCTTATAATAAGCAGAATAGAAGAAGTAATTATAGCCCCAAGACTTGTAGGCATTATCACGATTCCAGAAACTAGCCACGTCACCATGAAATGCAGCTGTCGTGTAGCCCTTTTGTGACAAGATCGCCGGTGCGGCTTGGAACGTGTTGGACGTCCCATATTGAGTCATCGCCGAACCAGTTGGCAAACCGAACAGTGAGTTTTCCATCATCATTTCGGCATCAGAGGTCTTCCCTTGTGCTACTTGGTGATAGAAATTATCAAAGCTGAGCGTACTCTTATCATGGTAGAACTTATTAAGGTTAGGCGTGACTTCTTTGCCATCGACCTTATAATCAATTAAAAATTGCTGGAAACTTTCCAAATGGATGACGAAAACATTTTTGCCTTTAGCTTTACCAAAGTACTTAATATTGTCGCCAGCCCGATTTTTCTTCAAGTAGGCCAACACACTCGTCATATCACTACTGCTAGCTTGCGCCCGAGTGGCACTTTCCTTCTCGGTTTGGTAAAAACTATATCCTGCATAAGTATTTAAGCCTAAATACTTCACGATATAGTTGTTATCAAAGGTCCGGGTGAGTAAGTCAGAGCGATCATGTTCCGACATGCCTAAGTCAACGGCGAATAACGCGACCCCAATCATGGTCATCGTCGCCGCATAACGTAACTTAAACGGTCGTGGATCAATCCGAATCACCTTAAAGACGAGCAACAGAATCAGTAGTACCACATCCGCATAGACTAAAAAATCAGTCCCATGGATGATCTGACCCAAACTGGTCCCAAGATTATTGCTGGCGGCACCAGAACTCTTAATGACACCGGCAGACATAAAGTCTGAGAACTCACGGTAATACAAGATATTGGCAAACAGCCAAGTCGTTTGTAAGGTATCGATAATCATCAATAACCAATATCTTAAACGACCACGAAAATATAGTGCAATTCCCAATAGCACAATCGCCGTTGGAAATGGATTTAAAATCAGTAAAAACTGTTGAACGGTCCCACTGACCCCTAACGTAAATTCATGCTGGTAGGCGATATACGTCTTTAGCCAAAATAAGACCACGGTCAGCGTGAAAAAGCCAAGCGTGGTATTGACCTTACCAACCGTGTTTTTTATAAATTTGGGCATCATAATTCCTCCGTCATTGCTATTAACAAATCCATATTATAACGGTTGAGTGCTAAATCGCAATCTCTTGAAGAATTCTTCAACAATTCTTCAAGTTTCAACGCATAATATGGATCTGTCTATAAAATATCTAATTGGCGGAAATGTTAATTGTCCGTTAACAAATCGTATAGTTCAATCGCAACTAAATCGATGTTATCGAATTCAAAAGTTTGGTCCGGGTTGAATTCTTGTAAGGTATAGGTTGAAGTAGCAGGATCGTATGCGACTTGTCCACGTTCAACGCCTTCCTTTTCAAAGCGACGGGACTGAACCTCAGTGGCTTCAGTCGTCCGCATTGCTTCGAGTCGTTTGAGAATTGCAGATAATTCAGATTTTTCCATTATAATAATCTCGCTCCTTAGGTTTTGTTTTTATTCTAGCAAAAAATGGGACTAATAACACGCCTTTTTAATAGAAAGCCCCGTTTCACCCTAACTTTTCACAGGTTAATTATACCGCAATGTCCCGCTTTGTCGGGTCTTAGTTGTGATAAAATTAGAGCAAGTTATAAAAAAACTAAAGGAGTCCTGATCATGACACTATTTAGAGATGATCTCAACGATACTATTGCGCAAATTCAAGTTTCAACCATTCGTCAATTCGATGAAGAAGTCAGTGCGATACCCGACATGGTTAAATTAACCCTCGGTGAACCGGACTTCAATACACCAGAACACGTTAAAGCCGCCGCTAAAGATGCGATCGACCAAAACTTCTCACACTATACTGGGATGGCTGGTTTACTCGAATTACGTCAAGCCGCTGCCAATTTCCAAGCTAAAAAATACGGGAATCACTATGACCCAGAAGATCAAGTCTTAGTGACGGTCGGTGCGACAGAAGCGATCGCGACCGCCTTGACGACCATTTGTAATCCTGGCGACGCCATCATCATTCCGTCACCAATTTTCCCAGCCTACATTCCAATCATTCAAGAAGCCCGCGCTACCCCATTATTCATGGATACTGGGGTTAACGACTTCGTCATCACGCCTAAAATGGTTGACGACTTCATTGCGGCACATCCAGACGAACACTTCAAAGGCATCGTCTTGAACTACCCGAACAACCCAACCGGTGTGACTTACGTTGCTGAAGAAGTTGAAGCGTTAGCGGCTTGTTTCAAGCGACACAACTTGTGGGTCATTTCTGATGAAATTTATAGCGAACTCACTTATGGTAGCACGCATGTGTCAATCGCCAACTACTTGCCAGACGAGACCATTTTAATCAACGGCCTCTCAAAATCTCACGCGATGACCGGCTGGCGAATTGGTTTCTTATTCGCCTCAAAGGAACTGACTGCACAAATGAAGAAGGTTCATCAATACTACGTCACCGCAGCCACAACAATTGCGCAAAAGGCCGGAATTGAAGCGTTGACTAACGGCATGGACGATGCCATCCCAATGCGGGCTGAATATCAAAAGCGCCGTGACTTCGTTTATAAAGTCATGAATGGCCTTGGTTTCAAAATTGCCCGGCCGACTGGTGCCTTCTACATCTTTGCTAAAATTCCGGCGGGCTATGAACAAGACTCAATGGCTTTCTGCAAAGACTTGGCACGCAAAAACCATCTCGCCATCATCCCCGGAACCGGGTTTGGTGCTGAAGGCGAAGGTTACGTTCGCCTGAGCTATGCCGCTAGCATGGAAAAGTTACAGCAAGCGATGGACCGTTTAACCGCTTATATGCAAGAACCAACCAATCAGCATTAACCTGACACCAAGCAAAAAGCGTCGCTGTCAGCCACTTTGCCTTATCAAGCAAGTGACTCACAGCGACGCTTTTAATTTGTCAAAACAGCTAATTTGTTTGTCGGTACCGTTGTGCGAACAGTGGTTGCCGCCGACATTGGATCGGTTAACTTCTGGGCGTGGGTCGTCACATAATTAACCATCGTCACCGTGCCAGCGCTTTGATCCGTTAGGCGCAGTTGCATCACCGGACAATGCTTAGCCACATAATTCGGTTGACCCGGGTTTAACGGCCACAAGACAACCTTAGTTTGTTGCAACGGTGTCCGAACATTCACCCAGCGCCGCTGATTAGTCACGGCTACCAAGTTTAATTTAGTCGTCGTCCCCGGCAATTGCGTGGTCATCGTAGCCGGGGCCACCTGCTGATACTGTTCTTGTTGCTGAACCATCGACCGCAAATTCGCATTCGCGCTGTACTGCCATGCCCCGCCCAAAGTGGTGGCAATTAAGCGCCGACCATGCTGCGTAAAAGTTGTCACTAAACAAGCCCCGGCCTTTGCGGTATACCCCGTTTTTAGGCCGTCAACTGGCAATTGGGCATCATATTGCGACTGCCCTTTGAGAATCTTAACCGAGGTCGCGACCCGATACTGATGAATCTTAACTGAGCCTTGGTTGGCAATCGTAATCACCGCCGGATCATCTGCCAACAGATGCCGTGCAACGGTCGTGATCGCGTGTGCCGAGACCAAATTTTGGGCTGAGTCGCTAGTCCCCGGTAACTGATAGTGATAGCGTGATAAGTCGGTATTATCTAGCCCGGAGGCACTGACAAAATGAGCGGCTAGTTGCCATCGGTCGGCTTGTTTATTCATCAGTTGAATAAACTGGGCATTGCTACCACCGACTAACTCTCCCAAGGCAATCGCACTGCTGTTGGAAGAACCGACCAAGGTTGCCGCAAAGAGTTCGGCCACAGTGAATTTTTCATGCTTGGCCATGGGCATCGTCGACAAAGTCGAACTGCCGGCTAATTTCTGCACCTGGTCACTAATCGGCACATTGTCCGTCCACTTGATCTGACCACGTTTAACCGCGCGGACAACCAAATCTAACGTCATTAATTTGCTTAACGAGGCGATCGGTAATTTCGTTTCAGCATGATCCGCATAAAGCGCCTGCCCGGTTTTTGCATCGGCAATATAGGCTGCCTTGAGCTCATTAGCGGGATCTTGACTAGCAGCGGCAGTTACCGTCAATGCGCCAAGACTCATGACAGGTATCACCAACCCGATGGTGAGCCAAAGTTTCCCCAATTTCACGTCAATCATTCCTTTTTTAACTAATTAAAAAGCGCCAGCCGCACGCTAGCGCTTCAAGTTTATTTGCCCGACGACTCGTCAGGTTGGATTTCTTCTGCTTTTTCTGGACGCATCGCCATCGCAATCATGCCCAAGAACAAGCCAAGATAGTACGTTAGAATTCGCCAAATCAACATGGCTAAAATCAACTTACTATGACTCGGAATGAACTTCGCGAAGAGCTCGGTAAATCCAAACTCAGCACCACCGGCGCCACCAGGAATTGGAAATAGTGAGGTCACTAAGAAAATGAGCACATTTAAACTCGTCACCATAATCACATTGATGCCAGTGTACCCCATTGCCCGCATAATAAAATACGGAATTAGGTAGTAGAACAGTAACTGTAAGAACGTAATCACCGAAACTTCCAGTAACATCCGCCAATCCTTGGTCATGCGCAGACTTTCTTCATAAAACGAATCAATCTTTTCACTAATATTTGCCTGTAATTGGTTAAAACGCTCGGCTTTCATGAACCAGCCAACTGGCACGAGCACCACTTTCACCGCACGTTTTGTAAAGTTATACCAGTACATGACTAGCAGTAAACCTACGATGACAGCGAGGTGAATCAAAAAGCCAAAAAAGACGTATAGCGATAAATAACTTAGCTTCGCCGCTAAGTAATTAAACCCAATTAACATTGCAAACAAGAAGTTCAACACAACCATCGCTTGAAAGACGACAAACTTCATGAGGGCGACCGAACTCGCCCGCCCGGCATCAATCCCAGATTGCGCCATCACAAAGATCTGTGCTGGTTGACCGCCGGAAGAAAACGGTGTGATGCCATTAAATAGTTGTTCCGCCAGTGGCACCCGCAGTGCACTTCGAAAAGAATAGTTCTTATAACGATGTCGCACGAACTTCTGGACGACAATGGCCTCTAGTCCAAAGTACAGGCCAACGCAGCCGAGGGCCACTAATAGCCACCACCAGTTAAGTTGTGCAATATCGGTCATCATATTACTGATATTGACATTACGTAAGGAATACCACGAAATCCCGACTCCGAGTAACACCATGACCAGCAATGACCACATGTTTTTTCTAGTCATGGCTACCCTTCTTTTGCTTGTTGTAAATAAAAGTCATGCCAGATTCGCGCTAACCGCTCTTCGGAATAATCCTTCGAGGCTAAAACGGCCTTATCATGCAAGAATTGCATACCGGCGGGATTATCACGCAAATGATCAATCTGTTTTTGCATGTCATCCACATCACTCGCGGCTTGGTAGTACCCGTCAATAATGGCGCGATATAAGTCTAAGTCCCGCAATAAGACTGGCGTCCCACAACTGAAAGCTTCCAGGACAGACATCGGAAATAGCTCATTATACGACGGCAATAAGAATAGGTCAGCCATATTATAGTAATCGACGAGCTTCTCGCGGTCGACAATCCCCGGAAATGATAAGTTTGCCGGTGGATTATCAACGACCTGCTTCAATTCTTGATAACCATCCGTGATGCGACCAAATGAGAACCCCCCTGCCCAGACGAATTGAATGTCTGGATTACGGCGAGCGAGCTCAATAAAGTCTGGCACCCCTTTACGGTCTTGAATTTGACCCGTCCCAAGAATCATGAACTTATCTTGATCATAACCATATTGTTGACGCAATTGCCGTTGTTTCTTTTTAGTCATTTCATAAAATTCACGTTTACTAACAAAATTCGGAATATAAGTGACGTCGGCGCGGCTAATGTTATAAGCTTCCAACTTAGGAATAAACGTTGGATTGACGACGACGATGTGATCCATTCGTTTGTAAAATGAAATCAAATAACGATTAAAAATCGCTTGAAACGGCTTCGGTAACTTTAAACTACCTTCGAGCGTTTCTGGCAAAAAATGGACGTAACCAATCTTTCGACCCCGATTTGGCATAAACGTTGACAAGTAAAACATCGGATTGACAGTATGGTAATGTGAAATCGTCGAACGACCATAGCGGTTAATTTTGATGTTGAACTCGTCTTGCCAATGAGTTTGTAGCAAGCGCATCAATTCTAAATACGCACTACCGACCCCTTGACCCTTGACTGAGTCAGCCTTCGAAAACATGGTGATGTTTAGCATATTTCGTCCCCTTAATCGCTGATATTCGCCGACTTATTCGTTTCCGAGTAGGCAAGCTGGACATCCTGATAATAATTGATGACCCGTTTTCCAAAATATTCAGCTGAAATTTGATACAGTTTCTTTTGGCGTGGTTTGGGATCATCAAAGGCATGTGGATGTTGTAAATAACGCACCACATCTTGCACCAAGATCCGTTCGCTGCTAAAAGTTGTCCCTAACGACGGATCATCTAAAAGTTGATCCGTGTACGGGCTTGACGCGACAACCGTTTTTAACCCGGCCGCCATCGCCTCAATATAGGTTAACCCTTGCGATTCTGAATTGGAAGCAGAAACGAATAGATCCGCCATCTGGTAATAATTGTACACTTCATCGTTATCAATTTCGCCGGTAAACTGAACATGCTCGCTTAAAGCAGCTTCTTTAACTTGATTTTCCAAGGTTTCCCGCGCCGGCCCATCACCGACAATACACAACTGGGCATTAGGCACTTGCTCGAGAATCTGTGGCAAGGCTGCGATGACTTCATGAATGTTTTTTTCATAAGCTAAGCGGCTCAATGAGAGCAAAACTGGCGTCTCTGGCGCATAGCCCAACTTTTCACGATAGTTGCCATCCGGTGTCTGCTCATATTGATTAATGTCAATCCCAGTTGGAATGATCCGAACGGGCGTCTTGACCCCATATCCCTTCAACGTGTTGGACACCCGATCACTGGGTGCAATCACACCGTTCAAATGGTAACAATAAGCGCGCGTTGCTTCCTTCACATGATAAGGTTTCAACAACTTGCCATTGGCAATATAGTGCAGATAATCTTCGTACATCGTGTGGTAAGTATGAATACATGGTATCTTTAATTGTTTCGCCACAAATTTGCCGATCATGCCCATTGAGAATTCCGTTTGCGTATGCACAATATCTAAGCCTAGGTCCTTAGCGACTTGATAGGCTTTAAACAGACCGCGCACTGCAATCCGGCGATCAGTAAATGACACGAAAGGAATACTTGTGAACCGGAAAATATTCCGTTCATAAATATTCTTATCAACATGTGGATCGGTCGTCGTAAAAATGTACACTTGATGACCAGCTCGTTCGAGTTGATTACGTAACACTTTAATTGACGTCGCTACCCCACTCACTTGTGGGTAGTACGTATCTGTAAATATCCCGATATTCACGTAGATTCTCCCTTTATTTCCGATCACTAACTCACACACGGCTAGCGCTCGTTGCTTCAATCAGTCCTTAAGTCCACCTGATTGAGCGCAGTTCATCCAGTCTCAATAATTAATTATAACAATTATATTGGTTCAGTATCAGAGTTGCAAATAATCTTAAGATAAATTAAGAGTTCGCTGTGATACCTGCCCAATTGCGCCATAATTTTATGTAAAAAAAGAGGTAGGTCAATGAAGGCCTACCTCAATAAAGAACATTTACTTACCGAAAACGTTCTTTTCAACTAATTCTTTAACTTCTTCATTAGTGACACATTCGTTAAGGGCCTTGTCTGCTAACTTAGCAATTTCCTTAGTGTCGATGGTCTTCATCAATGAACGCGTCTTCAAAACTGAAGTTGAGCTCATTGAGAATTCATCTAGGCCTAAGCCCATTAATAATGGTACGGCAACTTGATCACCGGCAACTTCACCACACATGCCCGCAATGCGGCCATTAGCGTGAGCAGCGTCGATCACATGCTTGATCAAACGTAACAACGATGGGTTGTATGGTTGATACAAGTATGACACATGTTCGTTACCACGATCAGCGGCAAACGAATATTGAATCAAGTCGTTAGTCCCAATACTAAAGAAGTCAACTTCCTTAGCAAATTGATCAGCTAAAATAGCTGCAGCTGGGATTTCAATCATGATTCCTAACTTGATATCATCCGCAACTGGGGTGCCCGCCTTAACTAACTTAGCCTTTTCTTCTTCGAAGATTGACTTAGCCTGACGGAATTCATCCAAGGTCGCAATCATTGGGAACATAATCCGCAATTGACCATAATGTGATGCCCGGAGTAATGCCCGTAATTGGGTCCGGAAAATATCATCACGATCAAGTGAGATCCGAATCGCCCGGTAACCCAAGAATGGGTTCATTTCTTCGGGAAGTGGCAAGTAATCCAAATGCTTGTCGCCACCAATATCCATGGTCCGAACGATTACTGGCTTACCCTTCATCCCTTCGACAACCTTTTTGTAGGCTTCGAATTGGGTATCTTCATCAGGTAATTCAGAACTGTTCATGTACAAGAATTCTGACCGGAACAAACCGATGGCTTCTGAACCAGCGTCTAAAACGCCGTCCATGTCATCAGGTGTCCCAATGTTTGAAGCTAATTCGAAGTGTTTGCCGTCTTTAGAAACGGTTGCTTCGTTTTTAAGCTTATCCCATTCGGCCTTTTGAGCAGCAAAATCCTTGGCTTTTTGTTGATAGGCGCTAATTTCATCATCGGTTGGGTTAATCAAAGCTTCCCCGTTAATCCCATCAAGAATTACCGTGGTGCCTTCATTAAGATCCGTTGTCGCGGTTTCAGAACCAACGACTGCTGGAATTTCAAGTGTCCGTGACATGATTGCGGAATGACTCGTCCGACCACCGATGTCAGTGATGAAACCCTTAACAAACTTACGGTCTAATTGCGCCGTGTCACTAGGGGTTAAATCATGGGCAACGACAATCACTTCGGAGTCAATCAAGGCTGGACTTGGTAAGGTTACCCCTAACAAGTGACTCATGACCCGCTTCGTTACGTCGCGAATATCGCCTGCTCGTTCTTGCATATATGCATTATCCGTCATTGCTTCGAACATTGAGATGAAAGTATCAGTAACTTCCTTCAAAGCTTCTTCAGCATTGACTTTATCATCCTTAATTTTACCTTCAATTTGTCCCAACATTTCAGGGTCAGATAAAATTGTGATATGAGCTTCAAAAACTTCCGCTTCTTCAGCGCCTAAACTTTGAGTTGCTTTGTCTTTAATGACTTTCAATTCAGCTTTAGAAGCATCAAAAGCGTCATGTAACTTCTTGATTTCGGCATCAACATCTGAAACCGTCGTCTTTTCGAATGACAAATCTGGATCAACTAGCATATAGGCCTTAGCAATCGCGATACCATCACTGGCAGCGATTCCTTTTAGTACCTTTTCAGCCATTATTCAGATAAGCCTTCTTTCTTCATCGTATCAGCCAAAGCTGCGATAGCATCGGCTTCGTCAGCGCCTTCTGCTGAAATGGTAACATCAGCATCTTTACCAACACCGAGTGACATAACACCCATGATGGACTTCAAGTTAACTGACTTGTCTTGGTATTGCAACGTAATTTCTGAGTTGAACTTACTTGCTGATTGTACCAATAAAGTTGCGGGACGTGCGTGGATACCTGTGTCTGCGATTACGTGAAAGTCTTTCTTTTCCATATTATTCGATCTCCTTCGAAGATGTAAAATTTTAAAGTTGGTTCAGAGTCAACCCGAGTTGCCGCCAACACGTTTGCTCTAGAGCCCTTAATATTGATGATAGCAATTATCCAATTGAAATACAAGCCCTTTCATTCATCAAATTGCGATTAATTGGTAGCCTTACCATCCTTATCAAAATGGTAAACAACGTGCCCATCAAGATCTGCCATACCGATGATTCGTTTACGGTATTCATAACCCATATAGGCCTCGTGAAAGGCCATGAAGTCCGCGGGGTCAACGCTTAGGCTTTCGCGTTTGCCCGTGCGTAAGTCTTCCATTAATTGTTCATAATCCGTTGCCACAGTTTTGCCCCCTTTTAATCGGTTTTCATCAACTAACATCAGAACAGGTCAGATCACTTGCGTGCGAAAACCATCATTTGGTTTATAATGGGCTTAGGTCGTTCGTTAACCAGCTTGTTCTAAAGTAGGTGTTTAATATACAACTGTTCATCTTAATTGACAAGTGATTTTGTCGGACAACCGCAATGCTTCAGAAAACATTAAATTGTTGATTAAACCCATTTTTCAGCCAACCGTTGCGCCTCAAGATATCCAGTTTTGATGTTGAGACTTTAAACTTGCACGGCCTTGAAAAATCGTTATACTAATAGTCAAAGGTCAACAAAGGTCAAAGAACCTTTGACCCTTCCACTAGGATCGATCATCGATTTAGTGAGTTTTCTGATAGGAAAGGTGTGTGACAGCAAGATGCTTTGTGACAATTGCCATAAGAACGAAGCGACGATTCATTTATATACGAACGTCAACGGTCAGCGGCGGCAAATCAATCTTTGCCAAAATTGCTATCAACTGCTCAAAAATCAGGAACAGCAACCAAATAATGGAGTTGGAGGTACTGATATGGCACAAGATCCATTTGGCTTTGGCGGTCTTGACGATATCTTCCGCGCGATGCAAGGCGGCGACGTCAATTCTGGCGACGGCTATCGGCAACAGCAGCAGACCCCACCGACCCAACCAGCTGGTCCCAATAATGGGGGCAACCGACGTGGGCAAAACGGTGGCGGCTTGCTTGGACAATATGGCTACAACTTAACTGATCAAGCTAAGCAAGGCAAAGTTGACCCAGTGATCGGCCGTGACAATGAAATCAACCGCGTCATCGAAATTTTGAACCGGCGTACGAAGAACAATCCGGTCTTAATTGGTGAAGCTGGGGTTGGTAAGACGGCGGTCGTTGAAGGTCTCGCCCAGAAGATTGTTTCTGGTCAAGTTCCCCAAAAACTATTAAATAAAGAAATCATTCGTTTGGATGTGGCTTCCCTCGTTCAAGGTACTGGGATTCGGGGCCAATTTGAACAACGAATGCAACAATTAATGAAAGAAGTTCAATCGAACCCGAACATCGTGCTCTTCATTGACGAAATCCATGAAATCATGGGCGCCGGCAATGCTGAAGGCGGCATGGATGCCGGTAACGTCTTGAAGCCCGCCCTCGCGCGTGGCGACTTCCAATTAGTTGGTGCAACCACTTTAAACGAATATCGCGACATTGAAAAAGATGCCGCCCTCGCTCGGCGTTTCCAGCCAGTGACGGTTGACGAACCGAGTGTTGACGAATCCATCAAGATTTTACAAGGGATTCAAAAGAAGTACGAAGATTACCATCATGTGAAGTACAATGCTGATGCAATCGTTGCGGCGGTCAAGTTATCAAACCGGTACATTCAAGACCGGTTCTTGCCTGACAAGGCCATTGATTTGCTCGATGAAGCTGGGTCACGGAAAAACTTAACGTTAAAGACCGTTGATCCTAAGACGATTCAAGAAAAAATTGACGGTGCTGAGGCCCAAAAACAAGATGCTTTGAAGAAGGAAGACTACGAGAAAGCGGCTTACTACCGTGATCAAGTGGCTAAACTCGAAAAAGCCAAACCAGACGAAAACAGTGACGCCACGCCAGAAGACGCTGCCACGGTTACCGTCGAAGACATGCAACAAATTGTCGAAGAAAAGACTGACATTCCAGTTGGTGAATTGCAAGCTAAGGAACAAGCCCAAATGAAGACCTTAGCCAGTGATTTGGAAGGTAAAGTCATCGGCCAAGATCGGGCAGTTGAAGCCGTTTCTCGGGCAATTCGTCGTAATCGGATTGGTTTGAACGGCACTGGTCGGCCAATTGGGTCATTCATGTTTGTCGGCCCGACTGGGGTTGGTAAAACTGAATTAGCCAAGCAATTAGCTAAAGAACTCTTTGGCTCTGAAGATGCCATGATCCGCTTTGACATGAGTGAATACATGGAACCACATTCAGTGGCTAAATTGATTGGGTCACCGCCTGGCTATGTTGGCTACGAAGAAGCCGGTCAATTGACCGAACAAGTTCGTCGTCACCCATACAGCTTGATTTTGCTTGATGAAATCGAAAAGGCCCACCCTGACGTCATGCACATGTTCTTACAAATCTTAGATGATGGCCGTTTGACCGACTCACAAGGTCGTACGGTTAGCTTCAAGGATACGATCATCATCATGACTTCAAATGCTGGGACTGGCGATTCCGAAGCTAACGTTGGCTTTGGAGCCGCTGCTGAAGGCAAGACCCACGATATTACCAGTCAATTAGGTAACTACTTCAAACCAGAGTTCTTGAACCGGTTTGATGATATTATCCAGTTCAACGCTTTATCAAAGGAAAACTTGATGAAGATCGTTGGGTTGATGATTGCGGATGTCAACGGCATGCTTGCCAACCAAGACTTGCACGTGCACGTTACGGAACCAGTCGAAGCTAAGCTTGTCGATCTCGGTTACAATCCTGAAATGGGTGCTCGGCCACTACGGCGGGTCATCCAAGAACAGATTGAAGACCGGATTGCGGACTTCTACTTGGATCATGGCGATGTGAAGAACATGGTTGCCAAAGTTGAAGACGGTAAAATTGTCTTAGCTGCGGAAGAACCAAAAGCAACTGAATAAACGCAAAAACTCGTAAGTCATTTTTGGCTTGCGAGTTTTTTATTACTATAATTAAACGTTGAAAGTTGGTGCGCTATTGCCGCTTCCGGTTGTTGCTGATGCCATGCGGACGAGGGACCGGGGAAAGCCTGAGGAGCGGTCTTCCCCCTCGCCCGGAATGGTTGCAAAAACCGCAACTATCCCGGCCGGTCCGTCCCGTACGACCGGCAAAGACCGCCGCCCCAACGGGACCTTCACGCCCGATGGCATCAGCAACAACCTACCGCTAAATTTACCTGTAATTGAACACAATTCTAATTGTCAGCATTCTACTTTTGACGTTTAAGATTACTTCCGATAAATACTATGGCGGTTAATCCTTGATACAACAGGATTAACCGCCATAATTTGTTTTTTATCTGAAAGTTGTAAATACAACAAGAAACGCTAATAGACTCATATCGACAACGGTACTTTTAAACTAAAATCGTTACTAGCACTCTGTCAGTCGGAATCGCCATCCACTTTGGGACAATCCTAGCCGAGAAGCGGTCTAGAAACGTTTCTGCCCTTCTCAGCCATGCTAAATTTGCTGAAGGTTGGGACTGATAGCATCGGTCGTGATGGTGGCGTTACATCGGCCGATTTTTGCCGACGTTACGCCACGGACGGTCCGGGACACTTGCGACTTTTGCAAGGGTTCCGGGCGAGGTCCAAGACGTACTTGGCTTGGACCGGTCCCACGACCGCATGTTATCAGTTCCAACCGGAAGTGACAGCCATTAATTAATTGGTAGTGGTAGTCGGAAGCAGCAACGCCGACTACTTCTTTTTAGCCTGATGCTTACCAATACGATAAGCAAACCAGATAACTAATAAGATGACGATAACCAACAATAACCACCAGAGCCACTGCAAGTTGCGCGGTGTTTCGGCGTTCGCCTTGTTCGCGGCGGTGCGTGAAATCGTAAATTGCTGATCAAAAACCCAGCGTTGACCGCCAGCCGTGGCAACTAAGTGCAGCCGATACTTTCCTGCGGCTAATCGCTTGTTGCCCGTGTTGATCAAATAATCAAAGTTGGACGCGGGCGCCATGCCGAGGCCACTGCGTTTCGTCCGATAGTTTAATCGGTTACTTTGATCGTAGATTCGCCCATCAATCGTCATTTTTTTGAGTAACTGCGGTGCGACGTTGGCAAGCCGAACACTGATTGCCGGACTGAACTTCTGACGTTGTTCAATTCCCGTGCCAATGTGTTTCAGTACTAACTTTGGCTTAACCTTGGACGCCGTACTTTCACGCAAGACTAACCCTAACGCCACCGCATAACGGTTATGCAAGTAGAAGCCCTTTTGATTGGTCGCCTGTTCCGACCCACTCGCCAAATTTAAAAAGTAAAAAGCCCCTTCAAGAATACCCTTGAACCCTGCTGCTGGCACTTGATATGGAACGGTCACCAATTTCGTTTCCGCGGGGTCTAGCGTGAGTTTGGCTGGCGTTTTGAACAAGTCTCGTAACTGATATTGCGCCGTACTCTTAGCACCGAGTTTGGCTAAATCATACGATTCAGTCCCGTTAGTCGTCGTGTACCCAGTGTTGCTCGTGAGTTGGAGTCGTAACCGCTGTTTGGTCAAATTCACCACGCGCATCTGAACCGTCCCGGTTTGCCCCGGTTTCACTGTTAAATCAAAATAGTTAGTGATCCCGGTCGTCTGTTGCGAATTAGGCACCATTTGAACCGTAAATCCGGCGCCATTACTAGTCGCGGCCTGACCAGTCAATGACTGTACGCCGATGAACAGGCCCGCAATGGTACTTAAAAGAATCAGCGTCCAGCGCTCTAGCCTAGTCACTAGCCGTTGCACTCAAGGTCCAAGTCAAATCGGCATCATAAGTCCCGGTCGCGACACTGGCCGTTTTAGGTAACACTAACTTGGTATCCGTCGTCGTCCCGGCAGTAGCAGAACCGACCCCGGCCGTTTTAGCTTTCGTATTGTTCCAAATAGAACTATCCGCGCCCGTCACCGTACCAGTTGCGGTATTGTCAGTGGCGTAAGTGATGCTACCGGCAATGGCCGTTGCGCCGTTGACAAAGTTGCCCATTTTCGCGTTTAAATTCCAGTCTGGCTGATCACTCCCACGATAATCGCTCACCGTCAAATTAGTGCCAGTGGTCGACCCAGTTTTAATGGCGTCATTTTGATAAGCCAAATTAGCCCCAGAAGTGACTAAGGTTTTCACGGTCGTGCCTTCAAAGGCAAAGGTTGGGACTGCGTCTAAGGTGAGTGCGCCTTTTGCGACTTCAAATTCACCCACTGAGTTGCCGGTTAAAGCGTCATCCGCAGCCTGAACAGATAATTGTGTGAACAAACTAACACTCGCAATCGTTGCAAGTCCTAAAACTAATGCTTTTGTTTTCATGATAATTCCTCCAAAGGGTTTAGTTGGCGGTTAAGCCGTAATTTAATTGCCACTTAAATGGGACAAAATAATGTTGCCCGACGGCTAGACCTTTCGGCAGCTGAGTCGGATCAATCGTCATCGTAAATGCTAACTGCTTTGTTAAGGTTGGCGGACTAGTTGCTGGTAACAAGGTCGTCGCCGTCTCACTCAGTTGGTGCGTCGTGGTTGCCGCATCAACGACCACCTGATACTGCAAGAAATCAGTCGTCGATAACGGCCGCGCGCCATCGCTTAATGGTGCCGTTAACGCGGTTGAAGCTGCTAGGCTCAAACTAACGGGCACTTGCCAGTCATTCGTCACTTGAACAGCTGGCGTGGCGGTCATTGACGTGTCACCAGTGTTGACCCCAAAGTTAAAGACTGTCGGCAAAACTGCCGCAGCGGTGCCGGTCTCAGTCACATTAATCGTGGTTGGGGTCACGCCACTCAACTGATCGGCGACATTATCGCTCGTAATTGGCGTGCCACTGGCGGTTTTCATTGGCATGACAACGAGCTTTAACTGATTTTTTCGCGCTAGCTCTGCCGAAATTGATTGCGTCTTGGCGGTCGTGGTCGTCGGATCATAAGCTGGCGCCTGGGTCACTGTTTTGCCGGTCGCGGTCAATTGTTTCAGATTGGCTCCGGTCAAATCGGTTAACTGCCCCAAATCGAGTTGATTGTCAGCCTTGCTGGCATCAATCGCGTCATTTGACAATCCTTGCCACTTGCCACTATTTAATTGATAAAAGACTTGATACGGGGTTTTATGGGTCGTCACCTGAGCGGCTATATGCACGTCACCCGTTGTATGCACCGCATCGTAATCAGTTGTCGCCCCGGTTGTCATATCTTTCACATTACTCCCAGTTTTCCCTTGGCTCAGGGTCACTTTCGTTAGTTGCGGCACTTGCGGCTTACTTGGATCTAGGTCGCTAATGCTGTCACTCGTAATGTGTTCGACGTCAAAACTGCTGGCAATCACGCGCGCCGGTAACATGTTGTTCTCAATCAGCACATCCTTGCCGGAAATAATACTCCCGTAAAAGAACTGATCGTCACCCATATTCGAAACTTGGACGCTCGCATTCGGGGCCATGATACTACCGGTAAACAGATTATTACTATCGCCAATATCCGCGTTCAAATACTTGCCATCGCTAGTTGTCGCATTCGGAAAGTTATTCAAAATATGGCTCGAAAGTAATTGATTGAGCGTCGCCTTACTGCCGTCAGAATTAGTCACATCATCATTTTTGTCATTGGTAATGACGCGACCACTCGCATCCGTCACGGAGAATTTATAAGCACTTCCCCAAGTAAACGGAATTTCCGTCGTCACACCGGTCCAGTTAACAAAAATGTATGGCGCATATTGATAAGTCGCATAGGTGTCATCACTAGTGACGGCATTTTTAACCGTATCCGTAGCCATATTTTCAATATTGATGGTGACATTTTGTGGCTTGCCGGCGAGGTTTAAAAAGATCACCGGGGGTTTGTCATCGAACTGCTGTTGATAATCATCACGTAACTTAATCGTCACGGCTGGGTCATCGCCATCTAACGCGCGTTGGACCGTCACACCGCTGACGCTGTCATTTACCAAAGTCGGACTTTTCGCATTAAACGACGCATAATAATCAGAAATGCTCCGAATCTGCTCGGCGGCGGCCTCAAAGTATGCCGTCGCATCCACTTTGTCGGGGTTCAAAGTCAGCGTCTTGCCCGTCTGTTGCTGATAATCAGCTTCAAGGGACGCTTTATTATCTTGAAAATACCCGACATCGCCAACGTTTTTATCAGCAAGATGCTTCATTAAAACGGCATTTTGCGTTTTTTCGGTTGCCGTCCAGACACGCTGCGCTTGGTCACGTAAGTTATTGACCACGATCGTATCGGCATCCGGGAGCTTATCTTGGCGATTAAATACATTAAACAGATTTTGACCATTTTGTCGCAAGCTGGCATCCGTGCTCTGGTAAGGCACTTCATTCGCCACATAAACTGGTGAAAATTTGGAAAGTCGATTCCAAACTTTGCCATCATTCGGGGCACCTTAAACCGTAGAAACAATCTGTCTAGCAGCGTAACGACCCTCTAAAGTGTCGATCGGGTTACTATTAATGGTTAACTTTCCCGCCGCGAAGGCATTATAGTACGAACCGACGCCGAAAACATAGTTACCAACTGACGACTCAGGAAACGGTAAATTCTCCGCGTAAGCCGTTTGCCAAAGCAAACCACCTAAGCCGAGTCCAATTAAAAAAGTTATAATCATTTTTCGTGTCATAGTTTTGATTGCTAACCACAAATTGGTTCAATCATCGCCCCCTCACGTCTTCATCTAGTGCTCATTCAGAACCGTCGAGTATCACCCATTATACAGACAGTCATTACGAATAGACAAGTACATTAATCAAAGTCTTATAAATATAATGATAGTCGATTATGTTTTAAAATATAAACCTAATTATTAATTAGCTGATCCGATTCGTTAAAGTGCGTAATCATTAGACTACAAAGCTAATCGCAAACACTAGCATTCTTTTTCACGCCACTTTACACTAAATTAGTTTAACTAAGGTTAATTAGCTGGGATCACTATTTTTATTGAAAAATCTAATGTTTAAATGATTAATCTAAAAAAGGTTGATAACGACTCTGGCCAAGCCGTTATCAACCAACTTATCGTGTGACAATTATTGTTGTGACCTGGGACATTTTACTGCAATCACCCAGTCCTGAACTTCCTTCCGATCCACTAGCAAGTTATCTTTCAACGGGTCACTTGCCACAGCGGTCGTCGATTTATCTGAGTCGTTAGGCGGGGCACTCATTCGAGCATGTACTTGATACCGACGCCAAATAAAGACGCTACCAGTTGCCAGTCCGGCCAGCATTAATCCTAAGAAAACTTTTTTCATCAGTGACACCTCCGTTAATTGACTTAAGTCTAATATACCGAAAGCAATCGTCCGTCTCAAACGATATGCTTATATAACTAATAACTAAATACTGATAGTTATTATGTTATATAATCAAGGCTGACCAGACTTAAAAAGGAGTTGCACTCAGATGCCCACCTCAATTAATGCTGAAACTAAAATTCAAGCGGCCGTGATTCAACTGATTCAGACTAAAGGTTTCGGCCGCCTAACCGTTACCGACATCATCAAGCTGGCACACATTAACCGCAGTACTTTTTATTTACATTATCAAGACAAGTTCGACCTCTTAGCCCGTTACGAAGACCGACTATTAACTGACATTGACCGTAGCCTGATCAACAATTTAACCCAAACGATGCAATTTCAACCTCAGGGCAAAACCACGCCACAGATTTATCCAGTCGTCACCAAAATAGTCGCTTATATTTGGGATAATTTCGCCCTCATCCAAGCCTTGCTGAGTCCGAACGGCGATCCCCATTTCGAACCACAACTGCGGGCATTGCTGGCCCAAACCATTGACACTGATCTCTATTTAGTCAAAGGCGTTCCACAGCTGACCAACGCTATTCCAGAAAAATACGCCCGCGAATTGGTCGTAGCGGGAATATTTGACATCATCAAAGTTTGGTTACAGCAACTAGAACCCGAAACACCGCCTGAAATTGCCGCCATTATCATGAAGACCCGTTATCTCAATCCCTACAGCTTACTAGGGTTAACACAAAAACAGCCCCACGACTAAGACGTCGTTGAGCTGTTTGCGTATTCTAACCAAATCCGTTAGCTTTAAAAACCTTGAAAAGCGCTGCCGGCTTTTAGCTTAATTTGATCTAAAGCTGCTCGACCACCATGGGCATTAATATACTGGATCATTTTGCCAGTCGTCACACCAACAGTGCCTAAGTCCGGAATATCACCATTTGTTTGACCATCAGCACTGTTATGTCCAAAATTATACAAATCGGGCACACCACCAGTACTATTCTGTGGCGCATAGTAGACAATACATCCAGTCGAATTATCTGGCATTGCAATCATATTACCGCCTTGATCACTTTTGACAATTTCAAGTGTGACATTTTCATCAAAGTAATTATGCAAGTTTTGCCAGTACTCGTTCGTGTCACGCATCATACCATAAGCAATGACAACTTTTGCTAGCGTATCACCCGTATCCAAGTCCTCAGTTGTCAGATGGTTAGCGTCACCATCGCTTTCGACATCAGCACGTCGGTCCGCAATCGCCATTGAATACCCGCCCTCACGTACTTTAGCTGCCTGATGTGCCTGATTAACGCCTTGGACAACTTGTTTCAAAGAAACGGTGGTTGCAACCTTTTTTGACTCGTCAGGCTGGTAAATATTAATGCGTTGATTTTTTTCTAACGTATAGCTTGGATACGTCGCTAATTCGCTCGTTTCAACCTCCCCACCTCGCGGAACGACATAATACACAACTCCCTGCCCCGGTTTTGCCATTTTCTTTCCGGTTGTTTTTGACATGATAATTGTTCCCATGTCTTTTAGATACGATTGGTATAGTTGCTGCCACGAGTGCGTCCCCGCCTGAGCAACCTGTTGGCTGGCGTAACAAGTAATTGCCATCGCTAGTGTCCCGCCACCAGCATCGGCCGTCGTTAAATTATTCGTTGCATCCTGTTTAACCGAAGACGCCGCCTGACTTTGTGACGACGCTTTGGTTGTTGACTGACTGCTCCGATTGACCGCATCCTTGTGCTTCGTTGATTGTGATGTCGCCGTTGTGGCTGGTTTCGTCGCAGGTTGCGACCGTTGCCCCGCCCAAACCCCAGCACCAACTGCTGCTATTAAGACTATGATGGCTAGCAGTCCCCAGCCTAATCGCCGTTTTATCATTAAATTTCCCCTCATTCATAAAATCCCGTTAGTTTCGTCCCCGGTTTAACCCTTTCAATCAGTGACACTTAAAACGACACACTAATAGCTAGTAAGTCCTCAGAGCCCTTACTAGCTATTAGTAATCTAACTTAATCGTCGTGATGAAACGTTATTTAACGTACTTTCCGCCGTAATAGGCCATAACCTAGACTTGATAAGCTAAGTAACATTAACCCAAATAGACTTGCCGACGCACCATGACGCCGTTCAGAAGTTTGTGGTAGTCTGGTCGTTTTAGTGGCTGCCGCTGGCTGAACTCGGCTATCACTAACCGGTTTAACGTTTGGTAAGACGACACTGACTGGTTGCTTAGCCGCAGTCTTCCGGACATTAAGTGGCACAATGTTATTGTGTTGCTTAGTAGTTGCTGTCGTAGTCGTCTGTGGGTTAAGCTGATCACCTTGATCAGTCGTGGTTGTCTGACTCGTCCCATCGGTAGTCGTTGTCGGCTTCGAAGCCGTCTGATTACCGTCGCCTGAGGCCGTTTGATGACTCGCCAAACAGTCTGCGACTAACTTATCTTGCGCAGCTTTGAAGGCGGCAAAATCAACTGCTTGTTGCGTCTTCAAATTAGTGAGCTTAGTGTCTACGCTGGCTTTAAAGGCGGTCAATAATTCGGCATGCCGCGCGTCACGTTCCGCTGGTGTTTCATCATGCGCAGCTGCATAAGCCGTGTCAAACGTCTTTTGCGCTGCGGCAATGGCAGCATCATGTGCCGTAGTTGCTTTGGCGATGGCAGTATCATAATCGGTCTGAGCTTGCGCAATTTGCGCCGTCTCGTTGGCCGTGTTGGCAGTTAAAGCATCCGAATAAGTCTGTCCAGCCGCCGCGAGTGCATTCTGATAAGTGGTCTCATTTTGCGCCAAGGTCGCTTGATAGGCATCAGCATTCGCTTGTAATTGTGCCGTGTACTTATTGTTAATCGTCGTTAATTGACTGGCAATCGTTTGATTAACTGCATTAGTCGCATCAGTTAAGGCTTGTTGCGCGTTAGTAACTGCCACTTTATCATTGGCAACCGCTTGTAATTGTGCTGCGGTCGCACCACCTGATGTACGTAAGGCTTCAATCGTTTGGGCGGATGTTGGGGTTAATGCAGTTGGCTCAGTAGTGAGTGTTTCTCCATCCTGGGAATTAAATGACTCAAAAACAAATATATATGGAAACATGTCGCTATCAGATGCGCCAGTATTATATTGTACAGACATTCCAATTAATTGAGCTCCACGGAACGCTTCGCGATGACCCCAATTTGATAAGCCATCTTGGTAAATCATAGCCGAAATGCTATTTAAAATACCAATTTTTAATTTATTCATGGTTAAATTATTATAATTGCTCATGGTTCCTAAATTTTCATGGTAAGCTTGCAAATCATATTTAGCCATGATTGCTTGTGCTTGAGTTAATACATCAGTATTAGTGTAATTATGTGTATCACCCATTTTATTAGTTTCACGAAGTTTTACAATCTCTAAATTTGCATCTTGAGCCTGTTGGGTCCATACTACAGGATCTAATCCCTGGTTTTTACGCCATGAATTAATTAAGGTTATAGCATAATCGGCAAGTTCCTTTTGCTGTGAGTCGGTCAAATCACCATTGATTTTATCAGAAGTGTCATTTTTCAATGCTTCCTGATAGAAATCATACGGGATATTATTTACATCACTTGCAGGAATATTAGGATCAGCTAGAGTAGTAGGTAAATTCTTTTCACTCTGGATCGAATGAATTCCAGTCAACATTGCTGTCCCGCCATTATAGCCTGGTGTCGCAGTATACGCAGTAGTCGCACTCGCATTAGCCTGATCTACCGCGGCTTGGTCAGCGTTAAGTTGATTCTGAGCATCGGTGACGGCCACCGTATACTTAGGATCAAGTTTACCTGACTGAGCTTGACTCATTTCGTCAGCCTTCGTTTTGGCAGCTTGCGCATCCGCATTAGTCTTGGTCGTCGCTGCGTTGGCATCGGCTTGGTCCTTAGCGGTTTTAGCATTAGCCTCAGTCGTCGCTTGGTTGGTTGCGGCCTGATTGTCGGCGTTAGTCTTGTTGTTATGTGCTTGTTGCGTTGCTTGTGATTGCACGTTAGCCGCATTATTGCTATCCGTCGTTAACGTCTTGTCGGCTGCCGCATCCGCCGCCGTTTTGGCATTAGTTGCGTCCGTGCGTTCTTGATCGGCCGTTTTGGCAGGGTCAGTGTCAAGTTGGCTAGCATACGACTGTGTGTCAGAAGTTGCTTGACTGGCAGCTTGTGAGGCGACAACGCCTTGACTCGTGGCATAACTCGTGACCGTTTGACTCGCTTGAACCTCTTCTGGACACGACGCCGAAGTTGGCGCTGACTTAGTTGTCTGCGTCCCAGTTGTCGCTTGCCCAACAGTATCCGCGTGCACCAGCGTTTGCGTGCCCGTTGTTGCCATCAAACCACCGAGCACTAACGCTGTGGTTGAAATTACCTTACTTTTATTCATGTTCCAATAAACCCCTTTTCAGTTATTCTCCAAAGCTGATTATTAACTCACGGCAACTAGCAGGCCAAACCTGTCAGTTGCCTTTTTTGTGTTCAAATATCCGCCAAATCTCACCGTAACTGACCAGCCGTTTTATCCAAACTTAATTCTAATCATGAGTTATTAAAATTATTATATAACGGATTCCGTTAGTTTTAAAGTTAAAATAAATTATTTCGTTAGTTTTATAACGTTTCTCGTTATATGCCTTAATATCTCCATAAACAACTAAAGGAGGAATTTATTAAGTGGCAAGTATAGGTGAAAGAATTAAAGAGTTTCGAAAAGCGGCACATTTTACCCAAACTGATTTAGGTAACCGGGTGTGGTTAACGGCCCAAGTCATTTCCAATTACGAACGCGGCTATTCGACCCCGAGCGCCGACGACATCGCCAACATTGCCGCCGTGCTCAAAGTCCCCATCTCATCCTTTTATGCCACCACAAATACTGAATTACACGCCAATCAACTCCCTGACTGGATCAGTGCCACGAACCGTATCGACTTACGACAACTCCTGCACTCCAATATCTCAATGGGCTATGGCCAGATGGATTGGTCACAAACCGACAAAGAACGCATTCGTCACGTGATTGAAGGGGTCTTTTGGGATCGACTCGAAACTAGTGACGATCACAGCACAGACTAACCCCTGCTAATTGATTCAAGCCAAAAATAACCAGTCAAGGCTTGATGTCTTGACTGGTTATTTTGACGGTACTTATCGGTGAATGGAACCCTTACGCTTGTTGCTGATAAACTTGGGCAAAAGTTGCCGCGAAGTCGGCCAGTTTAGTCGGTCCAAGGACGGGCTGATGTTGCCGATAGTCCGCATAAAAATCTTGATCACGTTCATAGGCGGTCATTTTAACAAATTGTTCGACAAACTGCGTGTTCGGATTGACGGCCGACAACCGTTGCTGCATCTCATCATCGCTCAACTGCACAGCCTTCAAATCTGGCATGCCAATAGCTGCGCCCAAGAGCTGGGCCACCTCAGGGTAGGTCTTTTCATCGCTGGCGACGTATTGAACCGTGTTCCCGGCCGTGGGCGCCGTCAATGCCTTGACGATCACTGGCGCAATATCGGCAGGCGCCACCCAAGAACTGGCCTTCGTTAAGGAATTGTTCGTGTAAATGGCATGATCTTGTCGAATCGACGTCAGACTGCCGAACAAGTTATAAAACATGCCGGTGGGCCGAATAAACGTCAAGTTAACATCTGGCAATTCAGTTGTTAGCACCCCTTCAATAATCTGATAAATATGCAAGGCACCCACTTCAGGACCAAGATTCGCCCCCACACTACTCAAATTAACCACTTGTTTCACCCCAGCCGCTTTAACCGCCGCCGCATAAATCTGAGCCTGACGGCGGCCCGCTTCAAAGATGTCACCCGCACTCGCAGCCGTAATCATCAAATAAACGGCATCCGCGCCTTGAAAAGTCGCGGTCAAAAAAGCCTCATCCGTAATACTCCCAATGGCCGGCGTCGCACCAAGCGCTTCAATTTCAGCAGCCCGCTTAGCACTATGGCTGATCACCGTCACTTCATGCCCTAACTTGACGAGTTGACTAGCAGTTGGTTTGCTAATATGGCCTAATGAGCCGGTTAAAATAATTTTCATGTTTAATGCCCTCTTTTTAAGTATAAGTCTATCTTTAATACAAGACTCATTATAAAAGATAGACTTATACTTTGTCAAGCGGTAAACTTGAACTAAGTTACCAATGAGGAGCCTGATAATGAAAATTAAAGATGAACAAAAATATGACCGCTTAATTCAAGCTGCCATCCAGCTATTAGCCACCGAGGGCTTGGCGCCATTTTCAACAACGAAGGTCGCCAAGCAGGCCGGCATCCCCCAATCCAACCTGTATATCTATTTTAAGAATAAACAAGCTTTGCTGAACGCCACATACGCCGCCGCGGTTCACCAAATGAGTCTCGCCGTTGTACCTTGTTTTGCCAATGACCAACCACTGATTACCCAGACTGCCGCGAGTATTCACGGCTTGTACGACTTTGCGATGGCCCAACCGAAAACGGCCACGGCGGTCCAAGTTTTGATGGACGATGTCCAATTCAAGCAACAAGCCCCAGTAAAATTAGCCGACATGGCCAATCATCAAATCCAAGATGCCTTACAGCTCGGCGTACAAACCGAAGTCTTTCAACCGGTCGATTTAAACCTAATCCGTTACTTTTTAACGCGGCCGGTCTTTCATTATGCGGCCGGCATTCAGTCTGGTCTGTACTCGTCAACTGCGCAAGGGTTAAACGAACTCACTGCCATGGTCATGCGCGCAGTTTTGACACCAACGGCATTGAAAGCTTGGTTAGCAACTAACGCCTAACCCCCGCTCGCATTCGATGATAATTAAAAACACGACTAAAATTGCGTTTAGCAGCTGCAATTTTAGTCGTGTTTTTAGTTATCGTATGAAATTGATCAATCACTTATTTTTTCATTATCACTATCAGACTTAGACGAAGCTGGCTCAGATTCCAGCTGTTCATTCTCCTGAGCATCAGTTAATTTCTTCGTCAAGTGGTCAATCTTGATATGATACTTAGCCAGTCTTTCTTCTATTAATCCCGCATGGTTTTCAACTAAGCCGTTCAATCTAAAGGGGGTAAAAAAATAACGTAATAAATCTTCTTGTTGCATAGATTGTAGCACCTTGTTTTTTTCAATATCCGACAACGTGCTGTAACTCATTCCAATAATCGTCGCAGCTTCTCGCAAATTTAATCCTAATGCCTCTCTTTGTTGCTTAATGGCTTCAGGGGTTAAAAAATGATACTTTTTTCGATAGTGTTCATAATCCGACTTTACATTTTGATCAACATCAGTCATGGGCTCTAGCCAATTATCTTCATTATTGATCTCTTGTCCAACTGGAATCCAATAGTGATGCGTATTTTCTAATTGTTCAGTAAAAACTTTCACATTTTCTCGTACGGTGACTTCCGTATATTTTTCATCCTTATTGAAGACTTTGTTTCTATGGGTGATGTCTTTCTGATTAATAATTTTCATCAGTGTCCCCCTCCTATAAATTGATTGCGGTCCAACTATAGTCGGCATCTTTTTCACGTTCATGAATTGACATGACCTCGGTGCCACCAGTATACCTACAAAACTTCAAATAGTAGTCAGTCCCCGTGAGTTTCACCAGGAATTCATACACATTGATGTTCGGATTATCTGGATCGTGATGATTGGGACTAGGTCCGCGAAAGTAATGACTATTCGGTAGTTGCTGAATCGCAATTTCTAGTGCTTTTGTTGGTGTTAGTCCTTTTTTACGAAGGTCTTGGGTGCTTTTCATTTTCAGGCTTAAACTGATGTTTCCATGTTCATAGTCTTCTCTAATTGCGTCAATCTGTGCTTTTATCAGTTGATCCTGCAAGCTACCCAATAAATTCGCCACCATCCTTTTTCCGTTACCCTACAGTAACATAAATTTATCATGGTTTAATCCAATAATCAAGTCACCACAACTTTAAAAGCTTGGTTAGCCTCGACCAAAAGTTAAGGCGTGAAGCGCTGTCAGGTCAAGGGGGTAACCAATAAGTTCCACCTCATCGCTTTACTTTAAGGAAACGCCTGATAGACTAAATTTATCAAGGGGGGATGTCAGATGCAACTTGGACAACAATTACGTCAGCAACGACTGGCACATCATTTATCACAAAGTCAATTAGCTGGTGAACTGCACCTATCGCGACAATCTATAGTGGTCGTCAGTTGAGAGACTCGGTATTTCAATACCGAGATGAATCAGCGTCTTGGACGACCACCATTGTATTGATTTAGCTGTGAATCAATGTACTGCGTTACAATTTTCTTTGAAACATTACCTAAGGTGCTCATGAAGTAACTGGGCGACCACAAGTGACCACCCCACAGTTGTTGCTTCGTTTCAGGAAATTGCCTAAACCATTGCTTTGCTGAACCACCTTTGAAGGCCTTTACAATTGAAGAAGGCGCATACTTCGGCGCAAAACTAACAATCATACGCACATGATCCGGCATAACTTCTAAGCTAGAAACGTCAATGGTATGCCGTTCGGCGATTTCACTGAGAATATCTTTCAAGGCGGCACATTTTTCGGGTGATGTAAAAACTGGCTTGCGGTACTTCGTTACCCACACCAAGTGAAAGTAAAAATCGTAGACGTTCGTACGCTCACGCTTAATCATATGTATATCCTCTTATAAATTATTTTGTAAGTAGTTAACACCAATTGTAAAATAACATCTGTGATACACTTTTCGTAAAGAAGGTGAGCAGATGGTTCTGAAAGGCATTAAGCTGCGAATTTATCCAAGTCCGGCGCAACAGTTAGAGATCAAACTTAATTTTGGCTATAATCGATTTGTTTGGAATCAGATGCTCAACATGATGCGTAATCGTCATGAAAACAATCCCCAAGCGCCATTCTTAAATGCCTTTGCCCTTAATAGTTTGTTACCAGCGTTAAAGCGGGAATATCCATGGCTAAAAGAAGCAGAGAGTACGAGCCTACAATCGACGTGTCACGACCTAGTGGCCGCTTTTCAAAAGTTCTTTAAGGAAACTAATGTTGGTTTTCCTAAATTCAAGTCGCGTAAATTTCCTAAGCAAAGCTACAACGTTAAGTTCTCAGGGACCAGCTTAGCCATCAAAAGTGAACACATTATCAGGATCCCTAAGGTTGGCCTGATGTCCTTTAGAGCAGGTAGCGAAATCACCGGTCAGCTCAAAAGTGCGACGATCAAACTTTCCGCAACTGGTAAATATTATGCGGTACTTTTGGTTGAAATCGAAGTCCTCCCTTTTGCTAAGACTAGCCAAGCGGTTGGTATTGACTTAGGTGTGACTGATTTGATGATTACTAGTGATGGCAAAAAGCACCCGACGATTCGTTTTGACAAACATCTTGCCAAGAAGAAGTACTACTGGGAAAAACGATTAGCGCGTCGGCGACGTCAGGCCCAAAAAGAAATCGCCTGGGATCATCAAAATGAAGTTCCCGCCCCTCGCGAACTGTCTGATTTTAAGAATTATCAGCAGGCGAAACTGATGGTTGCTAAGTACAACGAAAAAATCGCTAATCAACGCCGAAATTACCTGCATCAGTTAACAATCCAACTCGTCAAACAATATGACGTGATTAAAATTGAAGATTTGAAAACCAAGAATCTTCTCAAAAATCATCAACTTGCTCGGGCCATTGCCAATCAGTCTTGGCGTGAAATTCGTCGTCAACTCGCTTACAAATGTGCCTGGTATGGGAAGCAACTAGTGCTTGTGAATCCATGGAAAACCAGTCAACTTTGTGCAAACTGTGGTTACGATGATGGTAAGCACGGGCTGTCCATTCGTGAGTGGACCTGCCCCAACTGTAAAACAAACCACGACAGAGATGTTAATGCCGCTAAGAATATTTTAGCCGCAACCGCTTAGATATTAAAATAGTCTTGGGCTGGAACAGCCCTTAGTTAATAGCCGTAACCGCTACGTGATACCCAATAAGTGTCACGCAAGTCTGCGGTGTTCCTAGAAGCTCGTTACTTTAGTGACGAGTAGTTCACGAGTTTATCATCGGTTTTAGTCACGGCTACCACGTTGCATAAAAAATCCTTCCATTAATGGTGACTATTTAATGGAAGGATTTTTTTAATGCAACGCCACAGTCAGTGGTCAGAAAGCCCTAGCTTGTTAGTAATTGCCGCGCATTATCGCGTAAAATAGCTTGTTTTAATGCTGGCGTCAAAACTTCGGCTCCCGTCATCATCTGACTGGCGATTTGTAACAAGGTTGGTAATTGTTTAAATTGGTGATGCTTTTCGAAAAAGGCATCATACTTCTGTAAGGCATTAATGGCAGTCATTTGTCGCGCCGCCTTCCCCATTTCAGCGTTGACTAACACGGCGAGGAGCTTGCTAGAGGTGGCCAAGTCGGTGTAGGGAATGTCGCTGCCATACATAATGTGCTGCCGGTCCGCCAGTGTGAGTAACATCGGCAATTGCCGCGGCATGACCGCGCCCGCCGTATCGAAATAAACATGCTGCATCGCCGCATAGAGATCCGAGCGATAAGCCGATTTGACAAACATCGCATCCCGATCTGCCAAAATGCCCATAAAAGCCCCTGCATGCGGCACAATCAGCTTGATGTCAGGAAACCGATCAAAAAAATGATATTTCAACAAATTCATAAACGCCATCGTCGTATCCATAAAGAAGCCCATCAATGGCGTTGGTAAATCAATATTCACATTTTGGGGCAACGCCGCCGGTTGATTGGGATGCAAGGCCACAATCGCCTTGGCCTGATTCAACTGCTGGTAGACCCGGTCAAAAATGGGCGTCCCAAAATACAGGCCGCGCGTATTGGTTGGCACTGTGAAACCTCGTGCGCGGTGAGCCAAGGCCCAATCAATTTCCTGGACACTTTCTTGTTCGTACGGTAACGGCAAGGACGCCAAATAACCTAGCTGGTCAGGATAACGTTGCGTCAAGTCGTCACCAACTTCATTAGCATCGCGAGCAATCGCCAAAGTTTCATCCTTATTTCCGAAATTAAAGTGTGGCGAAGACAAGGATAATAGCGAATAACTAATATGTTGTTTTTTCATAAATTTTAAGGTAACCTGTTCGTTCCAAGCTGGCGTCGGCCAGCCGTCTGGATCACCCGGGATATGTTGTTTCAGTGCGTCAGTATAGCGTTTTGGTAAATAATGCGTGTGCATGTCAATAATGCCGTCCATTTTTAAGCCATCTTCCATTCTCTAAGTTGATGACTTAAATTTAACGCTGATTGGCAGCTCAAAACAACCAACAATTAAGATGACAATGTCGAGTAATCAACGGAATCCGTTAGGCACTTCAAAATGGTCAGTTGCTTACTTATCAAAGCCATTTTTCGCGAAGGCTGTCGCCCACTTGCTAAAAAAACTAGTTTAGTCTAAAAAAACGGCCGTGAACGGTCGTCTTGTGGTAGCTGATTCTGTCATCGGAAAACCCAAATAATCTTTGTCACTCAGGTTTATTCCAACACATTCCAAACGCCAGTCCGATGACTAACCTTCAATGCGTTCTGGTATCGGTGCAATCGTGTTGCTTACGTCATATTTTGGGCTTATATTTATTGCGATAAGTTGACCTCTCATTGACGCTTAATTCAGAAATTGCCAAGGCCCATTCTTGTACATAATGAAAGAAGATGACGGCATGTACCCTGAGACCTGGCGCAGCTTGCTATTCTATATTCTTATGATCGGCCTAATTAGTTATGCAGCTCACCACTTTCCTAACAGCTTTATCATCACGTGGTTAAAGCAATATGCTGGTTGGATTCTTGGACTGTGTCTAATCGTCGTAGTTTTCACTGCTACTGGACATCCTTTCAATGCACTGGACATCCCATTGTTGCTATTTGTGTTAGTGCTTGGCTATCTGCTCATCAAAAAATCACGACACCAGAAAAAATAGGCCATCAACTAACCAGCAACGTGAGAATCAGTTCTCAGTTGCTGGTTAGTTTGTAACTGTTAAAGTTTCCCGGATTTCATGTGAAGTTTCTTTTTCACCAGCCTGGCCTGTTAGGGCGATATGAACAGTTCTTTGCCAATTTATTTTAGAATTGTTGATGAGTCTTCCACAACGAGTATGGGACGCCGTTTGCCCTTCTTACCAGTATACCCCACATAAACAGTTACAATGTCATTTGGTTTCAACGTCCTCTTCGTCACCCTCACTCAGCCACTTATCCAATTGTTCATTTGTCTCAATTTTATCTGTGACTGGGAGCCCCTTTTCTGCATTTTTGAATTGTAGCACTGCCATTTCTTGTGAAGATAGTTTCAACTCAAATGGCAATCCACCCTCCGCTACAACTCGCTTATAGTAAGCTGTGATTGCCGTTGTGGTGCTCAACCCAAGCTCCTGGAATATAGCTTCTGCCGCTTCACTCAGCTCACGATTAACTTGAATTTGGACTTTTTTCTTACGACTTGTAGTCATCACAATGTCCCTCCACTCGTTAATTTGTAGTATAACTGTACTACAAATTGCCCGCCATTTGAGTTGTATTCGCATAATTTTTTGCCGGTATCGGATTAGTTAAAAGTACTGATCGATGATAGAATCTCAATCTGATTATTTTATTTGTTGTTCCTGAGAATGACTTTTTCCAGCATGTACCACTTGATAAAATTTCCATTTTAGCAATTCGGAATTTCTACTCACCCTAATTTTCTGATGACCGGGTCGCAATTGTTTATGGCATCTCGATACAATCACTACTCAATCCGTCATAAAATACACGACCGAGTGTTTTTCCAACCGGGGCAAGCGCCGCGCTACTAGTTGTAATAATTCCTATTTTCATGAGGCTAGAACGCATTCATGGGCAAAACGACCACCGTTTTCAATACGATGGTCGTTTCATTTTAATCATTAAATGAGTCATCACGCTGTTTTCAAGACACTAATCGTTAATTTGCTGGCCATTTTTTTACCGAAGTCGTAACGACCAGCATAACCCAAGCCAAGAAATCACTGCCGTACCGAGCAGTGCCATTTGAAAACCAGTCATAAATTGCAGGTTAGTGGCACCACCACTAAATTTTTCAAAAATCATCACGGTAATCGCCGTGCCGAGCGCGCCACCAAACAAACGGAAAACGTTATAAATCCCTGAAGCCTTGCCAATCTCAATCGCCGGCACTGCGCCTAAAACCGCTTTTTGTAACGCTGGCCCGGCCATTGACAATCCCATTCCGGCTAACATCAGCGGTAAAACTAACCAAGAGTATGTCTTTTGTTGTTGAACTAAGATGGCAATTAATCCATAACCAAATCCTTGTAAAAACAACCCTAAAGTCGCGACCCATTTTTCACCCCAACGATCTACGGCTCGACCAGCAAACGGCGCAACCAGGACCAACGTCCCGGTCCAAGGCAATAATTTCAGACCAGCAGTTAATGCCGTTGCCTTGGCTCCCAGTTGAAAATATTGCGGTAGGAAGAAGATGACACCATACATTGACCCGTACAACAGTGCCGTCGCCAGATTGCCACCCGTGAAAGTGACCGATTTAAACAACGTCAACGGAATCACTGGCTGAGTGGCATGCGCCTGCCGCCAAAGTAACCAGCCACCCGCGACTAGTCCAGCAACACCACTAACTAAGGCCGTTTGAGCGAGCATCGGCGTCGCAAGATGGGTTGACAGTGAGAGCCCCAAAATAATCCCCGTAAATGTGACGATAATTAGGAACGCATCCAACAATTTTAGCCGGTCAGTTTGCCCCACACTCTCTGGCAAATACCGTCTTGATAAGCCAATTGCCACCAGCCCAATCGGCACGTTAATCCAGAAAATCCATTGCCACGCGAGTTTGGCGACAATGAACCCGCCTAATGACGGCCCCACAATTAGGGCTAAACCGCCAATCCCGCTCCAGATTCCTAGCGCGCGACCGCGTTCATTTGCCGACAAAGCTTGCGTTAAAATTGCCATCGACATTGGGGTCATCACCGATGCCCCAACGCCTTCAACGACGCGCGCCGCAATTAGCGCTGGCATCGTCGGCGCTAACGCACAGAGCACTGACCCAACTGTAAAAATCAAAATTCCCCAATTATAGACTTTACGGCGTCCCCAGCGTTCACCCAATGAAACCCCAACCAACAGTACCGCAGCAATCGTGATGTTATAAGCATTTAACGCCCACTGCAACGTCGCTACCGAAACTTGAAAATCCAACCGAATGGCAGTCGACGCAGTTGTCACAATCATGGCATCCATCATGGCCATGAAGAACCCTAACGACGTCAAAATTAATAACCAGTTCACCTTTTTCCCAAATATGCTCATCACTAACGTTCCCCCATATTGTAAAATAGTTCAAAATATTTTGAACTATTTTACAATAGCATGCTGACTCAAAACTAACAAGTCCCAAATAAAAAAGAAGACGGTCATCGTCTTCCCATTTAATAAGTATTCTTATAATTGGTCCCAAAAATGACCAACCACAGTATCAAAAGTCCCGCGGTCAATCGCCACATATTTTTCACGTGCTTCTTTGCGAGCCGTAATCAATCCCGCAGCTTGCAATATTTTAAAATGGTACGTTCCGGAAGTCTTACTAATCCCAATCGCCGCGCCCACTTCCCCACAAGCGACTTCATGATCTAGGCCATTGAGATACTGCAAGATTTCTAGCCGGACCGGATCTGCCAACGCCTTAAAGACTTGTATGGTTTGTTCAGTTTTAATCGGTTGTTTTGTCATACCTTTATCTTACTAAAAAAAGCGTGAACTGCAAATCGGAAGGCTGATTTAATGCTCATTTTTCTTAATGGGCATTGAAAGCACAAACAGGGTTCCAAACAACGTCCTGTTGTCATTGCAATAGGTTGGCTAAACTCTCACCTGAAAGCAACATAGTCAAGATAACACACAATTTCATAAAAAAGCGCTACAGTTCTTTACGTTGCATGATTATCGCTGAACCGACAATTGCCACGATTAAGACCCCGATACTAGTCCCAATATATGGCCACAATGACTCAACTTTGAGTGTTCCCAAAGCAATCGCCTGCGCAACATCCGTAAAATCAATATATTTGAGCCACTGCCAATGACTAAAATTTGCCAAAATTGCAATTAGAAATGGCCACAAAATTACAAATACTACGGCAACTACGACTGAGCTTAAAGTGACCAAAATAATCACGCCAATGCTAAAAATCACACTAATGAAGAAAGCAACCGTCAACGTCATCAGGCCCCAGGTACGTATTAATGTCAGCGTCGATGCACCAGCAGTTCGACCCGCGAGATGACTGACTAGCATGACCATGCCATAATAGCTAAAAGTTAGCCCCAAAATATCAATTAACATGGTGGCAAACTTGCCGACAATAAATGACAGTCGCGAGGTGCCTGAAATCAACGTATTCTTATAAACTTTTTTTGAAAATTCTTGACCAATCACCATCACAAATATGGCAATATCAATATATAATAAAACTGTCGTAGACAATGTTGCGCTCTTTAGTCCAGTTAAAATGGACCAGTGTGCTATGCCAAAATTTGACATTGAGTCGGTATTAATCATGATACCGCCAGTACTCTCATTAGCCGTAATTAAACTGCTGAATACGAGAGTGAGCACTAAAACGACATAAATCCCCCAAGTGTGACGTTGGCGATAATAATCTGCCTTAATTTGATTGAACATGCCGTTGCTCCTCTCCTGAGACCAAGTTCATGTAATATTGTTCCAATGACCCTTCCTGCCGTACCAACTCCGAAACTGCCACGCCCTTTTGAATCAGCAATTGATTAATGGCTGCGGCCGATAGCTGGCTATGGTGAATAATGAGATGGTGCTCATCCATGATAGCAAACTCACCAACTGCTGCTTCATCTAGCACCTGACTAGCCGCAGTGACGTGATCAACTGTCAGTGCCAAACCAGCTTGGTTCGCCAAGTCTAATTCACCTTTTGTCAATTCTTTAATCAACCGGCCCTGATGAATAAACCCAAATCGACTCGAAACCTGATACAGCTCTGACAAAATATGACTAGAAATTAAGATTGTCGTGTGTCGTTCTTCATTTAACTGCTTGATCAACTGCCGAAACTCAATAATCCCACTAGGATCAAGGCCATTAGTTGGCTCGTCTAAAATTAAAAAATCTGGTCGCGGTAAAATGGCTAGAGCCAGTCCTAGCCGTTGACGTTGGCCCAACGAAAGCTGTTTTGCCTTCGTCCCCTGCTTTGCCGATAAACCCACAAAGCCTAAAGTTTCTGCGATTAAGTGTGGTTCTGAGATACCGTGCTGAATCGCACATAGTTTTAAATTCTGTGTCACCGTTAAATTCGGGAATGCCACTGGATTCTCAATAATTGCTCCGGTCCGTCGTAGTGCCTGTTGATAATGACCGGCCGCTTCCCCAAGTAACGTAATCTGTCCCTGTTTTAGAAAAGATAGCCCCGTAATTAACCGCATCAGGGTAGTCTTACCGGCACCATTTTCCCCAATTAAGCCATAAATATCCCCATTGTTGATAGTTAGACTAATTCGATCTAACGCTTGAAAATGGCCAAACCGTTTACTGACGTTATCGATCACTAAAACCTCATCGCTCATCCCAAAACACGCCTTTCTTACTGCCTTAACTAGCTTTAATTTACGGTAACTTCCTTAATTTCGAGTATAAGTAAACCTTAATTTAACCTAAATTGTGACTGCTTACTGATTCAGCTATAATTAATAGTAACCGAAGCTAAGGAGTCATCTAACAATTGAAACCAAAAATTTTATTAGTTGAAGATCATACTGATATTCAAGAGCTATTACACACCGTTCTAAGCCCTGACTATCAAGTATTTGCCGCTTTAGATGGCATTAAAGCATTAGAAATCTTTAATGAAAAACAACCAGATATGATTATCTTAGATTTAATGTTACCAAATATTACTGGCGAAAGCGTTCTTAAAACGATCCGTAAAACGTCCAGTATCCCCATACTTATTTTAACGGCGATTCAATCGAAGACTAAAACTGTGGCATTACTACAAGCTGGCGCCAATGACTATCTAACTAAACCTTTTGATATTGATGAATTATTGGCGCGAATTCAAGTCCAATTGCGCCTGACACATTTAAGCCCGCAGAACGTAAACCCAACGATTCAATTCAATGACATCAGCTTAGATCCTAGCACACATGCAATTACCGTCGCCGGCCATGCCTTAAACTTGCCAAAAAAAGAATTCAATTTATTGAAATTACTTTTAACAGAACCCCACCATGTTTTCGAAAAAGCACAACTCTACGAATCTGTTTGGGGTGAACCTTATCAGAACGCAGAGAACACGCTCAACGTTCATTTGAGTAATTTGAGAATCAAACTTAATGCACTGACCGGTCAACCCCAGTATATCGTTTCAGTTTGGGGAATTGGCGTGCGCCTGATTTAAACGAGGGAGGTTACTGAACATTGCTTATAATTAGTTTTTTAATCGTCCTAGTATCCGGGCTGACGATTGCACTCATTTTGCTAGTGCACGATCTTAATCACATTACTAATGATCTCAATTATATTAATGAACGGACCACCAATGCGGGTGTCACCAGTAATCTACACTTTGGCCCAATTCAACGCCTCACCGTTGCCATGAATCAAACACTCAGTAAGACACGTCAGTTACAGCAACAAGAATACCAGCATGAGCACCATCTTGAACAGATGCTACTCAACTTGACTCACGATATTAAAACGCCATTAACCGTCGCAACGGGGTATGTACAACTGATTCAAAAACGCCCAGCTGTCGCAACTCCGACCAACTTACAGCGTGTCTTGGCAAACCTATCTTCCGTTAACTATTATTTGCGCTATTTAATGGATTTCAATCTGATTCGCAACAAAGCTGACCATCTCAACTTGGAGTCGATTAATTTATCACGATTTTTGGAACAAGAACTCTTCAATTTTTTTGATGAGTTGAGTGCCAAGAAAATTACCGTCACACCAGAAATAACATCCAATCTTTACCTCACAACCGATAAGTTACTACTCCAAAGAATCATTCAAAATTTAGTCGGTAATTGGCTTAAATATGCGCATACCACGGCGACTGTCAAATTGACTCAGCTCGACTCGCAACATCTTTGTCTGGAGTTCACGAATGACACAATCACAAGTAATCGTGAAAACGTGACCCAACAATTTTTTACAACTGGTGATGATTCGAGACAAAGCCTCGGTTTAGGCTTAACGATTGTGCAATCCTTAGTCACCACTTTAGGTGGTCAGTTTAGTTTAACTTCGGAATCAGCCGATTTTGCCGTGAAATTGACTTTTAGGACAGTATCCCCCTTGGATTAACAAATTGTTAAAGCGTCCATGGTCATCTTGATTAAGCTCAATTAGATAAGTATGGCAGCGACTAACCAGTATTAATACCAAAGATGACGCTGATACTGAGCAACACCAGCTGAAAGCTAACCCGAATTGTCATTCCAGCTCCCCTACCAGTAAATGATCATGCTCTATAAGTAATTCAGCAATAAATGGCAGTATACTTCCAAAATGTGATCAAATTGACAAAAATGGCAGTATACTTCCAAAAATTCAGCAATCTAAGCTGTCATTCTCACACAAATCACCAGTTAACCCAAAAGATGCCCAACTAGCTAATCAGCTAATTGAGCATCTTTTATTTAACTATGTGGAAAGTCGGTCACGAGACCTGCTTCCTGCGCACGTTTCGTATACATTTCAACTTCGTCTTCACTGGCCCGAACAAAGTGTCCTGGCGCAATTTCGACCATCCGTCGTTGCTTATCATCATGTTCGCGTGACGCGTCATAGGTGACTTGCTTACGGTTCCGTTCGAATTCAGGGTCCGGCACGGGTACCGCTGAAATCAAGCTCTTGGTGTAGGCATGCAATGGATGCGTGTAAACTTCATCCGCTGGGCCGATTTCCAAAATCTTCCCGTAATGCATGACCCCAATTCGGTCACTGATGTACTTAACCATCGACAAATCATGCGCGATGAATAAGTAGGTCAGGCCTTGCTTTTCTTGGAGTTCCTTCATCAAGTTAACAACTTGGGCTTGAATGGACACGTCCAACGCCGAAATCGGTTCATCCGCAATGATGAATTTCGGTTCCACAGCTAAGGCCCGGGCAATCCCGATCCGTTGCCGTTGTCCACCGGAGAATTCATGCGGATAACGACTGGAATGGTCTTTGTTCAGCCCAACCGTTTCCAGTAAGTCTTCAACTTGTTTCGTCCGGTCGGCATCATCCTTGGCTAAGCCATGAATGTCGATTCCTTCCGCCACGATGTCTTTAACTTTCATCCGTGGATTCAGTGAGGCATAGGGGTCTTGGAAAATCATTTGGATTTCACGGCGGAATTCATGCATCTCGGCCTTCGTATGCAGCTTCGAAACATCTTTACCGTTGAAAATGATCTGACCATCCGTCGGTTCATATAAATGAATGATCGAACGACCGGCCGTGGTCTTCCCAGAACCGGATTCACCAACTAAACCGAACGTTTCGCCTTCATAAATATCAAAGGAGACGTCATCAACGGCCCGGACTTCATCTTTTTTACCAACATTAAAGTACTGCTTTAAATGATGGACTTCTAGAATTTTTTTACGTTCATCAGGCATAGTGATTACTCCTTCGTGACATGTTTAATCGGTGGCTCTGGCTTTTCCATCGCTGCAAACTTCTTTTGGCGGCGCACAATTTCTGCGGGTGGCGTCACTTTAGGGGCGTCTGGATGTAACAGCCAAGTTGCGGCGTAATGCGTGTCGGAAACTTTGAAGAATGGTGGTTCTTGTTCCGTATCAATCTTCATCGCATAGTCACTCCGCGCGGCAAAGGCATCCCCAACGGGTGGGTCCAATAAATCGGGCGGTGTCCCCGGAATCGCGGACAATGAGCCGCCTTCGGTATCCAAGGTTGGCATTGAGTTTAACAAGCCCCAAGTATACGGATGTTGTGGGTTGAAGAAGATTTCATCAACTGTCCCATATTCGACGATCTTGCCAGCATACATGACAGCAACCCGGTCAGCCATTCCAGCGACCACGCCCAAATCATGAGTAATAAAGATGATCGACGTATCAATCCGGTTTTGCAAATCCTTCATCAAGTCCAAAATTTGCGCTTGAATCGTGACATCCAACGCGGTGGTTGGTTCATCAGCAATCAGCACTTCTGGGTAGCAGACCAACGCGATCGCAATCACGATCCGTTGCCGCATCCCACCGGAGAATTGATAAGGATAGTCGTTGATTCGGCCTTCAGGATTAGTAATCCCAACCAGCTTAAGCATTTCTAACGCTTGGGCAACGGCTTCCTTTTTCTTCAAGCCCTTATGCTTCATTAACGGTTCGGCAATTTGTAACCCAATCCGCATCGTTGGGTCCAATGACGTCATTGGATCTTGGAAAATCATGGCAATATCTTTACCACGAATATGTTGCATGTCTTTTTCAGACTTTTTAATAATATCTTCGTCATGAAACATGATGCTACCGCCCTTAATGACGGCATTGGGTGCTAATAACCCCATGAGTGACCGGGTCGTCACTGACTTACCGGACCCAGATTCACCAACAATGGCTAAGGTTTCACCCTTCCGTAAGTCGAAACTGACATCACGAATGGCTTTAACTTCACCTGCATAGGTGTGGAAATCAATTTGTAGATTTCGCACTTCAATGACATTTTCAGGATTTTCCATCTTGTTGCAGCCTCCTATCGTTTCGACTTTGGATCAAACGCATCCCGCATACCATCACCTAATAAGTTAAAGGCAAGCATTAAGACAATCAAGACGATTGCTGGATACCACATTTGATATGGTAAGAATTGGAAGTTCTTTTGCCCATCAGAGATCAACGTCCCTAATGACGCTTGTGGTGAACTAATCCCAATCCCAATATAACTCAAGAACGCTTCAAAGAAGATGGCGTTCGGAATCGTAAACATCGTTTGAATAATGATCACTGAAGATAAGTTCGGGAGCAGATGCTTCCAAGCAATCTTCGGCGCTGATTCACCTAACGTCCGCGCAGCTAAAATGAAGTCTTGATTTTTCAGCTGCAGCGTTTGCGCACGCGTCAGTCGGGCCATCGTGGTCCAGTTGATTAATGCCAAAGCAGCGATGATGGAAGCCATCCCAGTTTTCTGGAAGGCGGTCGCCATCAAGACCATGACAACTAATGATGGGATAGACGAGAGGATTTCAATGATTCGTTGCATGAACATATCCACTCGACCACCCATCCAACCGGATAGGATCCCGAACCCGACCCCGATCGTTAAATCAATCAAGGTGGCAATTAACGCAATTTCAAGTGAGACCCGAGTCCCATACATAATCCGTGCAAGTAAGTCCCGGCCTAAATAGTCGGTTCCTAAAATATAATGCACATTCGAGCCAGCACCGGCTTGTTTGTAAGCATCAACATCGGCACCAGATTGATTAATGTGACCGTTCAAGCCATGAATGCCAACACCCGGAATCTTAGGTGGCAAGTTGGCGTACTTGGGTTCTTGGTCATTTGGATTCTGGTGGTAAAGTGCTTGCCCACCAAAGGCCATCAAGAACAATAGAATTAACACGATGAAACTGGTAAACGCCGTCTTATTAGATTTCAGGCGCCGCCAAACATCTTGCCCAAAAGTTAAGGAAGGTGCGGCGATTTTTTCGTTGTCAGGCCCAGCGGCTTTATCTAACGGCTCGAAGTCGCCGGGTTTGATTTCAATATTATTTGGATTATCTACCATTAACTAGTCCCCATTTCCACTTAAGCGAATCCGCGGATCAATGATGCCGTAGACGATATCGGTCAACAATAACAGCAAGCAAAGTAAGGCGGAGTAGAAGATCGTCACACCCATGATGGTTGGATAGTCATTCACTAAGATTGACTTAACGAATTGTTCCCCAATCCCAGGGACAGAGAAGATGTTTTCAACAACCATCGACCCAGTCATCAAGGCGGCGGCCAATGGTCCAATCAAGGTGACCATTGGAATTAAACTGTTCCGCAACGCATGATGATAAACGATGCCGAATTTCGATAATCCTTTGGCCTTCGCCAATTCGATATAATCGGAACTCAGCACATCAACCATGTCGGTCCGAATAAACCGGGCCGTTTCGGCTAATGGACTCGCTGCCAGCGCTAAGGTTGGTAAGATGGTGTAGGCAAAGCCTTCCCAACCAGCAACTGGGAACCAACCCAATTTCAAGCCAAGATAGTACTGAAGTAAGATGGCTAACACGAAACTAGGAACCGCAATCCCTAAGATTGACAGGATGGTCGCCAAACGGTCGGCCCAAGTGTCTTTCCGAATGGCCCCAACGGCCCCAAGGATAATCCCGAAGATTACCCCGACGACCATCGCTTGACCACCTAATTGCATCGAGGGACCCATCCGACTCCCGATCAAGTAACTAACCGCTTGATCACTGAATTGGAAAGATAGCCCCAAGCTACCCTTGAAAATTCCTCCAATATAAATGAAATATTGGAGCCAGACGGGTTTATCTAGCCCGTACTGTGCTAAGATTGATGCTTTTTCACTAGCGGTCAACTTGGCTTCATTTTGAAGCGGCGTCCCTGGCATTAACTTCATCAGGAAGAACGTGGCGGTTGCCACAATGAATAATGTCAGGAATAAGTAAAATATCCGCTTTAAGAGATACTTTCTCATTAGAATTCCTCGCATTCTATTAAATTAGCCTTAAATTATAATGACAGTTCTGATTATAAAACAAAACGGTAAGGATTAACAATGTGTCAATCCTCACCCCTTCGTTTCACATTCGTTCAGTTAAAGCACACACATTCGAACTTTCAGATTTTGACCTACTTAACGTACATATACTTGTAGTTGTATTGTGAACCGGCCGTGTTGTAAATGATACCTTTCAAACTCGTCCGAGTTAAGTGAGCTTCGGCTTGTTGATAGATTGGCGCAATCCCTTGGTCAGTCATCAAAGTCTTTTCAGCCGTTACCATATCGTTCCAACGAGCGGTTTCATTGTTAGCATCTTTACCAGTGGCATTCTTGATTGCAGTGTCATAGGTTGAGCTGTTATATTTACCGTTGTTGTACGAGTTGTCAGACGTGAAGAGTGACAAGAAGGAGATTGGATCAGTAAAGTCAGCATTCCAAGCAGAGATAACAGTATCAAAGTTCCCATTTTGTGACCGTTGTAAACGGGTCTTGAATGGCACATTTTGGTTCGTAACCTTAACCTTGGATGACAATTTTTGCCATTGTCCTTGAACGTATTCAGTCGACTTCTTGGCACCATCGGTATCGTCAGAAAGTAAGTTAATCTTCAAGCTGGATTGACCAGTTTCCTTTAACCCTTCGTTCAATAACTTCTTAGCTTCAGTCATATTGTATTCAACCGCGCTAGGTACATACGAATCGTCAGCAAAGTCTTTCTTGTTCGTTGGGCTCTTCGCTAAATCAGATGAGACATAACCTTTAGCTTGTGTCGATCCATCGGCTAAGACGTCGTTAACAAATTGCTTCCGGCTGATCGCCATTGATAATGCTTGACGAATCTTCTTGTTTTGGAAAGCCTTCGCTAATTGAGAATCGCTGTCTTTTTGGTTGAATTCAACATAGAACGTTGAAGCCGTCTTCCGAAGAAGGAAGTTCTTATTGGTCTTGTAATTCTTAACTTGAGTCCCAGAAAGAATGGCATCGTCAAGTTTGTTCGAGTTAAACAAGTTTAAACCGGTTGAAGCGTCTTTGACAACTTGGAACTTGATACTACTCATCTTGACGCTCTTAGCATCCCAGTAATCTTTGTTCTTCTTCAATGACCAAGTTAAGTTAGTCCCCTTCCAACCAGTCATCGTATAAGGACCATTGTAGACCATGTCTGCACTAGTTGTCCCATACTTAGAACCGTATTTCTTAACGGCTTTTTCGTTTTGTGGGAAGAAGTTAACAAAGCCCATTAATTTCTTGAAATAAGGAATTGGCTTGTCCAAGGTAACCGTCAACTTGTAGTCGCCGTCTGCCTTGACGCCTAAACTAGAAACAGCCTTTTTGCCGCTGCTGATTTCATCAGCATTCTTGATGCCCGAATATAAGTATGCGTATTGTGACGCAGTCTTTGGATTAACAGTACGTTGCCAACCATAAACGAAATCTTTAGCGGTAACTTTGTCGCCATTACTCCATTTTGCGTTCTTCCGTAAAGTGAACGTATATGTTTTACCATCTTTAGAAACAGTGGTTGATTTGGCAATTCCGGGTGTAATTTTACTGTCCTTGCCTAAACGGTATAACCCTTCGTTAGTGTTGTTCAACATGTTTGAACTTGTAACGTCGGTCGACTTAGATAAGTCCATTGTTGGTAATTCAGACTTTTCAGCAATCGTGGCCGTTTGCTTACCTGATGATGAGTTACTCTTGGAACCACAGGCCGCGAGGAATAATAATGATGCCCCCGCAACGGCAGTTACTTTAGCAGCTGTCTTTAAATTCATAAAACCCCAACCCCTCTAACTTAATAGTTTGTGTGTGCTTTTCCCTCGAAAAGTTAAAGTAATTGTATATTATAAATAAATTAAAATCAATGCTAAACTCTAATTTTTATCATTATTTCGTCATAATCGAAGCGGTGTACGGCATTAATTTTAAAATAATTCACAAATAAATTGAATTAAAAACGTTTATTTTTCAATACATGTAGGAGTGTTCGCCATTATCATTCACAAGGAAATCAGCTCAATTAGTTTTCTTAATAAATAATTTTTCTCGGGCCGTTTTTGACTAGTTTCAGGCGATATTCGATTGGTCAAAACAGCTAAAAAGTCAAAATAAGCTAACCCACGCAAAAATTTATCAGTATTCTCTTATTATTTAAATTGTTTATATGGTAACAGGTCACGCCATTGTGAATTCAAGTTATCCCAACTAAAAAGACCGGTCCTTAGTGGCAAGTTCTGCCCACTAAAAACCGGTCTAAAGATTAACCTTTGAGAATTGACTGAACCAACATTATCGTTGGTACGGCCGTTGCTAACTCGTCGCTTAACCGCCGAAATACCCGATGACGGAAGCAATGACTAAAATAATTAAGACCGCGGTCGTAATCCAGACATACAAGTGGTCATTTTCTACCGCGAACGCATAGATTGAAACGGCTACCCGCAAGGTGGGGGTTAAGATCAATAGGAAGAGACCTAACATAATCACGGCAAATGGCCGTAATGCTAACACCCCGGTCAGAATTTCTTTAAAGCCTGTGGGTTGAATCCCATTTGGATAACCACCATTGCCTTGAATGAGCATCAGAATAATGCCTAAAACAATCACCGTTGCTGACACGATGACCCCAATGCGTAAAATTTGACCAATCATCAGTTCAACTTGATGCATTTCAGCTGCTTTTGACTTCTTTTCGGACATTAGATGGTCACCCCAAATCCTTTAGCAATCATTTGTAAGCCTAAATATAACATGATCGGCACAAACAGCATTCGAATCACCCGTGGCTTTAAATGTTGCATGATCCGGGTCCCCACTAAAGCGCCTAATAAAATTCCGATGGCTAGCGGTGCGGCAATCCCAGCCTTAATTGACCCGTTGAAGAAATAAACCATCGCACTTGCGGCCGCAGTAACCCCCATCATTAAATTAGACGTTGCGGAAGAAGGTTTGAGTGGCATATGCATAATCGTATCCATTGCTAAGACTTTGAATGCCCCACTCCCGATACCGAGCAGGCCACTAGCTAAGCCAGCGCCAAACATCATCACAAACCCGCCGGGAACATTTTGAACTTGATAATCGACTTGTTTTTCTAAAGCCTTATCATAATACGTGCCATTTAAATTCAACTTAGTCGCCAGTTGATCTGCTTTGGCCGCTTGGTCATCTTGACCTTTGCCAAGCAATTTACGAATCATATTATAGGTGGTAAAGACTAACAAGGCGCCAAAGAGGAAATATAAGAACGTCGCATGAACTAACCCGGTTAAGACCGCCCCAATCACCGCGCCCACCGTCGTCGCAATTTCCAAAAACATCGCGACGCGTAAATTTAACATTTCATCTTTTAAATAAGCAATCGTGGAACCAGAACTCGTGGCAATGACCGCAATGATACTGGCCCCAATGGCGTACTTAATATCTAATCCCATGCCAAGTGTCAAAATGGGCGTGATGATCATGCCGCCACCAATCCCCAGAATTGCCCCAAAAACGCCCGCTAACACGCCAACGCCGAGCATTAATAATAATGAATAAATCACAAGAACTCACCTTCGTCTTTTAAATTTCACTTGTCAGTTTACCATTAACACAAGGGAGTTCCTAATTATTACTAATTTTGGTGTTCAGCCCAGTCACAGCAGCAGATCGCAGCAGAATTGGTCCAACAAGTTAGTTAATAACTAAAAACAATGTAACCGAAACCATCCCCGCTAAACTAGTATTCACTAAAAATGTGCCATTAAAAAATTAGATAGCTTAAGTCATAAATTAGTCTAAAGCTTGCGCTTGTGGAAATTGGGCCATAAATCCGGCGACTAATGGTGTCGCCAATGATTCAGGAGTAGTTGCCAACACTAACCGGTTCTCAAAACGGCGATCAGCCAGTGACCGAATCAGCACTTGCCCCGTATCATAAGTTTCGGCCAGTGACCGTGGCACCAAGGCGACGCCAATTTGATGATCAGCCCAGTGCATCGCTGTCCGGGCGTCGTCACAAGTCATGACGTACTGCGGCTCGAAATTCTGTTCCAAAAAAGCCACGTGAAACAGTTCATTGAAACGCCGATACTTGATCAAGGGTAGCCCATCCAGATCATTTAAGCGTAACTGCCGTCGACGTGTGAACTGGGTGTAACGTTTCGGCAATACCGCCACCATCCGTTCGGGCGTAAAATAGCGGCAAACTAAGTGCTGCTGATTAAACGGCGTGCGTAAAATGGCGACATCTAATAAGCGTTTATGTAAGTCATCTAACAATTCAAACGTATTGCCCTCGCTGACTTCCAACTGGACATCGGGATGCTGCTGCAGCCAAGTCAGGACTTTTTGATTGGGCATGGCGCCCCCAGAAGAAGATACCGTCCCCAAGTTCAAAGTTCCAGTGATGCCACGACCTAGTGCGCGCACCTTGTTTTCGGCGGTGGCAGACAATTGCGTGAGTTGCTGCGCATAGCCCACGAGCAGCTCCCCAGCTGCTGTGACCGTTACGCCTTGGGGCAGTCGTTTAAAGAGTGTGACCCCCAGTTCCAACTCTAACTGCTTAATTTGATAGCTCAGTGGTGGCTGGGCGACGTGCAGACGTTTGGCGGCCGCCGTCATTTGGCCTTCTTCTGCGACGGCGAGAAAATAGCGCAATTGTTTTAAATTCATCCCAAAATTCCCCCTATTTAATCTTAGTATACACGAGCCAACTAAAACCGACCTTTATGATTTACTTAAGCTGTGCAAACTCATCGACGGATGCGTTATACTAGAAATAATTATAAAAATTATGAAAGGAGTGGTCACGTGCACATTTTTGACCGTTTAAAAAGTATGTTGCAAGGCTTAAATCGGCCAGAAGCAACCACCACGGCTGACCCCGCCGATACGCCAAGCATCACCGCAACCACTACCGACCAAACGCCGTCAGTCAATCAAACGGATGCCCTGATTCTCGTCCATCATCTCGATGTGGACGGCCACGAGCTACAGGCGCCTGACATGATTGCCGGCTATATTGGCGACGAGATTCATCTTCCAAATGTCGATATCAGTGGCTATCACTTAGTGCACATCGACGGCTTAACGCGTTGGTTCACGGCACCACAAGCGCGGCTAGTCTTAACCTATGAACGTCAAGCGGGCCAACCAGTTTGGGCCTACGCCTACGATATTGACCAACGTCAACTCATCGGGCTACCCGCGATGACGCGTGGACCACTGGGGACGCCTTATCAGGTTACAGCACCAACTGTGGCAGGTTTCAAACTGTTACGCTCAGTCGGTGATTTGACCGGCGAATACACGACCAGCTCCAAAACCGTGCTGTTCTTCTATCGCAATCAAAACTGGCGTCAAACCGACCTCAGTACCGGTTTCGTCCAAATTCGACAACAGACCCGCGTTTTCCCCTATCCGGGTGCGACCATGACCAACTACTTGACCGCCTTGCAAGTCGGCAGCGTCTACAAAACCTATCTGCGGGTACAGTTGAACGCCGGCGATACTTGGTACAATATTGGCGACAATCAGTGGATTCCTGAAACACAAGTCCAACTGACCAACGGCGATCAACTCTTGCCACGCCTACCGCTCAGTTACCGCACACGTGACCAGCGGCAGGTGCAACAAACCGGCATCGTCAGTTTCGTTCCCGGTAAGGCCGTCCACACTTATATCGAACCATATGGGCGTTACTTGACAACCGTTGCCGATGGTGAAAAAGTCACCCTAACTGAACGACTCGTTGACGACAATCGAGTGGTCTGGTATCGGCTACAAAATCTCGGCTATTTGCCGGGACGTTATTTAACTGGACTCAACCCTAATGAGATCATGTTTTAAACATTTCAATCGGAATAGTTAACAAAAAAACAGCAGTCGAACTTTACTTGAAAGCAACTTCAAGTAAGGCTCGACTGCTGTTTTAAGTTATTTCCAGATCGTGACTAATTAGCCCAAGAAGGCTGTCATGACACTCCCGGCCACGATTAACACTAAACCAATGATCGTTAACCGCAATTCACGCGACGATTTGGTTTCATGTAAAACTAACAAACCGCCTAACGTCGAAATTACGACGCTGACCTGAGTGATTACGTAGGCCGTTGCGACCCCGTTGGCTTTGGCAGAAAAGATATAGGCTAAAGCCGAAACGCCAAAGATTAGGCCAGCAAAGGCATTTAGCCAACTCGTCCGTTCCTTAAACGCTTGACCGCGACCACTGACGAGCGCATAGATCACCGCGGCTAAAAACATCCCGAACATCTGTGGGAAGAAAATGGCCGTCCCAGAAGCCGAAACGGCTTTTGGTAGCGCACTATAAACCCAGTAACCAATCGTCGTTGGGACTAAGATGATCAGGCCACTCATCAACCCGTTGCGACCATCGGGACTGTCCGTCACTGCGGTTAAGGCGACGCCAATAATCATCAAAACAATTGCGGCAAACCCGACGATTTTAGCACCGTCGCCGGCCCACTCGCCAAACATCAAGACGCCAATGACCGACGTTCCGACTAACTGTAGGCCCGTTGAGATCGGCATTGTGGTGCTCACACCCATCCGCGAATAAGACGTGTACTGTCCAATTTGACCAAGCACCCAGAAAGCCCCTGAGAGCGCACTTAGCCAAAACGTCTGCGCATCGACAGTTGGCCGGACTGCCAACTGAACGATCAAGCCAACAATCAAGGCACCAATCCCGGTTCCTAACGTTTGATTAACTGGTTTGCCACCTAATTTTGAAATTAATAGTGGGTTTAAACCCCAGCCCAATGCGGGAATCAACGCAATTATGATATTCACGAACTAGCCCTCCTAAATGATGCATCCAATTTAATTTGCTAAAAAAAAGCGATAGTCACAGTTTAACATTTTCGACAGGTGGTTGAAAGCATCCGCGCGATTTAACGCGTGCCCGACCAACTAAAAAAGACTACCCGTAAGTAGTCTTTTGAAGTGCTTATAATTTAGCAGTTAATTTGACATCTGGATACTTGTCGGCAAACCAGCGTTCCGCAAACGCATTTTCAAATAAGAAAAGTGGCGCACCGCTGCGATCCTTCACTAATAAATTCCGTGAACTAGACATCTTTTCATCTAATTGTTCAGGGTCAATCCAGCGAGCCGTTTTGCTACCAAGCGGTTCCATCACGACTTCAGAATTGTATTCATTTTGCATCCGGAATTTGAAAACTTCGAACTGCAATTGACCAACCGCGCCTAAAATGTAATCACCGGTCGAATATGAGGTATACAATTGTACGGCCCCTTCTTGAACCAGCTGATCAATCCCTTTATGGAACGACTTTTGCTTCATGACGTTCTTGGCAGTAACGCGCATGAATAATTCAGGCGTAAATTGTGGTAGCTTTTCAAACTGAATGGCTTTCTTCCCGGCATAAATCGTATCACCGATTTGGAAGTTTCCCGTATCATAAAGCCCGACGATATCGCCAGCGACGGCAGTTTCCACCGTTTCTCGCGTATCGGCCATAAATTGCGTTGAATTGTTCAAGCGCATTTTTTTGCCGGTCCGTTGGAGGAAGACATCCATACCACGATCAAATTCGCCCGAACAAATGCGGACAAACGCAATTCGGTCACGATGATTAGGGTTCATGTTCGCTTGAATCTTGAAGACGAAGCCAGCAAATTCATCATCCGTTGGTTGGATAATCTCATCATCACGCGTCTTATGGGCATTTGGCTTAGGCGCGTAATTCAAATAAGTCTTCAAGAATGTCTCGACCCCAAAGTTGGTCAACGCCGAGCCGAAGAATACTGGCGTCATATCCCCAGCAGCGACCTTGGCTTCGTCAAAATCATTGCCGGCTTCTTCGATGAGTTCCATTTCATCCAACACATCGCGGTAGATGCTATCCTTGGTTAATTCATTGCTTGGATCAAGCTTGCCGTCAGCGTCTAACGGCAAAAAGGTCTCGCCGTGCGCCTCATTATGATAAAGTTCAATACGATGGTTGTAACGGTCATAGAGCCCTTTCAAGCCCTTACCCATCCCAATTGGCCAGTTCATTGGATACGTTTCAATCCCCAGTACTTCTTCAACTTCATTCAGTAAATCTAATGGTTCGCGACCATCACGATCCAACTTATTCATGAACGTGAAAATGGGAATCCCACGCATTTTACAAATTTGGAATAATTTCTTCGTTTGTGGTTCGATCCCTTTGGCAGAGTCAATCACCATAATTGCCGAATCGACCGCCATCAGGGTCCGATACGTATCTTCGGAGAAATCCTCATGCCCAGGGGTATCCAAAATGTTGATCCGTTTGCCGTCATAGTCAAATTGCATAACGGAACTCGTTACCGAAATCCCACGCTTCTTTTCAATTTCCATCCAGTCGGACTTGGCAAAGTTGCCACTTTTACGAGCCTTAACCGTCCCTGCTTGGCGAACAACGCCCCCAAAGAGTAACATTTGTTCCGTAATCGTGGTTTTCCCGGCATCCGGGTGAGAAATAATCGCGAAGGTCCGCCGCGTATCGACGGCTGCCTGTAGTTCTGATTTATTCATAAAAATTCCTTTCGTTGAAAAACAGTTTCATTATCTAATAATTCTCGTTTGAGCGCAGAGTAACCTTAACCTTACATATTCTACTGATTTTTGCACAAAAAATCCAGTGTTGCCCACACTGGATCTCGTTAAATCGTCTTAACTTGCGCCTCAAACCGTCACAGTTACTTTTTCACCGGCTTAATATCCGCCTTAGTTGCTTTGGGTGGCTGTGGTTGATACACCGTCGTTTGCTTGCGTAAGGCTTGTTCGTTACGCAGCTCCACAATATTGAACAAGTAAACAACAACCGTCCGGACAACGGCATAAAATGGAATAGCTAAAATCATGCCTAAAATTCCAGCGATATTGCCCGCCGCTAATAATAAAATGATAATCGTCAATGGATGAATTTTTAACGTTCGTCCAATGATATTTGGATAAATGAGGTTCCCATCCACTTGTTGTACGATCACCACAATGATGACCACATAAACGACTTGCATTGGTGACACCGTGAACGCCACAATCAGCGAGGGCGCAATCCCAATGTAAGGTCCGAGGTAAGGAATGATGTTCGCCATCCCGGCCACGACCCCTAGTAATAAGCCATAAGGTTGTGAAATCAACATGTAGCCAATCGCCGTGAAGGTCCCAACGAACAAACATTCAATCACTTGACCACTAATATAACTGGAAATCGTGTCGCCCATTTTTTGGATCAGCCCAACAATTTCGGGCCGTTGTTTCCGTGGCAAGAAGCGGCTGATCGCCGGAATGAATTTTTCACTATCCTTCAACATGTAGAACAAGACCACTGGAATCGTAATCGCCATGATGGTCACACTCGTCACCGTCGAAATCACCGTCACGATACTCGTTGATAAGGACGCTAAGAACGTTTGCGCATATTTGCTGACCTGACCATTGAGTTGCTTCATGTACGAGCTCACGTCAACTTTTTGCAACATTGTGCTATTGTTGATCATCTTAGTGGCGGCTTTTTGCATTTGAGAAGCTAAGCCGGGTAAATTATAAATTAATTGCGTAACCTGTGAAACTAGGCGCGGAATCAATGACACTGCTCCATAAGCTAAAACACCGATTAATAATAGAAAAACAATGGTTACTGCCCACGTTCGCGAAATTCGAAATTTTTTATAATGCACTTTCATGAGCATTTTTACGAGCGGATTGAGCATATAAAATAAGAAACCCGAAATTAAAATTGGCATGAAAACCACATTGAGAAAAGTCCCAATGGGTTGGAATAAGAATCCAAGTTTTGTGCAAACCCAGATTAACGCTGCGACAATCAAAATCTCGAGCGACCAGAACATTAATGATGACTCTTTTAGGCGTTTAAGCACAGTCGCCCCTCCCTTTTTGCGGTATGACTCTCTGGCACTGATATTTTTAGTTATGTGGCACAACTTCAAATACAGAATGCCTTAATTATAACCTATTTCCAATTCTACCGATACTATCCTGAAATTTGTGCTAAATACTATTTAAATTTGATGAGAATAATGGTAATTTAGTTAGTAAGCAACTAAATTTTAAAGGAGTGTCTTAATCTATGTCACGAAAAATTGCAGTTATTGGCATGGGCCACGTTGGTTCCACTGCCGCTCACTATATCGTTGCCGGCGGTTTTGCTGACGACTTGGTCTTAATCGACCCGAACACGGATAAGGTTAACGCCGACGCCATCGACTTTGAAGACGCGATGCCTAACTTACCCACCCATACCAACATCATCGTTAATGATTATGCCGCGTTGAAAGATACCGACGTCATCATTTCCGCTTTAGGTAACATCAAGTTACAAGATAATCCGAATAACGACCGCTTTGCCGAACTCCCCTTCACGAGTGCCCAAGTGAAAGTCGTTGCTGAAAAAATTAAAGCTAGTGGGTTCAATGGTATTATCGTTGCTATCACTAATCCAGTCGACGTCATCACGTCAATTTACCAAGCAGTCACGGGCTTACCAAAGGCTCATGTGATTGGGACGGGGACGTTACTTGATTCTGCCCGGATGAAACGGGCCGTCGCTAAAAAGTTAAACCTCGATTCACGTTCAGTCACTGGTTATAATTTGGGTGAACACGGGAATTCCCAATTCACGGCCTGGTCAACTGTCCGCGTCTTGGGTCAACCGATTACCAAAATCGCTGCTGATCGTGGCTTAGACTTAGTTGCCCTTGACAAAGCTGCCCGTCAAGGTGGTTTCGCCATTTTCCATGGCAAGAAATATACTAGCTACGGCGTGGCTACTGCTGCGGTGCGTTTGGCTAACATCATCTTAAACGATGCCTTAACTGAGCTCCCCGTTTCCAACTACCGTGAAGAATACGGCGTTTACTTATCTTATCCAGCCGTGGTCGGTCGCAACGGGATCGTCGAACAAGTCCAACTCGACTTGACCGACGAAGAACTCAAAAAATTACAAATTTCTGCCGATTACATTAAAACTAAGTTTGCTGAAAGTCAGGCAGACTAACCGGAAAACGCGCTCGCAGCGATGGTGGCGCGTTTTTTAATTCAGATTCGTCAAAAGAGACCCCACAACAACGCAATTACCGCGTCGCCATGAGGTCCCTTCGTTCACACTTTTTAATTAACTAAATTCCATATCATGATTGTTCTGTTTGGCTAAAGTCGCAACAATCTGTAGCCAGTCTTTCATGCTGACCATGACCGCCGAATCTTGTGTATTGGGATTTTCAACCTCAATTGATTCGTGGCCCTGGTTAACGATCGTTAATAGCTGGTTAATATTTTTCTTCGCCAGCGTCGTGGTGACTTTCTTCATATTCGCCATCTCCCAACTTGTTAAATGATTGAGGATATTGTGCCCCAATGTCGCAGACACGTCAAGCCTTTTCGCAAGTTTTTTGACGACTCGAAAATAACTTGAACCTTGATGAACAGTTTACACTAACCGTTCCAGCGTTGCACTGATTCCGCCCGCAATTAACTTAAAATTAACTTTGACGCCGTTCAAACATGGTCTTTAACACGTTGCGGATGATTTTCAGTTGCTCGTCACTCACCGGTTGACCGTGATATTCGAAACGATTCTTGCGATTTTCAATGACCTTTTTTAAATCCACCGCCGTCGCAGCGTTCCCATGATTTTCTTTACCAACGAGCTTGGCATAACTGGTTCCCAAAACTTGTGCCACTTCATTCAACGTCCCTTTAGACGGCGTATGCTTCTTCCAACTATAAATAGCACTCGCACTCAATCCGGCCAAGGTGGCAACTTCTGCAAGTGTCAGGCCATTCTTCTTGGCAAATTTACGGATATTCTTTAATAATTCACCATTATCCAGCTTCATAAACGCCATGCTCGCGGCCTCCCAACCTTTTTCATTATACTATGAAATATACGCAGCTTTGGGGTAAAATGCAAGCCCAACTCACTCACCAGCTCGGTGCAGACGCCTAATTAACTGGCGTGCAAGGCTGTCAAAAAGGACCATGACAGCCGTCACAGTCCCTCTTAATCACCTCAAATTGACGGCGTTTATTTTCCTAATCGTTCCCGTGCCCCAGCCAAAATCGTTTGCGAGAGGCCTAAGCGCTCCGCTAACCAAATTGCCTCACTGGCCCCGACTTGATTGAGTAAGATTTGATAAGTTGGTTCCAAGGTTTTTCGGTCAAAGGCCATCGTGGCGGTCATGAACGTGGGACAAGCAACCGCATAACTTTTAATCGCGCTGAAATGCGTCGTTGCCACGATAGTTGCCTGTTGTGCGCGTAAGTAATCAATAATGGCGATACTCAACGCTGAACCTTCTTCTGGATCAGTCCCACTGCCGATTTCATCAAGTAACACTAAGGCATTGGGTTGAATCGCATCAGTCATGGTCACCAAGGTCGTCATTTCTGCCGCAAACGTGCTGAGTTGGGCAGCTAAACTTTGATTGTCCCCAATATCCAGCCAGACTTGCGTAAAGACAGGAATTTCGGTGCCGGCATCGGCTGGAATTTCCAGTCCCACTTGCACCATCAAGGCAAATAACGCGATCGTCTTGAGCACGACCGTTTTCCCACCAGAGTTGGCCCCAGTGATCATCAGCCCTTGATGTGACGCCAGTTCGATATTCAATGGTACTGCCCGTTGCCCCAACAAGGGATGACGACCATTGATAATCTTCAAATGCTGATCGTCAGTTAGCTTCGGCAAACAACTCTGCGTCTGTAGCGCATATTGCCCACGAGCCATAATTTGGTCTAGTTGACTAATAAGTTGTTGATTTTTCACCAGTTGGGCCCATTGCTGCTGCACATCACCGGTCAAGGTCGCTAAAATCTGATAAACTTCTGCACTCTCTTCAGCGACCAGTTGCGCAAGCACTTGGCCGCGTTGAACTGCCATTTTTGGTTCAAAAAAGACCGTCGACCCTGTCCCAGATTGATCAATAATATTGCCAGCAAAACGCGATTTGTAACTCGCTTTTAATTGGATGCAAACATGATCGTTACGAGTGATTAGCCGCCGACTCTGCACCGCCTGCGCGTGTTTCTGGGCAAATTGAGTTAACGCTGCTTGAACCTGCTGGCGTTGCTGACTAATTTTTTGTCGTAAACGAGCCAATTCTGGCGTGGCCTGGTCAGCGACCTGATCGTGGTTAATTTCAGTCGTTAATCGCTGTTGTAATCCCCGTAACCCGGTCACCGGCCCCATTAATTCGACTAGTCGTGGCGCAATCGTTGCGTGTTGGCGCAAGGTCGTCATCAGCCGTTGGCCACTGGTCAAAAAGTCACCGAGAAGTCCTAGTTGCGTTGCATTCAATAACAGCCCCTGATCGAGCTTCGTTTGAATCGCCGTTAGTTGATCCAGATTGAAAAACGTCAGCGTCACTGAATTCAATAGTAACTGATGCGCCTCCTGCGTTAATTGTAGCTGGGTTTGAACCGCCGCTAACTCATTCACTAACGGACTGGCAATCAGTTGTTTGGCCGCGACTTCGCTATGCGTATACGTCGCAGCAGTTGTTAAAATTTGATCTAATTGTGTTAACTGTTTTAAATTAGTTTCCATGGTCTCTCCTTGCGATGGACAGTGATGGAAAAACAGTCATTGATTTGAATTGTCTATCCATACTGACCTAAAACTGGCACATTTTTGTGCCGGACATTGTTAGACAATCTAGCGCACTCATTAACTTCACCTCGTTAAAATTATTGGCCTCAAGCGTAACATACGCCAACGCCTTTCGTAAACTAGCAAGAGTGGGACAAGAGGCGGGTTGCTACCGAGCATAGCCTAGGTAACCGGATGATTGGGGCTTTCAATCGTTCGGTTTCCGTAGCTCTGTTGCATCTGTGCCTCTTGTTCCACGTTTCGACTATAAATATTTGGAGCTACAAAAGAGTCTGGGGTTTTGTCCCAGACTCGTAAAAAAAAGACATCAACAGATGTCTTTTTACTAATTACGCTACTGGCTCGCCGCCAGCAGAGCTATTGCCGACGTGATAATTCTTGATAACGGCTATACCAGATATCAATGTATTCTTGTGAAAATGGGCCTTTCTTATGCTTAATCCAATCAACCAGGACTTTCACATTTGCTTTTAAAATGCGATCGGTCTCGGTAGGATAATGCCATTTGGCGCCATGTTCTTCATACTCATCGACATCCAATAACCGACGTTCACCATCGGGGAAGACTTTGACGTCCAAATCGTAATCAATGTACTTCAAAGCCTCTTTATCTAAAACGGCTGGTGACGCTAAGTTACAATAATATGAAACCCCGTTATCGCGAATCATCGCCACGATATTAAACCAATAATGCTTATGAAAATAAACGATTGCCGGTTCGCGAGTCACCCAGCGCCGGCCATCATCTTCGGTGACGAGCGTGTGATCGTTGCAACCAATTAGGACATTTTCGCTTGTTTTGAGTACCATTGTATCGCGCCAAGTTCGATGTAAACTCCCGTCGTGCTTATAGCTTTTGATCGTAATGAAGTCGCCTTCCTTAGGTCCTTTAGCTTCGCGCGTCATGTTTAGCCCAACTTTCCAAAACATAGGGTGAAAATTTCATCGAATTTCATTAAACATTATAACAGATTTTAGTGTGACGCGCGTATCTATTTACCGTCTTTCACTCATCTGCAACCTGTTCGTCAATAAAACGATTAATATCTTCCATTAGAAAGCCCTTTTGGTAAAGATTGCGCTTCGTGCGTAAGCATCGTTCCGAGAAGGCGTAGTTGCGATTCCGCCGCCATAACCGTTCGCCTTGTGTCACCAAAGCGTCCCATTGTTCATCCGCATCGGGTTCTAAGTCGATTGCGTCAATCGCGGCGGTCACAATTTCATTATCAAAGCCTTTGGTCATCAGCCCTTGGCGTACTTTTTGTTGCATCGTTTTAAACGCTTGATTATGATAGCGTTTGGCTAATTTTTGGGCTAACTCAGTGGCATTTTCTAAGCGATCGTCAGTGCTAAACTGTCCAGCTAAAGCATCATCAATCAACTGTTCACCGACACCTTTTTGACGTAACTTTTGTCGAATCACACGGGGCCCTTTGTCGGAGGTACGCTTGGCCGTGCGAACATACGCGGCTGCGTACTGTTCATCACTCAACAACCGTAACTCACGCAAGTGGGCCATGGTGGCCGTAATCACGTCTTCACTAATTTCTTCATCACGTAACTTATCATGAACTTCTTTTTCCGTCCGCAATTGGTGTGATAAATAATCTAATGCGCGCGTATAAGCCTTCGAAATATCATCCGCCGCAATCATTTCGGCTGCCAGGGCATCATCGACTTCCATCCCCTTGAACACGCTGAATTTAATCATGACGGACTCACTGATTGGGAACGCGTATTTATCATCTAAATAGACGTTATACCGACCAGACCGTTTCTGCGCCATAATTTTAGTAATCTTTTTTGTCATTCAATCAGACTCCTCATCAACAAGCTAGTAAGTCTAATTTAACAAATATCGCTAAAATTTACCAAGGTAAGTGTTTAAGGTTTGTTGAACATCTTGAGACGTAAAAACTAAATCTCTGGACTGGAAGGCAAAATGAATCAAATTGTAAGCTAATGTTCGATCACATTGCCACAAGCTTGGACTGCTCTCACTGGGTGGTAACTCGCCAGTAATGAATTGAAGTTGCCTGGCCATCGTTTGGTTCAATACCACTTGCATCTGTTGATTGTCCGTAAGTTGACGTTTGATTACTTTGGTACTTACTGGAATGATCAGCCGAAGCCGTTGGTCATAAACTAACTCGGTCTGCTTGCCGGTTCGCTTGATATGGTCCGTCAGTGACGCAGTGCTAAACCAGCTCGTTGACTTTTGAGTGTTAGCGCCAAGTGGAATCAAACAGACATCCCCCTTGATAAACGGAATTTTATGCTGGGTAATGCCTAATTTTTGGGCCCAATATTTGAGTGATGGTCGGTGCCAAAGATCTGCTTGAACCCAGTATTCACGAATCAATTCACGCGTCGTCTGAGTCGTCTTTAAAATTCCTTGTTGCCCATCAAAAATAATGGCATTTTCAACGCAGTTTAATTGACTCACGTCAAGTAGATAAAAAGTGTGATGCATACTAAGTTTAATAAAGTGACGTGCTTGTGCTACCGCTAAAATTGACAATGGCTTAGTTAAATCTAACGAATTTGGATATTTCGACCAGATGGCATCATTAAAACTGATGTGGCGCTTGTCACGATTAGACATCGTACAGTTCCTCCAGAGTGCCGACATTGCGGCATTTACACAAGTTTGTGTACTCAGTTAATGGTTAGGCAACGGAATAACCAATCAAGTTAACCAAAGCTTACCAGCAATATACGTGGAATGCTAGTTATTTCTCGCCTATTCCGTCAATTGTTAACAGAATGCCATAATTAGTATCATCTTATACAGATTTCGTCATTTTGCGAGGACTCGTCAATTTCTTCCAGCCTCGTTATGCTAAGGTCAACCTTGGCCAAGGAAAACTAATGAGACGAGACAACCTGATGCGAACTGACCGACTTGAAAATCAAGCAGCTTTTGACTTACTTGCAGAACCGGCCCACCAACGGCTTTTATATGGCGCGCTCAAAGCCGCCAACGTGACGAAGGGCCATCCACAATTTGAAGATTGCGTCACGACCGCGCACCTAACTTGGCTGGCAGCCTATCAAAATTTTGACCCGGACTTACCGGAAAACTTAGCTGACTTTCGCAAATTTGCCTTCCGCCGCATCAAATGGCGTACCCTTGACTATTTGCGCAAACAGACCTTACGCCAACAATCGCAAGTTGCGATGGAAAACGCCGCACGACTCAGCATCACCCCCATGGCAAAACGAGAACGCCAATGGCAACTGACCGACTTACTCACCAGCTTATTAGCTCAATGCCGCCCGGGTGAACGAATCTATTTGACAGAGTTCTTTTTAGCCGAGCAGACGGTCGCAGAAATTATGCGCACGCATGGCGTCAGTCGGCGAACCGTCTATAACTGGCGAGCCAGTTTGCTAAAAAAAGCGCAGGCGCTCTATGAAGCTGAACAATAATTGCACTATTTCCACCCTATAGCCGTTGGTATTGTGTAAGCTTACAAAAAATACTCAAGGAGGTTCAACTATGCAAAATTGGCGAGCTAGTACCCTTTCCATCGTTGTCGCAACCGAAGATCGACATGCGGCCAAACGGACATTCAATAACGTCGCTGAAACTGTCACCGAAGCGCAAATCACGGCACTCGGCGGTTTCGTCGCCCAAATTGCCGACGCACCATTCACAGCCGCAATTTTGAAAACCACTGACCACTTTACCCTCTAGATGCTAAAAGTTCCGCTGAATCACAGCTGTTATCAAGCCGTGATTCAGCGGAACTTTTTTTGACCGTTGCACTTTTTCGACCCCCTAGCCGTCTGTATTAATGTAAGCTGGCCAGCCTACCAAAACTTTAGGAGGTCTCACTGATGAACAAAACTTGGTTGAAATCAACGCTAGCCGTGGAAATGGTCGATGCAGAAAATGTTGTGCGCAAGCAAGCCTTCACTGCCATCGCGCCAGCCGTGACCAACGAACAACTCACCGCCTTTGGCAAAACGCTCGAAACCTTAACCGGTCAAACGTTTCAAGTTGGCAAAATTACTAGCTTTTGTCAATACGACGCACCCGTTGCTTAACCAATAGGAGGAATAATCGATGAAAACTTTAGACATGAGCTTCAAAACTAGTACGCAAAAGATCCATCACTTGAAATTACACTACGCGAGTGACGGTCTAACCAAGGAAGTCGTTGCCAAAGCAATGGCCGATTTAGCGGCGACGCAACTATTCACCAAAGCGGGTGTCAACTTGGTGGCCGAACCAGTGGCAGCCAAGTACGTCGAAACCGTTGAAACACCAATCATTGACGCACCAAAAGCTTAGTTAGCTGACCCTGCTGTTACAACTGCCCCGCAATCGTCATCCTTGACTGGATGTGATTGCGGGGCAGTTTTTTTAATTAATATTGTTGTCCAAGTGAATCAATTAGACCTGAAAGTTGGGTCATGGCATGACTAAGCATGCCGGCGCCAACATCTTGCCCAATGATGCGAATGGCAATATAGAACAAGATTGAAACAATGACGACAGCAATCAAGACCAAGTAAGCTTTGCTAATAACTGGTTGGTCGACTGACATGGTCACGGATAAAATCAGACCCAATTGCCAAACCAAGCAACCCAAACTAAAGATGGCGATGACTGGTGAAAATGTGCTCAAGACCACTAAAATATTACCAGCGGCATTCACCATGAATGCTGAAAAGAACAATAGTAAATTGATGATCATCGCATAGTTAGTCAACCGTGCAAATCTGCTTACGTAGGCTGAAAAAACAATCTTAGTGCCCCGATTACCGAGCGCACTCACGGCAAATCCGATGCCAATATAAAAGACCATTCCTAATAAGACCACGAGAAGTAATTTCAAATCGGTTAAAAACGATAATTTGTTCGCATTAAATACTGATTGTGAATTATTGAATACCGCTAAGATGCGATTCGCAATCGTGATGCCAGTCGCAGTAATCAAAAGCGCTTCGATGACAAATGAGATGTAGCTGAAGTAACTTTCTTCCGGTTCGGTCGCCATCGGATTTTTCCAAGAATTCAGTAACCAGCTAAAGTAGTTTTTAGCAGATGACTGTAGTTGTTGCACCTGATCTCCGTTAGTCACCTGTGACGCTGCTTGTGAGCTGGCAGTGCTCGTGGTGCTATCTTGGGCTGACGTCGCTTGTGACTCAACCGTTGCGCTTTTGGCAGTCGTACTGTCAGCTGAACTGGTCACCGACTTGGCATTAGCCATGGCAGCATTGGTCGTCGTTGCAGAAACCGGCTTGGTTAAATCGGCCCCACAATGCGTACAAAACTTAGCGGTCGCCGCTAATTCAGCACCGCAATTTGGACATTTTTTCATTAGTCATTTTCCCCTTCGTCTGAATCGTCACTGCTGGTGAAATCGCGAATCTTCTGCGCGGCACTGATTTTACTAATCTTATAGTGACCACCGCTCTTTTCAACGGTTGCCGTGTACCGGAAGACTTGAATCCGTTCTTCCTCAGTATTCGTAAAATCATACTTCACATCATAGGTAATCTCGCTCTTGTCATTCGCAGCTGGGATGGTTGAGATAACGGTCGGCTCATAATTGACACTCATAATGTCGTCATTGTCATAGTACCCCTTCGCCATCTTCACCAACTCTTGGTAATCGGCATTATCCGTCCCGTTGATAAAGTAATCATCAAGCGTGCGATCGTTGTAATCACTCGCATCACTCAAATCACCTGTGTTGGTATAACGCCCAAGCGCATCAAAAATCGCCGTAATATAGTCAGTAGCACTATCCTTACTCATCACTCCCGCGAAATTAACCGCCACATCTTCTCCCTCATCGTTCGAAAGATTAGTCTGTTTAGAAGTGACCAGCTGGTTGCCTACTTCGTATTTACCGGTCATCATCATTTTATTAGACCAAGGCAAATTATTGAGTGCCAACGTCCCGTCACTGTGAATTGTGCCCTGCTTTTCACCATTCACGTAAATAACCGTCTTGGGCGTCCCAACAACCGTTAACGAAATCGTTCGTAAATCTAGTTCGTAGCTTTCACCCGTTGACCGCAAATAGTAAGTGCCTTTATTCGTGATTTGGTGTTGACCAACGGTTCCTTTGGCAGTCAATGTATACGTTCCTGGCACATACGGTCCAACTTTGTGCGTCAGACTGGTCGCGGTCGTCTTGGCAACCTTTTGGCCATTGACCGCTAACGTCACGTTCTTGTGGTTCGTCGATAAATCGGCATAGACTGATGCGACTTGGAGTTGATATTTATCAAAGAACAGCCAAGCCTTACCCGTCCGCACAAATTGCACACCATATTGATTAGCCGTATTAGATGCCTTCAAATCACTGGCTAAACTTGCCAAGCTTTTCCGGTTAGCCTTAAAGTAAGCTGACATTGGTTTCACCGTCTCCGGCGTAATCTTCAGTGAAGGATCTGTACTCGTCACCTGCTTGGCCAATCCCTTACCGGTCTTCAATGCGGTGATGGCCCGGTTGAGCTGAGCCGCTGGTTGATAATAATGTTGGCCGTATGCGTAGCCACCAATTGCCAACACTAGGACAACACCAATCGTGAGCCAAGCCCATTTTGGCATTGACCGCTTCGCTTGTGACTGCCGCGTTGGCACTGTTGGCGTCGCTGATTGAGTTGGTTGCGCTGGTGTTGCCTGACGTGATGCCGCTGATGGGTGGTCCGCATTGGTCTGGCTGCTCTGATTCCGAAATGCGGTTAAATCAAAACCACAATTCTCACAAAACGCATCCGTTGCTTTAACACGCTGCCCACAATTTGGACAAAATGTGCCCCCCGCCTGATCATCTGCAGGTTCATAGAACTTCTGTTGCTTAAACATTCCCCGTGCTCCCCTAATTTAATTTTTTACTGATCTAAAAAACGTCAGCCATTTGTCAACGGCTTTAAGTTTAAATAATTGCACAACTAAATTTACATTTAACCGCTTAAGAAGGCATAACCAATTTCTCTGACCAGCAATTGTTAACAGCCCCTCAGCCCAACTTATTAAGAAAAAGTTAAGGGTATTAACATACTAATAAAGTATAACGATGCGTTGGGTCAGATTCAATATTAAATTCGGTGTTTTCACTCACTTTTTTCAGCAAAATCATGGCTATCTCAATGTTACAACTCGCGGTCTTGAAACTTTAAGTTGACGTTTTTCACCCAGTTTTTGACTTCAGGGCGACAAAAAAGGATCTGTGTTTACGGAAAGAAACAGATCCTTGTTTGGAAGCTTAATTACTATTTAGTCCTACTAAATTTGGTCACAAATGGGTCAATGATACTAGCCAAGTAAGTCGGCTGCATCAACTCATCTTCCCACGGAACCGGGTCATTTGGAAAACGGACCGCCGCTAAGGAAGCCGTGATCGTGGCAACCGTATCCGTATCACCACCTAAATTAGCAGCGAGGACAATGGCTGCTTTCAGCGACCGTGCCTGTGTGACAGACCAGAGCGCGGCTTCAAAAGTGTCAACAACATAGCCGCTTGCTTTAATGTCATCTCTGCTAGTCTGACCAAAAGTTGGTGTCAGGCAAGCTGCGTAATATGGCCATTCTGCCAGAACATCTGGTGTTAAAGCTGGTTTCAGATTAGTAGTTAAATTGGCAACAGCTGCCGAGATCGCTTGACCATTCAACATCGCATGCATTATTTCTAAGTAAAGAACACTTCCCAGAATTGCTCGCGGATGCCGATGAGTCAGCGTCGTGTAATCACGGGTTAACTGCAGCCGTCGTGCCTGATTCGTTTCGTCTGCTAATACTAAGGCTAACGGGGCGAGCCGCATTAATGCCCCATTGCCATTAGCAAACTCTGAGGCGTCACCGCATTCAGTGGGTGTGACATGATTAATGGCCCAGTTGCGGATCGCATGGACACAAGTTTGACCAATATCAAAAGTCTCATGCTGTGCCATGTAGGCGCCAGTCATCATAAAGTCCTGAAATTTTTCAAACAGGTCATTATAATTGCCGTCACTTGTCAGATTTTCCATCAACGCCAATGTCATCGCGGTATCATCGGACCAACTGCCGCTTGGTTGCTCCCAAGTGCCATCTGCCAGCATGCTGGACACATGATAGCTATCACGCGTTTTGAATTCAACTGGCACACCAAAGGCATCGCCAACGATTCCCGCCATGATCACTCGTCGCATCTGTGCTGCTTCCATGCTCACAACCTCACTTAAATATCACAAGCTAAGCGGGTCGCCTTGGACGTCTGCCGCTCAACGTTATAGATTTCAACAATAATACTGTTACCGACCGGATGCCAATCAATCGCTTTGATGAGCTCACGCATAAACAACTGCGTAATTTGTGTTTTGATTGAAATGCCACTTCGATCCACTTCATCATAAAAAATCATGCGTTGGTCAAGTTTATCCACTTTAAAGTAGTAATAAGCGTAATGTTCAGTCCCACGCTTCAGAATCAGATGGTACGAAGAATTATAATCTGCCGGAAAAACTGTGATACCATCGTCGTTCATGTCGTTAACACCCTTTTATTTTTTAGTTAGATTTTCGCTGATTGCTGCTCTTATTGTAACGTGAAGTGAGTGAAATTCATACTTAGAATTGGATGAACGTGCAGCTATTGCTAATTAATTGAATCGCTCAGCGCTAAAGTATTTAATTAATTATATTTAAGCCACCATAATATGCCAATCATTGATATAATTAAATCCTGTGGTTTAATTTGGTGGACTGAAGAATTACGTTTTCAAAAAGGACCTGGAACTGCCAATCATCACGGATACATCGTCCGATTTAATCATAGACTGATCTATGATGATTTCCGCGTCTATCATAGCAATTTAATTACCATGTTTAGCATTTATGTTTCAAAAAAGGAGAAGATTATTTGTCCCCGGATTTAAAATTGAAGTGCAACACCAAGTAAAGTAAACAAATAGGCCATGGAGACCTATACTTTAATCAACGAC
>NZ_BJDG01000018.1 GCF_005404945.1 Lactiplantibacillus pingfangensis | reverse complement strand
ACCGGAATCATGCCCTCAAGAAAATTGCTTAACAATTTTAATTATTTGATTGTCTACTTGACACGGAGCCGCGCCGTGAACCCCTTTTGCAGGTTGATTGCGTAACGGTGTCTTGTAACCTAATAAGTAAAATGGTGCCGTTGGGGTAATATCTTTTCTAGCATGTCCAACTAACATTTGGTCTTGTCCTCCTTGATTAATTTTTGACCTAATTTCGCACAGGCGGTTAAAACGAGTTGGTCTGAGCCGCGGCCTAATTGGGTATTCATGGCTTGATAAGTCACGTGATTAAAATCATCAGCTTCTGGTAAATACTTAGCACCACCGTTAACGAGTGTGGCGACTAAGGTATTTTGATCGGCATCTAAAGCTTGCCGGCACTTATTGCCAAATTGACTGTTCAATTCTGGTTGGGTGCCAACGAGTAAGTGCTGATTAAGCTTCAAACCAGCCACGCTTAGGTCAACCACGTTTCCGGTGGGCTCAAAATCATATTGATGAGTGGGTCTTAAAGCAAAGGTGGTTAGTTTTTGACGCTTAGTTGGTAATGACATTGACTGCGTGACTAATTGGCATTGGGTCAGTTGATCCCAAGCAGTGATACTAGTGACGGCAGCGTGTAGGCAGTCATAAAAGAGTTGACCTTGCTTGGTCATCAAGTTTTGGGCGATGATAAAAGGTTCATCATTGTTACCAGTAAATAGTGGTCGTTGGTCACCGGCAGCACCAGGCAGGAAAATTGCAACTTGTTGATCTTTTTCATACTGCTTAATACCAAAACCAACTAAATCACTGGAAATCATGCGGTTGCCAGTGTCATCGGTGAGATGATCTAGGACACTGGGCTGTAGATCATAGTTCGCTAACAGGTTAATATGACCATCAGCTTTTTGAAACCCCCAGACGCGTAATTGGTGATTTGAGTAGCCAGCGAAATTACGACCTAGCCACCAACCTGCTGGTGTCAAGACGTTACGATTAACGTTCAAAGGACAACTAATGGTCGCTTGTCCTAATTTGACAGGCTGTAGGTCCCGTTGGGCTGCCTGGCAGCTGACGGTTAGGCTGGTCATTAGTTTGGCAAGAATGAAGTCATAAGCCTGATGCGCTTCAGCAGTTTCGGGATTACTAGGTAAATGTGGTGCGGCAAAAGTATGGGTCACGGTAATCCAAACATTAGCTGGGGTGACCGGTAACAAGGTTGCAACCTTATCTTTGAACAGGGCAATGGCACCATTGTTAGGCAATGAAGTTAAATCCAGTGAGACAAGGGCGAAGTTTTGAGAACCGGTGATTAACATCACACGACTATTGAGCTCATCTAGTTTCTTGGTGAATTCACGGATAGGTAAATCGGTTGTTTTAAAATCAATGATGGCTTTACCGAAGCCAGCTTGGATAGTTGTCAAAACTGAGCACTCCTTTCATAATTCTTTGTGTAACCGTTTTCTTTACGAACTCTATTATGTTCCGGAAGCTATTGACACGCAATTCTAAGTCTGACTATACTTATGCCTGTAAGGAATATAAAGCGAACGTGTGCCAATTTTGCATAGATGGGAGTGGCGAAAGATGGATTTGAACTATTTAGATAATTTTTTAGCCTTAGTTAAAACGCAAAATTTTTCGACGGCTGCGGATGCTTGCTACATCACGCAATCGTCTTTATCAAAACGGATCAAACGATTGGAAAATGAGTTGGGAGTGCCGTTATTTGAACGGACAACGCGACAAGTTAAACTTACGCCGTATGGGGAAATCTATTTAAAATATGCGACTAAGATTAATTTATTATCTGAGCAAGCTACGGATGAAATTAATCGCCGCCATTTTGAAGACGCTGGCTTGGTAATTGGGGGAATTCCGTCGATTAATGAATACGGTATTTTAGATTTGATTACCGGCTTTATGGGGTCTCAGCATATTCGTTGTAAGGTAAAAACGGGACCATCCGAAGATTTAGAGCCCATGTTGTTGAACAAAACCATTGATTTTGCTTTTGTGAAGGATGTGCAAAACGGCGACTTATTTAATCAGTTACCGTATACAGAGGATCATTTGGTGGCAGTATTACCGAAAAATCATCCATTAGCACAACAATCAAGTGTTCATATTAAACAATTGGCAACTGAAGATTTTATTTTTCAACCGGTGAATTCACGACCCTATGATCTTTGTATGAAAATTTGTCAGGAGAATGGTTTTACGCCGAATGTTATTTATGCTGATCGGATTGTTGAAAATATTTTGAATTTTGTTAAAAAGGGGTTAGGTGTATCACTATTAATGAAAAAGCTTGTGCCGGTGGATGCTGATTTAGTTGCATTACCGATTGAGCCGACTGTTGTGGCGGATATTAATTTATGTTATTTAAAACAGAATAAGTTGAATCAGTATCAAGAACAGTTTGTGGCTTACTTTAATGGTGACCGTTAGCTTTACTCTAGAACAGTTGGAAGATTAGACACAAAAATACCTTGGTCAGATCTAAATTTTGGAAATCTGTTCAAGGTATTTTTTACTTGGATGGTATTAATTAAGTTTGGTCAAAGCTTGTTTGGCAGCATCGCTACCAAGTTTAACGCCTTTTTGGTAAATGGTCTTAGCCTTGGCAGTATCTTTTTTGACATATTTACCATTGGCATATAAGTCGCCCCAAGCCACGGCTGCATCACCGGCTTTAGCGTTACCGTGGGCATCTTTTAAAAGCTTTTTGTAGATATTAATGGCAGCGGTGGTGTCCTTTTTAACCCCATTACCATCTAGATATAGTTGAGCTAAGTTAATGCCACCGGTAATATCACCGGACTTGTAGGCAGCTTGATAGTAATTAGCCGCTGTTTTATAGTCTTTCTTGGCATCGTAGATTTGCCCTAAGTAACGTGGTGCTTTCATATCTTTGAGGGCATAGCCCTTTTTGAAGTTGGCTATCGCAGTGTTGAGGTTCTTTTTCACACCCCAACCGCTGTAATAAAGAATGCCGTTGTTGGTATAGCCTCGTCCTTGTCCCATCGCAGCTGCAATTGAATTCCAAGTGCGCGCTTTTTTGTAATCAAAGCCGGATTTTAAGGTGTATTCATGGAAGCCATTTTGGTACAATTCACCTAATTCTGCCGCCGCAGTCGCATTGCCTAGATTTGATGCAGTTTCGAGATCAGTAATCGCCGCATCTTGATCGCCACGTTTAAACTCAGTAAAAGCTTGATCATAGACTTTAACGGCTGCAGTTTTTTGTTGTTTCTGGCTGAGAACGACGACATTTTGATTGGCTTGTTGAATCACTTCTTTTTGTGAGTCAGCATGGGCATTGCTTGGAATTGTGATTAAGGTGGCTGCTAGTAATAAACTAGTGATACTGGCAACAACTGAACTTTTCTTCATACTGTGGTACCCCCGTATTTCATTTCGATAAATAGCAAAATTATAATCGCAGTATCGGAAATTGCTCAGGCCTGAAGGCGCTTTCTCTACATAAGCTATCCTAATGCAGGATAACTTATTCAGCAATTCGAATTAGGCATAGGGTTATGCCTCCGTTGAATGGGGGGCATATAAAGAATACGTTTCTTATTACGGGTCATACATAAAAAAGCCACGGACAATCAACGTTGATTGTCCGTGGCTTTGTCATATTTATCAAATCTTTATATTGTTTTTCCTAAATTAGAATACTGGTCGATTGGCTGGTTTTGATTTCAAATCGTCACAGTTGTAAGTTGCTAATTCTTGCAAGCCGTCCTTGCTGGCATCAAAGTAGGCGGTTAGCCCTTGTGAAATCATCAAGTTTAATTGCTTGTCGGCATCGTATTGAATGACTAAGACCGGTGTTTTTTCTGCCACGGCTGCACCGATTTCAAACATGGTGCCAGAGTCAGGTTCATTAGTGTCGCTAGTCATATCGAAGTCGAGTAAAGCAACGACGAGATCGGCGCGATGAACTTGCCGCATGTCGGAGGCGTAGACATATTGTTGCCAAGCGCGGCTACCGAAAGGTTCATCTTCAAATTGATGTTCTTGCGGCAAGAAGATGCCGTCAGAATTGATCGTTGGATTCGCAATTAATGCGGCCTTTACTTGTTCGATACGGGCTTGTTGGGCATCGTCAAAAAAGGGAGCTGCTAAATAAACGTTATTCATGAAGAACGTCCTTTCTATGTTGCGGTAGTTTTGGGTATGTCTTATTTTAGCCGAAAATGACCGCGGTTTTCAAGCTTTGTTGACATTAGGTTAGTAATGTTTGAGTATTATGTAGATTATAATTCTATATAATCTAATGTATAAAGCTAAATAGTCTTGTAATCTAAGCTAGTTTCAGGTAAATTAAGACGTAACATTTGGAGATGACTTAATGACAACTTTAGCAACATTCAAGTTGGTTTCATGGGATGAATTACCAGCGGTACCCATATACATGGATCAATTATTACAATTAGTGAATCAACGATTAGCACCGCTTAGCTTGCCAGCAGTAACAAAAACTATGGTGAATAGTTATGTCAAACAACACTTTTTCAGTCGACCGGTCGGACATCAATATAATCGCAATCAGCTTGTCGCCGTTTTGGTCGTGACGATTTTGAAACAAGATTTTTCTTTAGCAACTATCAGCCGGGCAATTCTCGCGATTCGTGAGTCCCGTCTAATTGAACAACGCTATGGTGAATTCGCTACGGCATTTGAACAAGCGCTACGGACACAATCAGTCACAAGTTTGGGCAGTGATACGACGACACAAGCGATCCAATTTGCTGCGCAAACGGTGGCTTATCATTTATTAACACAACAAGCTTTGTCATAGGTTTACAATTATGGGGGAAATTAAAACGATGTCAGTAAAGAAAAAATGGACACTAGCGTTAGCGACACTGGCGGCAGTCTTAGTCATTGGGGTGACTGGGGGCAGCTTCTATCTGTATCATTTCGCCTTCGAACCAACACCGAAAGTGTTAACGAGTACTTCGAAGAAGAGTCATGCTATTTTGGTTAAAAATAAGGCCTGGCTCAAATCAATTGAAAAACAGACCTGGCATGAAACGTCAGCGACGGACAATTTTAAATTAGTGGCGGACTTTGTGCCTGCCGCGAAGAAAACCAACCGAACAATTGTGATTGCGCATGGTTACATGGGTAACAAAGAACAGATGGCGAGCTATATTCGGTTGTGGCATCGGCAAGGCTACAATGTTTTAGCAACGGATGATCGTGGCAATGGTCAGAGTCAAGGAAATTACTATGGTTTTGGCTGGCCGGATCGGCTGGACTATGTGAAGTGGACCCAACAAGTGGTCCGCCGTTTAGGTACTGATAGCGAAATCGGGTTGTTCGGGGTTTCAATGGGTGGTGCGACCGTGATGATGATGAGTGGTGAAAAGTTACCATCACAAGTGAAAGCCATTGTCGAAGATTGTGGCTATACGAGTGTTGCCGATGAGTTGTCATATGAATTGAAGCAACGCTACCACTTGCCGAAGTTTCCACTGATTTACACCACAAGCTGGATTGCTAATCAGAAAGCCCATTTTAATTTCCTAGAAGCAAGTGCTGTGAACCAGTTGAAGCAAAATAAGTTACCAATTTTCTTCATTCATGGGGCGGACGATACGTTTGTGCCTACGAAGATGGTCTATGAAAATTATCGGGCAACGACAGTTAAAACTAAGAAGTTATGGGTTGTGCCGGGAGCCAAGCATGGCGAGGCGTTGAATAAGCAACCCAAGCTGTACGAAGAAAAAGTTTCAGCGTTTATGGGACAATATCTAAAATAGCGATAATTGGCTAGCTGCCGGGAGTTGATGCCCTGGATTGGTTAGCTATTTTTGTGCTTGAAAATTAATCTAGTTATAAATGACGCTTGACATTCGTAAAGTAAGGGCTTACATTATGAACATACAAACGAATAAAACTAGACATGTAACTGGTAAAGCAGGCAGGATCTAAAAAGTTCATTGAGTGACGACTCAAGTGCTTTTCGGATTCTGTCTTTTAATGTCTAAAGGAGCGAAATAAGATGGATTTTAACACGAGTGCTAAAGAAATAATTGCCGGTGTCGGTGGCGCCAAAAATGTGGCGACTTTGATTCATTGTTCAACGCGGCTACGGTTTACTTTAAACGATTTTGATCAAGTTGATTTGGAAGCTTTAAAAAAGGTTGATGGGGTTCTCGGGGCAGTCATTGCTGGGGGCCAATGTCAGGTGATTATCGGCAACGATGTTATTGAAATGTTTGATGCGGTTGACGCGCAATTAGCCGGAAAAACGGGGAGTACAGCTGCTAAGGGACCCAAACAGTCATTTGGCAAAGTTGCCTTGGATTTCATTATCGGCGTCTTCCAGCCATTAGTCCCAGCGATTGCAGGCGGTGGGATTCTAAAAGCGGTATTGATGTTACTTGCCATGCTTGGTTGGGTCAGTGACAAGAGTCAAACCTATCAAATTTTAAATATTGTAGGTGGGGCACCATTGTATCTTTTACCACTGCTAGTTGCGATTACGGCTGCTCAAAAGCTTAAAGTTAATCCACTAGTGGCTGTTTCAACAGTGGGTGTGCTGATCTTACCTGATATGGTGACTATGTTAACCAAAGGCACCGAACTTTTCGGCATGAAAGTCATGAACGTGACCTATAGTTCACAAGTGTTCCCCGCGATTTTGAGTGTGCTATTTTATGCCTTGATGGAACGACTCTTTACAAAGTATTCACCAAAGCCAATTCGGATTTTCTTTGTGCCGATGATGGCGATGTTGATCACGGCACCAGTCACGCTGCTATTCCTTGGACCCCTAGGTTATGTCGTTGGTGAAGGTTTCGTTAGTGTCATTCTGTTCTTGAACACTCATCTTGGCTGGTTAGCGACCGCTTTATTAGCTGGTGTCTTACCATTCATGGTTGCGACTGGTATGCATAAGCCAATGATTCCATATGTTGTTTCAAGTTTTAGTGCTGTCGGCAAAGAAGCGTTGTATTTACCAGCGTCATTAGCACATAATATTTCCGAAAGTGGGACTTGTTTTGCAATCGCGATTCGAACAAGCGATGCTAAAATGCGTGGCGTTGCAATTTCGGCAGCTATTTCGGCCTTATTTGGAATCACTGAACCAGCCCTATATGGCGTTACGTTGCAACACAAGAGGGCATTAATTAGTGTTATTACTGGTAGTGTTATTGGTGGTGCCTATATGGGTATTGTTAGTTTAACTGGTTTTACAATTGTGGGACCTGGATTAGCAAGTTTACCGATGTTTGTCGATAAGAGTGATCCAGCCAACTTAATTCACGCTTTAATCGGTTTTGTCATTTCATTTGTTGTTTCCTTTGTCGCCGGTTTACTTTTATGGAAAAATGAGGCTGAGACTAACACGGATGACGTCAAAAAGACGAGCGAAGTTGCTGCTGAAGATTTGAATGCCCCAATTGCTGGTCAAGTGATGCCGTTATCCGAAGTGCCTGATGATGTCTTTTCACAAGGCTTGATCGGTCAAGGAATTGCAATTGATCCAAGTGAGGGACGGTTAGTTGCCCCAACTGCTGGCACAATCGAAATGGTCTATGAAACGAAGCATGCGCTAGGCATGAAGACAGACAACGGTGCGGAGTTGTTATTCCACATTGGATTGGATACGGTTCAATTGAACGGCCAATATTTTGAGTCAGCGGTACAAGTCGGTCAGCACGTTGAAGCAGGGGAGTTATTGGAAACGTTTGACCTCGATAAGATCAAGGTGGCAGGCTACAATCCGATTACAATGATGGTGGTCACTAATCAAAATGATTATACTGTGGCTGTTGATGAAACTGGTGAAAATTCAATTAATGAGTCAGTCATGAATATTGCAAAGTTAGGAGTTTAGCTGATGGGATTAAGAAAAGATTTTTTATGGGGTGGCGCGATTGCTGCTAACCAGGTAGAAGGTGCTTGGAATGTTGATGGTAAGGGGTTATCAGTGGCAGATGTTGCCACCTACAAGCCTAATGTTGATGTCAAAGACTATCGCAAACAGGTTGGCGTGACGAAGGCCGATATTGATGCGGCAATTCAGAGTACCGATGCGACCGATTATCCAAAACGGCGTGGCATTGATTTTTATCATCGCTATGCGGGTGATATCGACTTGTTTCACGAAATGGGTTTTAAAACGTTGCGGCTATCCATTGCGTGGACTCGGATTTTTCCGACAGGAGAGGAAGCCGAACCGAATCAGGCTGGTCTAGCCTATTACAAAGCTGTCTTTGCCAAGTTGCACGCGGCTCAGATTGAACCAATCGTCACGTTATCCCATTATGAGATGCCGTTGGCCTTGGCGACTAAGTATAACGGCTGGGCCGACCGGCGTGTCATCGACTTATTTGTAAAATTCTGTCAGGCTTGTTTCACCGCATATAAAGACGATGTGAAATACTGGCTGACCTTCAACGAAATTGACAGTGTGACACGGCATCCCTTTACTTCTGCGGGGATTATTCCGGACCAAACAGAGAACCTACTTCAAACAGAATACCAAGCTTTTCATCATCAATTCGTAGCATCAGCGTTAGTAACGAAAGCTTGTCATGAGACGATTCCTGGTAGCCAGGTGGGCTGTATGCTGACAAAATTGACGGATTATCCGAATTCATCTGACCCTCGTGATGTACTGGCGTCATTTAACAAAAATACGATGAACTATTTTCCAGCCGATGTACAAGTCTTTGGCGCGTACCCAGCTTTAGTTTTAAACTATTTCAAGGAACAAGACATTGAGATCAAGTTGGCACCAGATGACCTAGCCATTTTGAAAGCAAATACCGTTGATTTTGTGTCATTCAGTTATTATATGTCGATGGTCTCATCATACGATGAAAATAACTTAACATTAACGACAGGCAACACGGTTGTCGGTGGTAAGAATCCACACCTTGAAATGACTGATTGGGGTTGGACGGTTGATCCAGTCGGCTTGCGGATTTCGCTACTCCAACTCTACGATCGTTATCACAAACCGTTGATGATCGTCGAAAATGGTATGGGAGCCAAAGATGACTTGACTGCCGACCACCAAGTGCATGATGATTATCGGATCAAGTATTTCAAGGCACATTTTGAGCAAATGATTCAAGCCGTGGATGCCGGCGTGGACTTGATTGGCTATACAAGTTGGGCACCGATTGACTTGGTCAGTGCATCCACTTCTCAAATGTCGAAACGCTATGGCTTCATTTATGTCGACGAAGACGATTTGGGCCACGGCTCCTTGAAACGTTATAAGAAAGATTCGTTTAATTGGTATCAAAAAGTTATTCAGACAAATGGTGCTGACTTAAGTTAGACTAAAATGGGAGGTGATGACATGCTGCACATCAAAAAAGTGTTGAACTCTAGTGTTGTGCTAGCGACCAATGAACGTGATCAGGAGTTCATTTTGCTCGGTAAAGGCATTGGTTACGGGAAAAAGGCAGGAACTGCTGTGACAGACGGCGATTTTAACCAAGTCTTTGTGCCAGCGCCGGACCCGAATGTTGAACAACTGTTGACGACGATTGCGTCATCATCGCCACAATTAATTGAAATTACGCAACAAGTCATCGCGCACGCCACAGCCCGGTTGCAGATGAAGTTGAGCGATACGTTGTTCATTTCATTACTAGACCATTTAAAATTTGCCTTGGAACGTGCTGAAAAAGGTATCGTGATTACGAATCGGGTTTATTGGGAAATCAAGACTTACTATGCCGCCGAATTTGCAATTGGTAGTTTTGCAGTAAGCGCCATGAATACGCATTTAGGAACCGCCTTTTCTGATCAAGAAGCAGCAAACATTGCTGCACATGTGATTAATGCCGAGAATGGCACAGATGAACGCAAAGATGCTTTAAAAGCGGGGCAACTGATTGGGCGTGTCATTAATATTATTAAGTATCAAGCCGGTGGTGTCTTGGATGAAGCGGATCCTAATTATCAACGCTGTTTGGTACACGTGAAGTTTTTGGTTGAACGAGCGATTGCGCATCATCTTTTAGCGGATGGTGATCCTGCAATGGTAGCGTTGGTTCAGAGTCAAAATCGACGGGCTTATCAAGTTGCCCAGAAGGTTGCGGCTTATTTGGATATGAAATTTGCTGCACCACTACCAGATGAAGAAATTATGCTGATGGCGATGCAAATTCAACGACTATTAAAATAGCAAAAAGGCTATCAACTCAGCGGTTGATGGCCTTTTTATTAGCGCTGACACTGATTTTTAAATTCTAAGCGCCATGCTTAAACGGATGCCGCATGCTTGGAATAAAAATCAGCACAACAATGAAGTTCAAAAGTAACGATAGTGCGGTGAAAATGAAGACACCGTTGTAATCAAACCAATTAGAAACGACCCCACCTAGTAAGGAGCCTAGCATACTGCCCAATGCTTGGAATGACTGATTCCAGCTGAAAATGGTCCCGGTCAACCGGTGCGGGGTATTTTTGGATAACAAGGTTTGAACAGTTGGAAAGAGTGCCCCATCAGAAACCCCAATCATGAAGCGCAAGAGACCCAGTGTCCAAATACTGGAAACGAAGCCTTGTGGAAAGTACATCAAGATTGCGAAGACAAAGCCGAAGACGAGAATGCGGTCGGTGCCCCGGGTATCGCCTAAGTGACCGAGACGTGGTGCCGATAACAGGGTGGAAATCCCAGGTAAGGCGGCGATGATCCCAGCAACAACGGTAATTGGGCCGACGTTATGCATTAATTGTTTAACGTAAAGGCTGATAATTGGTGTAATCGAGTTGTTACCCATTTGAATAATCATTGTCGAGACGAGTAACGTGACAATTAAAGTTGGATTTTTGAACTGGCTTAATAAGCTGCCCTTTTCGGTTTCGGCAGGTTGGGGTTCAGGATGATAATTTTCATGAACCAGCGTCAGACTGAGCACGAACACGATGAGTAACAAGATCCCCGTAATAATGAAGGTTAGCCGGATTGAAAAGACTTGCGCCAACACGCCACCAAGAATTGGGCCAATCAAGTTACCGGAGACGTAGCCAGTTGTTAAAATGCCGATAGCGGTCCCACTGCTTTCCTTCGGTGTTTCTGTCGCAATTAGGGCACTAGCGTTTGGAATATAGCCAGCACACAAGCCTTGCAGAAAACGCAGGAAAATGAGAATCCAAATGTTGTGGACAAAGCCCATGGCGCCAATGACGATGGCCATGCCAAGCGACGAGCGTAGCAGCATGAGTTTTCGCCCGCGACGATCGGCAAGCTTGCCCCAAAGTGGGGACACAACGGCAATCACAAAGAAAGTCACGGCATACGTTAGGCCGCTGTACATGGTTAGTTGACCACGGGTGAAGTGGCCAAGCTCACTCACATATAAGGATAGAAACGGCATGACTTCTGAGAACCCCATGCCGGCAATAAATGTGCCTAACCATAAAACAGCGAGATTTCGCCGCCAACCTTCCAGTGTGCCCTTCAATTATGTCACCTTCCTTAACCTGTCATTTAATAAGTACGCGAGTTTAATCGGATTTCCTTTTTTATTTTGAAATTTTTTCAAAACTAATGGAATCATGACGTTCTCTTAATCTTACGGCTTTTTAAAAGTAAGTACAACGACCAAGTTTGCGTAAAAGTGACTTGACCATTCTCGCTGAAAAACGGACAATGGTTAACAATGTAGAAAGGGTGAACGTCGTGAAGCAGGAACCGAAGTATCAGATTGAAATTGTGGCGCCAAAACACCGGCACATGTCAAATTGGGACATGTTTGCCACTTGGATTGGTGCCAATGCCAACAATGGGACATGGTATGTTGGTGGGGTCTTAGCAGCTTGTGGGTTATTAACTGCTTTGAAAGTAATCGTTGCTTCGTCGACGTTGTCGTATTTGTGTTTATCGTTGGTTGGGTTTATGGGATACAAGACTGGGGCGTCAACCATGAGCTTGATTCGCGGCTCATTTGGGGTGCGCGGCAGTTACGTGCCGTCGTTTGTTAATTTAACCATTTATATTGGCTGGACAGCGGTGAATACGTTTATTGCGGCCACTTCGGTCAGTTATTTGTTACACGATATTATCGGCTGGCCAGTTTATGGCCAACCAGGAGGTGCCAAGGGGCTGATCATGGGGGTCATCGTGATGAGTATCTTGCATTTTCTCAGCGTTTCAGTGGGCCAACGCTCGGTTCAAATTGTGGAACGCGTCGGCATTATTTTAGTCATTTTATTCGTCTTGTGGGAATCGGTCGTCGTGTTCAAGACGGTCACCTTTTCACAATTATTGACTTGGCAGGCACCAGCTCGTTTACATATGACAGCGGGGGCCGGGATGGATACGTTAGCCGCATTTAACCTAGCCTGGGTCATTGCTGGCGCTGACTTTACCCGTTTTACCCACAAACGGTCGGGCGCAACGAAGATGCCATTCTTGGGTGCCTTTACCGGTGTTTTCTGGTTCGCCTTCATTGGTTTGGCCGCAACCATTAGTATTGCGATCACTTCTGGGACGTATGATCCGAATAACTCTGATCCTAGTACGATTGCTAGTCGGTTAGGCTTGGGGGTGTTGGCGCTACTCGTGATTATTTTGACGAGTATGACGGCCAATGCGGTTAATTTACTTGCCGCCGGTTCGGCCCTCTCAAATATTTTTCCGAAGATTCGGTTGCGCCCGGCTTTGTGGGCCGTTACGGTGATTGCGACATTGGTGACCTTGATTCCATTGGCAATCGGCAGCTTTTTGGCGGCCTTTACCGCTTTCTTGGACTATATTGGGATGGTTTTAGGCCCGATGATCGCGGTGATGTTGATTGATTATTATTGGCGACATCATCAAAATTATGACGTGAATGAACTCGCTAGCTCGAAAGGACAGTACTGGTATGCACACGGCATCAACTGGATTGCGCTTGGCTGTTGGGTTCTGGGAGTTGTGATTTATTTATTGTTGAAACACATTCCGTTCGTCGCAAATGTTTTGGGCGCAACCTTTATTGATATGGTCATTATCGGTTTGATTTATATGGGGCTAATGCGGATTTTCTACCCAATGAAAACCAAATCGGCGTAATTTGGATTACAATGGAGAAGTAAACGAAATTTAAAGGGGCGTAACTATGTTTAAATTAGATGCAATTGATAAAGTTTTAGCAGAACTTGGCGACCATGTGGATTTTGCCACGATTGCTAAAAAGCAAGCCGACTTGGGCGTTCAACATTTTCAATATGATGTTGCCACCGGTTCGACCACGTATTTTGGCGCGGATGGCTATTTAGTTGAACGGCGCACGAATGGTTTAGCTACTAAAGTCGCCATGGAAGAAGACGCTAAAGAAGTTGCTAAGGTCGGGCAAGAATATGTTACTGGAACCTTGTCATTGGCAGATGCAGTGAAACGGTTAGCAGCGGCTGGTTGCCAAGCTTGGACGGCTAACTTGAAGCGTAATGTGATTGATTTTAGCGGCGCCGAAGGGAAGTTCATGGCGACCGTTCAATTTTAATGAGGCGTGTTGATGAGATTCAGCGATTAGGTGCTGGATCTCTTTTTTACACAGTAACTTAGGTCAATCAGACGCGGCGTGTTAAACTGCTTAAATGGTCGTTAGTGTCTCTAACGCCATGCCATTATAGTGAGTTGAAATGGGAGAAAACGATAATGATAAAACTCGTATTAGGTCTCGCGGCGATTTTGGCCGTGGTTGCGGGCTATTTTCAATGGCGATTACGGTATGATCAACGGCAACTGGTTGATTATTTGTCAGATCACCACAAGACGATGACGCCGCAACAAATTCGTGCCAGCCGTCAGTTCATGATGACGAGCGATTATTGGCGGCGACCACAATTAGTGCGTGGTCATCGGCTCGCACGGATTGGAAAAATTATCGCCGTGGCCAGTGCAATTTTAGTTGGCTTAGAATTGTTGGGCTTGTTTGATGGCGCCCTGAATGCTCAACTTTGGTTTAGTGAGAGTTTAGGCGGTGTGGTTATTGGCTTGGCGTTAAACAGTTACGGTCATTGGGATTTTAATCGGAAGTTAGCGACGTTGACAGCGCCAACCGATGACCTGCCAATCACGCTGGCAACGACGCCCAAAGTATTAGGCGAAGCGGCGGCTAAACATCATGCGAGTATGCGGTTAGCTTGGTTAGCTGTGGTCGTCCTAGGCTTATTTGCCAGTAGCGTTAATTGGTGGCCGGTTGAGGGATTACGATATCAAGCTGGGCGGTTAGCGGTAACGGCCTTGGTCCATCAGATTAAGCAGACCAAGCTTCAGCCAGTAACTGGTGACGAACGGCTACTTGATGATCCGAAAGCTGTTCAGAAGCAAGCAACTGGGTCAACAGCGGGATTGACGGCGCAACAAACGGCTGGCTTGTTGTCATTGTATTATGAAGCAGCCAGCAATCAAGATTTATGGCGGATGCGCAATGGTGTCACCGCCCGTTATACTTACTATGTTGTTAAACAAAAATCGGCTAAAGTTTACGTAGTGAAACGGCAGACTGATACAGATGAAACGAGTTTTATTTATAGTGCACGGGTGGCATCGACTGGCGTTGTTACCTTGTCTCAGTCCAGTGACCCAACTGGTGAACGAACGGATTTGCAAGGCCGCATTCCAAAGCAAGAACTGATCCCCAATACGACAGTCAAGTTAGGCCAATTAGTGACCGCGTACCAGCATCAGCGTGCGTTTCGACTGATGGTCAAGGCGCTACATCCGGGTGGTGAACTGACTGCAAAATAACTAATGTTTAGGTGATATATAGCGATTAATCAATCCTTGATTTTTTTCGAGGACTGATTAGTCGTTTTTTTAGTTAATCAAGATCACGAAAGTGCTAGGTTATTTATTACAAAAAAATAATCAAACCCAATTTATTCACAAAAATCAGCCAATTTAAACTATCCCAATTTCGGCTTTGATTATGAACCATTGTCTGATGAACAAGTGGAACTTGTTCATCACTATCAAGATATCGCCGATCAATTAGCTATTGGGCAAGATAAGATACAAAAAAATCAATGCCATCTTCAAGCAAATTAATCCAGTATTGATTTTAAAAGTTGAATCATCACCTTACTCTGTGACAACACTCATCACAATGGAAAAAACGTTTTTTCCAAAATGAAGGCGATCGCGATTATTCTGGTGACCCATTACATGACCTTGGTTGGCGGACTGAAATTAAAGTCAATAGCATCGGCAAACTCCTTGCTGATTTAACTGCGTAAGAAAAGATTAATCTCCTACTTGAAAGTGACGTAACATCATATCGAATCGCTGCTCAAACTGACATGAACGTTTCTTCGATCGTCGACATGCGCAATGGCAAACACCAAGTACCTAACTTGCGGTTAGAGACGGCTGAAAAACTTATCAGCTACTTTAATGGGCTTGTTGACGATACGCTGTAGACTCGCTGAGGCGGAAACGAACTAATCCAAGGATAGCCAAGAAAAAATTGACGCTTATTTTCCAAACAAATATATTGCCAACTACGATATTATAGTATACGATATTATCGTAGTTGGCAGAAGGAAATCCCATGACTGATAACAAACTTTATTTCAAATATACTGACCAGTTCAACGAGCTTTGGCAAAAAGCAGGCCTCACTAACGAACACAAAATTGACTTTGAAACTGCAATCAAGACATATCACCTAAATTTACCAGCTAACAATCACGGGAAGCAGTTTCCCGGTGCGATTGTACCTGGTACTGGTGGCGCATTTAAATATCGTTACGCCGACTCGGATAGCAACGGGGGTAAGAGTGGTAGTTATCGGACAATCTATTTTGCCGTGCATAATCGTACCTTATGGTTTGTCGGTTTCTATGGAAAGTCTGATAAGGAAAGCTTAACTGATGTTGAAAAGGCTGACCTGTTGAAGTTCTCAAAGTTATTGAAGAAAGGAATAATAAAATGACTAAAAAACTGACACCATTACAAATTTCAATCCGGCAAGCAACTGCTGCGTTGCATGGCGATGAATCTCATGTTACTACACACGCTGTTTCACTAAAGCCTGTACCAGATTTTGATGCTACGGCCATTAAAACAGTTCGGAGTGAGATGGCCGTTACCCAACGTGTATTTGCGGATTACATTGGGGTTTCACCTCGTACTGTCGAATCATGGGAAGCTGGTAACAGTCACCCAAGCAGTACTGCACGCCGCTTGCTCCAGCTCATTCAAGTTCAGCCTGAAACATTAAATCTTATTATCAAATAGATGATTACTGAAAGGAATTAACTTATATTAAATAGACAAACACATTTGAGCCTACCAATGCCAAACGGCATAGTGAACTCGAAATGAAATTGTCCAGTAGTGTTGCAACCATTGACGAACCTAATTTCTTATCAAAATCAGACGCTAAATCTATTTTAGAAATAACAAAGCCTCTAATTAACCGCCTATCTATCGCTGATAAAAAACAAATAAAACAATAGATGTTTGTTTTGATGACTCTGCATTAGTAAGCAATAATAACTTTAATTTTATGCTGGTTGGAGATCAATATGATTGTAAAATTGCACTGTTTGGTAGTGTAAAAAGAATGAATGCTGGGAACTGGTGCGAATACACGATTATTGACGATAATGTAGCAATTGGAAATTATTTATTTGTTAAGGTAAGCTGTCATGGTGATCTATATTACGTTGATCAAGAGCCCGTGTCAGAGTATCTTAGTGTCGGGAAGTTCATGTTTGATTGTTCCAGAAAAGATTTAATTCAGGTGAATAGTACACTACATGATGATTTATTGAGGGAATAGTAAGAGATAACTCAATAATATTGATTAAAGTATCATCGCTGAATAAAACTAACCTGATTGGTAGTATTATTCCATTAGGATATTTTATCGTTCAAGCGATTTTTGTAGTAACAATGGGCGATGGAATGTGAGGATTACTGACTAGTTTAGTTGGTAGGTTGGTAATTGCGTTGGTTTATTTTGGGCTGTTTGCTTAGGAAAAACGGCGTGTAAGCTAGCTTCAAATGAGGTGGACTCACATGTAGTGACCAAACCGCTTTTCTAATTCCAAAACAGCAGAATCAAAAAAGGTTAAGTCAAAATCGGCCTAAACACGGTGGATTTTGGCTTAACCTTTTTAGTACCCAGCATGATGATATTGACGACTCAACCGTCGTTCCACTGAGAATAACGTTAATGGATTCATTTTACGTAATTGATCTGAATCATAGCGCATGACCAGTTGTTCCGAACTGTTTACCGTCACTTGATGAACGCCATTAAAGCTTTCAAGGGCTTGTAGAACTTGTGCTTGCAATTCAGGATGTGCCGGCCAAACTGGTGAGGTGAGCATGACGAGGCCATGTTCAGGGTGTTGCATCGTAATCTGGTACTTATTGAGATATTTATTAAAAACATCGGCTGGATTCATCATCAAAAACGCTCCTTAAATGCTGGTCCAAAGCGGAATTGCAGTCCAAATGAAGAAACCTGCAACCCCGGCAGCGGCAATGCCAGCTAATAGCCAAATAGTTGCCATTAATTTTTGAACTTGGTGAAAGTAATAACCGGTAAGCCCCCAACAAATGAGCGCCAAAATGACACTAGTTCCGATAATTAGATTAATTATAATTTCCATTGAAATTTAAATACTCCTTGTTTAATCCGTCATCTCTATTGTGGCGGATTACGCCTAAAAGTGCAATCAAAAAAACGTTGGGTTTCAACGACCCAACGTTTCATTTTGGTGACTAATTAAGATTATTCAGCGGAAGTTTGACTGGCTTTCTCGGCGGCCCGTTTTTCAGCTAAAGGATCAATAGATTTTTCGGGTTCGTTGCTGACGAGCATCGAGAGGAAGAAACCTAGGACTGATAGCGCCAAGGTAAACCAGAAGCCATAATGGACACCGTGAACAAAGGCCGTTGCGCCCGTCGCGTGACTAGCTGCTTGACCAATGCCCAACAAACTAGTTGCAATGGCGGTTGCCAAGGCACCTAAAATTTGCTGCAAGGTATTCAAAATGGTACTCCCATCGGCGGCAACTGGGCCGCGTAAGGCGTTCAAGCCATAAGTTTGAGCGGGTGACATTGCCAGTGGTGCCCCAATCATTAAGATGATATGGGCTAGAACAACATACCAGTAAGCAGAGTGTGTCGTGGTGAAGATCAGCATCAAAGCACCGACGAAGCTGATGGCAAAGCCAATTCGGGTTAGATATTTGGCACCATAATTGTCAAATAAGCGACCAGCAGTTGCCGAAACAATCGCATTGACGATCCCGCCGGGCAACATTAGCACCCCGGTCATTGCGACTGGAACGACTAATCCCTTTTGCCAGTACATGGGGAGTAAGTACATGGAAGACATGATAATCCCGAAGTCGATCATGACGAGAATGGTTCCAACACTGAATTTTTTGAAGCTAAAAGCACGCAAGTTCAAAATTGGCGTTTCCAAATGGAGTTGACGTTGGCAATAGAAAACTAGGCAAACGATCCCAATCGCTAAAGCAATTAAGACCATAGGACTCCCCCAGCCTTTATCACCGGCCAAACTGGCACCAATGACTAAACCGCCAAAACCAAACGATGATAAAATAATTGATAAAACGTCAACTTTTGGCTTCGTCACTTCGGAGACATTTTGCATGAACATTAAGGTAATAATTAGGGCAATCGCTAATAATGGCACAAATAGCCAGAAGATCCAGTGCCACGATAATGCCCCTAAAATGATGCCGGCTAAGGTCGGGCCTAACGCCGGGGCAAACATGATGACCAAGCCGACAAATCCCATGGCCGCACCACGTTTTTCAGGTGGATAAACCGCCAATAAAACAATAAAAATCAATGGCAGAATCAGGCCAGTGGCGATACCTTGAATCATTCGACCAACCAGCAGTACCGCAAAGCTACCTGCTAAGGCCGAGACAATGGCGCCGACAATGAAATCACCTAAAGCGAAAATTAATAGTTGTCGGGTGGTGAAATGTTTAGTCAATAAGCTCGATAATGGCAACATGATCCCGACCATTAACAAGTAACCGGTGACGAGCCATTGAATCGTTCCAGTATTGACTTGTAATTGTTGTTCCAATTGAGGGAGTGCGATGTTCAGCGCAGTTTCACTAAACATACCCACAAAGCCCCCGAGTAATAACCCAATCATGATTAGATTTGGGTTTGAATGTGACTTAGTTTGCATGCTAAAATTCTCCTTTTTCCGTCCAGTAGACACAATAGGTCACTGTACCAGAAAAAAGCGCGCTTCGTAAGTTATTTCTGAAAAAAAGTTTTGTGATTTCAGAAATAGGCCGTTAAGTGCGCGCGTCGAATTGATGGCCGCATTTTGGACAAGTGACCCGTACCCGACCATGATGACGAGGAATCCGAATGCGTTGATGGCAGTCGCTACAATGGAAGAAACGGTAACGCCAATGTTGTTTTAGTTGATAGCCTAGACGGGTCACTGGGCGCGTTAACGGCAACCAAATGCGTTGAAAGCCGCGGTTAATCGCAACTTGCGTATAGATTTTTTTAGAGAACAGGCGCCAATAACTAATCACCAGTAGGAGCAGGGCGACTAGTGCCAGCCAAGTGACCTTTGGAAAAAAGCTGACAACGATTAAAATTAAGGCTAAGTTGTTCAAAAATTTATTTAAGGTATCATTTTGACCATAACGGCCAATCATGAACCGTTGTAGCCGTTGTAAAAATTTAGAATTTGGTTTCATTATAAGGCAACCTCCATAGCTAGGTAATGGCATATCCTAACACATTTACCGCTAGTCGGCAATTTGCAAACTTTTATTGGCGTTTTTCTGAAAAGGCAGTGTATACTTAGAAGTATTCTAAAGGTGGGGGATCTGAAGCACATGACAACTAAACAAAAAATAACCCAGGCGATGGTGTTGGACGCGATTAGTCGCGCGGCGCTGACTTTAGATCGAGCCGATCCAATGCAAGCGCAGTTACAGCAATTATTGAATGAATTTCGTAAGACGTTGCTACAAACCAATGGTCAAACCGCAACGACCGTTTTATATCAAAGTAAATTAGTCAGTTATTTATTACAACATACGACGGACTATCCAACGACAGTGACAACGTTGATGACGTTACTGGCACAGTTCGTCAAACAGCCCCATTAAAAAGTTCGGCCATCCCAAATGATGGTTGAACTTTTTTTGTAGGCTGTTTAGTTTGATGGGACTTGGTCTGGTGAATGCTTGCCGTATTTTGAGGAAAATATCACATCGCAATTCACACACATGGCAAATTGGTCTAGTTGTTTGGATGCTGGATTTTATGGGCTGAAAGCCTGGAATGTTAACCTTCTTAACGTTTTTAGAAATAACAAATTTATAATCAGTATATAACAGAAATTATTGGATTTGATCGCCTAAAAGTGTTACATTATGAATAGAAAATGTATTTATCTATTAATCGTTGCGATTAATATCACTTATTAATGAATTTGTCAGATGTTTGTCATGTGGGCATAAATAGCCGATTTCAGTTATGGGGTATAAACGAATCGTATAAGTAAGACCTGTTTTACATAAGAATTAGGCGTTTTTTATGTTTATTTAAGTTTGCAGAATAGATTTGAAATGGGGAGTAGGATCATGAAGCAAAATCAAACTAACAAATTAACTTATAAAATGTATAAAAAAGGGCGTTTCTGGATTTTCGCCGGGATGGCCGTTGTCACAATTAATTTGAACACTCTGACGAGCCGTGCGGACACAACTGAACAGTCAAGTTCAGCGACAACAACCAGTGAGTCAACTAAGGCGAGTGCTATCAGCCAGTCACAAGTGGCGTTATCGAGCAGCACTAGCACCAGTTCAACTGATGCCACCACCACTACGACAGCTTCACAAGCTTCTGAAACGGTGACGACTACAGCCGAATCGACCAGCTCATCAAAAGCAGATACAGCGACTACAGCAACGGCGTCAGCTGCCAGTTCTTCGGCGAGTGCAGTAAGCGCGACTAGTAATGCAAGTACGTCAACGACTACGGCGGCCAATGCTAACAAAATAGTTAACGACAGCAACAAAACAATTGAGACAAACAACCAAGTAATGAGTTCTGACACGACGACCTCAGCAGCCGCAACGACGCTGGAAACAGCCGCCGATGCTGCGACCACAACGTCAGCGTCTGATCAAGCGACAACAGATTCAGTTACCACTGATGAGGTTGGCACGGCTACCACTAATTTGACCACTGAGACCACTGATCAGTTGTCTCAAGCAGCGGTTGTCAGCAATCTCAAACAATTAACGACGACGGCCGTAGCTGCCGCGGCGGTGCAAGAAAATAAGTTGTCACGCGCCAGTTTAGTCAAAGCGGATGCCGTGACTATTGGTAGTGGTGTTTGGGGAACGAGTGCCTGGACGGTTACTAGCGATGGCGTTTTAACGATCGGTTCCGGTACGCTTGGTACTGGTGGCGCGCCGTGGGAAAGTACGCAATTATACTCATCAGATAATCCAAGTCGCATTTTGCGGTCACGGATTACTAAAGTGGTCATTGAACCGAATGTCATTGCCGGTGATTCAATTAGTTATCTATTTTTCAAGAACGCGAATGACTGGGGCGGCAATGATCCGCTGACAGAAATTGATGGCTTGGAAAATTTGGATGTGTCAAATACCACCGATTTTGGCTATCTATTCGCTGGTGATCAAGTTACTGATTTCTCCGGGATTACCAAATGGCAAACAAGCAAAGCGACTAGCTTTTTAGACATGTTTAATACGGTTAGTGCGTCTGAACTGCCAATTGCAACGACGGTTGATCCGACGACCGGCCAGACTTATTGGGATGTTAGCAACGTCACTGAATTTACGGGAATGTTTGGTAGTAGTGCTCAATTAAAGTCTCTGGATTTAACGAGTTGGAAAATTAATACGACCCAGACGGTTCATATGGGCGGGATGTTTCTGAATGATACGGGTCTGACCTCATTGGATCTTCGCGGCTGGGATACTAAAACCGTAGACAATATGAGTCAATTGTTTGGGAATACAAAATCCTTAACGACTGGCTTACAAATCGGGGATTGGACGACTGATCCGACTGTTGCGGGTTGGACAACTGCCGCAGTAACTAATTTTTCAGGCATGTTTAATGGTGCCGCGATGTCTGAGGCGACCATTCAGGATCTGATCAATCATTTCAATACGAGTAAAGCAACTAAGATGGGGTTGATGTTCGCCAACCTCCCAATCAAAACGATTGATATTTCAATGTTTGATATGAGTAATTTGACTGATGTGGCACATATGTTCCAAACAACCCCGAACTTACAAAAGATTACCGTTAATGCCACAACCCGGTTGATGACTTTTGATAAAGTTTTGTTAGACCGGTTCGTTGGTGTTGATCTAACCAATGTGCCAACGCCGGAAGGTACTTGGCAAAGTACAGATGGTGGTCCGACTTATACGAGTACCGCGTTAATGGCGCTATATCAAGGCGATGCTAATCCGGCTGGAACGATGACTTATATTTGGTCACCGGCAGTTCGTTCACAAATTGCAACGCAAGATTTAACTATCGTTGCCGGCCCTAATGTTGGTTGGGGACGAAAGCAAAGTCTGTCCGAACTAGTAGATGGTGATGGGACTGACTTATTAACCAATGCCGACATTAGTCCCTGGGTCACGATTTACAGCGTAAACGGGGATACTAATGTGCATAAGATTGATGTGCATACGCCGGGACTGGGCGATCGTGATTATACGGTGGTCTTCTCATACACAGATAGCTACGGCTATACACAACAAGCGAGTGCCGTTGTGCATGTACTTGAAAGTAAAGCCAGTTTGACGGTTGCGCCAGATCAAACGATTGTTGCTGGCAGTCAAACTAGTTGGAATCCGCTAACGGTGGTCTCAGCCGCGACGGATGTTAATGGTCAACCGATTACTGATTTGACTGGCTTGAACATTACTGCTAGTTCGCAACCGGATTTAAGTCAAGCTGGTGATTATCCAATTGCGCTGACTTATACGGATAGTGTCGGCACCATGCATCATTATTCAACGACGATCCACGTGGTGGCAAATCAAGCCGCAGTTACCACCGCACCAGTGACAGTTATCGCTGGTCCGAAGGCACAATTTGATTTGGCCGCCGCAGTTAACGAACTAACGACGGTTGACGGCCAAGACACTTCAGTGGCTGATGCGATCGCTAATGGTAAATTAGTCGCGGATACGAGTCAATTGAACCTTGATACGGCTGGTGATCAGGTCGTTAAGGTGAGTTATACAGACAGTCTTGGCGTGACTCATGCGGCTGATGTGACGGTTCATGTTGTTGAAACTAAAGCTGATTTGCAAGTTACGGATACTGACTTAATCGCTGGTCCAAAAACATCAGCTTGGCAAGCGCAAGACAATTTCGTCAGTGTTAAAGATGCTGACGGCAATGCGGGTACACTAGCTGACGTGCAAGTTAGCGGTCAAGTTGAGCCCACCACGCCAAATGTGTACACCGTAACGTATCAGTACACGGATGCGGCCGGCAACACAATTAATAAAACGGCGACAATCACGGTCAAGGCGTCACAGGCCGCATTAAAAGCTAAAGATTCAACCCTCACGGCTGGTGACAATGTGGCCTGGTCTGCTGCTGATAATCTTGATAGTGCGTTGGATGCGACCGGTCAACCAGTCGACTTGAAAGCGATTCAAGTTGATGGTGACGTCAATACCGCTATTCCAGGTACTTACCCAGTGACGTACCACTATACGGATGCCGCGGGGAACGTCTTCACCGCGACTGCCCAAGTAACGGTGGTCGCTGCGGCAACGACACCGGATACTGACGAGACTGATGGGGATGGCGATCAGATTGATCCAACTGATCCGACAGATCCAAGCGACCCGGCTGATCCTGTTGATCCAAGCACTAAGCCGACAGTGACTGTACCTGAATCCGATCAAATCACTACTAATGCTGATCAGATTCAGACTACTGATCCTGCAACACAGCCTGTGAAGTTAATGACAACAGCGACTGTGCAAGCTGGTGTGTCAGCTAAAGCACAATTGACGCCAGTTGCGACCGCAACACCGGCAACGACAAAGTTACCACAAACCGATGAAAACGATTCAGCAACCAAGCCAGTACTAGGCAGCGTCTTATTAGCGTTAACTAGCCTAGTTGGGTTTATTGGCCTAGGGCGTAAGCGCCGGCATAATTAAAGCGACGTAAAAAGAGCGATTTATCGCTCTTTTTTTATGCGGAAAATTTTAGTCAAACCGGTTGATTTGTTTGAACGATTTATGATACATTAATTATAGATAAGCCGGTTATTTATCTATGTCGTTATTAATTAACCTGACTAACAAGCAGCTGTGCCACAATCGTGTTTGTTTCTGAAAACTAGTCATTTCTGGACGTTAATGAATCTGTTTGTTGATCAGCATCACTGGGAAAGAACACTGTCTGAATGTCATTTTAATGGGGAGAATGAACATGAAAAATAATCAGAACGCTAGAACCACATATAAAATGTATAAAAAGGGTCGGTTTTGGGTGTTTGCAGGGATAACTTTAGCGACGATAAATTTTGGTACCATTGCCGGTCAGGCTGCGACCGATACGCCAACTAATCCCGCAGCAACTACCAGTAAGACAACTGTCACGAGCAACAGCAACCAAGCTGCCGTCACGTTGAAAAATAGGACAACGAGTCAACCAACGGCTGAAACTAATAGCCAAAATGAAAGCGCTACAAAGATCGATCAAGCTAGTGTCGAACCAGCAAAAAATGCCGGTCAACCAACTACCGTGAAAACAGCAGCACAAACCCAACAGCGGGCGGCATTGACTGAAACACCTACTGCCAAAGTAACAGCTGAACCGGTCGTGCCAGGAACTTCTGAGACAACGACCAAGCAACCTGAAAAAGTTGTGACCTCAAATGAAACGCAGAACGTGTCTAAAGTGACAGCGCCAACAAATGAAAGCGTTTCCGAAACAGTTGAATCAACGACAAATGGGTCAACCGCTCCGGCAACCTCGCAAGCAGCCACTCGTGCGAGCTTAGTTCGAGCAGATCCGACGATCACCGCTTCTGGAACATTAACGATTCCTGGTGGCAGTGAGTGGACGATTGACAGTACCGGTGTTTTGACCATTCATGCGGGTAATGTCGCGAACATTACGGCAGCGGCGACTGACTCCTGGTACAACCAACGGGGAACGATTACTAAAGTTGTCATTGACGGGCCAATTGTTGCCGGCAGTGATTTTTCATCGGTCTTCTCACAGCGAGGAACGTATAGCAAAAAGATCAGTAGTATTGAAGGCTTGGATCTGATTGACACGAGCCAGGCAACTAATATGAGTTACTTGTTTACAAATACTAAAATTACAGATTACACGGGAGTCGCGAGCTGGAAGACAGGCAACGTGACTGATATGACATCACTATTTTCGAGTAGTTTAGTCACTGATACGGCGAAACTCCCAGTTGAAAATTGGGATGTCAGCAAAGTCGCTAATTTTGATAATTTATTTAATGGCTTAGGGATCACGACCTTAGATTTAAGCAAGTGGCAAGTTGGCCGGAATATCGCCAGTGGCACGAACGTTTCACTCGGTGGGATGTTTCTCGGTTGCGCGAACCTGAGGTCGTTGAACGTGTCGGGCTGGGATACGAGTACGGCAACCCAAATCGCCAATCTCTTCTCAGGTGATAGCCAGCTTAAAACGCTAGACATCTCAAGTTGGGATTTGCGGAATATTAGCAGTCCGTCGAGTTTCAAGGGAGTCTTTGCGGATACGACAAGTTTGAGAGAACTGACGCTGGGGGCAAATACGCGCTTATTGGCAGGCGTCAATCTGCCGGATGTGCCAACTTCGGCAGGAACTTGGCAAAATAAGGCGGCTACTACCGCGACTGATCCAGCTTACACGAGCTCTGAGTTGGTCGCTTTATATACTGGTACGACGGTGCCAACCGCCACCACCACTTATATTTGGTCGCCTGCGTCTAGTGCGGCACTGACTGCCAAGGACGTAACATTAGTGGCTGGACCAAATAGCCAGTGGTTGGCCAAGGATAGTATCACGAAGATCATCGATGGTGATGGTAACGAGCTAGATTTGACGACTGCTGATGTGAATAGCTTAGTCAAAGTCACGAGTATTAATGGTGATTCGACTGTGACAACGATTGATGCGTCGATCCCAAATAAAACGTATACCGTCTTACTGACATATACGGATGCGAACGGGGTTGAAACCCAAGCGACATCAATCGTGACTGTATCAGCGAGTCAAGCCAAATTAGTTGGCCAAGCTTCTTCGGTCAAAATGGGCCCGAATGCCGCTTGGAACGTGAGTCAAGCGATTGACCAAGCCAAATCTGTAGGGGCTGACGGTCAGCCGTTGACTGCTGACGAATTGGCAACCGTAACGGCAACCGGGTTGGATTTGACCACAGCTGGTGAACAAACCGTGACTTTATCGTATACGGATAAATACGGCAATGTTGTGACGACCACCGCGCCGGTAACGGTCATTGCCACGCAAGCTAAGCTGGAAACGAAGCCAGTGACGATCGTTGCGAGTCCAACAGCTAAATGGTCGTGGACGGATAGTGTGATTAATGCGACGGACTTTGATGGCAACTCAGTTACAGACTTGAGTACGCTAGCCATCAAAGCCGACCAAACGCCAGATTTAACGGAAGTTGGCGATCAGACCATTACCCTGAGCTACACGGACAGCGAAGGTAATATTCAGAAATTTGATGCCGTGATTCATGTCGTTGCTAGTAAGGTGACAATTGACGCTAAAGACACAACGGTGATTGCTGGTCCGAAGACGACTTGGTCTGCGGCCGATAACTTTGTCGGTGCCACCGATGCAGACGGCCAATCCTTAAGCATCAAGGATGTCCAAGTCACTGGCGAGGTTAATACGACTAAGCCCGGTGATTATGCGATTACTTATACGATTACTGGAACTGATGGGAATCAGGCCACCAAGACGGTGACGGTGCATGTCGTTGCGAGTCAGGCAACGGTTCAGGCTAAGGATAGTCAGTTAAAGGTTGGTGCGGATTGGTCCGCAGCCGATAATGTAACCCTTGCCAAGGATGCCACCGGCAACGTGCTTTCGATTAAAGATTTAGTCGTCACTGGTAAAGTTGACACGACCAAAGCCGGGCGTTATCAGGTCACTTACCAGTACACGGATGTCGCCGGGAATGTGTTTACGGCCAACGCTACAATCACAGTTAGTGCTGAGACGACCGAACCTGGTGATAATGGCAACGGTGATCATATTAACGAAGGTAATGGTGGTGGGACGGTTGATCCAGGCAATGTTGGCAGTCAACCCGGTGTTACCGATGATCAGCTGAGCACGGGTAATAGCCAACAACCGGCTAAGACGTTGCCCGAACTAGCGGCAACTAATCCGGCAAGCACATTGCGTTCAGGCACAACGCACACAACCAACCGTAATTTGCCAAGAACTAACGAGACGAAAGCAACTTCTGGGCTAGTCGCAGTTGGAATGGGCTTGTTAGCGATTCTAGGTGTTGCGGGTTATCGTCGGCGACATTAAGCAGTTTAGAAGATCTGATCATAATGGTCAGGTCTTTTTAGTTGCGGTAATTTTGGTTAAAAAACGCTATAGTGTCGTATAGCGCTATGTGAAATTAAGATCATAAAATTACTTGAATGATTGTAAAAAAGATTTAGTTCTGACAAGATTGGGGCTATGATGAAAGAGACAATTAATTGCAATCTTTTGTTTACGGATGTAAACTGTGTAAAACATGATTAGTGCAATAGACTGCTGCTAGTAAAAAAGACGGATTGAAAGGTGGCTAATCAAATGGAAGCACAAACACAATTAGAGATTAGTGATGCTGAATGGGAAGTCATGCGGGTGACTTGGACACTAGGTAGCGTGACGAGTAGTCAAATGGCCGAAATCATGGCTGAGAAGATGGGCTGGAAAACGGCAACTGTTAAGACTTTATTAGGTCGGTTGATTAAAAAGGGCGCCTTACGCGCCGAGAAAAATGGGCGCGCGTTTATTTACTATCCAACGGTTGATGAGCAACCCTCAATGGATGAAGCCGTGACAACCTTGTTTGGTCACCTTTGTCAGATGCGTGTGGGTCAGACGTTGACCGATTTAGTTGATAAGTTAACGCTTAGTCAAAATGATATTGCTAGCTTACAAACAGTCTTAGCGGAAAAAGCCAAGACTGCGCCAGAAGAAGTCGATTGTGACTGCTTACCGGGCGGCGTGAAATGCTAGCAAGCAACGAAAGTAAATAGTTTGCGATGGCTTGAGTTACAAGCGTTGCAGACTATTTTTTTGGCCAATAATAAAGCGCTTAAAATGGTATGATTGTAGTTAGTCAGAAGGGAGAGAGGACAGTGTTTAATTATCAAGAGATTGAGAGCTTAAACCGGTTAGAGTTGACTGTGTATGATTACATTATTCAAAATAAAAGCGCTGTGATCAATATGACGATTCGCGAGTTAGCTAACCAGAGTCATGTGTCGACAACGACCGTTTTACGTTTTTGCAATAAAGTTGGGCTGGACGGGTTCATGGAATTAAAATATGTCCTTAAACGTGATTTAGCACATCAAAAGCTCGAACAACCTAAAATGACACGGGTTGTGGATTCCGTTAATGAATTTTTGAGCCGCTTCAATGATCAAACTTATCAAGACCATGTGCAACAAGTGGCGGAGTTGATGGTTGATGCTGATCTGATCTTATTTTTCGGGATTGGGACGAGTGCGACCTTTGCCCAATATGGCGCCCGGTTGTTGGCGAACCTCGGCTTGTATACGTTATCAATTATTGATCCTTTTCAACCGCAACCCGCAGGAATCCGGCATGCAGAAAATGTCGTGCTCGTCGATGTTTCGGTTTCTGGTGAACGGGAACAGGTTTTGAAACAAGCCCAGTTTTATCATGAATTAGGGGCCAAAGTGGTGTCAATTACGAACACAGCGATTTCCACTTTAGCCCGGCTATCGGATGTCAACATTGCGTATAATGCGCATGAGGTTCGTGATGTGATCAACGATGATGTGGATTTGACGACCCAAGTGCCAGTTGTCTTAACAATGGAACAAATTATGCACAAGACACATAAAATTCAAGCAGCCCGGCGTGAGAACGCTGATAAATAGGGACGTCTGCCCTAAAATGTAACCAGTTATTTCTTTGTGACAGGTTATATTTATAGCACCTGTTTTTTTAACGCCGTTAGACCTGTTCAAAGCTAATGGCGTCCGTTATAGTTGTAAATGAAAGCGGATACAGCAACCGACTGGCCAGTCAGGATTCGCAATTGATTTGCAATTATAGTACGGAGGGGTGTTCAATTATGGGCGATTTTATGAATAACAAAATCTTGCCACCAATAATGAAGTTCGTAAACACCAAAGCCATCACTGCTCTGAAAAATGGGATGCTTTTCACCTTACCATTTATCATGATTGGCTCAGTGTTCTTGATCTTAGCCCAGTTGCCAGTTGCTTCATGGGCAGCGTGGATGACCAAGACTGGATTATCAGCGATTTGTATGCAGATCTACAATGCGTCATTTGGGGTTATGTCAATCTTTGCTGTTTCAGGGATTGCGTACGTCTGGGTTAAAGATGATGGTTTTGATCCATTGCCAGCAGGTTTAACCGCATTAGTCAGTTTCTTAATTATTCAGCGGCCTACAACTGCCATTATGATTAATGGCAAAATTGCAGTTACCGCAGCTCAAGCGCCACAAGTTCAAATGATCGACCGGACTTGGTTAGGCGGCCAAGGCATGATTGCAGCTATTATTATCGGTTTAATCACTGGTTGGATTTATTCGTGGTTCTTAAAGCGCGATATCCGGATCAAATTGCCAGAACAAGTTCCAGCCGCTGTTGCCGGTTCATTTACGGCTTTAATTCCAGCGACCGCAATTACTGTTGGTTGGTTAGTCGTCTACGGTTTATTCGACGTCTTCGGCAAGACCACTTTCATTGAATTTATTTACAAAGTTGTTCAAACACCATTACAAGGATTGACTGATACCTTTGGTGGGATGTTAATTATTGCGTTACTCATTCCATTATTCTGGTTCTTCGGTGTTCACGGTGCCGTTATTATTGGCGGGATCATGGGACCATTATTGCAAGCAAACTCTTTAGCTAACGCTAAGATTACTGCTGCTGGTCACATTGCTTCTGCAACTAACGGTGGCCACATTGTTACCCAATCATTACTTGATCAATTCGGGACGGTTACTGGTTCTGGGATGACCTTTGGGTTGGTTGTCTTCATGGTCTTCTTTGCAAAGTCACAACAGATGAAATCAATTGGTCGTTTAGGTATTGGGACTGGGGTCTTCAATATTAACGAACCTGTCCTCTTTGGGACACCAATTGTTATGAACCCATTATTGGCCGCACCATTTATCTTGATGCCAGCGATTTCAATGGGTGCCACTTATTTGGCCATCAAGTTTGGGGTTATCCCATACTTCCGTGGACCAATGGTGCCTTGGACCACGCCGCCAATTATTTCAGGGTTACTTGTTGGTGACTGGCGTACCGCTGTTTGGCAAGCTGGGATGATCGTCTTATCATTCTTCGTTTACTGGCCATTTGCCCGCAAACAAGATGCAATTCTTTACAAACAAGAACAAGCTAAGCTACAAGCTGAAACTGACGCAGATGCCAGCGAAGGCGTGAAAGCTAACTAAATTGAAGTTGAAAGAAGCTGCGATAGGTGATCTATCGTGGCTTTTTTGTCCTCCAAAAAAGTCCATAGCTAGGTTTGTTATGTTCCCTCTATGGTTGTCAGATGAAATACTATAATTCATCTGATTATCATGCAGTTTTCAACTTGGCCTGCTGGTTTTTCATCTGGATGGACGTAATCAATACTGGTAGATAGCAACGACGTAATTTGCATTATAGCGGCACTAGTCTACGCACATTATTTGTTAGTTAGACGTATCCGTTACCGATTTAGCGGTTCTTGTCAGATGATGCCATAATTAATTTAAATTTTTATGACCTAATGACTTGACTTTTATCGTTTACGATTGTAAACTTTAGTCATGAATTACAAATGTAAACGATATGAGTTAGAAAGTTGGGGAGGTTGTTAGTATGAATAAAGCAGAAATGAACGACATGCCAAAGACGACGCCAGAGAAGAACATGAGCAAGATGGATATGTCTGATATGGACATGGATATGGGTGGCGGGCAAATGATGCATATGGGGAATTTGAAACGGAAGTTCTGGGTTTCCTTAATTTTAACGTTACCGATTATCTTGATGAGCCCGATGATGGGCATGAAATTGCCATTCCAATTAATTTTTCATCCATGGTCGGATTACTTGGTCGCGGTCATTGGGACGATCGTCTTCATCTATGGCGGGCAACCATTCTTCAGCGGCGCGAAAGCTGAACTAGCCAACAAGAAGCCGGCGATGATGACCTTGATCGCAATGGGCATTGGTGTCGCATTCGTCTACAGTATTTACGCGGTGATTGCGAATAATGTCTTAAATGTGACGCCACAAGTCACTGACTTCTTCTGGGAACTGTCAACGTTGATCGACATCATGTTGTTAGGGCACTGGATTGAAATGGATACGGTCATGAATGCCGGATCTGCGGTAGATAATTTAGCCAAATTATTACCAAGTTCTGCCCACAAAGTCGTCAACGGTGAAACGAAAGATGTTGATGTTTCAGAATTAGTTGAAGAAGATCATATTCAGGTTCGCGCTGGTGAAAAGATTCCGGCCGATGGTGTCATTGTTAGTGGGAATACGTCAGTTAACGAATCCATGGTTACTGGTGAAGCACGTTTGGTTGAAAAAGGTCCAGATGGCAAAGTCGTTGGTGGGTCAGTTAACGGCGAAGGAACTTTTGAAATGCGGGTCACTGGGACTGGTGAAACGGGTTATTTAGCACAAGTGATGAAATTAGTCACCGATGCACAAGCTGCCAAGTCGGAACAAGAAAATATGGCTGATCGTGTCGCCGGTCTATTGTTCTATGCGGCTTTAACGGTTGCGATTGTTGCCTTTATCGTTTGGATGTTGGTTGGTAATTTGGCGTTGGCCCTCTCCATTGCGGTCACTGTCTTAGTCATTGCCTGCCCACATGCACTTGGTTTAGCAGTGCCATTGGTCGTTGCGCGTAGTACCGCGATTGCGGCCAGCCACGGTTTACTCATTCGGAACCGGGATTCAATGGAACAAGTGAAGAAGTTGAACTACGCTTTAATGGATAAAACCGGGACCTTAACGGCTGGGAACTTTAAAGTCGCTGAATACCAAAATTTGGACGCAAACTATCAGGCGGAAGACGTTTTAACGATTATGGCAAGTTTGGAAAATGGTTCGAGTCATCCTTTAGCAGTCGGCATTTTAAAGGCCGCTAAAGCGCAAAGTTTAACCGTTCCAGAAGCCACGGACGGTCATCAAATTACCGGGGTTGGGCTGAGTGGCACGGTTAACGGTCAAACGTATGAAATCGTGTCAGCGGCTTATTTAGACAAACAAAAGTTGGCTTATGATGTGGCAGCCTTCAATCGTTTGGCTTCAGCCGGTAATTCCGTCAGTTTCTTAGTTCAAGATCAACAAGTTCTGGGTTATGTCGCCCAAGGGGATCAGATCAAGCCAGAATCCAAGAATTTAATTGATAGTCTCAAGGCGCAAAAAATTACCCCAGTGATGTTAACTGGTGACAATGAAAAGAGTGCGCAAGTCGTTGCGAAACAACTTGGGATCACTGAAGTTCATGCCAGCCTGTTACCTGAAGATAAAGCTAAGTTAGTTAAACAGTATCAAAGTGATGGCAGTCATGTCATGATGATTGGTGATGGTGTCAACGATGCGCCTAGCTTGGCGAGTGCTGAAATTGGGGTCGCAATTGGTTCTGGGACGGATGTTGCGATTGATTCAGCGGACGTTGTCTTAGTTAAGAGTAATCCTAACGATGTGGTCGAATTCCTTGAATTAGCACGGCAAACCACCCGGAAGATGACCCAAAACCTCTGGTGGGGAGCTGGTTATAACGTCATCACGATTCCATTGGCAGCCGGTGTTTTAGCCCCAATCGGCTTCATTCTAAACCCAATGGTCGGCGCGGCTGTGATGGCCTTAAGCACGGTGGTCGTGGCAATTAACGCGATGACCTTGCATATTAAAGATTAAACTGATGACCGTAAATTAATTGTTGCAAATGCGTGTGTCTCCTTGATTTAGGTGCTAAAATAATAGTATTGAAATCAAGGAAGTGAGTCCCATGTGTACAAGTTTAACGTATCAAACAACGGGTGGTGATCAATTCTTAGCCCGGACAATGGATTTTGCCTTTGAACTCGGTGGTCGACCGGTGGTAATTCCTCGACAACACCACTTTACGAGTGTCTCGAATCCGACAGGCTTTGACACGCCATACAGTTTTGCGGGAACTGGGCGTGATTTGAACGGCTATATTCTAGTCGATGGGGTTAATGAATATGGTGTCAGTGCTGCAGCGTTGTATTTTGCCGGGCAGGCGCACTACGCCATGGAACCGGTTGATGGTCAAATCAACTTGGCGCCACATGAAGTCATTATGTGGATTTTAGGTAATGTTAAGAACACCGCTGAACTGGCTGACCGGCTCGCGGACTTAACGATTACCGAATCTGCCGCACCGTTGTTGAATATCGTCGTGCCATTACACTGGATTATCAGCGATCGCCAAGGCGAGACCTATGTTTTGGAACAAGAAGCTGATGGCATGCATTATATGAAGAATCCGGTTGGTGTCATGACCAATTCACCCGACTTTGATTGGCATTTAAAAAACTTGAGCAATTACGTGGAACTCCAACCAGAACCACATGCCGTTAATCGGCAATATGGTGAGTTAACGGTGAATGCTTTTGGCCCAGGAACTGGCGCCTTAGGCATGCCTGGGGACTACACCTCACCTTCACGTTTCATTCGGACGGTCTTTAACCGTGAACATACGGATGAGGTTGAGACTGATGGTGATGCGGTGAATGCCTTATCACACATGTTAAATTCGGTTGAAATTCCTAAAGGGGTCAAAATTAAGTCAGATGGTTCTGCGGATTATACGCAATATCGGTCATATATGAGTATGGCTGAACCAGCATTTTATATGCAACCATATAATGATCAAACGATCACCCGGGTTGCGTTGACGGAAGACCTAATGACAGCAGCCGAACCAACTGAATTTGCGTTAGCTACTACCCAACAATTTAATGCAGTCAATTAATCAAGAACGTCTAACTGATTAGGGTTAGGCGCTTTTTTGTGTCTAAATTAGTCGGTTTCCTAGTGATCAGTCGTGATTGATCGCACAGCTTTAGGTCAATCAAGTTTTAGTTAATTTAACAAAACAATGAAATTAATGGTACACTTGGATTGAATTTAGGGATACATAACTTTTTATGCCGAAACAGCTTGCATTTTTAAACAAAAAGGAATAACATCTACTAGGTGATAATGATTATAAAGTAGCTAATGGGGGTTGTAACAAATGAAACAAAAAAGGACTTTAGCGCAACGCGTTAACGTTTTACGGGCGAGTGTGATGGGTGCCAATGATGGTATTCTTTCTGTCGCAGGGATTGTTGTCGGGGTCGCCGGAGCAACCACCAATAGTTATTCAATTTTGATTTCAGGCTTGGCGGGGATGTTAGCCGGAACAATTTCGATGGCGATGGGCGAATATGTCTCGGTTAATACGCAAAAAGATGCTCAAAAAATGGCCATTAAACGTCAGAAAGCCGCTTTAGAAACGGATTATGAGCATGAAAGCAAGATGGTCATGCAAAAGTATGTCGATCAGGGGATTAGTGCGCCATTAGCGCAACAGGCAACTAAGGAAATGATGCAAGATGATGCCCTGGTGACAACGGTTCGTGAACGTTATGGATTTAATCCGAGTGAATTTATTAGTCCCTATGCAGCAGGGATTGCGTCAATGATTTCATTCCCAACCGGGTCAATTTTACCGTTAGTCTCAATTACCTTTTTCCCGGCACGCATCAAAGTCTTAGCGACGGTCGTTGCGGTCGCAATTGCGTTAGCAATTACTGGTTATTCTGCGGCAGTTTTAGGGAATGCCGACCGGAAGCACAGCGTTTTCCGTAATGTTGTTGCGGGATTGTTGACGATGCTAGTGACGTATTTCATTGGTCACTTATTTGCATAGCGAGAATTAAGGGGGAGTTGGCAGATGATGATGTCAAAAACAAAGTCCAATGATAAAACTAAAACGATGGACGAAAAACTGAATACTTTACGGGCCGGCGTGCTAGGGTCGAATGACGGTATTTTAACGGTCGTTGGGGTGTTATTCAGTGTTGCGGCGGCAACGAGCAATCAATTTACGATATTTATCGCCGGGCTATCTGATTTATTGGCGTGTGCTTTTTCAATGGCTTCAGGTGAGTATGCTTCAGTTAGCACCCAAAAGGATACTGAAAAAGCAGTCGTTGAAAAGGAACGGCAATTGTTAAAGACGAATTTTGATGATGAACTCGCAGCCGTTAAGCGACACTATATGACGCTAGGCGTAACAGAAGCAACCGCGGTTGCGATTGGTAAAGATTTATTGGCCAAGAAACCACTAGAGACAATGGTCAGTATCAAATACGATATGAAGTTAGGCCATTATATGAATCCGTGGGATGCGGCCTTTTCTTCCTTATTTTCGGCTTCGGCAGGCGGGGTCTTTCCATTGGTCGCCATGACGTTTTTACCCACGGCACTCAAATGGCCTGGGACGATCGTTGCCGTGTCATTGTCAGTGGCATTAACGGGTTATTTGTCAGCCGTGCTGGGCAAAGGTAACGTTAAGACAGCGGTGACGCGAAATGTGATTGTCGGTATTATTACCATGTTTATTCACTACTATATCGGGACATTATTTTAAAATATCAATATCAAATGACTAATGAAATGGATTCGGCGTTTTTGCTCGAGTCCATTGTTTTTTATTGAAAATTCGCGACAAATTTTCAGTGAGTTTTAATCAAGCCCCGGTATAATATTGCCATTAATTGATTAATTGGGGTAAATGAGAATTGAAAACAAAAACTAGAAGTCGCTATATGCAAGGTATCATGTGGGCAATGTTGGCATCGACGTTATGGGGAATTTCCGGTACGGTGATGCAATTTGTCTCACAAAATCAGGCGATTCCTGCTGACTGGTTCTTATCAGTCCGGACCTTATCTGCTGGGGTGATTTTACTTGCAATTGGTGCGGTGCAACAAGGCCGTGGTATTTTTAAAGTGTTCCATTCCTGGGCGTCTGTCGGCCAACTGGTGGCTTATGCGACCTTGGGATTGATGGCGAACATGTACACCTTTTACGTCAGTATCGAAAAAGGGACGGCGGCCGCTGCCACGATTTTGCAATATTTAAGTCCGCTATTTATTGTGTTAGGAACTTTAGCCTTCAAACGTGAATGGCCGTTGCGAACGGATATGATTGCCTTTGGCGTGTCATTATTGGGCGTCTTCTTAGCCATTACGCGTGGAAATATTCATGAATTGGCGATTCCGATGGATGCACTCGTTTGGGGTGTCTTGTCCGGGGTAACGGCGGCGTTATACGTGGTCTTGCCACGTAAAATCGTCTCCGAAAATTCACCGGTCGTCATTCTAGGGTGGGGGACGTTGATTGCGGGAGTCCTCTTTAACTTATATCACCCGCTTTGGCGCGGCGCACCCAAAATCACGCCGAGTTTAGTGCTGTCAATTGGGGCAATCGTCTTAATTGGGACAATTTTTGCCTTTCTATCCTTGTTACATAGTCTCCAATTTGCACCATCCGCGGTAGTGAGTATCGTGGATGCGGTTCAACCGGTCGTCACCTTTATTCTGAGTATTATTTTCTTAGGGTTGAAAGTAAGCTTTATTGAGATTATCGGTTCCGTGCTGGTCGTCTTCGCAATTTACATTTTGCAACGTTTCCGCAGCGATCCGAATTTAGATTAAGCCAGACAATTAAGCCTTATCGTATCAACAGCCTCACTTCCGGTTGGGATTGATAACATGCGGTCGTGGGACCGGCCCAAGCCAAGCACGTCTTGGGCCTCGCCCGGAAACCCTTGCACAAATCGCAAGTGTCCCGGCCCGTCCGTGGGGTAACGTCGGCAAAAAGCAGCCGATGTAACGCCACCATCACGACCGATGTTATCAGTCCCAACCTCCAGCTATTAAGCTTAGCGGAGCGCTCACCACGAGTTTAGTATAGGCGCGACTGTTACTGATATGGTCCGGTTTACGTTTCCTTTTGTACTTGCAACTTTTAGACAGGCACGATCAAACAACGCCGACACATAAAATTGTGTCGGCGTTGTTTGCGCTGTTGCTTGGAAAAACAAGGAGTTTTCTTGCTGATTCGTTAACGACTAAGGCTAGCGTGCTTTAGGCTTCTGGTTGGTAGTCTTCATCAATAATCAAAACTGGTTTGATGGTCTTACCGCTGACAGAATCGGCGTTTGCTTCGTTAATTTGATCAAATTTGTAGAACTTTTCAGTCTTTTCAAATGGGAACATGCCGTGCTTGTAAAAGTCGATTAGGCGAGGAACATCAACTTGTGGGATTGAATCGCCCATATTAACGCCGATGACTTTTTTATCATCAACACAGAGGTCATTCCATGAGCTGATCGTAATGTTTTTGGCAGTGACAGCGATTAATGCGGCCGTCCCACCTTGTGCCAAGGCATGAATGGCTGAAATCATGACTGGTTCCACACCGGTGGTATCAACCGTAAAGTCAACGCCGTAGCCGTTAGTTAATTTTTTAATGGCTGCGACAGGATCTTCGGTTTTACTATTGATGGTGTGGGTTGCGCCAAGTTCTTTGGCTAACGCTAAGCGAGAATCGACAATATCGACGGCAATGACTTCGGTACAACCAGAAATCTTACCAGCCATCATTGCGGCTAAACCGACCGCACCAGTTCCGAAGACCGCGATGGTTTGACCGGGCCGAGGTTGTAAGCTGTTTAAAACAGTGCCACTACCAGTGACATAGCCACAGCCAAGCGGTCCAAGTCGCCGCAAATCTAAGTCCTTATCAACTTTCACGGCGTTACGTTGGTCGACAACGGTGTGAGTTGTGAACGAGGATTGGTCGAACATGTCGCTGACGTGGTGACCATTTTCTTGGAAATGATCACTACCATCGGGACGGGTGCCACTGAGATTATAATCGGCGTAGTTTCGGCATTTCGTTGGCGTACCTTTCAGACAATTATCGCAGGTGCCATTGGCATAGAAGGACATCACAATGTGGTCACCAACGTCGAAATTTTTCACCTGAGAACCAACTTTTTCAATGATCCCAGAGCCTTCATGGCCTAAAATAACCGGATAACCTAATGAGGCGTCACCTTTACGGATGGCCTCATCGGAATGGCAGATGCCACTGGCAACTAATTTGACTTGTAAATCAGTTGGTCCCATCTCGGATAAATCAATGTCATCTTTAATCACGAATGGATCATTGACTTGATCAACAACGGCTGCTTTAATTTTCATAATATCGAGTTCTCACTTTTGAAATTTAGCGTATATGTAAAGCGCTTACAATTGACATTGTGACACATTACACAATCACGTGCAAGCGGTCATCGGTATGCTGGAACGAGCTATAAATGCCGGTATAATAGTGATTGATTTCAAAAAATGTAGATTTGGTACAAAAGCTCTGTAGATTTGACGTCTGGAATTTGACGTGATGAGTTCGGGGTAAAATGATTAGTTAACAAGTGGAGGGATCACGAATGGCAACATTATTGACAGCATCACAACAAGCGGCAGGACGTGACTTATTATCACAATTTGATTGCTTGGAAGGCTATGTACCGGGTGAAGGGTCACTAGAACCGGTGCTCGTCATGGTTTCTGAGGCTCCCGGCAAGGTTGAAGCGGAAGTTGGTCATCCGTTTCAAGGGCCGGCCGGCAGTGAATTGAATCGCTGGTTAGCTGAGCTAAGCTTAACGCGTGATCAGATTTATTTAACTGGTGCCGTGCGTTCTCGGCCATTTAAAGTCGGCGCTACTGGCCGGAAAAGTGATCGGCGACCAACCCGGGCTGAAGTTGAAGCGAGTGCCCCGTGGTTGGATATGGAACTCCGACAATTACATGATCGACTGTTGGTGCCCTTAGGCAATACCGGTTTGCAACGGCTGCTCGGTCCGAAGGTGAAAATTAGTGCCGTGCACGGCCAGCTGATTCAAGCGCCAATTCGGCAATGGTCGACACAGGATCAAGCGTTTGAACTCTCGGCAAGCAACTATTCAATTTTTCCGCTCTACCACCCATCTTATAGTCGCCGGTTTAAACAGATTTTACCGACCGTTGAAGCTGACCTGGCGGCTTTAAAACAGGTGCTACAAACTAATCAATGGGATTAAAAAAAGTCCGGCTAGTCAAATGGCTGAGCTGGACTTGAGTTTAAGCAAGGACCAGAGCGCGAGCAGGGGCCTGCATTTTAATGACTTCTGCACCTAGGTCTGTGAATGGTTCACCCTGCGTGGTTAAGCCGAATTTTTCGTAAAATTTTTGGACTTGCGTTTGGGCATCAATTTCAATCGTCGCGGTCGTGTAATGAACCTTTAAAATTGCCATGACGTGATTCATGAGTTGTTTGCCGAGACCAGTACCGCGGTAACTACTGTCGGTCGTGATGCGGCCAAAGGTGACGAGACCATCGTGTTCATAGATGCGAGCGTAAGCCACTAGCTGGTTGCCATCGTAAGCAAACACGTGGCGGGCATCAAAATCCGTGTTATCGGGATCTTGGTAACTGCGCGCCTGTTCTTGAACGAACGTCTTTGCGCGTAATTGGTAAATGTCGTGTAACTGGGTAGTCGTCAGACCGTTAAATTGCTTAACGAACCATTTTAAATTCATTTAGAAGTCCTCCTTGAAAATTGGATCAGAAAATCCAAGTTTTTTTCAAATTGAGTCTACAATTTAACACCCGAGTTTAGCGGCGTCAACTCGAAAGGACTTCGATTTTGAAAGCTTGATTTCATAGGGCCAAAAATGAAAAATAAATTAAAAAATTTGCAGCCATTACATGATAAATAATGGCTGCAAATTTGATTCGATTATATTATTGGATTAATACCAAGCCGGTTTGTCGCCATCGGTATTTGGTTTGTTGACACCGAGTGATTCACGCACACTTTCACCGGGAGTTTCTGCGAGTTTAACGACTAACGCAGCGATACTCTTACGAGAAACTTCGGTCCCTTTAAAGGCATCGTGACGACCAGTTGTTTCATAGTCGATTTCATCTTTATTAGTTAACCAAGCTGGGCGAATGATTGTATAGTCCAAGTCAGAATTTTCTAAGACTTCGGCGGCACTGTAGTAGGTCGTCAAATAACTGCCTAAGGTATCATTGTTCCATTGGCCAAACTTGCCAGGAACTTCGTCATAGATGCCTAAGGTTGAAATCCAGATGAGGCGTTTGAGGCCGGCCGCATGCATGGCCTTCAAAACGCTCTCAGCTTGCGCTTTGATATTTTGACCAGCCAAGTTGGCATAAACCACATCTTGACCTTGCATTGCTTGGGTCAGCTTGTTGACATCCGTCGTATCTCCATCAATGACGTTGACGCGATCTGACTTTAACGCAGCGACCCGTTCGGCGTTACGTAAGTAAAGTGTGAGTTCTACATCTTTCGTTGCTAAAAATTGTTGTTCGGCTAACCGGGCGATTTGGCCAGCGGCACCGAGGATCAGTACTTTTGTCATAATATCCCTCCTGAATGTCTTAACTGTAAAACTTATGGTTACAGAATGCAAGTCGAAGGGTTCAAAACTTTTTAGGCAAAAGTGTGCCACTTTTTGAATTTAGCACTATAATGAACTTGTAACGGATAATGTATCCGTTTTCCAAAACAAAAGAGGCGATTATCATGGCACAAAAGCTTAGCAAAGAACAAAAAAAGGCTATGATTCAAAAAGCTGAAGAAGAACGTGCAAAGCATCCAAAGCAAAAGAACGGCGTTTCCGGTTTTGAAACGATCGATGAAGATGCTAAGAAATTATCTAATAACTAATTTCTAACGTTCATACCAAAGAGATCAACCACATTTAGTGTGATTGGTCTTTTTTTGCGTTAGCACACATCAAATAGAGAGAAACTGTCTTTCATGATATTTGACGAAAAACACTAATAAATGCAGTTGTACCAGTACTTTGATGATGAAAAAAGTCAACGTTGTCGCTTCCGGGCGTCGCTGATTACATGCGGACGAGGGACCAGGCCAAGCCTGAGGGTCGGTCTTGTCCTTCGCCCGGAATGGTTGCAAAACCCGATGCAATCAGCGTCGCCCTTCAGCCAGGCTAATGGTTATATGGATAAAAGACTTAAAAACAGTTGATTTGATTCTTAAAAATAATGGTGCCAGTTAGCAATGTTTTAAACTTTCTTGGCGATTTTCATTGACTGTTCGTGATTAATATTTCACTTGAAAACCTTGTTAAAATGAAATTGATAGCCACTAGTCACCTTCCAACCTTCAGACAAGAAATTTGAATGGTAGCTATCCGATACGATTGTTTGCAAACGTCGATTAAGTTCGATCATCAACTGCCTAGGTTTTTTAGCTGACTGACAATTCAAAATAATACACATCTCTAGCCGTGAGGGGGCTTCGTTTGGGGCTCAGCCGTGGCATTTGACTTAGCGCGGTGGGTTTATCCGCGCTTAGTCAAAAACCAGCTTTTGAGACCGCTCTTTGGCTCAAAAATGGTTCATGGCGTTCCAGCCCCAAACGAAGCCCCCGGTAGGCGGAATTTATCATGAAAACCATGAATTTAGCGAAAAGCCAGACACTGATGTTTTTTAGCATAAAGATAGCCGTCTGAGTTTCTCCGCTGTATAATATTAGCAACGAATGGGGGTGGCTCGTATGGATCAATTTACGACTTTTATTGCGACGCTGGATCAAACGCTTGCGCAAGAAACCAGTTCGTCCACCGAGTTAGTCTATGTGCCGGTTACGTTCAGTTATCATGATCAGCACTTACAAGTTGAGATTAATATGTTACAGACCTCGTTTAACCAAGGTGACAATGCCTACGCAGTTCCTGATATTTTGGATCGCATTCGGATGCTGGTTGGTCTCGAATTAGCTGATCGACCAAAATCGCGTTGGCCACTACAAAGTTTGACCAAGAACCTGACAATTACGCCGCATAAAGTGGTGCGGGTTATTCCGGTCGATATGGGTGTTTATCAAGTGGATTAAATTTGAATTTAGCACTCGAATGTTAAGAGTGCTAAATTCTTGCAATTATGCATTAAATGATTAGGATAGAACTTGTAATCAAGTTGAAAGGGTGATTTAGATATGGCTAACGATATGATGAATTGGCACAACGACTTATTTGATCGGTTTAATGATTTGACTAAGATGGATGATTTAGTGAATGGTTTGGAACGTTCATTTTCAGGTAACTTTGGTTCCAGCGCTGTTTTAAAGACTGACATCAAAGAAACCGATGAACAATATGAGATGCACGTTGATGTCCCTGGCATTAAGAAGGATGACATTGCTTTGAAGTATCGCGATGGCAACTTATCGATTGCGGTTAAACGCGATAGTATTAGTGATGACAGCGATAAGGATGGCAACATCATTGCTAGCGAACGCCGGACTGGTCGCTTTGGCCGTCAATATGCTTTGCCAGATGTTGATGCCTCAAAAATTGAAGCCCACTATGAAGATGGGGTGTTAAAGTTGACGTTGCCTAAGAAGGCTGCGGCTGACACGCACCATATTGAAATTCAATAATTAATGTCAAACGGTGTCCTGAGTGCTGAAGCTTAGACACCGTTTTTTTTGACGCTTAAACCGGAACTTCATGTGCCAAGTTTCAGTCATCATAAAATCAAAGTTGAAGAATTTTTGCGATTTGAGGTTTAGTTGCCAAAAGCAGCTGAATTTCTGTTACAATGCAGTAACATCAGTCGCATTATCGGAGTCATTTTATAACCCTGAGCAAGTCGTTGCCTGTTTAGCAGCGGCAGTGCCTGATGGCGTATAGTTTGGAATAGTAGTCGTAGGAATAGCAGAAAGTAGGAATGCGTGATGACGGAAGGTTTTAGACCGAGTCACCCTAAGATATCGATTGACGATGACCCTGGAATACGGTCCCAAATCGAAGGGTTAACTGGTGAACTCTCACAACAACAACTCGCCAAATGGGCGTTGATTATCGCGAAAAAGGCGATGCAGTATGTCGATGACAATCAGAAGTATGATCGTAAATTACGATTAGCGATTGATGCCAATGAATTGTGGCAGGTTAATTTAGCAAATGTCTATCAAGTTCGGCAAGCAAGTGCCAAGGTTGATGCGATGATTGCGGACAGCACGAGCTCGATTGGTGCAGCTGCTTTGGAATGTGTCAGCTGGGCGATTGCGTCGGCTTATGTCGATGAAAATGCGTTGCGCGCCGCTGATCAAGGCATCAAATTAATCAATTTAACGCAGCCGAATGATGCGGCCGCTGTAACTGCTGAACGCCAATGGCAATATCAACAACTGGCTGGCCTCGTCCAAAACATTAATTTGGGGTTGCGGCATATGTTATAATTCTCACAGAGTTAAGTTAGGTGGGGAAATTTATGACAACCGAAGCACATGCGGAAGCCAAGCAAGAGTTGTTGCGTCAATATCAAGAAATCGTGACTAAGTATTTAACAAATATTCATGAAACGGTGGACGCTGACGCGCATTTTAAATTAAAAAATGAATTAGGTTTTAACTATTTTGTCGATTATTTATTTTTAGCAAATGTTTGCTACCAAGCAAGTTTGGACATTTTAAATAATGAAGATCAGAAGTATCCACAATCGAATGACCGTTTAGCAACGGTGATTGTGAAGTATCCAGAATATATGACATTGGCGGTTTTTAATGCCGATTTTCAAGATGCGAGTGTCACTGATCATTACGAAAAGACACTGGTTGATTTAGCTGACCGGTTAGAATAAGCAAAATAAAAAGTAACGCCACGAGCCCGGAAACTGGGTGCGTGGCGTTTTTAGGAGGACACAAAATGATTGAGTGGTCACCTGCCACAATCAAGGCATTTCAAACGACCTTGTTAGACTGGTATGACGAAAATGGCCGTGACTTGCCTTGGCGACAAGATCATGAGCCATACCATGTCTGGGTATCAGAAATCATGCTACAACAGACCCAAGTTCAAACGGTTATTCCGTACTATCAGCGCTTTATGACCTGGTTTCCAACTGTAACGGCATTGGCGCAGGCGCCCGAGGAACGGTTGCTAAAGGCCTGGGAGGGGTTGGGGTATTATTCTCGGGTACGCAATATGCAACGCTGTGCGCGGCAGTTATTGGCCGATTACAACGGTCAGTGGCCACAGACGGCTGCTGAGCTGAGCGACTTGGTTGGCATCGGTCCCTATACAGCCGGCGCAATTGCCAGTATTGCCTTTAACGAACCAGTGCCAGCGGTCGATGGGAATGCCTATCGAGTGTTTAGTCGGCTACTGGAAATTGACGCTGATATTACGAAGCCGGGGACGCGGGCTATTTTTGAGGCCGCGATTAGCAAAATTATTTCTCGTCAGCGGCCGGGGGATTTTAATCAAGCCATCATGGATCTTGGCGCAAGTTACATGACGGCGCGCCAACCAGATACGGCGCACTCACCGGTAAAAAGCTTCAATCAAGCCTATTTAGATGGCAAAGAACTGGCATACCCAGTACGGACGAAAAAGCCACGACCACAGCCGTTTGATTATGTGGCGGTGGTCACTAAAATGGGGCCAGATTGGTTGCTGACCCAACGGAGTAGTCAGGGAATGCTCGCTAATTTATGGACCGTCCCGCTGATTAAGTTGACTGATTTGGATTTAGAAGATGAGTATACGCCAACTGAACTAGTTACTGCGACGGTGGCCTATTTTAAACGAGAGTATCAGTTGGCCCTGACTGCAGTGCCACTCGCTGTTCGGCCAGTGACGCATACGTTCACCCACCAAAAGTGGACCATCCAGTTGTTACAAGGTCAAGTCGCCCCAGCTGACTTAGCTTTTTTTGCCGGTCAGACGGTTCGTGCAAGCGACCTAAGTCAATATCCAATGCCCAAAGTTCAGGCTAAGATTTGGGATCGTTATCAAAGCACTCAGCCCAAGCATGCGATACTACCCGCAAGGCAGTGAGATTGTGGTAAACTATTACCAACTAATTATTGGCGCGGAAAACGACAGAAACTAACGGAGGGCGAGACCACATGCTTAATATATTTGATATCGTTAAGTTAACTAAGATAAATCATCAGGAAGTGGACAGTAATCAAGTTGTGGTGACGGATGGTAATGGCAAACCCAATGCGGTTTTGACGGAATTACTCAATGACGCCATCAGCAATATCCGGTTATTCGTTGACATGACTCAGGTTTATTCGGTCGATGATCTCTTACAAGCGCTGTCGGCGCACACGCCGCTACCGAATGATGTTCTTGAAGAATATGAGAAAGTTTTACGCGAACCAATCTATGATATCAACTTCGTCCCCAAACGTGGGCAGGTTGAAGTTGTCGTGGGTGAAGGGTAACGCCTAAATCGAAAGCACCAGTTTAGTCTCGTCATGATGATGGACTAAACTGGTGCTTTTTATTTTGGCGATTTTAGGCTAATAACGCCGCAGCAGTTTGCGAATCGGTGATTAAAACGTTCGCATAACCACCAAGTAGGGCCCCGCGAATAGAGGCGACTTTGCGACTTGAGCCAGAAATTAAAATTGAGTAGTCCTTGTTGTGCAGTGCTGACAATGGAATCCCGACGGTGCGGTCATTGATGCCTGAATTGGCAATCTCACCAGTTGCAGTTAAAAAGCGGGAAACGATATCTCCCACGGCCTGTTCTTGCAAGCGACTAATTTCACCATTGCTAAGATAGCCTAAATTGAAAAGCATGGCATCATCTCGGACAGTACCACTAGTAAATAGTGCGATATTGGTGTTGATGCCCTTTTGAATAATGTCATTGATGAATCGATCTTGCATGACAACTTGTTTAGTTGTGGCATTGTCGAAGATAACTGGTAGTGGCAAATTAACAGCATCAGTGTGGAAGGCATTGCTAAATTTATTGATGATATCATTTGCAAAGTTATTCATTTCGCTTCCAGACACACTGCCTTTGAGTTGAACGACAGAAACGTTATTAGTTTTACTAGGATGCAAATGATTTGCAACACTTTCGAGGGTTTCTCCCCAACTGATGCCAATACTATCCCCATCTTTGACGATGGTTTCTAGGTAGTCAGCGGCGGCCACCCCAATTTTGGGGTTGATTGCTTCAAGATCATTTGTGGCGTCAAAAATAAGAATCACTTTTTTGAGATGATACTTTTTTTCTAATTGTGCTGCAAGGACATCTAAATCTTTCAACGGATCCATAATCTCGATTTTAAGTAAGCCATGATCACGGGCAAACTGTAGCAACCGTGAAATTGTGGGGCGTGAAATTGATAATTTACTGGCGATTTCGCCTTGACTGAGGCCGTCTTCGTAATATAAATGGCAGACTTTTAAAGCAGTTTTAATTTTATCCTGATTATCCATTAGCGTACTCCATCGTTATTGATAGCGTTATTATAGCACATTTTACAAATTGAACATAATTTCAAAGTAAGTGTTTACAAATGTTCAATTCCCTGATATGATGATTTTGTTGAAAAAGAAAGGGGTTTCAAAAACATGTTATTAAATCATTATCTCGACCACACACTACTCAATCCGGAAGCGACTGAGGCTCAAATTGATCGTGTGACCAAGGAAGCTTTAGATAATCATTTCTTCTCAGTAATGGTCAATCCATACTGGGTGAACCACGTACATACGCAATTAGCGGGCTCAGAAGTCAAGACTGCTTGTGTTATTGGTTTCCCACTAGGCGCAAATACGACTGCAATTAAGGTTGCTGAAAGTAAGCAAGCCATCGCGGACGGTGTTGACGAACTTGATATGGTCATGAACATTGGTGAATTCAAATCAGGTCATGATGAAATCGTTCAAAAAGATATCGAAGCAGTGGTTGAAACTGGTCATCAAGCCGGTAAGCTCGTAAAAGTCATTATCGAAACGGCCTTGTTAACGGATGCAGAAATCAGTCGTGCTAGTGATATTGTCGCAACTGCTGGCGCGGATTTTGTTAAGACATCTACTGGCTTCTCAACACGTGGCGCTGCAGTTCATGATGTTGAATTGATGACAGCTGCAGTTAATGGGCGTATTAAAGTAAAGGCTTCTGGCGGTATTCATTCTGCTGAAGAAGCCCAAGCAATGATTGCTGCCGGTGCTGAACGTTTAGGCGTAAGTGCCAGCATGAAAATTATTGGGAAAGCGTAAAGCTAAGCGAGCCGTGAGCAAAGCGGCTCAACTTATACATCGTAAATGTAAGCGCTACATGCTTGCGATTAGACTTGTTAAGTCATAACACATAAAAGTACCACGATTGTTCAGCTGAACTTAGATTGATCAACTTAGATATGAAAGGATTTTCGTCACATGGAAAAACCAATTAATGGGTCGCTCAAACCCAAGCGTCAGTTCGGTTTTATTAAACTGCACGCGAAAGAGCTTGATGATGGGTACTTAGACCGGACACCAATCTTCCAATTTATGTTGTTGTCGCTTTTAATCCCGCTATGGGCAGCGGCGGCTAGTTTAAATAATATTTTGATTACGCAGTTCAAAACGATTTTTACACTGAGCAATGCCGCCAGTGCGTTTGTCAATAGTGCCTTCTACTTGGGGTACTTTATCTTAGCCATTCCGGCTAGCCGAATTATTAAAAAAACGTCTTATAAGTTTGCGATTTTAATGGGACTGACTTTATACACGGTCGGTTGCTGGTTGTTTTTCCCAGCGTCACATCTAGCAACATACGGGGTTTTCTTGATTGCATTGTTTGCAATCGCCTGCGGATTAAGTTTCTTGGAAACGAGTGCCAATACGTTTTCAACGTTAATGGGGCCTAAATCAGCCTCAACCGTTCGTCTGAATATCTCACAAATCTTCTACCCCATTGGGGCGGTTGCGGGGATTTTATTAGGAAAGTATTTAGTCTTTAACGACGGTGCGAGCTTAGAATCTACCATGGCTAAAATGCATGGTGCTGCTCGATTAGCCTATGGCCAAAAAATGCTGCAACAGACATTACTACCATATAAATACATTATTATTGTCCTGATTGTGGGGATGCTACTATTTGCTTTAACGCAATTTCCAAGTGGTCGTCCACATGCAGCCAAGGGAACGAAGCAAGTTGCTGACGCAAAAATTGGTGAAACGCTAAGTTACCTCATTCATAACAAAGAATTTATGAAGGGGATTGGAACTGAATTTATCTACATGGGTATGCAGACGGCAGTTTGGTCATTCACAATCACGTTGGCTATGAGCTTTTCAAAGACGATTACTGAACGGGATGCTTCAACCTTTATGGTATATAGCTATATTGCATTCTTCTTAGGTAAGATTATTGCCACGAGCCTGATGAAACGATTCCAATCATCGCAAGTTCTGATGGGCTTCTCAGTCATCGGTGTTTTAGCCTTAATCTATGTCATGCTCGTGCCAAACATCACGGCAATTTATTTCGCCATTCTTGCAAGCGGTTTATTTGGCCCAGGCTGGCCAACGATTTACTCACAGACTTTAAACACTGTGAAGGATAAACGTTATACCGAAACAGCCGGTGCCATTGTGGTGATGTCCATTATCGGTGGGGCGGTTTCACCATTATTACAAGGGGCAGTTGCCGACATGACCGGCTCTATCTCACTATCATTCGTTATCAATGTCATTAGTTTTGCAGTTGTAGGTTTATATGCGTACGACTACTATCAAAAACACCAACGTGTTGCCAATTAAAACGAGGAGTAACTAAAATGAAAAAAATTAATTTAACCCATGCAATGTTTGGAGAAGCAGAAAAAGTTTTGTACCAAGATGATGATTTTAAAGCAACAACTTTTACGTATCCTTCGAGTGTCGACGGTTTGCGGATTGAAAATAGTCGAGGCCATTTAGTAGTCCTGCCATTTATGGGGCTAATTATCTGGGATGCAATTTTTGACAATATCTCATTAAAAATGAAGGATATGTTTTCGCAACCACTTCCGGGTAAGGGGATTGCAGATACGTATGGTTGTTTCCAATTCACTTCTGGCTTACTAGGCAATGGGACGCCGGCGCCGGAAGATGACTATCAACTACATGGTGAATTTCCAACTAGTCGAATGGATCATGCTTATTTAACCTTAGGGGAAGGGACGTTAACGATTCATGCAGACTTTGAATATGTCAAAGGTTTTGGCGATCATTATTTAAGTGAACCTTCAGTCATGATGCGTAAAGATTCTGGGTTATTCGATATTAATTTGAGTGTCACGAACTTATCCAAGTATCAACCAATGCCATTACAATATATGTGTCACATGAATTATGCCTATGCAGAAAATGGCAGAATTGAACAAAATATGCCCGATGAAGCCTTCCAATTACGTCAAACGGTGCCAAGTCATGTGCACCCAACGCCAGATTGGTTAGCGTATAATGATAAACTTAAAGCTAGCGGTGAACTGATCAATAGATTAGATGATCCGGATCACTATGACCCAGAGATTGTATTCTTCTCTAAAGATTTGACCCAATTCACGGATGTTGCTGAATTCCGCTTGCACTTAAACGATGAACATAACTTCTTAACAAAATTCAAGACGAGCCAATTCCCAATTGCGACTCGGTGGATTTTATACAATGCTGACCAACAAGTTGCCGCTTTTGCGTTACCTGGGACAAGCACGCCAGAAGGTAAGCACGCTGCTGAAAAGGCAGGAACCTTAATCCAATTGAAGCCGATGGAACAACGGCAGTTTACCGTCACGACAGGTTTGGAAAACTAAGGAGGCCACATCATGGCAGATATTACAGTAATTGGCTCAAATATGATTGATTTAACCGCGTATGTTGATCGAATGCCGATTGAAGGCGAGACAATTGAAGCCCCAGAATTTAGTATGGGTTTTGGTGGCAAAGGTGCTAATCAAGCGATGGCTGCAGCCCGTCTTGGTTCCGACGTTAACTTTATTACAATGGTCGGTAATGATGATTTTGGTCAACAACAACTTACAAACTATAAGGCTAGTGGAATTCGGACTGATGGTATCGGCATTGGTCATCAAGCGAGTGGGGTTGCACCAATCTTTGTTGATCCAACGAGTGATAATCGGATTTTAATTATCAAAGGTGCTAATAAAGAATTAACGCCAGCCGTTTTAGATGAAAAAGTAGATCTCATTAAAAACTCAAAACTAATTGTGTTGCAGCAAGAAATTTCGTTAGCAACAAATTATCATGCCATTGATTTGGGCGTGAAGTATGGTGTGCCGGTATTACTTAATCCAGCCCCTGCTAATGAAGACTTAAACATTGATTATGTTTCAAAAGTCGCTTTCTTTACCCCTAATGAAACTGAATTGGCGACATTAACCGGCATGCCAACGGGTAATTTGGATGAGATTAAATTGGCTGCCGAAAACCTAATTGGTCGTGGTGTTGGGAACTTGATCATCACGCTTGGCAGCAAAGGTGCACTCTGGGTTACCGCCGGACATTCGGAAATTGTTCCAGGGATGAAGGTCAAGGCCGTTGACACGACTGGAGCTGGTGATTCATTTATCGGGAGTTTCTCACACTATTTCGCTGAGGGTGAAGATGTGCCAACAGCGTTACAACATGCGAATCAATATGCAGCGATGACGGTTACTAAAAAAGGTACTCAAAAGTCTTATCCAACTAAGGCTGAATTGGTTGATATGTTGGTTCAACCTGTCTAATATAAAAAAATTGCAAGCCTTATTTTAGGCTTGCAATTTTTTTGACTTATTTCCAACCATGGTCCGACTGCCAATCGCGTTTCTTAATATCACTCAAGTAAGGGTTACCGGCAACCACAAAACGCAGTGGAAGCTGGCCACTGGCAGCGTTGGGATTCACACCAACGCGCGGCAACGCTAAAATTTGCCGGGGGACTTTTCGTTGACCAAGGTCGACGGCTAGCTGACTATCATTAATTGCCATCAAATTCATGCCTTGATCTTGGATGCCGAGTGCCTGCATGAGTTTTCCTGGACCATTGGTAACGAGCACGCCACTTTTGCCGCGATTTTTAATGAGTTGTTCGGGATTAATACTCGGTTCAATGGCACGAATGAGAATGCCTTCGGGCGTCTCTGCCGGTTGCGTGACAATATCCAATAAATAGTTGGCACGTAAGCGATAGATATATAAGGTCCCCGGGCCGCGGTAGAGTGGTTCACTGAAGGCACTGCGCCGACCTTTAAACGCGTGTGCGGCAGTGTCATTAGTGCCCAAATAAGCTTCGGCTTCAACGATTAAACCGCCACCCGTAATTTCGGGAGTGCGATATAATAAGGTTGAACCTAATAACGCTTGGGCGATTTCAATTGTTGGCCGACCGGTAAAAAAGTCGGCATTGACGTATTGTGAGTGAGACAAGATAATTCCTCGAATTCTAAAGATTGAAGATGATGAAGTTGGACTTGAAATTAGAACGGATTTATACGAAGCCAGCCGATCTGGATGGTTATCGGATTTTAGTCGACCGCTTATGGCCACGAGGTATTTCTAAGGTAAATGCACATTTGGATGATTGGGCCAAAGAAATGGGACCAACTACCGAATTACGCAAATGGTTCAATCACGAACCTGCCAAGTATCCTGAATTTCAAAAACGGTATCTTGCAGAAATTGAAGCCAATCCGATGACCGCTGAGTTTGTAAAAAAAGTAGCCGAACAACTCAAGCAAACCAACGTTATCTTATTATACGGCGCTAAGGATGAGCAGCACAACCAAGCCGTCGTTTTACTGGCTTACTTGCAAGAACGGGGCTAATAACTGCTGATTTAATATTAATTTCTTAATGATGGTCATTATAAAATCCGAATAATTCGGCTTATAAACTGCGGTCATCAAATTATTTTTATTATTTTCTTGAAAACGCTAGCAATTAGAACATAATTTTGCTATGATTAGGGTGTTAATTAATGACGTCAACTATTACAGTGCACAATAATGGGGGTTGCATTGTGAGGCAAGCAAGATTGGGGATAATAATATGATAAACTTATGTGTGTTACCAAGTACCGCAAGTTGTCGGAAAGCCCATCGTTGGTTATTAGAGCATCGAATTCCGTTCCATGAACGCAACATGAATGCCCAGCCGTTGACTGAAGTTGAAATTAAACATTTGCTACAGTACACGTACGACGGAATTGATGATTTAATTAGCACCAAGTCAAATGCGTACCAACAATTGAGTCGGACGACGCCGATTGAGGACATGTCGCTGAGTGAAGCGGTCCATGTTTTAAGTCAAACGCCACAGTTGTTACGTCGGCCAATTATTTTTGATGATCATCGGTTATTATGTGGTTTTAATCAGGATGAGATTCGCATGTTTATTCCACGGGATCAACGTGTCTTGAAGATGAAGGCATTATCAGAACATCAACTGGCCTAAGGTTAGTTTGATTAGCTGTCATAAACTAATCTTAGTGAAAAATAAGTTAATAAAAGAACGTTAACTGGCTTCCTAAACTGATTAGGACAGTTGACGTTCTTTTACTTTTATAACAATCTTGATATTAATCGAAGTTGTGACACTGGTCTAACCAATTTTGGATGTACACAGCTGGTAAATGATTAAGCGTATTTATGGGCAATTTTAGCCGCTACAGCGGCGGCAATTGCGCCGACTAAGTCATCAATAAAGGTATTTACAGCGCCAGACTTGTCGGTGTCAAGCTTTTTAATGACGCCTTCCTTGACCTTATCAACGTAGCCATAATTGGTGACACCGATAGTCCCATAAATGTTAGCCATATTCAAAGCTAAGCCTTCATCGACCCCGAAGACCCCCGCATCGCTAGCGATGATTGTTTGCAAGGGTTCTTTAAGTTGTCCCTCAGTTGCCAGCCGGTCAAGTTCCAGTGCGACCATGGCATTATTCAGCAATTCGCGTTTGTGGAGCACTTCTTTGGTTTCCAGTTCACATTCTTCAATGGTTAGATTGGGGACATAATTAATTTGTAAGTTATAGGTGATTTGTGCAATTTCTTTATAGGTTATACCCTTGGCAGCGAGCGCTTTGATGACAAAATCATAAGCCGCTTTATCCGGGTATTTAAAATTTTTATCGTACATGATTTCCTCCAAGCCTGTTCGTTAAAATAGTGGCCTAACTGGCACAAGTTTAATTATAGGCGTCTTAAGTTAAAAACGATATCGAAGCGGTCCATGATTAAGTCAGATAAAGATAATAATTGTGATTTGGGTTGAATCGGTTAGAATAGAAAGAGTAAACATAATAGGGAGAGCGAAAATTTTGGTGAAACGGTTTAGAACGGTGCTTCAATTTCTACTGTTGGCCTTTGTAATCGGCATGGCAGTTATTCTAATTGGTGCCCGCAACAGTGATCCAAAAATTACAAAGGTGACGAGCCAGTTAACGCCGACAACGGCGGTAAAACTCAGTAATCAGTATCAGAAAACGAAGACAGCAACGATATTTTTACATGGCTACAATGGTGGCGCGAGTTCGACTAATTATTTAATGACCCATGCGCAAAAGGCCGGTGCGGCACAGAAGGCACTCGTGGTCCATGTTTATAAAAATGGCGTCATGGCATTCAAGGGTTACTGGCATCAGTCACTCAAGAATCCGATGGTGCAAGTTATTTTTCAAGATAATCATGCGTCACAAAAGGCCCAGATCTATTGGTTACATCAAGTGCTGGTTCAATTAAAGACCAAGTATGGGGTCAACCGATATAACGCCGTCGGTCATTCACTGGGTGCTAATGACATTGTGAATCAAGCGTTGAAGTATGGCCATGACCGGCAACTGCCAACGTTGAACAAAGTGGTGACGATTGGTGGGCCATTCGATGGTTTAACTGGCTATTTAAATGCCGAAACTGAGCGCCAAGTCCGGCAGATGACGGCCAAGCCAATTCGGTTCACGAGCCATTTTGCGGCCATGGTCAAACAACGACATAACTTTCCGAAAGACGTTAAAATGTTGAATGTGATTGGTGATACTGATAACGGGTTTAACAATGATGGTTATGTCAGCGTCGCCTCGGCACGCTCAATTGGGTATGTTTTACGGCGACAGTTAGCCACGTACCAAGAACAGTTTTATAGTGGCTCGAACGCGGCCCACTGTGCATTAAATCAAAATCCACAAGTCGCAAAAGCGATGATTTCATTTTTATGGTAAGTGACGATGAGCCAGCCACATTAGTGGTCGGTTCTTTTGTAGCTCCGAATATTTATTGTCGAAACGTGGCACAAGCGGCTTTGCTCGGTAGCAACCCGCCCCTTGTCCCACTCTTTGAAAGGAAGCAATAACATTGGCAAAGATTTTTATTTCAGCGGCAATTCCCACGAGTGGGATTACTAGTTTACAACGTGCTGGGCTCGAACCAGCAGTTTATCAAGGCAACGGGTTGATCTCGCACGAGGAATTAGTTGCGGGCGTCGCGGATGCTGAAGTGTTGATTACACCACTTTCAACTCGAGTTGATCGCGATGTGATTGACCACGCACCCAAGTTAAAGCTGATTGCGAATTTTGGTGCCGGATTCAATAATATTGATGTCAATTATGCAGCCAATCGGGCGATTGCGGTCACCAATACCCCGGGGGTATCAACCGCAAGCACGGCTGAGGTTACTGTTGGCTTGATTTTGGCATTAGTGCATCGCTTGGTCGAAGGGGACCAAGTCATGCGAACAACTGGCTTTGATGGTTGGGCACCGCTGTTTTTCTTAGGCCATGAAGTGAAAGGGAAGACACTCGGAATTATTGGAATGGGTGCGATTGGTCAAGCAGTGGCTAAACGGTTACACGCGTTTGGGATGACGATTATTTATACGCAACGGCATCCCCTGAATGTATTTAGTGCTAGCAAGACGGACGCAACTTATGTTTCCCTAGACGAGTTATTAAAGACGGCCGATGTTGTCAGCTTACACGCCCCACTGACCAGTGAAACCCAACATTTATTGGGCAAGGATCAATTGGCGCTGATGAAAACGAGTGCCTATGTCATTAACGCCGCTCGTGGCCCATTAGTGGACGAACAGGCGCTATTATCAAGATTGCAACAAGGAAAACTTGCCGGCGCCGCGTTGGATGTTTATGAAACGGAACCTGAACTAACTCCCGGTTTCGCTGAACTGAAAAACGTCGTCTTGACGCCGCATATTGGTAATGCGACCGTTGAAGCGCGTGACGCCATGGCTAAAATTGTGACCGGTAATGCGATTGCCGTTTTAAATGATGAATTGCCGCAAGCGGTCGTGAATGGCGTTAAAGCACCAGTTAAGCCGCGCGATTAAGGCATAGTGCTGGTCGTTGTTACCTTAAATTATAAAAAGATTAGAATAATGTCTTGACGATTAAAAATAACGGTGGTATTGTTAATCACAAGTTAATAAGCGAACGTTAAACGTTACATCAAGTAGATGCAGGTCTGGGTGTCAGGAAGTCGGTGGTTGCTGCGAACCGATCAGGAGCTGTGGTTGAAATACGGTAACGGAGTTTCAGATTTGGACGGGTAATAACTAGAACCGTTATCTTCTAGTGAGTGGGGATTTTTTAATGAATCCTCAACCTGGGTGGTACCGCGACTAGTCTAATCGTCCCTGTTGTTCTAACGAACAATGGGGACGATTTTTTTATATAGAAGAGGATGATTAGAATGACACTTAAACATTGTGGTGGGATTGCGCGATATCGGCGCTGCTAGTTGGTTGTTACTGAAGTTTTGATTAAAGGAGTTATTAATCATGAATAAAACCAAAAGCACCCCGAAAATTAGCACCTTAGAAGCAGTAATCGTTTTGTTAGTCGTTTTAGGCATTATGAGCCTCGGTGTTATTGGCTTCGGCCTGTCACCTCAAGTCCCAGTCTTATTAGCCATGGGGGTGGTTACCGCCTGGGCGATGCTACGCGGCTTTCCTTGGTCCGCGGTGAATGCCGGCATTAAAGAAGGTATTGATCAAGGGATCATTCCAATCTTCATTTTTATTTTAATTGGCGCGATGATCTCAACTTGGATTGCGGCTGGGACCATTCCGACCTTGATGGTGATTGGGTTTAAATTGATTAACATTCAGTGGTTCTTACCGTCCGTCTTTATCGTTTGTACGTTAGTTGGTGCCGCTGTCGGGAGTGCCTTTACCGTGACTTCGACGGTTGGGATTGCCTTTTTCGGGATGGGTGTCACCATGAACTTGAATCCAGCGTTAGTTGCCGGGGCGATTATTAGCGGCGGAATCTTCGGGGATAAATTATCCCCACTATCTGAAACAAACAACTTAGCCTCAGCAGTCGTTGATACGGATTTATTTGCCCATATCAAACACTTGCTTTGGACGACCTTGCCAGCTGGCCTGATTAGCCTTGGATTATTCGCCGTTTTAGGTCATGACAATGCCAACGTGAGCTTAGCCAAGATCAATGAAACCGTGGCTGTCTTAAATGGCAACTTCAGCATTTCCGCGTTATCCTTGTTACCAATTATTCTAGTTTTCGTTTGTGCCGGCTTTAAAATGCCCGCGATTCCAACGATGCTACTAAATATCTTTGTTTCTGCCGGTTTGATTTTATTTGAACAACCTAAAATTACTATGACCAAACTAACTGCAATTATTAATACCGGCTTCGTCTCAAAAACCGGGAATGCCAGTGTGGATACGCTATTATCTCGTGGTGGGATTGTCAGCATGATGAGTATGGTGGCCTTGATCGTGGTCACACTTTCCTTAGGTGGTCTGTTGATGAAATTTGGCTTAATTGGTCAAATTATGACGCCGATTGCCAAACATTTAACGAGTGATGGTAAGTTGATTACTGCGGGGATTTTAACTTGTATCGGTGTCAATGTCTTTGTTGGTGAACAATTCTTATCCATCATCTTACCTGGTCGTGCCTTCCGTAAAGCTTTTAACGAAGGTGGTTTAGCGGATCAATCCCTTGGTCGGGTCTTAGAAGATGGTGGGACGGTCATCAACTACTTAGTTCCTTGGGGTGTTGGTGGGGTCTTCTTAACGACAACCCTAGGTGTACCAACGGTTCAGTACTTACCATTCGTTTTCTTTAGCTTACTTTGCCCAATCATTTCGATTATCAGTGGGTTTACTGGTATTGGATTAGCACACGTTGGTCAAACGAAAAAAGCGAAGGCTAAATTGACACAAGCCACTGAAATAAATTAAGAAAATGCGACCGATAATGGCTTGGAAGCTACCAAGCTGTTATCGGTCGTTTTAGGTTATAGTTAAAAAATTTGCGAGTAAGCCCCCATCTGGTCAGTAACTAGCGCATACAGCGTAATTAACAGATGTTACTTCCGGTTGGACCTGCTAGCATGCAGTCGTGGGACCGATCCAAGTCAGGGATGTTTTGTTCCACGTTTCGAGGACAAATATTCGAAGTTAAAAAAACGAGTCTGAGGATTGCCCCAGGCTCGTTTAACTTATTCTTCAGCTTTCAAACTAGCTTGAAAATTATCAAAAATCGGATGTGACAAATTGATGCCTTTTGCCTTTGCAATGTACCAGCAGAGGACTTGGAATGGGATGATTGCTAACAGTGGAACCTTCAAATCATCTTCAATCGGGTAAAGTTGCAAGGTCTGTCCATCATTGATGGCTGGCTGTTCATCAATGAAACTAATCGTGTAAATATGCGGGGTTAGCCGTGATTCATAGGCTTTGACCGCTTGCAAGTCTGCCATGACAGTTGGATTGGTTGTCAGCTCTAAATAGAATTGTCGCTGGGTTTCATGAGCACCAAGATAGCCGCCGCGGGTAAATTCAGGCAAGGTGTAACCATGGGTTGGGACGCGGACGATTTCGGTAAACTTAGTCTGCATTTCAGCCAACGTGCCTGCTAAATTGCTCGCACCGATACTTGTAAATTCCGTGGCCAGGCCGAAATCAATGGTGAATTTACGGTAGTAGTCATTGGCCCGTTGAATGGTCTCATTCATGTGCTCGATGATCAGGCCAAAGTCATCAAGTTCTTGGTTGGCGGCCAATTCTGTCAGTAATCCACGATCGGCAGCGCTGCGTAAGCTCAAAAACATTAGTGATAGGACAATGGCGTTATAACTTAGCGTTATATAGGGAATCGTTTCTTTGCCCGTCAGTAGGTTAAAACTCGTATCGGCGACGCTAACGATTTCACTCTCTTTTTGAGCCGTCATCGCAATTGTCGTGGCAGTGGTCCCAGCTTGGGCCTTTTTGATGGCGGCAATCGTGGTTTGATTCTCACCACTAAGGGAGATCCCGATGATTGTGTCGATGGCTGGATTAACGTGGCCGTAATGGAGAAAGGTCGCGGCGTCTACGATATCAACTTGCGTATCAGCCATCTTTTGCATGTATGGTTGGGCGCTCTTGGCAGCGTTAAGACTGGAAGCCGTTGTTAGAATGAGCCAATGCTTCGTCGTTGTCGGTACAGTGGCTAGGGCGTTGGCAGTTGCATCTGGATAAGCGGTCAATAAATTTCCGAGGACCGTTTGCTCCCGGCGAATATAAGATAACATCGTTGGATTATTCATCATCATCATAAAAAATTGCACCTCACGAATATTAATTAGTTTGTTAAATAATGTTTTTATTAGCTGTTCATATCATAGTCGGTCGTTCGGGTGAAAGCAACGGGTAACCGTTGACTCGCTTGATTGATTTGTTGCTGAATAATCATAGGTACGATTACTTTTAAATGTTGACTAGTTCTACCGTTGCACAGCCAGCTAAGATTTTTAGGTGACTGGTCATTCAAAATCAAAATAATGCACATCTCTAGCCGTGAGGGGGGCGTTTGGGGCTCAGCCGTGGCGTTTGACTTAGCGTGGTAGTTGTCCACGGTTAGTCAAAAACCAGCTTTTGAGACCGCCTTTTGACTCAAAACTGGTTCATGGCGTTCCAGCCCCAAACGAAGCCCCCGGTAGGCGGAAATTAGCAGCCATCCATTCATTCACTTACAATCAATGAATTGAGTTTGCATTTAATGGACAAGTCTGCTAAGGTTACTGACAAACCAAAACAGTTAAATAAATTAATTGCCTATATAATGCCATGATAAGGATGGCAAGTTTCTACCCAGCACCGTAAATGTTGGACTATAAGCGAATTGAGTCGATGACTTCCGTAGCTCTTTTTGCGACGGCTAGTGGTCGGCTCTTTTTCTTTCTGAATAGGCAGAAGGAGAGCGGCATGACAGAAAAAGTGGATATGGTTATTACTGGTGCTAAAGTCTTAAATGTGTTAACACGTGAATTTGAGGCAACGAGTTTGTGGATTAAAGACGGTCGGATTATTAGTAACTTAAAGGACGAGCCATTTCAAGCTGAGAACCACTATGATGCTACCGGCAAATGGGTCGTACCAGGTATGATTGACGCACATGTCCATATGGAAAGTTCGATGGTCGCGCCAAGTGAATTGGGTAAGGTTTTATTGAAACACGGCGTTACAGCGATTGCGACCGATCCACACGAATTGGCGAATGTTGCTGGGACGGCGGGGATTCAGTATTTGATTGATGATGCCCGTCAAACGCCGCTGGATGTCTTCTTTATGTTGCCATCGTCGGTACCCTGTGTGCCGTTCGACGATAATGGTGCCACGTTACATGCCGCAGATCTACGGCCGTTATACACAGAACCAGAAGTTCATGGGCTCGCCGAAGTGATGGATTATGGTGCCGTTGAGCGTGGTGATTCAGATACTTTGGCTAAAATTCGGGATGCTGCCGCGCATGGCTATCATGCGGATGGGCATGCGGCCGGATTGACGCCCCATCAATTAAACGTCATGCGTAATGCTGGTCTGGATACCGATCATGAATGTACGACCGTCACCGAAGCGTTAGATCGCGTGAAAGCTGGGATGTTTGTCTTCCTGCGTGAAGGCACAGTTGAACGCGACGTTTTAGGGACGATTGGCGCGGTCACGGAAGCTAATGCGAGTCGGTTTGCTTTTTGTACAGATGATAAAACGATTGCCGATTTGATTACGGAAGGGTCGATTGATTATAACGTCAAATTAGCAATTGCAAACGGCATGCGGCCGGCTTTAGCTTATACATTGGCGAGTTATCACGCGGCTAACGCGCACCGCTTGAATGATCGTGGTAGTTTAACAGCCGGCAAGTTGGCAGATTTAGTGGTCTTGGATGACCTGGAATCGGTGAAGATTGCGCGGACCATGAAAAATGGCCAGTGGATTACCTCAGAAGCAGCAACCACGCCATTGCCATTCACGGCAACTCGGATTCATCAACATGCCACGCTAGCAGACTTGAAATTACGATTAAAGACCGGTCACGTGAATGTGATTGGGGTGCAACCGAACCATATTGAGACCGATCATCTCCATTTGGATGTGCCAGTTGTTGATGGCGAGTTTCAGACCGATCTGGCACAAGATGTTTTGAAAATGGTTGTGGTGGAACGGCATAAGAATACCGGTCGAGTAGGTGTTGGCCTCGTGCATGGCTTCCAATTAAAACATGGGGCGGTGGCTGGTTCAGTCGCTCACGATTCCCACAATATCGTGGCGGTTGGGACGTCGGACCTGGCGATCTTGCGGGCGATTAATCAGATTACGTCGACGAATGGTGGCATTGCCGTCGCGGATGATGAACAAGTTATTGCCAACATGCCATTGGCGATTGGTGGGCTACTCTCAGCCGATTCTTATCACGTTGCGTCACAACAACTGGGGACAATCAAAGCCGCTTATAACCAAATTTGTGAAACGACCATCCCATTTGATCCATTTATTACCTTGTCATTTCTAACGCTTCCCGTTATTCCAACGTTAAAACTAACGGATCGTGGGTTGTTCGACTATGACAGCTTTAAATTGATTTCGGTTGAAGATCAAGGCAGTATCGCCTGACAAAAAACAGATTGCTAATTTCAGTTATTCACCAAGTGTCAACGGTGAGTGACTGAGTTACAATCTGTTTTTTTAATTATTAAAGGTGCTAGTCGTAATCAGTTCTTTGGTCGTTTACTTCGTCGCCAAGCAAAGTAAAAGGTGATGAGCATGTATAAAAAGTCTACTGGAATCGTTTCTCTTAATGGCACACTGAGCAAAATGACTGAGACTAGTGTTAAGACGATGATGAAAATTAAAGAACCTTCCGACCAGTCGAGTACCCATTTAGGCAATACAATCACGTCCGTTTCGTTTCATTCCAGCTTAACATAAGTTGGCCCTTAATTTTGTCGAATCGTGGCTGTTTTTGTGCGCTTAATCGCGGCATGAGGACGGTCACGCAATGCGCGTAGGGCCCATAAAATAGAAACGGTATCGACAACTTCTTGTAGCATCGCCCCAAAGAGTGCCGGAATAATCCCAGAACTGGCAATTAACATTAAAATGGTACAGATGGCAATCCCAATCCAGACGGACTGTTTTGCCACGGCCATCGTATCTTTAGCAATTTGAATGGCGGTCACGACGCGACTGAGATCATCTTTTAAGATAACCACATCGGCCGATTCACTGGCAGCGGTTGAGCCGTGTGCTCCCATGGCAATCCCAACGTCCGCTACGGCTAAAGAGGGCGCATCGTTAACGCCATCACCCACCATGATAACTGGTCGACCGGCTTCGGGAATGGCTTTTAGATTTTTGATTTTATCGGCGGGCAATAAGTCGGCTTGCACGGTATCAATGCCAACTTCGGCCGCAATTTTATCGGCAATGGCCCGTTGATCCCCAGTGAGCATCATCACGTTTCTGACCCCTTCAGCATGCAGCGCTTGTAAGGTGGCCGCGGCTTCTGGTCGGACGTTGTCAATAAAAGTAATAACGCCGGCGTATTGGTCATCAATCGCCACGTAAATCGCGGTTTGAGCCAAGGGCTTTTCGCTAGTCTGAGGGTCAACAAAGCTTAATTTTCCGACTTTAACGTTGTGATCATCGACTTGAGCGGTGACCCCATTGCCAGTAACTTCCGCCAAATCGTTGGCCGGACTTAATGGTGTGTGGTTCGCATATTTAACAATCGAACGTGCCAAAATATGACTTGAATTTTGTTCGGCACTAGCTGCTAAATGCAACACTTGTTCGGCGGTAAAACCGGTCTGTGGCAAAATTTGGTTGACCGTTAATTGGCCGCTAGTAATCGTGCCAGTCTTATCAAATGCCGCTGATTTTGCTGTTGATAGTTTTTCTAACATGTCCCCAGTTTTCACGACAATCCCGTTTCGACTCGTGCGACTCATCCCAGAAACGAGTGCGACGGGCGCAGCTAGAATCAATGGACAAGGGGAAGCAACGACTAAGACTTCTGCAAAACGATGGGGGTCACCACTCAGCGCCCAAGCAACGCCGGCAATCACATAAGCTACTAAGGTGAATGGGACAGCATAGCGATCAGCCAAGCGAACGAATTTTGCGGGTCGTGCTTCGGATTCTTTGACTAATTTAACCAATTGTTGATATTGACTATCGGCCGCGACTTTATCAACGACCATCGTCACCGCGCTATCGCCATTGACGGCCCCAGACATTAAATCATCACCGACCACTTTTTCAACTGGTTTGGATTCACCAGTTAGGGAAGATTCATCGAAAAGCGCCGTACCGTCAATTAAATGACCGTCAACGGGGACGAGTTCGCCGGGCTTAACGACTAATTGGTCTGAAACAACCGCATCTTCAACCGCAATGTCTTTCAATTGACCGTCAACGAGCCGATGGGCAGTCTGCGGCGAATTATCTAGCAACGCCTTTAATTCGGTGTTCGCTCGTTTGGCAGCGTAGTCTTCGAGTGAGTCACCACCCGTTAACATAATTAAAACGACGAGCCCAGCCCAGTATTCACTGACGGCTAAAGTGGCAACGATGGCGGTGATGGCGAGTAAATCGACGCCGTATTTCCCCGACCGCAATGTTTTGACCATTTCAACAAACATGGAAAGGGCCATGATTGACCCCATCAACGTAATGATAATTTGCGCGGCTAACTGTTGGTGTAAGCCAAACTCTAAGATTAGTGCCACAATCCCAACACTAACGGTTAAAGTTAATTTGTAATAATGTCGCATTTATAACCCCTCCTCTTGAACTTTGTAATCGGTTCCTTTATGATTAGCACAAGCGTAACACTTAATGGTTTAAATTTAAACAGATAAGAATGATTCTAAACAAAACATAATAATTTGCGGAAATTGAGATTAATTTTCTGAAAAAAGCCCAAAAAAGACCGGTTAAAAGGTGGCTTAAGCTTATCATGATAGGCTTAAACGCCTGACAAACCAGTCATTTTACATTATTTCTAATGCTAGTATACTAATAGATGAATATCAGATATCAGAATAAATACTGAAATCAGCATTTGTATTAGCGGTGTCGCGCGATACAGGTGGTAACTTGTTACCCTGTTGTGCGACCTTTTTGTGTATGATGGCACCATTTAAACTTGCTAGGTGACTGCATACAACTAACTTATCTGATAAATTCAAGGGGGTTATCCATTAGCAAGATATTGAATGTAACAATTTGATCGTTACGTTGTGTGTTAGAGTGTGAACCGGCACGGGTTCCGCTTGCTACGCCAGTCACAGAATGCCAAAAACGCATTATGTGATTGGCTAGGCAATGCTCACCAGCTCCCGCCTTCGTTCACACTCTTAACATTGCTATGAATACCAACGTAGATTCAGCAATTAAAAATTGTCAGTATGGCGTCCCGCGGAATTCAACCAACGGAAAGAAGGAAATTCTGCTACTGATTTTGAGTTAGCACAAACCGAGTTCTGTAGACAATGCCGATTAAACCTTATTTAATAAGGGTACTGAGTGCTCCGAGGAATCAATCTCGGAGGGGTGTACCGATTGCTAGTCGGAAATTAACGCGTGGGGACTCCCAGTGATGGGAGGAAGAACCACGAATATTTGATATAGAAAGTATATGTTCAGTAGCAGGTTTATTATTTTAAAAAGCAAGAATATTGATTGGTGGGTTTACTTACCAACGATTGGCTTATTTGCCATCGCGTCAGTGTTTTTATTAGTCGGTGGGAAATCATTGGAGACTGGTTTAGGGTCAATCTTAAACTGGTTAACGGTCAACATGAGTTGGTTGTATATGCTCGTTTACGTCATCAACTTTATCTTCTTCATTTACTTGGCTTTTAGTAAGTTCGGTAAAACCAAACTAGGCGGTCCCAAAGACAAACCGGAATTTTCGACTTTTCATTGGGGCAGCATGGTTTACGCAACCGGGATCGATGCCAGCATATTGATGTTGAGTATCGCCGATCCATTGCGATATTTACAAAATCCGTCATTTGGCGTCAAGCCATTTTCAAATTCCGCGTATAATTATGCGCACATGCTCGGCCAGTTCAACTGGGGCCCCATGGCGTGGATGATGTTTGCACCAGCCACGATTGGGATTGCTTATGCGATGTATGTGAAGCATGTCAAAGTGCAACGGCTTAGTGCCGCCATTTCAGTTTTAGCAGGTCCGGGTCTCGGCAAACAGCTGGCCCGCAATGTCATTGATTTCCTAGTCATCATCGGAATTATGGGTGGTGTCGGGACTTCTGTTGGGATGGAAATTCCCGTTATTTCAAAAGTTTTGAGCACGGTTACTGGAATTGCCGATACGATGACCTTAAAGCTTGGTCTATTTGCGATTTTATTTGTCATTTTCGCAGCGGCCGTCTTCAATGGGCTTAAACGCGGGATTGGCCGGTTAAGTTCAGCCCATATCTGGTTAGCCATTGGCTTCTTAGTTGTTGTTTTACTCGTCGGTCCAACGACGTATATCTTAAATTCTGAAACCAATAGTATTGGCTTGTTTATTAATAAATTTGTCAGTTTGAGCTTTAACTCGTCACCAAATGGCCCAATGACTGCCATGCAGAGTCAGACCATTTTCTATTGGGGCTGGTGGTTATCCTTTATGCCAGTCATGGGGTTGTTTATCGCGCGGATTTCACGCGGTCGGACCATTCGTCAGGTCTTAGGCGGGATGTTACTCTGGGGTTCTTTAGGTTGTGTGAGCTTTTACGCCATTTTAGGTGGGTACGCGTTGTACTTACAAAAAATGGGTATCGTTAACTTAGTGCATATCTTGAATACCCAAGGCCAAGCCGCGGTGATTGCGGCCGTCTTGACCACCTTGCCACTTAAAATGATCATGTTGGCCTTATATTGCCTCTCATGTTTCATTTTCTTGGCAACCACAGTTTCCTCATTTGCGTTCATTACGTCATCATTCACGAGTAAACAATTATCAGTTGGTGAACAACCAAGTCGTTTCAATCGGATGAGCTGGGTCGTGATTTTTCTACTGTTCTCATTAGGGTTAGTAACGGTTGGTGGTTTCAAAGCCATTCAGTCTATCTGTGCGATGTCTGGATTCCCACTGATAGCGGTTTGCTTGGTCTTGTTAGTTTCAATCTATCATGATTTGACAACGGATCCAGTGAAGGAAGCGGCGAAGGTCGCTGCAAGAGAGAAAGTCGCGGCTAAACGTGAAGCGCTTGCTCGTGACGTTGAGATTTCAACCAAATCCGACTATGCCGGTGAACGCCGGACACGGCGTAAATCTGCTTCGGAAACGGACTAGAGATTGAAATGACAAAAGCGCATGGATAACTTAAATTTAGCCGCTTCCGATTGGGATTGATAACACGCGGTCGTGGGACCGATGTTATCAGTCTCAATCTGCAGCTACAATTAACTAGTTTCTGCCTGGCGAAGCGCTCACTGCGAGTTTAAAAGCCACTGTTACTGATAGGGTCCTGTTCACGACTCTTTTTGTGCTTTCAACCTTTAGACAATAAAATAAGTTAAACCGGCTCTATAATATCTGTTGTTGGTAATCAAGACCAATCTTGGTTACTGGCAACGGATTTTTTATGCACTTTTTATGC
>NZ_BJDG01000017.1 GCF_005404945.1 Lactiplantibacillus pingfangensis | reverse complement strand
AATACCGAAATGAGGTCGCTTAGAGACAACAGTAAATTTATATTATTTCATCTGACAACTTGACAGGGCCTAGCGCAGGCCCACACTTAAACCAGACGTTTAGTCTTGATTATCGTCATCATCAGAGGGATCGGTTGCGAGTGACTGTAATTTAAAGCGCCCGAAGATGTCGAGCCCGATACCTAAAACAACCATCCCAGCCAAATAAAGTTGCAAAGTGGCGTAAAGTGTTGCTGGATTGTCGCGTAACGTAATCAAAGCCGCACCAATGACAGTAATTAACGCAAAGATGAGGCGACCGTTCATTAAAATAAATTTTTGATCCAAATCAATTTTCCTCTCAGTTATGGGGACTAACTTACTTACCAATTGACCGAAATTATAAATGCGGCAGCGTTTGCAAGTCAATTCCTTTGACCGAGATCACTGTAAATTATCATTTTTGCTGATTAGCGACGGTTTTTTTCGACTGACTTTTTCTAATCACATGATTGAGAATCAGCACCGTGATGAGCGCCAGGGTGGCAAATGCGGCGCCACCGTAGCCCAAACTGGCTAAGCCGCCGTATGCCATCATGCCGGCCGCGGTTGCTGAACCGAACGAAATCCCAATATTGAAAAAGATGGCATTGAGCGATGAGGCCAACAAGGTGGCTTGCGGATACTCGGCTTCAGCCACTTCCAGAAAATGAATTTGGATGGGGGCGTTAACGACGGAAATAATCAATGCCAGCACTAATAAAATATTTAAGCCAATCAGTGGCAGCGACATTGTGAATGGCAAGCTCAATAAGAGCACAATATCAATCAAATAAAAACGGGGGAGCGTTCTTAAACCATGCCGCTCAGCCACAAACCCGGAGAGGCGATTGCCAAGAATGTTCATAATACCTAGTGCTAAAAGCAACCAAGTTAAGGCCGTTGTGCTGAAACCTAATCCAGTAGTAAGCAAGGGCCGGATATAGGTGTAATAGGCGTATAACGCCGCTGCAGAGAAGAGAATCAGTAAGGCACCAAGCGTGATGCGGCGATCGGTCAATAGGGTGAGCTGACCTTTTAGACTACTGCCACTAGCCGCTTTAGCAAGATTGTGAGGCAATATCAAGACAAGTGCTAAACAGGTCAACAAACTGAGCGCTGAAATCAAATGAAAGGTCATATGCCAACTCGTCGCGGTACTGATGGCAGTCCCGATAGGGTAAGCCAATCACCGAAGCAATACTGAATCCAGCAGCAATCCAAGAAATTAAGCTGGCACGCTTGTGGCGTGGCGCCAAGTCATAAGCAAAAATGGTGATCAATGATTCGATAGTTCCGGCAACGGCTGCGGTGATCAAGCGGGAGACTAGAAACCAGCCGTAACTGGTGGCAAAACCACTAGCGGTATTGCCAATCAGAAAGATAACCATCAACACCATCAAGGTTCGAAAGCGATTAAAGCGATTGGCAAAAAGCGTAATAATCGGCGTACTAATTGCGTAGACAATTGCGAAAATGGTCACCAAGTAGCCCGCCATGGTAATCGTGACGTGCAATGATTGGGCAATATCAGAAATAACGCCAACCACCATAAATTCATTACAGCCTAACATAAATGAAACTAAAACTAGCACGCTAGCCTGCCATCGGTATTTAGTCAATCCATTTTCCTCCTTGTAGTCGTTTAAAGTTGTTTTGGGTTTTATTTAGTCGCACTCTTTGAGGTTAAACTAGTGCCTTAGAACACGGTCCCATGCAGATTAGTTAAAGCTTGTCGCTTCCGGTTGCTGTTGATAGCATGCGGTCGTGGGACCGGTCCAAGCCAGACACGTCTTGGACCTCGCCCAGAACCCTTGCACAAATCGCAAGTGTCCCGGACCGTCCGTGGTGTAACGTCGGCCCAAAACCAGCCGATGTAACGCCACCATCACGACCGATACTATCAGCAGCAACCTCCAGCTAACTAGGTTTATTGGTGTTGAATCGAAGTTACTGTCAGAGCTGTAATTGGACTGTTACACATCGTCAAACGATTCTGACTGACGGAGCTTCCTTTTGTACGCATAATCCTTTAGCTTCGAATATAAATTACTATTAATTATACTATTTTAAGTGACCCCCTGAAACTAATAATTTTAGGCGGTTATGGGGACTAATTCAGGTTGTATTGGGAAGGTATCGGGGTGCTCGAATTGGTGATTAGCTAACGATTGCTAGTTAGTTGATTAGATTGACAATATTCTGTTTGAATCATTGTTATGTTCGGACAAATGGGCTTATAATTAATTGGTTAGGTTAATCTCCGATTGGCCTTAACCTTCGATTTCATGATAGAGGGGAGGGGAAATAATGCGATTAAATTCTAAAAATCAACGCTTTAAAGCCTTTTTAGCGGGAACGGCGACGTTACTAACCTTGTTGGCAACAACCGCTACCGCCGCTAAAGCAGATACTACCGCCACGTCAACCGCTGCATCGACTGTTGATGCAACTGCGACTAGTGGTCATTCTGCAACACCGGCAAAACAAGTTACCTTGCAGAGTAGTAGCAGTAGTTCCAATGCGAGTGCTAAATCAGAAAGTAGTAACACCAACTCTGAAAGCAGTTCGACAGTGTCATCAGCTAGCCAAAGTAGCAGTGCTACAAGCTCGAGTTCAACTTCATCCGATACGACGGCTGAAGCTAATTCTTCAAGCAGTAGTTCTGCACCTAAGGATAGTAAAAATGATCCAGTCAAAGTGCAAACTGCGGCTAAATCAGATAACGCTGAAACGAGTAAGCAACAGACGGTCACACAACAATATTCGCCCGTGACGACTAGTCAAAAGGGATCAACAGATGTTCTACCAAAAAGTTTTTTGATGAGGTTAAGTTACAGTAACTTTGCTGCGTTGGCAACCCAAGCTAAGTTAGTGGTTAAGGGAATGTCAGCAAGCGATGCGGTTGTAACGGATAGTGAGGGTAACAAGTATAGTGCAACAGATGTGCTTAGTCTCTATTCGAACTATATTGCAACTTATCACTGGTCCATCGATGATGGTGTCCCAGTCAAAGCGGGTGATCAAGCGACGCTGACATTGCCCAAAAACATCGTGTTTACTGCTGGAACCACCGCGGTTCAGGTGACTAATGCAGCCGGGCAGTCGATTGGAACTTTTTCAGCTGATGTTGGGACTCAAACCGGGACACTGACTTTTAATGACTATTTTGAATTAAATAATGTGTCTAGCCGGCAAGGGACCTTGACCTTTCATGTGAATGGAACTAGTACCACTGCTGGTGATAGCACGGCCAAGATCAATAAAATTGGTTGGTGGTTGTCAGGTGGTAAGTCGATTGAATGGCAAGTTGTTGCCAATCTTGGTAGCGAAGCTTGGAACAATGCTACTGTTATTGATCAATTGGGCCAATATCAAACGCATAATAGTGAGATCACTTTTGAAAGTGGTTCTTACGTTAAAGGTGTTTTTGTGAAAGCCCAGCGCCTTGGAACCTATGATTTTAAGACGGGAGTTTTCACGCCTGAAGAAGGTGTGTCAGCTACGGCGGTGACAGTAGTCATGGACGGCAATCAGATGACGATTAAATTGGGGAATATTACGACTGCGATCAATATCTTTTATTCAGTTGAAGTTGAACCTGATAAAGCTTACACGAATAGTGCAAGGGTGACCTATTCGTTACCTGGTACGACTGACCCAGGAACTGGTGGCACTACTACACCTGGTAATGGTGATGGCGATGGTGATCACAGTGGAACTACCCCTGATTATTCGTATGATGCGAACCAATCGTTAATTCCTGGTGCCAATGGGACGGCCAGTTGGGCTACTTATACGCTCTTTGTCACTAAAACTGATAAAGAAACTGGTAAGGTGGTCCCCAATGCCATCTATGAATTACAAGACGCAACTGGGGTTCTTTTAAAATCCAATTTAAAAACTGATGAAAATGGTCAATTGACGATTCCAAACTTGGCTGCCGGGACTTATATTTTAGTTGAAACGGCGGCGCCTGCTGGCTACTTATTAGATTCAACACCCCACGAAATTGTGATTGATCCAACAGCTGCGACAGTTGATGGTGTCAATACTTATCGTGTTGCGGAACCTGTCACTGACGTTGCGATTCCAACGACAACGCTAACGGTTAAAAAAGTTTGGCAGCATGCACCTGCCGGGAAGACGCCAGATGTCACGGTTAAGTTGGTTTTAAACGGTCAGCCGACGACGCAAACGTTGACACTGACTAGCCAAAACGGTTACCAAGGGTCATTTGACGCCCTGCCAACACTTACTGCTGATGGGACGACGAATAACTATACTGTCGTTGAAACGCCAGTGACTGGTTACGAAAGCAGTCAAACCACGGTTGGTAACACGGTAACACTAACAAATACGTATCGGACGATCACGGTCACCAAGACTGACGAGACCGGTAACAAGTTAGCCAATGCCAGCTTTACTTTGACGGACGCCAATGGCAATGTGATTGGCACTCAAACGACTGATGCAACTGGTCAAGTCGTGTTCGGCGGGTTGGCTCAAGGCAGCTATTACTTGCAAGAAACGCAAGCGCCTAAGGGTTATACCTTGAATTCTGAACGTTACAACCTGGTGTTAGATAGTCAAACTAACAATCAATCAGTAACGGTTAAGGATGCTGAAATTAAAGGCAGCCTGACGGTCACTAAAGTTGATGCTGAGACGAAAGCACCATTAGCCAATGCTAAATTTGAGTTGCGCGATGCGACTAATCAGGTCGTTCAAACTGGCGTGACGGATGCCAATGGTCAACTGAGCTTTAATGAGTTAGCCTTAGGCACGTATCAATTAATCGAAGTGACTGCACCGACTGGTTATCAGCTCAACACCGAAGCACAACAAGTTGTGATCTCTGATGACGCCGCTAATCAAACGGTAACAGTTGCCGATATGGCCGTGCCGGTAGTTGTGCCAAAGGGTCGGTTGACGATTACTAAGGTTGACAGTGCCACTGGCGCAACGTTAGCTGGTGCGACCTTTGACTTGAAGGATACAACCGGAAAAGTTGTGGCGACAGGTGTCACGGATGCTCAAGGTCAGTTGAGTTTTGCTGATTTAACACTTGGCAGTTACACCTTAGTTGAAACAGCCGCACCAAATGGTTATCAATTGGCGACACAAGTTCAAACGGTTGTCTTATCAGCCGCGAACACGACCGTTGCATTAACGGTCGCGAACACGGCGATGCCAACGACACCGGTGGAACCTGAAAAACCAACGATCCCACAAGTACCAGAAACACCTGTAAAACCAACGGCGCCAGTTCAATCGACTGAGCCAGATCAACTCATGCCGTCAACGACGACAGCAGTTAATTCGGCAACAGCGGTTGTTGCTGGGACAACCGTTCAAGTGACGCCACTAGTTGCGAACACGGTTGCGATGTCGCAAGCGCCGGCACCTAAAAAAGCACAAACCTTACCACAAACCGATGAGTCTAAATCGGTTTGGTTAATGATTATTGGTTGGCTAATGTTCCTATTAGTCGGCTGGTTTGGCGTTAAACGTGTACGCGCTTAGTTTTAGGCTTGAAGAAAGACAAAAACAGCTCGTTAGGATTGAATTTTCAATCTTAACGAGTTGTTTTTTGTTTAAGGACTCATTTAAATTATCGACGATTTTGGCCGGAGCGTTCATCGTGTCGTACTCTTACTGGTTGTGCGGCTGGAACACGATTGCCGGCAACGACGCCAGCAACTGCAGCTAACCCAGCTGCCGCTAATAAACCTGCTAATAACATGGGCAGGACCTCCTTACCGTCTAAACCATTACCATTTGATACTTACAGCTTAGGCGAGTTTGAGTTGGGATGCAATTAATAAGTCGGGACTTAACGAGATTTTGAATAATTTGAAATTTTCTTAATTAATTGACGATTATTATTGATACGGGCAAAGGCAGTTGCATCACTTAATAATTCCGTTGTTTTGGCGGGATCACTGCTCAATTTAGCTTGTCGAAATTTGATTTTAGCCACGTAAAAGGTGACATGGAATTGGGCACAAATCTTAATTGCATAGGCGAGTAGTTTTTCGCTTTGTGCAGCATCATCTATACTGGCGTAGAAGCTACCAGTATAGTAGGCCAAGTTGATGACGCGCCAGACACTCGCGGTAGTTTCTAGGGATAGCGTCGGCAAGGCGTGGCGCACCTTTTCAAAATAGTACTGCGCCTTATCTGCTTCGTGATTATTTTGATAAGCGATCCCCGTACCACAATAGGCGAGCTGGGTATAAATGGTGGCATGCGGTTCATCGAGATCGGTAATAATTTGGTCAAAGTTGAATAAAACATCGCTGATCGGATGCTGATTTAAAGCGGCCACATACCCCTTTAGGAAATAGTATTGGAGCTTGGTTTCTTGATCGTGACGGGGTTCATCAGCAATCTTTGCTAACCGCTTTTCGGCATCGGCGTAATCACTTGTAATTAAATCAAATTCAATTTTTGTCATCTCAGTCAAAACGGCGGCATCAGCTACGCGTTCTGTTGGAAAAACGTCTTCTAATTGTAAATGTAATCGTTGGCAGAGTTGGGCAACGATTCGAATGGCGGGTGCCTTGCCATTGTTCTCGAATTTACTTAACGTTGCTTGCGTACAAATCCCCGTTGATAGCGCTTTCTGCGATAAGCCTAAAGCCTTCCGGCGGGCGATGAATAGTTCGATGTTCAAGTGAATGACCCCCCTTAAAGGTTATCGCTTTAACTTTAGCAGACATAGCCGTACACAACAAGCTTAATACTGACTTACGAGGTCGAAAGTCAGTAAGAGTTGACAGTTGCTGATGTAAAAAAAGGTGTCAATGGTATTGCTTCCGGTTGGGATTGATCACATGCGGTCGCGGGATTGGTCTAAGCCAGACTGTTTTTTGGCTGGGATAGCCCACCATTGTACAACGATTTTGACTGACAGCGTGCTCATCACAAGTTTAGGTTAAGCGCGACTGTTGCTGATATGATCCTGTTCATGATTTTTTGTGTGTTTAGATGAGTCATAAAAATAAGACCCCCGTATGTTTACGGAGGTCCGATTTGAAATTAATGAAACGGCTACTCAACTGAGAGTGACTGCTGAGTTATTCTTGTTGCAAATTTGTCCGGCTATTTCGCCATGTAGGCTTCCTTGAAGTTGTAGTTGATCCCGGCAGTGTTGTAAACTAGCCCCTTCAACTTTGGATTAACCATTTGAGCGACCACGTTTTGTGAGAGTGGTGCGACCCCTTGATCGGTCCCAATTTCCTTTTCTGCTTTGGCTAAAGCGGCCCAACGTGCCTTAGTACTAGTTGTGCTGTTGGCGGTGTTGATGGCTTCATCAAAGGACTTATTGGTCCATTTACCAAAGTTGTAGTCGTTTGTCGATGTCATGATGCCAAGGTCAGAGATTGGATCTGCAAAATCGGCCTGCCATGCTGAGATAACGAGTTCGAAGTTACCGGCGACTTCACGGGCAATTCGAGTCTTGTAAGGTACCGTGACACTTTTAACGGTCAAACCTGGTAATTCTTTCTCCAGTTGTCCTTGTAGATATTCGGAGAGAGCCTTCATTTGGTCGGTGTCGTCATGGGTTAACGTCAAAGTTAATTTCTTTTTACCAACTTCTGCTAAACCTTCCTTCCAAAGCTTTTTCGCCTTAGTTGGGTTGTAGCTGACGGCACTAGCCACTTTGTTTTCAGTCGCGAAATCTTTGCCGGTGGTTGGGTCATTAGCGAGCCCAGCGGTGACAAAGCCTTGTGGTGTCACTGAACCGTCGCCTAAAACGTTATTAACGAGTTGTTTTCGGTTCAAGGTTAAGGACATCGCTTGCCGCAACTTCTTGTTGCTCAATTCTTTAACTTTCTTTTGGTTGAATTCCAAATAGTTCAAACGAGAAGATTTACGGATGACAAGTTTCTTGTTGTTCTTTTCGTTCTTGACTTGTTGTCCGGATAAGGTTGCCATATCAAGTTTGCCACTCTGGAACAAGTTGAATGCGGTTGTTGTTGATTTAACAACTTGATCCTTGATCTTCGTTAAATGAACATTCTTTTTGTCCCAATATTGGTTATTTTTAACTAAAGTCCAAGTTGCATTGGTTCCTTGCCAGCCGGTCATCTTAAATGGCCCATTGTAGACCATCTTGCTTGAGCTAGTTCCGTATTGTTTCCCATACTTTTCTACCGCGTGTTGATTTTGTGGGAAGAAGACGACAAAGCCCATCAATAACTTGAAATATTGAATTGGTTTTTCCAAAGTAACCGTTAGCTTATAGTTGCCATCTGCCTTGATGCCCAATGTGGACGCCTTAGCTTTACCGTTCGTGATCTTATCGGCATTTTTAATACCAGAGTACAAATAAGCATATTGTGAGGCGGTTTTTGGATCAACGGTGCGTCGCCACCCATAAACGAAATCTTTGGCTGTTACCTTATCGCCATTGCTCCATTTGGCATTTTTTCGTAAGGTGAAAGTATAAGTCTTTTTATCCTTTGATACTTTTGTGGCAGTAGCGATCCCTGGGGTGGCTTTACTATTACTACCAAGGCGATAAAGGCCTTCTTGCGAGTTGTTAATCATCGTCCCACTGATGACATCAACGGCGAGGGATGGGTCCAAAGTCGTGAGATCTTGGCCGTTTTCAGACCAATTTAAAACTTGTGTTTTGGCTAAATTACCACTAGTGGCGCTGGAAGTTGATTTTGACTGGTTCCCGCAACCAGTGAGCAAAAAGCCAGCCGCGGCGGTAACGACTACGGCAGTAGAAAGTGTTTTCCATTTCATCATATGTATGCCCCTTTTTTTATGTGTGCTGTCGTTGTGACTGAGAATTATGCGATAGCAATTAATTTATGATATGACAATGAGAATACATTAAAAACAAATTAAAATCAAGCTTGATTATTCACATTTTTACTAAAGTGACGCAAAAAGTGCTCGGAAAGACTGGTTTCCGAGCACTCAACTTGATTATTAAATTTATTTAGTCATATAAGCACTCTTGAAGTTATAATCCAAGCCAGCGGTGTTATAAACCAAGCCCTTCAACTTAGGATTGAGCATTTGCGCGATGACGTTTTGTGATAATGGCGCAACGCCTTCATCGGTGCCGATAATCCGTTCAGCTTTAGACATTTCTGACCAACGTTCCGTGGAGCTAGTGGTTGCGTTTGCCGCGGTAATGGCATTGTCGTAATCAGTATTAGCCCAGTGACCGAAGTTGTAGCTGTTGTTGGAGGTCATGATCCCAAGGTCTGAAATTGGGTCCGAGAAATCTGCTTGCCAAGCGGAGATGACTAACTGGAAGTTCCCAGCAGTTTCACGTGCTAAGCGGGTCTTGTAAGGTAAGGTGATACTCGTGATCTTCAAACCTGGCAGATCCTTTTCCAGTTGACCTTGGACGTATTCGGATAAGGCCTTCATTTGGTCAGTATCATCATGCGTTAACGTCAACGTCAAGCTCTTCTTGCCAGTTTCTTTCAGGCCTTCCTCCCAAAGCTGTTTAGCCTTAGTCGGATTGTACTCGGTCGAGCTAGCCGTGGCATTTTCAGTTGCGAAGTCTTTGCCAGTGGTTGGATCTTTGGCTAAGTCGGTCGTGACGAAGCCTTTTGGTTGAACGGAACCATCGCCTAAGACATCATTGACCAGTTGTTTACGGTCAAGGGTCATGGACATCGCTTGACGTAACTTAGTATTTGACAATTCTTTGACTTTCTTTTCGTTGAATTCCAAATAGTTCAAACGCGACGACTTGCGGATGACCATTTTCTTATTGTTCTTTTCGTTCTTAACTTGTTGACCGGATAAGGTGGCCATATCGAGTTTGCCACTCTGGAACAAATTAAAACCAGTCGTCGTTGACTTAACATCTTGATCATTGATCTTGTCTAGGTAGACGTGTTTCTTATCCCAGTAGTCGTTGTTACGGACTAAGGTCCAAGTTGAGTTGGTGCCTTTCCAACCAGTCATCTTAAATGGTCCATCGTAAACCATCTTAGCAGAACTGGTCCCGTAATCTTTGCCATATTCTTGAACCACTTTTTGGTCTTGTGGGAAGAAGACGTCAAAGCCCATTAATAATTTGAAGTATTCCAAAGGCTTTTCCAAAGTCACGGTTAATTTGTACTTGCCATCGGCTTTAATCCCCAAGGTATCAACGTTCGCCTTGCCGGAAGAAATTTTATCGGCATTTTTAATGCCTGAATACAAATAAGCATATTGAGAAGCAGTCTTTGGATTAACGGTGCGCCGCCAAGCATAGACGAAATCTTGCGCCGTGACGGGATCGCCGTTACTCCATTTGGCATTCTTACGCAGTGTGAATGTATAAATTAACTTGTTCTTTGATTCGGTCGTGCCCGTCGCGATTCCGGGTGTGACCTTGCTATTATTGCCTAAACGATACAAGCCTTCTTGAGAGTTACTGATCATCGTACTACTGATGACGTCGGTCGCGAGCGATGAGTCTAGCGTCGTAATATCCCCACCATTTTCGGACCAGTTTAAAACTTGTGTTTTAGCCATATTGCCGCTTAAATTACCTGCATTTTCACCACTAGAACTAGCTTTTGTGCTGCCGCAACCAGCTAGTAATAATCCTACCGAGGCGGTGACTGTTGCCGCCGTCCCAATCATTTTCCACTTCATAATGATTCCCCCTCGGATCCTTTATATGATACGAGTCTGAGAATACATTAGAAAACGATTAAAATCAATTTGAAACAATGCTAAATTTTTACGATTAAAAAGCAAAAACGCGTAACCCCCGTCGCACTTGCGTTAACGGGGAGACGTGTTTGATTAGCAAGCCTGATTAACGATGCCAGCGCATGAGATAGTCAGGCTGATTGGTGGCTTTATCGATCGATTGTGACTGGACTTGAAAGCCACTGTGATGATAAAACGCCACGGCCGATCGATTGGCAATGTAGACCGATAATTGGAGTTTTGGTCGTTGGGCTTTGGCGGCGTTGAGCAATGCCGTGCCAACCCCATGCTGTTGCGCCTGATCAGCAACGAAAATGCCAGCGATGGTGTGGCCCTGCAGACCTAAAAAGCCAATGAACTGGTTGTCATCACTGGCAACAATTAAGTTGGCAGTGGGCAAGGCTTGACGAACAGCGGCGACCTGTTTGCGCCAATAATCAGCCTTAACGAATGGATGCGCAGCCAAATTGCCCGCGAGCCAAAGGGTCATGAGTTGGTCGAGTTGTGTTTCAGTCGGTTGTTTCAACGTTTCGATTTGCATATCGTTTCCTTAGTGATGGATTAACAGTCGGACGCGATAGACTGCCGGAATTTTATTTAGCGCGTCAATTAAGTGCTGGCTGCTTTCATGGTCAAGGTCATCCACGTCAATAATTGTGTAAGCTGTGTGTTGCTTAGCAGCGTTGGCCATTGTTGTAATGTTTAAGCCGGCCTCGGCTAACTTGGCTGTGATCTGACTGACCATGTTGGGAACGTTTTGGTGCATGACAGTGAAGCGATAGGCGGCATTGAAAGGCACGTTTAAGGTTGGCAAATTAATGGCGTACTGAACATTGCCAGTTTCCAAATAAGTCATAATCGTCCGAGCAGCTTGTGTCGCCCCGTTGACTTCGGCTTCAATGGTTGAGCCGCCGATGTGCGGGGTCACGGTGACAGCGGCTTGGTTGGCCAGACGCGGTTCACCAAAGTCGGTATAGTAATGCGCGACTTGGCCTGTTTGTATTGCGTCTAGGACAGCGGCATTGTCCACGATACCGCCCCGAGAATAGTTAAATAATTGCACACCCGCAGGCATCGCCTTTAGTTCAGTTGCCCCAATCAAATTCAAGCTGTCTTCACTCTTAGGTACGTGAACGGTCACATAATCCGCGTGATTAACGGCAAATTGTAAAGTTGCGGCACGTTGAACTTGTTTTGAAATGTTCCAAGCCGCATCTGCAGAAAGATAAGGATCATAGCCAATCACATTCATCCCAAGGCTTAAAGCCGCATTAGCGACTAATGACCCAACGTGACCTAAGCCGATAACGGCCAAGGTTTTACCAAGTAATTCGGTACCATTAAATTTCGTTTTGTCGTGCTCGGTTCGTTGTGACACATCTGCCTCAGTATGTTCGGCGGAATAGCTGGCCGCAGCCATTAGATTACGTGACGCAATGACTAGCAGCGCAATGATCAGTTCTTTGACGGCATTGGCATTACTCCCGGGCGTGTTGAAAACCGCCGTCCCGTTGTTTGTTGCCACGTCCAGCGGAATATTATTGACGCCAGCCCCGGCCCGGGCAATTACTTTGAGGGATTTTGGCAAGGCTTGGTGGTGCAAGTCAACTGAGCGGATGAGATAGGCATCTGGTTGGTCGGATTGGTTTAAGGCATAGTCATTAGTGAAAGTATCCAGTCCAGCTTGAGCAATGGCGTTATAAGTTTTAATTTGATACATGAGCAAGGTCTCCTTTAACATGATTGGCTTCAAAAGCAGCGAGATAATCAACGAGTGCTTGAACACCGGCGAGTGGCATGGCGTTGTATAAACTGGCCCGCATGCCCCCGACTAACCGGTGGCCCTTTAAGTTTAGCAAGCCTTGCTTGGTTGCCCCCGCAATGACTTGCGCATCTAATGCTGGGTTGCCAGTCACAAAGGGAACGTTCATGAGCGAACGGTCGGCCGGGTTAACTTGGCAAGTGAATAAGTTAGACTGGTCTAAGAACTCATAAAGTAAGGCCGCCTTTGTTTGATTGCGCTGCTCGATCACGTTTAGCCCGCCTTGCGCTTTAAGCCACTTTAAGACTAGTCCAGCAGCGTAAATCGCGAAGACCGGTGGGGTGTTGAACATTGAACGCTTGTCGGCAAATAGTTGATAATCCAACATACTTGGCAAGTTCTTGGCTTTACCGATGAGATCATCACGGACGATAACGATGGTTAATCCGGCTGGCCCGAGGTTCTTTTGCGCACCAGCAAAAATCATCCCAAAATCAGAAACGTTGTAGACTTGGCCCAAAAAGTTTGAAGACATATCCGCAACGAGTGGCACCTTGCCCGTGTCTGGTAGCGTGGTATAAGCGGTCCCTTCAATCGTGTTATTGGTTGTGAGATGGACGTAATCCAACTCTTGATCGACCGGGGCAGTTAGCGTTGGCAAGGTTGTAAAATTCGTCGCCGCGGCGGTGCCTAGAATCTCAACTTGGGTGTTAACGCGACGCGCTTCATCAGCGGCACGACTGGCCCAATGACCACTATCTAATAGCCCAATATGGTGATGCTTAGTTGCTAAGTTCAGTGGGGCGGCAGTGAATTGTAGCGTACCGCCGCCTTGAAAAAAGAGCACGCGATAATTATCAGGAATTTTCATTAAATCGCGTAAATCCGTTTCAGCGTCATTAATCACTTGGTCAAACAGTTGAGAGCGATGAGAAATCTCCATGATACTCATTTCGGAACCTTGAAACGACGGTAATTCGGCTTGAATTTGATCAATCACTGGTTGTGGCATGACGGCCGGACCAGCTGAAAAGTTATACGTTGACATAAAAAATCCCTACTTTCAAAGTTAATTTTTACTCACAAAAAAAGTCCTAATGGTTGTGATAACCACGAGGACTGTTGATTTCAGTAATAGTCTAGCCCTCGTCATCGAATGTTGGTGAACATCCATGAAGGGCTTAAAGTCACACGAAATTAGGCCGACACAGATGTTTGTGTTGACCAGGAGGAGACGATTAAGTTAGCATAGCGATTGATAAACATACTGACCACTCCTAAAATTTCATTGCCTTAAATTTACCAACTTGGTAAACTTTTGTCAAGATGAAAAATTAGACGATTTGAGCTTAGTATTAGAAAAAGACCGACTGTTTTCATGAAAACTTAATTTTAATATCAGGGAGCGACTTAAATGACAACTTTTTACATTATCCGTCATGGACAGACTACGGCGAATGCGCAAGATTTAAAGCAAGGCACAATCAATACGGCGATTACCCACTTGAATGACGTCGGCGAACAACAGGCCCAGGCCCTCCATGCGGCCTTTGACATCAGTTTTGCGGACCGCTTAATTTGCAGTCCGTTGGCTCGGACACAAGAGACGGCGGCAATTTTAAATCACGGCCGTGATCTACCAATCAAAACAGATTCACGACTATTGGAAATTTCGTATGGTCAGTGGGATGGGCAAAAAAATGACCAACTGAAAGCGACTTATCCGCAATATTTTGACCAAGCCTTACGCGATGTGTTACCCACTTATGTTGAAGTGGCGACCAAAGGCGAAACTTTCGACCAGGTCATTGCCCGAGCTCAAGATTTCTTGAACGGTATGGCGCAACAGTATCCCACGGAAAAAATAATCGTTGTGACCCATGGCTTTACGGTTAAGGCGATGGCGTTGGCGGTACTACAACCACAAAATCCGATGAGTTTACCGGAGCCGGAAAATACGAGTGTCACGAAGATTACGGTTGATTCGGCGCTAGACCGCGCCTTTCTGACGTATTATAACCGACAAGTCGGCTATTAGGTGACGATGATGACTAAATATGAATGGCGTAAACAAGATAAGCGCTTGTATCTTCCCAAGGCGGTGCCAACGCCGATTCAAGTACCAGCGTTTAATTATTACACGATTACAGGGCATGGCGATCCGAATGACCTCGAGTTTGGCGAGCGGACGGGCGCGTTATATCAAGCGGCCTATGGGATTCGGATGAATCCGAAAGCCGGCGTGGCGCCCGTTGGTTATTATGACTATACCGTGTTTCCATTGGAAGGGTTATGGACCTTAGATCCAGATGATGTTCGTGCTGATGGCAGTTTTGACAAGGCTGATCTGCGCTACAAACTGATGTTGCGCCAACCAGACTTTGTGACCCCAACTGTTGCACAGGAAAATTTAGTGCGGGTCCAAGAAAAGAAGGCCAATCCGCTTTTAAACGAGGTTAAATTTGAGACATTGACAGATGGCGATTGCTTACAAATCTTGCATGTCGGTTCGTATGACGATGAACCCGCGACGTTCCAACAATTGGCGGTATATGCCGCTGAGCGACAATGGAAACGTCGCACGTTAGCGCATAAGGAAATTTATTTATCCGATCCCCGTCGGACGGTGGCTGCCAAACGCAAAACGGTTCTACGTTGGTTAATGACACCATTAAAGGCTTAACGAATGGCTCATTTGGTCCTACAATAGGACTAGGTTGACTTGGGTCGCCCTAACTGTTGCTCTCGGACCCAAGTTTTAGTGATTAGTAGCAGCAACAGCAGACATCACATATCTGTAAACTCCTAAGTGAAGGCAATCCTGACTAATGCGAGGACTGCCTTTTTTGTTGTATCGGTGAAAAGTAACCGTGCCGCTTCCGGTCGCCGCTGATTACATGCGGGCGTGGGACCAGGACAAGCCAGGCACGTCTTGGCCCTCACGACCGATGCTATCAGCAGCAACCTCCAGCTAACTAGGTCTGGTAGAGACGGTCGAAGTCGCAGAGCAAGAGTCTAATTTAGAAGTGTTGGTTGTAGGCATAAAAACGTTCGCAACATATTTTTAATCTTAGTTGACCCATTAAAATCATCATTCAGAGGGATAGGTTGACTGGATTAATCGGTAATCAAAATGTAATTTAAAATATCGAACACACGTTCTGAAAATGTGCTATGATTAAGCTACTATTTTCGATGAGGTGATCTGAATGGAACAGCTGAAGACGTTAGAAGCGTCATTGTTACAAGCTTATGAGTTAAATTGCGTGGTACGGTTGACCTTGGAAGATGGGCAACGTCCCAGTGGTTTGATTGCGGCTGTGAATGCCGGGCAACTTTTATTAAATCAACAAGCGGGTGTCGTAACGCAAATTAAGATCAGTGATGTGACTGAAATCACCTTTTTGAAAGAACCGTGGTGGCAGCGTTAAAAATAAGCTTATTGCAGTGACTGGTGATTATTGCCAATCTTCAGCCGCTGCAATAACCATAAAAAAATAAGGTCCCGTATTTTTTTACGAGGCCTTTTTTGACCGATAGCACGAACACTACTTGTGTTGATTCTAGTTGCTTAACCATCCAGCTAAGAGTATTCGTACTGGTATTAATTACAGTGTCTTTCTGATAAAGCGATCTACTAGATCAATCATGGTTGGTGTAAAGAAGGCATCAGTTCCGTGATCACTTTTTGTCATTTTATAAAATGTGACATTTTGATGGTTCTCTTTGAGTGCATTATAGAGTAAGACGCTTTGTTCAAAAGGAACGAGTCGATCTTTGCTACCATGCATAATTAAAAACGGCGGGAGCTTTTTACTGCTGATATAACTGATTGGATTTCCTTTTTGAACGAGCTCTGGTACTTTGTACAGGTCATTGGTACCGAAAAATTCACCTTCTAGGCTATGTGGTGATACATGATCTTGAGTTGAAGGAACCTTGTTCATCCGGCTAATATCAGTGGGACCATAGAAGTCAATACAAGCAGCATAATGCAATGGGAGAACTGTGGTATCCTCGTCATTAAATTCTGGTAAGTTTTCAGTAACTACCGCGGTAGTTACTGTATGGCCGCCAGAAGAATCACCCCAAGCAATGTATTGTTTGGGATTAACGTGGTAGTCGCTTGCATGAGCTAGCATAAATCGTGTCGCAGTTTTTAAATCTTTAATTTGGGCTGGGAAGGGATTCTCTGGTGCCCACCGGTATTCAACCATGGCAACCACATATCCTCGTTTTGCAACCTCGATAAAGTGTGCCAAGTGATTGCCGAGGAATTGCTTATGAAAGGCAGAACCTTGAACCCACATAATTAATGGAAATTCTTGTGATTTCTCGGTTATAACTGGTGTGATAACGTGTAAATGTAATGAAAGCCCATTTTTTTGCGCGTAAGGGACATTTAAAATCACATGTGGATAGGTGTCATCCAATGGTTCATTTAATGTTAACATTCCTTCAGGAGCAGCAGAAGCTTCTGGGAAGGTATCCCAACTGTAATCCTGTGGTGCAATGAATTCAGATTGATTGTTCATGATAATAGTTGCTCCTTAGATGATTTTTGACTGGGTTTCTTTTCTGCTTGATACAAGTAAATTAGACCGATTAACAATATCAATGTAAAAGCGCTACCAAAATAGAACGAGAATTGACTGGTGTTGTTATTAAAAAGATGAGCTAGTAGGCCATAAACATATGGAGCTAAAAAATTGGCGAATGATGCGGCAGCAGTAGTGGCACTGGTGGCATAGGCAGAATTAGCGGCAGTTGTGTGCGTATTGACTGCTGTAAACATGTAGGGCATGAAAAGGCCAAAGCCGGCACCGGCCAAGATCATGGCCAGATAGTAAGTTACTGTCGTTGCGGACACGGCAACTAGCACGTTACCTGCTAAAAAGAGGGTTGCTGCAATAATACCGCCGTATTGTTTTGCAAACTTCATGTATATCCCAAAGCTTAGACCTGTTAACAGTCCTAAAATTGAGTATGCCACCATCATATTGGCCGCACCCGTGGCATTTGCAACGTGTTCTTCAACAACAGCTAAGTTAAAATCAAGAGTGATAGCATTTTGTCCCAAATTGAAGAATAAGGTAAGTACGACCCACCAAATGACTTCTTTACCTAACTTAGTTGAACCGGCTACCTTTTGTTGAGTGACTGTGTCTGCTTGGTTTTGAATTTCTTTTGGCAAATAGATAAAAGTGAGTAAGAAAACAAGCAGACCGACTAGATAAATTAAGAAAGCATAGCGCCAATTTAGGCCGATTAAGATCCCAATTGCGTAAGTTAAAACTGTTCCCGAAACGCCAATAACTGCACTTTGGATGCCCATTAAGGTATTGCGAATCTCTCCCTCATAGAAATCCGCAATCATGCTAGTTCCAATTGGTTGTATCAATCCTAAACTGAAGCCCAAAAATAATCTTGAAACCAAGATGAAATTAAAATTATGCATGAACAGTGGGATAGTCCCGCTGATAGTCCATAAAAGCGCACCTAGTAAGATGACACGCTTTTTTCCCAACTTTGTAGCTAAGAATCCGGCCATTAGTAATGCGATGAATTGTGGCAATGCAGGTAATGATAAAAATGATTGCAACGTTTGTTTGCTGACAGCGGGGAAAGCTGTTCGTAAGCTGGGTAATAATGCCGATGTCGCGCTGACGCCAGTTATTAAAAAGGTTGAAGATAGCAAAGAGACTTTAAAGATTAGTGTGTCCCGTTTATCATGTGTGTCGGACATGGGTAAGACCTCCAGAATAAGTTAATATCGAATTGCAATTCGTTTTACAAATGCAATTGTAACCGCTTACTGGGTTGGCCATTAAGTCATATTCAACTAAAAAAGCGTCATATTCTGCTTTGATGTCGCAGCCGATATTGATGTGGCGTCATTTGGTACTTAATTTTGAATGCTTTTGTTAATGATTTTTCGTTGGAAAAACCTGTTAATTCGGTGATTATTTCAATACTATGAGTTGAATTTAAAAGTAGCTGTTGGGCGTGTAAGAGCCGAACATCAGTCAAATAATCCAATGGGGTTTGTTGCAACTGCTTTTTGAAAATATGTGCAAGATAACTCACTGAAATATGGGCGACTCCAGCCAAGTCGTTAATTGAAATTGACTGTGAATGTTTTTTTTCAATCCAGTCAAGGACCGGTTTAAGATAATCCATTTGTGAAATGTTTCGATTAATAGTTACTGTATTTTTGTTAGCGCAAGCATAGTTTTTTATCAAAAGGCCAAATAGCAAGTATCCGTAGCCAATCTGCAGTGCTAGTTGGGCATTGTTTGAATTGCATGTTGATAAATATAACTTTTCTAACAAGTTTTTAAGACGTGGAAAGTTTTTGTCTGTGTGTGAAATGTAGTTTTGAATGGCGTATTGACTAGTGTAACCTGTAGTTCGAACGAACTTATCCGGTAACATGATAGTCATTGAAATACGATTAGGATTCTTGGGCAATGAAAGTCCGTGGACTTCGTACGGATTAACAACGACCAGATCACCGGTATGCTGAGTAAATAGGCGGCCATTTAAATAGTAATTAGGATTTTCACCACGAATGGTATATGAAATTTCGAACGACTTATGCCAATGGCGTAAAACAACATGTTCGTCGCCAGTATTATGGACAAGTAGTCGAAACGGTAGTTCATGGTTTGGCGTAATGTTTTCATAGAAGAAGTTGTCTTTTTGCAAGGTTAACACCAGCTCACATTAATTAATTAGGTTCAGTATAACAATATATTTCTTTGTAAACTGACATACCGTATAGATTGTTGGTTGTTTTTATCTAGCGGTTAGCGTTTTAAACGAATAAGTTCTGGGTGAATTAACAGGTCGGCGTGGTTAATCATTAAATATCAGTGATGCGATTGTCTTTTTGAAAGAACCTCGGTGGTGGCACAAAAAAACTTAGCTGAGGATAGGGGCAATCACAACTAAGTTTTTTAGCACTCTATTTATGATAATTTGAATTTTTTCATAACTTCTTGCTTGCGGAATTCAGTAATCCGCCGAATTAGATCTAGTGGGAGCGGGGTATCTAATGGAAACTGAATGGCACCCTTACTCGTTTTGTAGTTGGTCAATTCGGAAGCGAAGGCTGCAACCCCACTAGGCGTCGGATATAGCCCAATATGGTGCTTGAAGAGGGCAAAATGAATGACGTTTTCGTGCCAATAAAACGTTGGCATTTGATATTTCAGTTGTTCCTCAGCATCCGGTAGACTAGCTAAAATTGTGGTGCGTAGCGTGTTTAGTTCGGCCTGATAATCAGCAGGCTGTTGGGTAATATAGGTTTCAACAGGGGTCATCTGATCACTCCTCAATACGTAATTGTTTGACTAAAGTAGCATCTGGTCGGACCGTAATGGTTGCCGCTTTGCCGGAAAAAGTCACGAGTCCTGATTTCGCACCCTTGGGTTTGCGTAATTGGCTCACCTTTAAAACATCGACTGGGACCCGTGGATACTTGCGGCCTTTACTGTAATAAGCCGTCAAAACAGCCGCTTCTTGGAGTGCTTGTTGGCTAGGATGATTGCTATGGATGACGACATGCGAGCCCGCAAGCTCGCTGACATGCATCCAATAATAATCTTTTCGAGCGGTCAGCGTTAAGTGATCATTTTGGTCACTATTTTTGCCGACCTCAACGAGGACATGATCGGTCGTATAAAAACGACGTGGGTGAGCCGGTTCTGGCGCTTTGGATGAATGCAGCACGGTCGTTTTTAGCGCGCCTTCGGTAATGAGCTGTTGTTTAATTTCCGCGATAAGGTTGTCATTTGCAGGATCGAAGTCAGCTTGCCGGGCTAATTGCTTTTTTAAGTCGGCCTCGGCTTGGTCACGATTGCTAATGACTGTTTGAAGACCGCGTTTATCTTTACGATATTGATGAAAGTAAGCTTCTGCATTTGCCATGATTGATTTTGTCACATCCAGTTGGATCGTTAATTTTTGATCAGGATTGCGATAATCAGGTAATTCGACAAAATGATGGTGGCCATCAATTTGACTGGCATAGGTTTTTAGCAAGGTCCCCTTCACTTGTAAGTCGGTGGCGTCATCGACGCGCGCAATTGCACGGGTTAGGGCTTCAATTTGTTTATTTGTACGAAAAATTTGGCGTGCCATCGCTGTTTGAACGACAGCAGCATCGGTTGATTCGGCTTGAGTTGACATGGTTGGCCGTCCTTTTTTAAAATTAATGCTGCTTTTAGTATACCGCAGCGAAAATAATTCAGCAGTTTTCATGAAAATTCGGTATTCTATTAGAGGGAGCGTGATAACGATGCAAAAAACATTAATTATTAATGCTGGTAGTTCGTCATTAAAATGGCAATTATTTGAAATGCCAGCAGAAACGGTTTTAGCAAGTGGACTAGTTGAGCGAATTAGTATGCCAGGGTCAATTTTTACGATCAAGTATGGTGATCATCAAAAATTTGAAACGACCGTCGACAATTTGGACCAAGGTCAAGCAGCTAAAATGATGTTGACTGAATTGCAACGATTGGCAATTATTCAATCGCTAAGTGAAATTACGGCTGTCGCTCACCGAGTAGTTGCTGGTGGCGAAACGTTTAAGCACGCAGTTGAAGTCACGCCGACGGTTTTAGCTGAAATTAAGGGCCTCAGTAACTTTGCGCCTTTACACAATCCGATGGAAGCAAAAGGCATTGAGACCATGGCAGAGACATTACCGGACGTTAAACAATACGCCGTGTTTGACAGTCAATTCTTTACTGACCTACCAGAAATGAATGCGATCTATAGCTTGCCGTATGAGTTGACGCAAAAGTACCATATTCGGCGTTATGGTGAACATGGCATTTCGCACAGTTATTTAACTGGTCGCGCCGCAGAGCTGTTGAATAAACCCAAAAATGACCTGAATTTGGTCACCTTGCATCTCGGTAGCGGTGCCTCGTTAGCCGCAGTTAAAAATGGCAAGGCCTATGATACCTCGATGGGGTTCACACCACTAACCGGTGTCACGATGGGCACGCGCTCGGGTGACTTGGACCCGTCGATTTTACCTTTCTTGATGAAAGAGCTTAAAATAAGTGACCCTAATGAAATTATGATGATGCTGAATAACGATTCTGGTCTATTGGGCGTTTCTGGAATTTCGCCAGACATGCGTGAAATCAAGGCACAAGAACAGACGAGCGCACGCGCAAAACTGGCGATTGATATTTTTGTCAATCGGATTGCGAAGTATGCCGGTAGTTATCTCACCGAATTACATGGTGCCGATGCAATCATTTTTGCTGGTGGGATTGGGGAGCATAATGCCGAGTTACGACAACAGATTATTACTGAACTGCAAGTCTTCAACATTAAGTTAGACGCTGACCTGAACGCTGCTGGCAATGAGGGATTGATTAGCCGTCCTGATTCAGATATCAAAGTCTTGTTAGTACCAACCAATGAAGAGCTAGCCATGGTTCGCCAAGTCGCTGCCTTACAGGAATAATTAAGTTTTTTTCAAACTCAGGCATGTTGCTAGTGTCGGCCTGATTGACATGCTAAACTATTGGACAAGAACAGTAATGTTCAACCAGCGGTCGCGACGACCGTAAGGAGGGAAGCGCCGAACTTGGCGCGGAAAAATGATCGGTTTATTGATTGCTTTGGTGATTGGATTCTGGTTGCTAAAAGTTGTCTTTAAAGTTGGTTTTTGGCTACTAGGTGTGATTGCGATGGTCGTCATTGGGCTATTTCTAATTCGAGTGGTGTTATGGCTTGGGTTAGCGGTCGCCGCCATTGGTGGGCTGGCACTTTTAGCGATACCATTTCACAGTTAATTATAAAATGAAGGATTGAGCGATAGTGCTTGATCCTTTTTCATTACAGTAAAGTTCCTAACCAAACCATGGCTAAACCACCGAGTAGACTGCAGCCCAAATACCAACTGGCAGTGGTCCAGTGTCGATTTTGTATGAGTAAGACAATCTCATTAATCATCGTTGAAAAAGTTGTTAAGCCACCCATGATACCGGCGCCTAAAAAGAGCTGCCAGATGCTTGTGAGCGGGCTAGTCATAATCCAACCAAGTAGCAATGCGCCTAGCAAATTGAGGCTAAGTGTGGTCACTGGTAACTTGAAAAAACGGTTCAGTGGCTTAGTTACTTGCATAACTGCGTAACGAGAGACGGCACCTAATGCTGCGCCAAAGCTAACAATGGTTATCGTCATTATCATTGAGCGTCACCGACCTTTTTCAAGTGTGTGCTGAGTAGATTACCAGCAATACCGGCAAGTAGACCGAGGCCTAAACTCGCGCCAATATTTGCTAGAGCTAAAACGCTATGGCCTCGTTGTACGAGCTGTAGCGTTTCAAATGTAAAGGTTGAAAAGGTAGTAAAGCTGCCAATTAACCCCACACTCATGCCGGTGATGAGCGTTTCGGAGATGGGCAGTCGTGCAGGTAACAGGGTAATGACGAAGCTTAATAGAAAGGTACCGGTAACGTTGATGATGACGGTCAGCCAGAAGTGTTGTGGCCACGTCACTAACAGATTCAGCCATTCACGCAAGCCGCCGCCAATCATACCGAAAATAATAATTGCGAAAACCTTTTTCAACTGCAGTTCCTCCTCTTGCAAATAAGACTAGTTTACAAAAAAAGTCGACTGAGAACAATCTTTGATAAGTTGCAAAATCAGTTAAATCATGCTAACCTATGAATCAACTTATGAAAATACGGAGGATTTCAGCCAATGCGTAACTAATTAATTCTAGTAATTAAACAGTCGAACCAGCGTAACAGGGGTGGACTGTCTTTTTTCAGGATTAATTGGTTGCACTGGCTGGATTCTAATTGCCAGCGGTCTCTACTTAAACGAGAACGCTTTTTTTGTGCGACGATTTAATCCTTGATCCTAAGGAGGACGATTGAATGACTGAAATAAAATTATCAAAGCTCGAAAAATTAATTAACGGCCGACCACTGTTTACGATCGACCAGTTGCTTGCCAATGATGGGGATCATATTGGTATTGTCGGGCGCAATGGGGCCGGAAAGTCGACGCTGGCGCATCTGTTAACCGGTGTTGATCAAGACTATACGGGTCAATTAGTGGTGGCTGGACCGGTGACCTATGTCGCGCAAATTGCGCCTACCCAAGATCGCAGTGGGGGACAAGCCATGATGGCGCGAGTTCGTGAAGCGTTAAATACGCGGCCAGAGATTTTAATTTTAGATGAACCATCGTCTAATTTAGACGAACCGCATCAAGCGTGGTTGATTAAAAAATTGCGTCAATTTCGGGGGCTGTTACTGTTGATTTCGCATGATCGCCAACTGTTAAATGCCGTGACGACGCAGACATGGGCAGTGAGTCATCAGGAATTTAAAGCCTATCCCGGGAACTATGCGGCCTATTTGGCGCAAAAGAATCAAGCAATTGCCACACAACAAGCAGCCTACACGCGTCAAAATCGACACGAACATGACTTGCAACAAGCCATGCAAGCCCGCAAGGAAAAGGCCCAGCGGATTCGGAAGGGTAATCGCCGGATGACTGCTGGTGAACGGTCTAATTCGCGGTCTTTACGAGAAGCAACTGCAGCTAAAATGGATCGCAGTGCGAAGAGTCTCATGACTCGAGCAACGCGTGAAGCGACGGTCAGCAAACCGTTCACACAAGCTGGGTTTAAGTTAGTGGCAACTGACTTTCCCACTTTTACGGGTAAAACGGTCATTTCTGCTAGTGGCTTAACCTTACGTGAACATGAAGAACTGTTGCTTACACAGACCAGCTTTCAAATTAAACCAGGTGAGCGCGTAGCATTAGTTGGCCCCAATGGCTGTGGCAAGACAACATTGTTGACTGCGATTTTGGCGAAACACGCGGGCTTATCAGTTTCACCATCGGCTAAGATTGGTGTCTTTAAGCAAGATATGACCGCTTTAGATGGCAACTTAACCGTGTGGCAAACGGTGCGTGCAGCCAGTCAATTGCCCGATCAGACGATACGTAATGTCATGGGCGCGATTGGCTTGCCCGCCCGCTTTTATGGGCAAGCGGTTGCCGGCCTCAGTGGTGGCGAGCTGGTGAAATTGCAGTTGGTCAGCATTTTAGTTGGCGCCTATAACGTTTTGATGTTGGATGAACCGACGAATTATTTAGATGTGGATGCTTTGGATGCCTTGGCAGACTATTTGCAAAATTATCCCGGCACCGTCATCTTTGTTTCACATGATGCCGTCTTCCGCCAACAAGTGACGACCCGGACTTTGGCTTTCAAACAGCAACGACTAGTCGATCCTGACCAAGTAGCGACTAAAGCCAGTTCGCCGTCAGAGCTGCCATTATTACAATTTAAGTATGATCAGCTGATGGCTGACCCGGAAGCATCGACGGCGGCGATACAAAAGTTGCGTGATCAAATCGAAGCTGCCAAAGCCTAATTTTGAAAGTGAGTTTACTAACGTCTAAAGCTAGGCTGTGGTAAACTTTTAAACACTTTTGAATTTAGGAGTATTGTGATGACAACAATTTTGATCGTATTAGTTTTATTGCATTTTTTTCATGAACAATTTGAGTTCAGCTCGATTAATCGGCTAGGCTATTGGATTATTCCTATTCTGACTGGTTATGAGTTTTTACAAAGCTTTAGTTGGTCTTGGTTGAATGCTGGTTTGTTGGTCGGCATTTTAGGCTTTGCCAGTTTAGTCAGTTGGTATCAGGCTAAGCATACTAAAATTCGTTTAGAGGAAACGGCCACCACTTATTTTCGTGATGACCAGCAGCAAGAAGTGCCCATTTACCGCAAAGATGTCACAGCGCAAGGTGGCCGGTATTATTTATACGGTTGGCTAGTGGTTATCGTGGTGCAGTTGTTAATTGAAGCACTTTATTTACACGAAAACTTAACGCCGCATAAAGTTTGGGAAGATTTTTTTGAAGAAGTCATGGCCGATGTTTTCAGCTTTTATCGATTTACACGTGCGGGCGCGCCTACGAGCTGGATTTTATGGGCGTTAACGGCAAGTACTAGTTTAGGTTATACCTTGTGGTTGGCTAAGCTTTCCCCAGCGGCACGGCGGACCTTATTCGGTCAAACGAAGTATCGCCGTGTGACTGATGAGGAAAATTAAAAGGTCGTGCGATTAGTTCAGATGAACTGATTGCACGACCTTTTAGGTTTTAAACCCAAGGAACCAGGAAAATACCAACTTGCAGCAAGCCCACGCCAATAATCAAGATAGCCCAGTCTTGCCAGCACAAAACTGAGTGACGATAATGTGTTCGTGGCGCATCTTCGACAAAGCCGTGAGAAGTCATAGCTTGTGCCAAATTCTGTGACCAATTAATTGAAACTAAAATGGCTTTGAAATAGAGTTTTGGTGACCAGAACGAGAGCTGTTGCCCCCGCATTAACCCCGCGGTACGAATGATTTGGACTTCGTGCTGAATCTTAGGCACAAGATTATAGGCGGCCAAGACACCATACGCGAATTTCGATGGCAAGTGCCAGTTTTGTTCTAGTGCGTCTGCCAATTGAAGAATATTAGTGGTTAACGTAAATGTTGCGCCGGTGAAAACGAAGGCATAGATCCGAGTAAATAGGACCCAAGCCATCAAAGTCTTATTGCCGCTACCATTAATATATTGTGTGCTCCAGAGTCCAATTGCAGGTAACAACGGCACAATTAGCAACCAGCCAATCGTTCGTAGCTTGGTTCGGTGCGCGAGTAGATAAATCATTGCCAAAATGACTAAGGTAATATTTAAACTGATAATCATGGTGAATGAAATTTCGAGCGCAATGATGAAGAGTAGTAATAATTTAATACTGGGATTCATGTCGTCGCCTCCCGGTATTGCAATTGATGCTGGTCAAAGAGGAGATGATAGTCAATCAAAGGCGTTAAACCAGTCAATTGATGACTAATGATAATTAAAGATTGCTTAGTTGAGGCCAAGGTTGTCTGTAAAAGTGCAACCAATGCATGCACAGAGCTTAGATCTAAGCCCTTGAGTGGTTCGTCCATCAGTAAGACAGGGGACTGCATGATTAACATAATTAAGATTTGTAACTTTTTCTTTTGCCCTTCACTCAAAGTGTAGATGACCTGATCTTCATGACCGGTTAAATTCAATTGGGCCATGGCAGCGTCAATTCGTGCTTGGGTAAAATAGTCGCCATAGACATATTTTTGGCTTTGTGCCAGTTCTTCGGCTACCGTAATGTTTAAAAATTGCGTTTCAGCATCTTGAAAGAGTAAGGCGACTTGACGCGCATAGCGTTTTCGACGTAGCGTTTGGATGTCATCAGTCAAATAAGTGATTTTGCCAGTATAGCTGATTAGCCGGACTAGGCTTTCAAATAAAGTTGATTTGCCACTACCATTCGGCCCGGTAATTAAGGTGTTGTGTTGTTTGAGTAACGTTAAGTTAGTTGGTTGTAACAGCTGATGGCTACCCTGCTTCAGAGCCACTTGTTGTAATTGAAACAGTGGCGTGGCCGTTTCATCAGGTAAGGGCCAACGTTGATCTGACTGATTAGTTTTGGCGAAGGCTGAAAACAACGCTGACCAGTCTGAGGTTGGGACAGTTGCTAACTGACGTGCCGGCGTAATCCGCACAACTTGGTCAACGATAGTCGCATAGTCGGTTAAATCGTGGTCGGCCAAAATAATTGTTTTACCAGCCTCATCGCGCAACTGAACCAGACGTTTGAGTAAGCTCGCCCGTGCAGCTGGATCAACACTGGCAAAAGGTTCATCCAATAAGATGACATCGCTATCCATTGCAACGATGACCGCTAAGGCGACCTTCTGTTTTTCACCACCAGATAAATGATTGAGCTCACGTTTGCGTAGCTCACTGATACCAACAAACGATAGGGCGGCGGTGATTTTAGCGTCAATCTGGTCAGGCTGAACAAGGCGATTTTCCAAAGCAAAAATCAGCTCATTTTCAACGCTGTCCATCGCAAACTGTTGATTAGGATTTTGAAACATTAAGGCGACTTGTCCGGCCCGGTCGGTTAGTGCCATCTCAGCCAAATCCTGACCATCATAACTGATGCTTCCTTGCGTGCGTGGCAGGCTCAGAAGTCCGGTCATCAGTTTGAGCAAGGTGGATTTACCGGTACCGGAAGGCCCTGTCAGCAACGTAAATTGTTGCGGGTTAAATGTGAGCTGGACGTGATTCAAGGTTGGCGCTTGCGCCTCAGGGTACGTGTAGCTTAAGTTTTTCAGCGCAATGGTTGCCATGTTGCTCCCTCATTTCTAGTTAGTATGGGTTGATTTTAAGACATGACTACGATCTAACAAATCCGTAATTAAACGGGTCAGAACGCCGCCAAATAAGAACATTGAACAGAAGCGAACGACGAAATACAAGATTAATAGCCATAGTTGAAGCTTGAAGTAACCATTCCGGGCGAGATCCCAACCAAAAGTGACAATTGTGGTTGTCAACGCTGAAGCAGTTAAGCCTAGCCAATCATAGTGCTTGTAACGTGTCACGATGTAGCCTAACTCAGCACCAAAGCCTTGAGTCACACCAGAAATCAAAGTTGAAATGCCCCATTGACCACCGAAAAACATTTCGACGGTTGCGGCTAAGAGTTCACCTAAAGTCGCGGAACCTTTGAGTCGTAACATGTAGCCGGCGAGCATCCCTGGCATGCACCATAGTCCTAGTAAGAGCTCATTTGCGAGCCCAGATAGGCCGACCGGCGCCAAGACAGCGGTTAAAACATCGTAAACATAATTTGTTCCCATGAAGATTGCTCCAAAGAAAATCCCAATTAAGGCGATTAAGATAATATCGCTAAGTCGCCAAGCTTTTGCCCATTTCATGATAAAAAAACCTCCCAAAGTTGTTATCATCCATGCCACCGTGAGACAAAAAAACGGTCATCACTAGTTTTAACAACTAAGTGATGACCGGCTAAAGTCTGAATTGATGGTTCCCCAAATAAGCATTGCTCCCTTGCGCTGGCATTATCCAGATCAGGTTCAATGGGTATTATCTCAGCCGAATGGCACCCCAGTTGCTATGAATGATTGTCCTTAGTGTAACCGAATTCAAGGCCCAACGCAATTAACAATTTGGTATGCTGAGCAAAGTTCATTGGAAAGTCACGATTTTGTGCTTTACTATAAGTTAGTAAGGCTCGCAGCTTAATATGTTTAAGAGTGGGAGGCGATTTAAATGACGTCAGTTTATGATTTTAAAGAAACAGAAATGAGCGGTGAAGAACTTGCTCTTGAAACATATCGTGGACAAGTGTTATTGGTAGTTAACACCGCTAGTAATTGTGGCCTAGCACCGCAATTTAAAGGACTAGAAGAGCTTTATCAAAAGTATCAGAATGAGGGATTAGTTGTCTTGGGGTTGCCATCCAACCAGTTTCATCAAGAAAAAGCGGATGATGACGCGACACATGATTATTGTCAGCGACATTATGGGGTCACTTTCCCGATGACGAAGCGCGTGATGGTGAATGGCGAACAGGCCGATCCACTATTTAGCTATTTGAAACAAGCTGCCGGCCATGGGCGGATCAAATGGAACTTTACGAAGTTTTTGATTGGTCGTGATGGCCAAGTTTTGGAACGTTTTGCGCCAACCACACGACCGCTCACATTTGAAACGGCGATTCGCGATGCGTTAGCCGATCGGTAATTTATGCAAGGATATTGATATAGTAATGATTTGAGGAGGCTGTTCAGCTTGGAAACTTATACATTACGTGATGGTTTGACTGTCCCGAAAGTGAGCTTTGGGACTTATAAATTAAATGGCGCTCACGGGGTCAATGTCATTGATTCGGCGATTGACCGTGGTTATCGGCTGTTAGACACGGCGTTTAATTATGAAAATGAAGGCACAGTGGGTGAAGCCGTGCGGCGTTCCTCGGTGCCACGTTCAGAATTGATTATTTCATCGAAGTTACCGGGACGTCACCATGCTTATCATGAAGCGATTGACACGATTCAAGAATCTTTGTATCGCGCCGGACTGGATTATTATGATCTTTATTTGATTCACTGGCCAAATCCAAAAGAAGACCACTATGTTGAGGCCTGGCAAGCTTTAATTGATGCCCAAAAGTTTGGCTTAGTTCGTTCGATTGGGGTTTCTAATTTTCTACCGGCTCATTTAGATCGGTTGGAAAAGGAAACGGGCGTCATGCCAGTCATCAACCAAATTGAACTCCATCCGTATTTCAATCAACAGGCACAGCGCGATTACGACGCAGCGCATCAAATCTTGACGCAAGACTGGAGTCCACTTGGCCGTGCCAGCGAATTATTACAAAATACAACGCTGAAAAGCATTGCGGCCACCTATGGCAAAAATGTGGGTCAATTGATTTTACGCTGGGAATTACAATTAGGAACGTTGCCGATTCCAAAATCTTCAACACCCAAACGCCAGCTCGGCAATCTTGAGTTGTTTGATTTTGAAATTTCAGCTGCTGATATGGCAATTATCAATGGCCTTAGCACGGCGGATGGTCGGTTAAATAATCAAGATCCAGCTGTTTATCAAGAGTTCTAGTGGAAATCTAAATGATTTTAACAACGCCTAGATTAATTATCCGACCGGCCACGTCGACCATAAATGACTTAACTGCTTTAACTCAAATTCTCGCCGATGAGCAAGTCAATCAGTATTTACCATGGTATCCGGTGACAACTTTAGCTGCGACGAAGCGGTTTTACGATGAAAAAATTGCGCGCCTCAATGCTACTGATCAGGCGTTTTTCTGGTTGATTTGTTTAAAAACAACCCAGCAACCGATTGGCTATATTGATCTTAGTGACGATGCTGGTCATGACTTGGGATATGGCTTAGCTGTGGCCTATTGGCATCAGGGGATTGCGACTGAAGCCGGTACGGCAGTGATTGATTATTTACGCATGCCGTCATTGCCGTTCATTACGGCGACACATGATCGTCATAATGTGGGCAGTGGCAAAGTGATGCAGAAGTTAGGCATGCAGTATGCCTATTCTTATGAGGAACAGTGGCAGCCCAAAGATATTCTAGTGACCTTTCGCCTGTATCAACTGAATCTGGATGGCCAGACTGACCGTATTTATTGGCATTATTGGGACCAATCAGAGACCCATATGATTGAAAAAATGATATAAAAGCTGCCTTGAAAAGTTATTCAGGGCAGCTTTTTTAGTAGTTACTGGCGAGTGTGGCTAAGTATTGTTTAAATCCTAGTAAGAATTCGGGGCCTTGTAAAACTTTGGCACGGTTGCCAAGCGATAAAATAAACCGATAAGCATTTTCATTGTTCGGAAGTTCAATTTTAGCCGTAAAGCCAGTGGTTGTCTGGGTTTGAATTGTATGTTGACCAAAGCGTTCAACAAATTGGTCACGTACGAGATTGTCAATTTTTACGGTCAGTGAGACGGTCGTCGGCCGTAAGCGAGCTGCCAGATCAAAGTTTAGCGCTGGCACTGGCCGACTCATAAAGGTCGTGGTTGAAAAGCTGAGTTGTTGCATCCGCGAGAGCCGGAACAGTCGAAAGTCAGCGCGTTCCAGACTATACGCTTGGACATACCAACGTTCGCCTTTATAGACGAGACGGTAAGGTTCAACTTGGCGACTAGTGTAGTGGCCATTGCGGTCGCTGTAATTAAAACTGAGGTAATGATGTTGACTAATTGCCAGTTCGATTTGTTCAGCCAGCTGTTTAAGTTCAGTCGAACCAGGCCAATTTGGCCGGTCGATTAGTAGCTGGTCATCAGCGTTGTCACTAGCATACATGGCGGAGATTTTTTGAATGGTTGCATTAATCTTGGGCGTTTCAATGAGTGACTGCACGCCATTCAGTGCGACGCGTAAATTGCGAATGTCATCGGCAGTGAGCAGTTTCTTGTCCACTTTATAGTTTGCCATCAAGCGAACGCCGCCGTTGCGACCACGAGTCGCGTAAATCGGAATGCCGGCTAAATTCAAAGTTTCAATATCGCGATAAATGGTTCGTTTGGAAACCTCGAATTTTTGAGCCAGCTCGGTAGCTGAACATTGGTCAATGCGCAATAATAGCATGATTAAATTGATTAGGCGGGCAATGCGCAATTTTTTCAACTCCTTTTTTAATAGTTGACAGCAAGTTGTCAACTATTGGCTGGTAAACTAAGTCTATCAAATTGAAAGCAGGAATTAAACTAATGACTAATTATCAAATTAAGGTACTTCCAGAAACGACGATTACCGGCTATGCAACACAATTACCACTGCCAACTTTAGAAAACGTTGCGCAAGTTTCTCAACAGAAATCAGCTCATTTTGGCGCCTTGGCTAAAAGCGGTCAATTCGGCGCACTCATGGCAGGCAGCCGCGACAAGGTTGGTTATGCGCTGAGTGGCGTACACGATGGTCAATTGGAATATTTTGCTGGCGCCAATACGACAGTTGATGCCAAGAATGCTGAAACTCGAGAAATTCCAGCCGGAAACTATATTGTCTTAACGGCCCAAGGTGGTCCAAGTCGGCAGTTATTCGACGAGCTGATCAAACAATTTTTTAGTGAAATTTTGCCAAAACGGCCAGAATTATATACTGGCGACAGCTTTATTGTCGAAGCATTATTGAATGGCAATCCAATGGACGCGGTGGTTGAGCTACGCTTGCCAACGACAGTTACCGCGTAAACCGCAACAACTATAATCAAGCTAAAACTGAAAAACGCATCCGACCGTTATTGGCCAGATGCGTTTTTAGTTACGATGAATTTCAATAATTTTAACTTGATAACTGCCATTCGGTGCCGTGACCGTTACGATGTCGTTAACCGTATGATGATTGAGCGCATCGCCGATTGGAGAGGTGAACGAAATTTTATTTTCAGCCAAGTTGGCTTCTTGTTTACCGACGAGTTGGTAGGTCACCTGGTCATGATCGTCCATAAATTCCACGGTGACGGATTTACCAATATCGAGCTGATCATTGTCGGCGGGTTCAACAACTTTGGCATATTGGAGCTGTTTATTTAAAAAGCGGACGCGACTCTCTAACCGACCTAAATCGCGTTTGGCATTTGTGTATTCAGCGTTTTCCGAGCGGTCGCCTAAAGCTGCCGCTGCCGCCAAAACTTTGATTCGATGGGGACGCTGGGCGATTAAATCAGCAATTTCTTGCTCAATTGCATGGTAACCCGCTGGTGTCATTTTATTAAAGGTTGGTTCCATGGCTAAAACCTCGCATTTGTTTGATTTTACTGAGAATAGTTTAACGCACTTTGAGGGAAAATTGAACGTGGAAATTGAGGCGTGGGGATGATTTTAGTTGAATAAATATTGTGCAAAAATCGGTGGTGGTTTGTGCTTGGGATGCTAAGTGGCCAGTGCCAAGCCCGTGTTAATTACTTGACTAGGTAATGTGTTTTTCTACCTAAATAGTCGTAACGTGCAAAAATCAGCAGCGGCCTGTGCTTGCTACGCCCAGTGGTCAATGCCAATCTCGTGTCAATTACTTGGCTAGGCAATGTACTTTTCTACCTAAATAGTCGTAACGTGCCAATGCTCAGAAGCTAATCGCTGATTTTTGCACTCATAAAAAATAGCCAACGACTTTACAGCCTTGGCTAGTCGTAGAGTTTTTCACGCTCTACGGAGTTACGAACTCTTTAAGTATAGGCAAATTAATAGAATAATACAATTAATTTGTTATTGGGCGGATGCGGTGATGGTGAGAAATGATGGCGGTTGCAAAGAAAAAACAACTATTTTGAACAAACTACTTGAATTTTAGTCTAGACCAATATACAATTGGACTATACCAAATAAAGAGGGAGTCAGTTAATTATGAAAGTTATCGTAGTAAAGGATCAAGCTGCCGGCGGTGTAGAAGGATACAAAGTATTTAAGAATGCCTTGGACAATGGGGCTAAAGTATTTGGGTTGGCAACTGGTTCGACACCCGTTACAACTTATCAAGAAATCGTAAAGAGTGACTTAGATTTCAGTAACTGCACATCTGTTAACTTAGATGAATATGTTGGTATTGCACCAGAAAACGAACAAAGTTACAAATACTTCATGAAATCACACTTATTTGACCAAAAACCATTTAAAGAATCATTCTTGCCAAACGGTTTAGCTGCTAACCCAGCTGAAGAAGTAAAACGTTATGACAAAGTGATCGATGAACACCCAATTGACTTACAAATTTTGGGTATTGGCCGTAATGGTCACATCGGTTTTAACGAACCAGGGACTTCACGCGATGTGACAACTCACGTGGTTGACTTAACTGAATCAACAATCGAAGCTAACGCACGTTTCTTTGCTAGCGAAAATGATGTTCCTAAGCAAGCCTTCTCAATGGGCTTAGCTTCAATCATGAAGAGCAAGCACTTAATTCTTGAAGCTTTTGGCGAAAACAAGGCTGATGCAATTAAGGGTATGATCGAAGGTCCAGACACCGTCGATTGCCCAGCTTCAATTTTGCAAAACCATGCTAATGTTACGGTTATCATTGACGAAGCCGCAGCTAGCAAGTTAAGCAAAAAATACTAAGATTTTTAACCTAGGTAACCCCAATTAAAGATAAGTTAGTACAGGTAATCTTGTGCTAACTAAAAGATGATTCTCGAAGTTAATTAATTTCGGGAATCATTTTTTAGTTATTTAAATTAACCTTAATTAGGTCAAATCAACAGCAATAATTATCTTCCTTAATGACATCACTTATAACAATATTTTGACGCCAAAGTAGATAATCAGTAAGCCTAAGAATGGTGTTAAGACACGATTGACTTTATTTAAATCTAGGCGGCGAATGAGGAGTGGTGTGACGACAGCGCCAATAATGGCCCCAAGCATTAGAAGCCAACCAGCCTGCCAAGCAAAGGTACTTGTAAATAAATGGCCCACTAAACTAATTGCGGACATCGTCGTCAACACATAAGTTGCAGTCCCGGCTGCTTCGACAGCAGTCAAGCCAAGAATAGTTAAACCGGCCGCAGTTGTGGCACCACCACTGAGACCACCGATACCGACCATTAAACCGCTTAATAATCCGAATCCACGTGCAATCCAAAGTTGTTTTGAATTTTCAGGTTGTGCCTTTTTATGACGAACCGCTTTTAAGAGGACCATCAGACCCATTACGATAAAAATACTCCCAACAATCCAATTATATAAATTCTGTGGAATGAATTGCGCACTGACGGTCCCGATGATGATGCCGGGAATTGCGGCCAGAATCATTTGATTGCCAACGCGAAAGTTGACATTTTTAATTCGCATTTGAGTTAGAAAGCCAAAGAATAGTGCGGGTAGGGCAACTAATAGAGAGGTTGGCACCGCAATGGCAGTCGCCAACCCAAGCTGACTAGTGAGTACTCCCAAATAGAGCGCTGCACCGCCGCCACCAATTAAACTGACAAAAATACCAATGATTAAGCCGTAGCCTAAAATAAGCATGTAAGTGACCTTCTTTGCTTCCAAGAATACCTTAACTATAAGTGGAGCACGCTCCACTTGTCAAGAAGGAGCAATTAGCGTAAGCTTTCGGTAAAACGACTCGGGAGGTATCATAATGCGCAAAGATGCTCAGCAAAATCGAGATAAGATTCTCGCGACAGCCGCGAAATTGTTTCACGATCAATCAGTTGCAGCAGTTAGTATGAAAGATATCGCGGCGGCTGCTAAGATTGGTATCGGGACACTGTATCGAAATTATCCGAATAAGAGTGAGTTGTGCTTAGCGGTTTCTTTCAACTTTATTCATCAATTTGTAACAGACGGTCAAGTCTACTTATCAGAAACTACGGTATCGCCAATTGAACAATTTCAACATGTATTACAGCGATACTTAGACTTTCGCGAGCAACGCTTACAATTGTTGGCGTTTATTGAAAGTGGCCCAACTGTCATGGCGACGTACTATCAGAGTGAGCTGTATCAACAATTAGTAGTTTTATTCATGCAAGTGTTGGCACCAATCAGTGGTGAAATTGAGACTGGGGAGTTAGAATTTCGTGCAGATATGGTTATTGCGATGCTTAAAAGCAACAGCTATGCTTATCAGCGCCAACAGCAGGGATTGTCACCACAGCAAATCGCTGAAAATATTAGCAATCTCATGATCAGAGCGTAAAAAAAGTCACATCTGGAAAAATTAGCCAGATGTGGCTTTTTAACGGGTAACTAAAGGTTTTGTCCTTTTTCCCAACTCGTTTTCGATAACAATAACCCATGTTTAACTAGCTCATCAAATAACGCATAAGTCCGCTTAGAAATCTCAGCAGCGGTTTCAGCGTTGGCTTTCGTCAAGTAGTCGGTGACATCGCCGGCAACGTTGGCATCTGTTGCGGCAACACGGCCACGGGCGTAAGACTGACAGCCGTTGCGATAGGCGTTAACGGCTTCGGCAAATTCATGCCAGTGTGGTTCAATCAAAGTTGATAAGGTCTTGTTAAGCCAGTAGACGTTATGCACATCGACAGTTGCCGTGGTGTTCCGGTAGTCGAGTGGTGTGTCATTAATATTGGTAAAGAATGGTACGGATGGGGCATAAGCAAAGAATCCCATGGCAACCCACTGAATGGCCGCTTGTTCGGCTGGAACATCGTTACGAATTTGCAAGATTGATTGGCACTGGTTGCGGTCCATGGCAATTGACCGGTATTTCTTTTGGTCATCGGCCGTGCCAGAAGCGTAAGTGCCAAATGGATCGTAGGCGGTGCCATTATAATGAGAAGATAAGAAAAATTGGACGTCTTCAATTGCCAATAATTTGCTAGGTTTGCGGCACATTGGCATGCTTTGATCAGTTGGCTGTTGGTCAGCAATTTCAGGATTGAATAACTTTTGACCATACCAAGTTCGAGGTGTGTTGTAGTAAGCATCATCTTCACCATGCGTGCCAAAAATTTCACGGAAATTAAATTGGCTAGGCGTTGGATTTAAATGATAGGTTGCCACAAACTCGGCTAAATCAGTCGCACCAAGATAGTTGTCAGAATCACTTAAATCTAAGTTTTCGACAACGGTCTGGTTTGGCACGATCGCATAAGTCTCATCAGGTAAGCGCATGGCGCCCCAGTGGTGACCACCAGCGGTTTCTAAAATCCAAATATCATCGTGGTCATTGAAGGCGATACTGTTGGATTCACCGGTACCATATTTTTCGATCAAGGCGCCTAAACGTTGGACGCCTTCTTTGGCCGTCTTAATATAAGGTAAAACGAGGCTTACCATGGCCTCTTCATTAACGCCATCGTTGACTAAGGGATCATAGCCCAACACGCGGGCGTTAGTGGCGGTTGTCTCCGTGGCGCTCATGCCAACGTTGTACTCATTAATGCCGGCTTCTTCATATTGCCCATCGCTTTGATCAGCCTGTGGTGTGGCGGTATAGCGGCAAGCGTGGTCGGGCAGTGGCATGGTGACACCTGTCGTGGCGGATTTAAATTCAGCCTCGGGTTGATCCTTGGCTGGATGAACAACGAATTTAATTGGATTAATTGGGCCGTAACCATCTTCATTACGTGCCACAATCGTCGAGCCGTCAATCGTGGCAGCTTTGCCGACGAGAATTTCGGTACAATCAGAACTTTTTTTCAACATTAGTTCTGCCCCCTTTGTACTTCCAGTATAAGAGTCCGGTGAGGGAATACAACGGTGAATCCGTAAAATGGCCCTAAGTGACTTGTGAAACTGTTGACAGGTTAGGCATAAAAATAGTTATCAAAAGGTTGTAAATCCTAATATAAAGACAATTATTAAAACTGTGCCAACTTTGCAGCTTGTGAATTGCTGAGTTTAATTCTGGCACAACTTCCTGTGCCACGGGTCTGCCTAGAAGCTCTTGAAACCGTTTTCTTTAGCCGATATGATAGAGACGTTAAGAAAACGGAAGGAGCTTTAATCGAATGAGTGAAGCAAATGTAAATAAAAATACGGCATCACCCGCACCAAAGAAGAAAGTGGGACTGAAAGCCCGCGTTCAAAAATTTGGTAGCGCTTTAAGTAACATGGTTATGCCAAATATTGGCGCCTTCATCGCTTGGGGGTTAATTACCGCGATTTTTATGGCCGGTGGTTGGTTCCCGAACGCTGATTTAGCTAAAATGATTCAACCAATGGTGCACTACTTATTACCATTACTGATTGCGTTTACTGGTGGGAATATGCTTGCCGGTCATCGTGGTGGGGTCGTTGGTGCCATTGCAACGATGGGTGTCATTGTCGGATCATCAATCCCAATGTTTATCGGGGCCATGATTATGGGACCTTTAGGCGGTTGGGCAATCAAGAAATGGGACGATGCCATTTCTGATAAAGTCCACAGTGGTTTTGAAATGTTAGTCAATAACTTCTCCGCTGGGATTATGGGAATGTTGTTAGCAATTATTGGTTACTTCGGTATTGGCCCGGTTGTTGCCGGTGCCAGTGCTGCGATGGCAGTCGGTGTTAACTGGATTATCAAAGTTAACTTATTACCACTAGCCAACGTCTTCATTGAACCAGCAAAGATTTTGTTCTTGAACAATGCGATTAACCAAGGTATCTTAACGCCACTTGGGATTCAAGCTGCGGCGAGTGCCGGCAAATCAATTCTGTTCTTACTTGAACCAGATCCAGGTCCAGGTCTTGGGTTATTATTAGCCTTCGCGTTGTTCGGTAAAGGAACCGCGAAAGCTTCTGCACCAAGCGCGATGATTATTCATTTCTTCGGTGGGATTCATGAAATTTACTTCCCATACGTTTTGATGAAACCAGCGTTGTTCTTAGCCGTTATCGCCGGTGGTGTGACTGGGACGGCAACCTTTAGCTTGTTAGATGTTGGGTTGAAATCAACCCCATCACCTGGTTCAATCATTATGTTATTCGTCATGTCACCACGTAGCGTTTCCAACTATTTAGGCTTGCTCTTAGGCGTCACCTTGGCGACCTTAGCTTCCTTCATTGTTGCCGCAATTATCTTAAAACGTGACAAGACGATGGTTGATGATTCTTTAGCAACTGCCCAAGGTCAAATGAGTGATATGAAGAATGGCGGCGCTGAAGTTGAAACTAGCAATGCCGAACCAGCCGATGTGATTGCTTCTTATAAAGATGTTGACCATATTATCTTCGCCTGCGACGCTGGGATGGGATCATCCGCAATGGGTGCCTCCTTACTCCGTGACAAGGTCAAGAAGGCCGGCATTGATATGTCCGTCACGAATACCGCGATTAGCAACTTGAAAGATGAACCAGGGTTGTTAGTCATTACGCAAAATGAACTCGCTGACCGTGCGGCTCAAAAAGCCCCACATGCTTTACGATTGTCCGTGGATAACTTCTTGAGCAGTCCTAAATATGATCAAGTCGTTGTCAATTTGAAGGCTCGTGACCAAGTCAGTGCCGAACCTGCACCTGCTTCGGCCGCACCACAAGCTGCAACAACTGATGCGAGTGAGTTACCAGCCGGATTGAATTTGTCAGTCGTTAATGAGATTGTCTTTGTTCATCACGATGGTCATTTAGGAACGGCCACAATGGCAACGTCCTTAATGAAGGATCGGATTAAGAAAGCCAATAAGCAAGTTGCTGTTAAGAACGTTGGGATTGACGAGTTACAAGACGAAAACAGCTTGTTAGTTGTTTCCAGTCCGGAAGCGGCGAAGAACTTACGCACCCGTTATACACAAGTCCAAGTGCTCGTCACCGACGATCTTCTGAACTCACCTAAATATGATAAGATGGTATTAGCGCTAAAATAAACCGTTATCATACGAGGTGGCCCCATGGTTAAGTTCACAAAACGTCAAGACGAATTATTACAACTATTACTGGCAACGCCAGCTGGCTTGAGCATGAGTCAGATTGAAACCGCCATCAATAGCAGTCGTCGGACGATTTATCGCGAATTTAGTAACTTAGAGTTGGTTTTGGCCAATGCTAAGTTACAGATTGTCAATCAAGATCATCATTTTCAATTGAGTGGGACGTCAACCGACTTGGCTGACTTCCAATCTCAATTGTCGGACAGTCACGGCATTGCGCCGGCGTTTGATTCTCAAACTCGACAGAATGCGTTGGCTTGTCGAATCTTGATGGCAGATCGATCCATGAAGCTCAAAGAGTTGGCGTTGGACTTTGATGTCAGTATTGCGACAATTTCCAACGACTTGACGACCTTGGCGGCACCGTTTGCCGATTATGAACTGTCGATTGAACGCCTTAAATCTCGTGGGATTCAAGTTGCCGGGACAGAAAGTAATATTCGGAGCCTCTTTGCCACCATCTTGAATAACGCGATCAATGATTATGAGTTTTTCAAAACGATTGGTAAGTTACAACGAGGGCTGGAAATTGCGGCAACGGATGAACAATCTTATTTCTTGAAACAGCTGCATCCGACCGTCTTGTTACATTGTTATCAGGCTGTCCGAAATTTGAAAAAACAATATTTTTCCTCAGTCCCAGATGGTCAACTGCAACAGTTGATTATCACCTTAACGACGGCCGTGATGAGGTTACAGCATGGCCAACAAGTCACGTACTTACGGGGCATCAACCGTGATGATTTTCTAAACTATCAACGATTGGCATTGGCCATCTTGACACAGTTACCCGCTGAGATTAAAGCCCAAATCACGGGTGCAGAAATTGATTTTCTCGCTCAGCAGATTAAAGGGTTAACGTTTCGAATTGATCAGGAATCGGCGTTGTCAAATTATGATTTGCAACTCACCTATCGCGTGAAGAAGCTGATTGATGCGGTTGCGACGAATTTTGATTGGTCATTTGGAACGGATGATCAATTGCTGAATAATTTGACGGCCCACATGCAAGTTGCGCTCCAACGCAATGGCATGCCAGGACCGGTATCACCGAGTCCTGAGTTACAGGCGGTTCGGTCACAGTATCCTAAACTATATGCGGCAGTGGTGCGTGGCTTTGCGGCGACGTTTCCTGACCAGAACTTTCAGATTGATGAGTTAACGTACTTGCTGATTCACTTTGCCAGTACTTATGAGCAACAGTTGAGTCATCAGAGTTTGAAAGTTTTAGTTCTCTGTCCCAACGGCATGACAACTGCTCGCATTCTCAAAGTGCGGCTGGCGCGGTTGTTACCGGAAATTACCACGATTGAAGTTGCTCGGATTGGAAATCTTGGTCAGATTGACTTACAACAATTTGACATGATTCTTTCGACGACTCAGTTGCCAGGCTTCAAATTGAACTATCGGGTAGTTAGCCCGTTGTTACTTGAAAATGAAGTCAGTGCGTTGCGTGAGTATATTCATCAGTACTTTCCAAGTACCGAAACGATTGACTCACAGCCGGCCCCCCAGTCGGTAACGACATTGGATTTCGACACGGTGTATCAACGGATGACCATTGCCAAACGAATTTTAGATCGGTTCATGATTTCACCAATCAATAATGAGCATGAAACGATGGCAGAAACGCTTGTCAAAATTACGCGGCATATTGATCCAAAGCTCATTCGCGATCCCCTAGAAGTCGCGGGTAAGTTGTTACATCGGATTGGTCTGGCCCCGGTTGGTATTCCGAATACCAACTTGGCGCTAGTCCATACCTTGAGTCAACAGGTGACTGCACCGTATTGCGCCATCTTTGAACTGGCAGCGCCAATCGATTTTAAAAGTATGGATGCACAAACGATTCGATTACAACGGATTGTCTTGATGCTTGGTCCAGCTGACATTAGTGATTATGAAAATCAGTTAATGGGCAAGTTGAGTGCGTTAGTCATCGAAAGCCAAGGAAATACCGAGACTTTCATGACCGGCAGTCGCCAACAGCTTTATCAGTTAATTAGCAGTGCGTTTTTAAACGAACTAACGAAATAGCGTAGGTGAATAAAAATGGAAGCTTTAGATAAAAAAATGATTGCACTGAACCAACAAGTGGCAACGCAAGCAGAAGGCATCCGCTTAGCCGGTCAGTTATTGGTTGATGGTGGTTGTGTTGAACCAGAATATATTGATGCGATGCAAGCACGGAACAAAGATGTTTCTGTTTATATGGGTAATTTCATTGCCATCCCCCATGGTACTGAAGATGGCATGAAGTATATTAAGAAGACTGGTATCTCAGTCGTCCAAGTACCAATGGGTGTGAGCTGGGGTGATCCAGAAAATGATGATGATGATAAGACCGTCACCGTGATTTTCGGAATTGCTGGCTTGAATGGTGAACACTTGAACCTCTTGTCTCAGATTGCGATATACTGCAGCGACGTGGCGAACGTCGCCAAGTTGGCGGACGCTCAATCTGAAGATGAAATAATTAATCTATTAAAGGAAGTTGATTAGCATGTTAGACGTACATTTTGGTGCAGGTAATATTGGTCGGGGCTTCATTGGCGAAACTTTGGCTGACAATGGCTTTAAAATTACTTTCGTTGACGTTAACGAAACTTTGATCGATGAATTGAATAAGCGCAATGGCTATACCATTGAATTGGCCGCAGAAGGTCAAAAACACATTGAAGTTCATGATGTCAAAGGAATCAACAATGGCAAAGACCCTAAGGCAGTTGCCGAAGAGATTGCCAATGCTGATATGGTGACCACCGCGATTGGTCCTAAGATCTTAAAGTTCATTGCACCTTTAATTGCTGACGGGATTAAGTTACGTCAAGCTAACAACAACACGACGCCAATTGACGTCATTGCTTGTGAAAACATGATTGGCGGGAGTCAATCATTGAAGAAATCCGTTTATGAAGCCTTAAATGACGATGAACAAGCTTGGGCTGACCAATATATTGGTTTCCCTAATGCTGCCGTTGACCGGATTGTGCCACTACAAAAGCATGATGACCCATTGTTTGTTTCCGTAGAACCATTTAAGGAATGGGTTATTGACAAGTCACAAATGGCCAACCCTAAGATTGAACTCAAGGGTGTCGACTACGCGGATGATTTGGAACCATACATCGAACGGAAGTTATTCTCTGTTAACACTGGCCATGCGACAGTTGCTTACACTGGTAATATGAAGGGTTACAAGACGATCGGTGAAGCGGTTAAAGATGACAGTGTTGTTGAACAAGCTAAGCATGTTTTAGCTGAAACTGGTGACTTGCTCATTCAAAAGTGGGGCTTTGATCCTGAAGTTCATCACGCTTACCAAAAGAAGATTTTAAGTCGTTTTGAAAATCCTTATATCTCAGATGATATTGAACGGGTTGGCCGGACACCAATTCGGAAACTTGGCTTTGACGAACGGTTCATTCGCCCAATTCGCGAATTGAAGGAACGTGGCCGTGACTACAGTGCTTTAGTCGATACTGCCGGCATGATGTTCTTTTTCAACTATCCCAATGATAGCGAAAGCGTCAAGCTACAACAGATGCTTAAGGATGAACCAATTGACCAAGTTATTCGTGAAACCACTGGGTTGAAGGATGAAGATTTAATCAAAGAAATTAAAGCGTCATATGAAAAGCATTTAGCTGAAAAGTAACCTGTGGTTGAAAAAGGACTGAAATTAGCGGTTTAACGCTAGTTTCAGTCCTTTTATGTCTGATCTTGTGACGGAATAGTGCCACTTCCGGTTGTTGCCGATGCTATGCGGGCGTGGTTATCATTTCGCGGCCAAAACTCACTAGTCCAGGTTAGTAGCGCCAGAATTGCCACCATGGATGTTGTGGCTTGGGGGCAGCCTGTTGATCCAGCTTGACTAGGACCTGATTTAAACGGTGATTTAAGGAGTCTAATCGACGAATCATAATCTGTTGTTGCTTGTACAGTTCTTCGTTCGATGGACCGCTTGGTTGCACCGGCTTGATTGCTGGTTGTGGTTCTACTGGGGATACTGGTTTGGTTGGAATGGTGCTTTCAACGACAAAATTCGGCTGTTGTGCTGGTTGATCAAAGCTTTTTTGTAGGGCTTCGGCTAAGGTTGTCCCTTGTTCAGTCAGCGCGATTGCAGCTTTGAAAGCCGCGAGGTCGGTCGCAGTGTATAGGCGATGGCTAGTCCCCGTTGTGCGGAATAGGTCTTCATTGTTAAGCTGCTTTTCAATCATGGTGCTGTATTTTCGTAACGTGACCGCTTTAATTCCGAGTTGGTCCGCGGCAACTGAGGCGACTAGTTTGGTGCTTTGGTCTGGTTGCGTGGTTTTAGTTGGCAAATCAATTTCCTCCTTGCAAATATCGTTTCTATAACGTTATTATAGCGAATTTTGACACGTTTGCGTAGGGAATTGATTACGGCAGGTCAATATATGGCTGATTTGCGAGCTTTAAGCGCGAATTAGTGTTTCTAAACGTGCTATGATAAATAAAAAGCTGAGTTGAAATGAGGAATGACGATGATTGAACCAGTCAGTGCTGCTGACTTTGATAAGGTTGCAACTGGGACAACGATAACTGTTGTCGACTTTTGGGCAGATTGGTGTGGCCCATGTAAGATGCAAACGCCAGCCTTAGAAGCGTTAGATGAAGAATATGATGGTAAAATTAAATTTGCGTCACTCGATGTGGATGCGAATAAAGCCATCGCAGAACGATTTGAGATTATGAGTATTCCAGCGTTGGTGGTGTTTAAAAATGGTCAACCGGCTGAAAAAGTTGTCGGGTTTCATCCGCAAAGTGCACTGAAAAAATATTTGGATCAAAAGCTCGTCGAAGTAGCGGCTGATTGAGCCTGAGTGACTGCCAAGTTGGTAGTCATTTTTTATTGGTTTAGTAATAAAGCTGATAAATCCGTTGGACTGTCAAATTAAATTAGCATGAAAACTAGAAAAGGCGCGAACGACGATGACCGGTATGGGCACGATTCGGTTATTAATAATTAAACCAAGGTCGAACGGCCTGATATAAATCGTGAGTGAATGGTATCCTTAATTAACTTGTGGACGATTAGTTGTGAGGAGCGGTAATGACATGATGAAACGATTAATGATAGCGGTCAGCCTTGGTATTGCGGGACTGACTGCGGTTCTAGTGCAGCAACAGCGGCAAGCGTCGGCGGTGTTCGTTCAGCAGGCGCAACCGATTCGGCAAACAGCGACGACCGCTGAAGTTGATCCTTGGCGTTCGAATGATGGTGTAACAGTTGAAGTGCCACTGCCAGTCAATGTGCGCGGGCGACTCGCCGGGTAACCAAACAAATCGTCTCTAGTCAGCTTTTGTGACTGGGGACGATTTATGATTATAGTTGCGCATACAAGGTTTCGATTAAATCATCACTAGTGTTGATCAGTTGGCGATTTAAGGAAATTAAATAGCCTGGTTGCGTTGGGTTGAGTATATTGTGAAAGGTATCTTGGATGAGACAACCGGTCATGAAAAAATTGACCTGTGGACTTTGCACCGTGATTGTAAAGGTTTGGCGGTCGTTGGTGACAACAACGTTGGCACCAACGAGATAAGTCAAGTTGAGACCGAGCGTCGCGGTTGCGTCAGTTAGACCGAGAACACCAGTCTTCATGATCAACTGTAAGCAGTCATCAACACGTTTCGAGGCGGCATACATTGAGAAGTGACGGTCTGATTGTTCGTGTGGTTTGCGTAAAAACGGTCCGACAACTAAATTCATAATGATCCCCCCAGAATCCTGATTTGATAAGTTAATCATACGGAGTTCGGGAAAATGAGGCGAACATTGCGACTTTTCTAGCCGGTTAGTTGCGTCACTTTACTGGATAACTCGTAAGACTGATTAACAAGGGGGCTGTTTCATCAGAAAAGGGAACTACAAATCCTGTATTTATGCGAAAAAAACGCATTGGTCAGTAATGAAGACCAATGCGTGGCTGGTTATTTTTTAGCCGTCTTCTCGGCGACATCTTTACGCGCTTTAACTGCTAGCTCAGGGAACCAAATCGCAATTTCGTGATGCGCATTTTCGCGGCTATCAGAAGTATGAATGATGTTACGGAGGATACCATCTGGATATTCATGGGCGAAGTCGCCACGAATTGTACCAGGTTGGGCATCGTTGGGCCGTGTTTTACCGGCTAAATTGTGGACAGATTTAACGACACCGGTTCCGCTGACGATGATGGCAACTAGTGGGCCTTCCGTCATGTAAGTCTCAATTTCAGCGAAATACGGCTTTTCGACCTTCTCACGGTAATGTTGTCGAAGCTGTTCTGGTGTTGCCGTGATAACCTTTAAAGCGGTAATCTGATAACTTTTTTGTTCTAAACGGGAAATGATTTGACCAATATGTCCTTCAGCGACACCATCGGGTTTAACGAGTACTAAAGTCTTTTCTGAATTTGCCATAATGAAATTCCTCCTTAGTTTTAGAAAACGTTTTCATTCCTTGATAACTTAAATTGTAGCTGAATCCACGGTGGGCGTCAATGGAAGACCTGTTTAATTAATGACTTCAGACAATTATTTTAATAAAATTGTCGGCTTAATCCTTTCGTTTTGACCAGATAAATCGTTATAATGGAAATAGTTTAAAACAAAGGATTGATGTTCATGCCACCACTTGATTTATCACATATTCGCCAGCATCATACTGTGGCCGAACTGATTGCGTTAGGCAAAGCGCGCCGGTTAGTCACGTCGTTTGATCAGCTCGGGTCATTTACGCCGGTTAAACGCGATGCCGCCGGATTTTTGAAACGTGTTCGTGAGATGTTAGTGCCAGAATTATTACCGCTACGTCAGGAACGGATGTCGACATCGGCTTTCGCCTTTTTTCGTGGGTCCGTCGAATTGATGGATTATGATTTAGATTATCAAAAGTCAACTGAAATTCCAGCTGTGGTTTGCGGTGATGCGCACATTGGGAATTTTGGGTTTTATGCATCACCAGAACGGCGCTTAGTTTTCGATTTGAATGACTTCGATGAAGCCGGTGTGCATCCGTGGGAATGGGATTTACGGCGGTTACTCGTGAGCGTTATTTTAGCGGCTCGAAATTCGGACTTTAAGCCGAAAAAAGTTGAGGCTTTAGTCCGGGAAGCGAGTGCCAGTTATCGTGAGGCCATCAAGCGGATGTTCAATCAGACCACGCTCGAACGTTTTTACCGTGATAATGAAGTTCAAGCTGTCTTGAATTTTGGTGGCGAGCCAGCAGATACGGCTGATTTCATTGCTGATTTGGTCAAAAAGGCGACGAAGCGTAATTCGGAACAAGTCGTTCGGAAGTTTACTTGGACGACTAGCAAGGGTGAACGGCAGTTTAAGGATAATGCCCCACGTTCCGTGCACATTGATAAAAAAACTTATCGCGCATTGAAACAAGGTATCACCCAGTATTTGCAGACGGTACGGACGGATGTGGCCTTGCTGTTATCGCAATATGAAGTTACCGATATTATTCGCCATAGCGTTGGTGTCGGTAGTTTTGGGTCGTTGTGCTACCTCGTGCTACTCACTAGTACGGATGGGAGTCACATGGTATTGCAAATCAAGGAAGCCTTGCCAACACGTAAAGTCGGGAGTCAGTCACGGCAAGCTTTGACGGCTGCGATGGAACTTACCGAAGGCCAACGGATTGTCAGTTCTCAACGAATTCTACAATCGACTTCGGATGTCTTTTTAGGCTACTTCCAAATGGCTGATAAGAGTTTTTATGTCCGCCAGTTTCGGGATATGAAGGAATCAATTGATATTCCGACCTTGTCATGGGGGCAATTCCAAGCCTACGCGAATACTTGTGCGATGATTTTGGCGCAAGCCCATGCGCAGAGCCCAACCGCCGCAATGATTCGTGGCTATGTTGGGAGCTCAACGAAGTTCGATGACGCGATGGCTAATTGGGCCGAAGCGTATGTGACCCAAGTTGAAAATGATTATCAAACTTTTTTAGAGTTGGTTTAAGCTTTAATTGATAATACAAACTAAAATGGTGAGTTCAGAGTCACGAGGACTCGAAAAAATTAAAAAGCTGTCAGTTGTTACTTGAGAGAAGTCTCGCGTAATAACTGACAGCTTTTTAGCAATTGCTCAACTCAAAAGCAGTTTAACAATGCGGTTTACCATAAATATTCGACTGGGTTCTTAATATAATGATTATAAACATCACGCACAATAGCCATTTGATCCGCTGTAAAAGGCGCCAAATCTGCGGCAGCGGTGTTGCGCTCGATTTGGGTTGGATTGCTGGCACCCGGAATGACCGCTGAAACGGCGTCATACATGAGAATGTAGCGCAAAGCCATGGCAGCCAGTTGATCGGTTCCCAACCGTTCCTTTAAGTCATCGGCAGCTTTGACACCGGTAAGATAATCCACGCCAGAGAAGGTTTCGCCTTTGTCAAAGTGTTCACCATGACGGTTATTACTGCGATGATCCGCTGGTGAAAAAGTGGTGTGCGCGGTGTATTTACCGCTGAGTAAGCCACTTGCTAATGGCACCCGCGCTAAAATACCAACTTGTTGTTGCTTGGCTAGCTCGAAGAATAGTTTGGCTGGCCGTAAGCGGAACATGTTGAAGATGATTTCAATACCTGCAACGTTATAGTCGAGTGCTTTTATACCTTCCTCGACCTTTTCGACACTGACACCATAGTGGCGAATTTTACCGACTTTTTGGAGTCGATCTAGTTCAAAGAACGTTTCTGGTTGGTAAAGCACTTGCGTTGGTGGACAGTGTAACAATACCATGTCCAAGGCATCGAGACCCATGTTCTTAAGCGAGGCATCAACGTAACGATCCAAGCTGGCTGGGGTGAAATGGTCCGCAGTCAGTGGTTCCTCTTTACGGCCAATCTTAGTGGTGAAGTGAACGTCGGGATGAGCTTTGATAAATTTCCCGACTGCTCGTTCACTGGCGCCACCTTGATAACCATCAGCGGTATCAAAAAAGTTTACGCCTTGCGCATAGGCCTCGGCTAAAGTGTCTTCGGCGTCTTTTTCGCTAAACGGCGCGCCCCATTTGCCACCTAATTGCCAAGTTCCCAATGAAACTTCACTAATATTAAATCCAGTCTGACCAAATTGACGATATTGCATTTTAAAGGCTCCTTGTATATTAAATATGATTATATATAACTATTATGCCACTTATCTTAGGTTCTGGATCAAGCATACCATGTTACTAACTAGATGCTTAGAAAATGATGGCTAGATGGTGTTGCGGTGGTTTAAACATTGCGAGTTATGCTGGTCGATTTCTGAGGATGACTTAAACTATGCCATCAAAAAGCCCTCAGGATTGACATTGCTGTCCAATCTTGAGGGCTTATACTGTACTATTTCAACAAATATTTAGCATCGAAATCGTGGTCATATGAAGATAGGATCTTTGGGCCGTCATCAGTAACGACTAAAGTATGTTCGTATTGGCAACTTAAACTGCCATCCATTGTCCGAACCGTCCAACCATCATCAGCGGTTTCGCCAGAACGCCAGTCGCCAACGTTAACCATTGGTTCGATAGTAATCGTCATCCCAGCCTTTAAGCGGGTACCATGACCGGCTTCACCATAATGAGGAACGTCAGGTTTTTCATGCATCGTCGGTCCGATACCATGACCGATGTATTCACGAACCACGCCATAACCCATTTGGTTTTCAGCGTAATTTTGAATCGCCCAGCCAATATCACCGATACGATTACCGACAACTGCTTGGTCAATCCCAAGGTACAAGGCTTTCAAGGTAACATCCATCAATTTTTGAACTTCAGGGGACGTCTTACCAGCGACAAAGGCGTGGCAAGAGTCGCTCAAATAGCCATGATAGTTAATGACGGTGTCGACTTTTAATAAGTCGCCGTCCTTAATTAGGATATCTTTGCTAGGACAGCCGTGACAAATCATGTCATTTACGCTGACACAAGTTGAGTATTTGTAGCCTTCAAAGTTGAGTTCGCCAGGGGTAGCATCATGTGCAATGATGTATTCATAGGCATAGTGGTCAACGTCCCAGGTGGTCAAGCCGGGTTTGATGTAATCTTCGAGTGCATGGAACAAGCCAACCATAATATCGCCGGCTGCTTGCATGCCCTTAATCTCACGATCTGATTTAAGAGTTATCATATTTCCTCCAAAAAAATTTAAATAGTGTTAATCAAAAAGATTCCTTGTCTAGTATACTCCAGGCGAGGGGTTCCGACAAAAAGCAATGTTTGTGAGCGTCGGGGGGAGTCATATTAGTGATTGAGTTTATAAATATTATTGTAGTCGCCAGTTAAAAATACGAAATAAAGAGACTGGATTCTCTAAAATGCAGGGAATCCAGTCTCTTCTTATGAAGTTATAGGACGAGTATCATTGAACTGCAAAGAGTTCTAAGCGGTGGCCCAATCGAATGCTTCAACATTGGCGTGGTTAGTTGATGTCTGATTTGAAAATCGGTAATTAAAATCCAATTGCAATAACCACTTGGCGCTTAAGCCGGTTGCTTGCTCAATTTGTTTTGCAACGGCGATACTCATGAATGCGCGACGGTTTAAAATGACTGACAACTGTTTTTGAGAAATCGCAATATGAGCAGCGAAGTCGGTCTGTGTAATATGGTGATAAGCCATCGTTTCTTTTAGGACATCTGCAGCTGAAGTCGTTGGGGCAACTTCCATCTCAATCGCACTATCAAGCTCAACTTTGTACATGAAAATTCCCTCTTTCTAGTGGTGGTCAGCAAATGACAGGCGATGATAGTTTTCTATAAAAATTTCTTGTACGAAAAAGCACCGCGCTGACGGGAAGGAAACGGATTCGTTGTTTACAATTGAATTAATATTTGAAAATTAGCTCTTTTCATCCGAAAAGATAATGATACAATATATAGTGTTGTTTCAAACAGAAAGCACTACATATTGTGGTGTAAAACGTGATAGTTGGCCAACTATGATGACACAACGTTATCTTTTATATACGGAAAGAGGAGCATGATTTTGAGTAACTATTTTAAATTTCTATCGCACCAATTGAAAGGTTGGCCACAACAGAACTACTATTTATTTTATTTTAGCTTGGGTTGCCAAGTAATGACCTTGGTAAGTGCCCCAATCACAGCGCTATCTATTCTAACATTTATTGGGACTACTTTGGGCGTTTTATGTGTGTTAGCAATTAATGCGGCTAAGTCAGTTAACGGGTTGCTTGGGGTTATCTCAGCGGCATGCTTCATCGTGGTTGGTTTCTCAGCCAAGAACTATTTGAGCATTGGCGAACAATTGGCCTATGTTGTTACGTTGGATATTCCAGTGTTACTCAGTGCAAGCTGGAACGTCAACATGGTTTCCAAAATCCGTAAATTTACGGGGAAGACTTGGATCGTTGCTATTGTGTCAACGTTAGTTGTTTATGGTATTTCCGGTTACTTAATTGGCGCGTTGACGGATGATCCACGTCCATGGGTTGATGCCATTAGTTTCGCCATTTGCTTAACTGCTGGGGTGATCTGCTTCTTACGGTATAACAATCAATATTTCTGGTGGATTGCGTCCGGCTTAGCACAAATGGTGCTGTGGTTTATTTCATTCCGTCAAGGTTCAGCAACGCTCGCAATGTTTATCAATAGTTCTATTTATTTGATGAACGATGTGTTGGCCTTCACGGTTTCACCTTGGTACAACAAGCATGAACGGGCACGCTTGATTGCTGAAGAAAAAGCGAGTGCTCAAGCTGAAAAGTCTACTGAAGCCAATGTTTATGGCTTAAATCATCAAGCTTAATTAACATGATAAAAATAACGATTACTAATCTTGCGAGGAAGATGCTAAGGTTAGTAATCGTTTTTTTGTCTAAAAGTTTATGAAAGCGAACAGAATTGTTTTCAAAATTCCGTGACGAAATCTTCCTCATTTTCAGCAACTTATTTTATAATTAGTTCAAGCAGTTAGTTGAGTGACTCAACGGGCTGACTAACTTTGGGGGAGACTTTTAAGCATGCAAAAGACAACGGACCATCAGCGCCATTTTAAAATGTACAAACACGGTAAGATGTGGCTAACGGCTGGCATAACCGTCGTGGCTTGGCAAGTTGGGGGACTCGTTAGCCAGGCTGCTAACACTGTGCCAATCCAGACGGCAGCGACAAAAACGAGCGTGATTGCACCAGCAACAAAGTCGACAACTTTACGACAGTCGACTAACATTGATAAAGCGAATAGGGCCACCGTTTCAGCACCGTTAGCCCCAAAAAAGTCACTTGAAACGACAGCTAGTAAAGTTGTGGGGCAACAAACTGAAAGCAAGCCACAACCGCAGCCAACACTTTCCGTGACACAACCAGCGCCAGCGAAACCTAAATCGGCTCAAGTTGTTCAAGCTCAGCCTGCAACGGTGCAGACAAGTTCCCAGCCGGTAAAAGCGCCAGTTGATCAAGTGCAGGCCAGCAAGTCGTCATCGGAGCACACAAGTAAGCCTAAACCAACGGAAAAGTCAGTGCCTAATGAGCCTGTAAAATCAGCGATTCAGCCGGATAAGCAGCCCATTAAACGTTCTGGAACTGATCCGACCGCACCAACCACAGCCAAGGACTATCCTGCTTACAAGCAAACAACTAATCTTGATCAGGGCCTCTTTGGCACGAGTGAATGGTGGGTAGATGCTAATCGGAACTTGCATATTGGTGCGGGTCAGTTAGCAGATACTCATATTTGGGACAACTATGATCCTGACCAAACGGCAGATTTTAGCCGTAATCGTGCGGCACGGTTGTCGAGTGATAACTCACTTTGGGGCAGTGAAAAGGACAATATTAATAAGATTATTTTTGAAGATACGGTTAAAACTGGCGCAGATGCTTCCGGACTATTTGCTGGTTTTGACTCATTATCAGAAATTATTGGCCTGACTAAATTAGAGACAAGCCAGGCGACTAATATGGCGTTCATGTTTGCGATGGATTTCAAGTTGACCCAATTAGATTTATCGAATTTTAAGACGGCTAATGTGACGAATATGAATGGCAGCTTCGTTGGCCTCAGCAGTCTAGAAACGATTGATGTTTCTAAACTTGATACGCATAATGTGACTGATATGACAGAAATGCTGGCGGAAAACGCCAATTTGACGCAGCTGGATCTTTCGACCTTGGATACGCATAATGTCACCCGGATGACCGGCATGTTGATGGATGATGCTAGTCTGACACAACTTAATATGACCCATCTGGACACGAGCAATGTCACCCGGATGGATTATATGCTTCACGGTTTGGATAGTCTCCAAACTATAGATGTCAGTGGCTTTAACACGAGTCAGGTTGTTGATATGCGGGCGATGTTTGGCCGAGATGCGCCGGAGTATTTTACTGATTCAGAAATGCCAATCGAAAACCCGCTGTCGCTTGATCTGTCTAATTTTGAGATGGGCAAGGTAGACTCGCTGTTAGAACTGCTGAAGGTGCCACTTCAAACAATCACGCTCGGACACGGGTCGCGCTTGACGGTAGCGGTCCCTTATCAAGATGATCAAGGTTACGAACATGAGCAGCAAACGACTGGTTTGTCGGCGGCCTATGAGGCCAATACTGTCTATGATGGCAAGCTGTACACCGGCAAGTGGGTCAACACGCAAACTCAGCAAGTTTACACGACGGCCGAACTGGTGGCACTTTATTCAGAAACGGGTGCCCGTCCGGTTGCGACTTATCGACAACAGACCAATCTAGAAGTTAAAGATACGGTTGTTAAGCTGGGGACAACTTGGCAAGCCGCGGATAATTTTGTCAGCGCGACTAATGCTGATGGGAGTGCGGTTGAAGTGGACAATCCACTGATTCAAGTTGACCAGCAACCAAATACGCAACAACCGGGTCGCTATCAAGTCAGCTATCACTTTGTGAATTCTGAGGACGTTGCCACTAGCCGGCAAGCTCAGACGGTGGTTACGGGTATTTTGCTGAATGAAACCAGTAAGCAACTCAGCACGGTAGCACCATGGACACCACTCGACAATGTCAAATTAGCCGTTGATGCAACGGGAGCGGTTGTCACAACGACGGGTGTACACGCGACAATTATCGATGAAAATAACCAAGTGGTGACGACCGTTAACATTCCAGGCCGCTATCGGGTCAACTACTACCTCGCTGATGATCCGACCAATGTCGCGACGATGCAATTGACCGTATATAACTTGGCGAATGTCACGGCAAAAGACAGTGCCATGACCCTTGGCGAAACTTGGCAAGCGAGTGATAACTTTACTGCCACAGATGAAAATGGGCAGTTATTGACGTCAGCTGCGATGATGCCACAGCTCACGGGACAACCCAATACGCAAGTTCCTGGCAATTATACTGTGAGCTATACGACTACCGATCCAGCGGGGAACCGGCTGACCGTCACTGCAACGGTGACTGTTGCCGGCATACAATTGAAACAACCGCGGCTAAATTTGGTCACGACGGCAAATTGGCAACCACAGGAAAATTTAGTCTCAGCAGTCAATGCTGCTGGACAACGATTAGCGATCACAGAATTGCAAGTAGTCGTGACTGCAATGATTAATCGGCTGCAAGCTAAGGCTGGGTCACTGTCACAATTAACCGTTCCAGGAACTTATATGGTGAGCTATCAATTCATCGACCGTTTGGGCAGCCATCAAGCTCAGACTTTAGTGACAGTCACGAGTCAGGCTAGCGTAAACGCACGCGATCAACAACTACAGCTGGGTGAGTCTTGGCAACCACGCGCTGGTTTTGTGAGTGCGACGGATGAAGCCGGTCGACCGCTTGCTTGGAATATGATTAAGGTGACCGGACAGGTGGCGACACAGCGCCCGGGCCACTATTTGGTGAGCTATTCGTACACTGATGCCGCTGGCAATACAACAACTAAAACGACAACTGTCACCGTTTTAGCCACTCACGCCGTTGCTAAGCCAGACAATGATAACCGGCCAGCTAGTAGTCAGACGACAAAAGTAGCAACACCGCAACCGAACTTGAAAAAATTAGCGGTGCAACCGACGCATTCAAACGCCAAATTGCCACAAACTGATGACTCACAATTGGACGCGATTTCAACGATTGGGCTAGTCGGACTAGCGATGACTGGCTGGTTGACGGTGCTAGCTTATCGTAAAAAGCACCGATCTTAGGTAACACAAGTAATTCTAGAAAACACTGGTCCTAACTATTCGGAGATATTAAAGGCATCGTGGCTGTAGTCACGATGCCTTTTTACGACTTGTCTATACTTGATAGACAAGACGAAATAAAAATGAAAGCTACTAGTATCGGCATTTATAACGACTAAAATTAAAACGTTGACAACTTGTCTAAACAAGTTTAAGATGAATTTTGTAAGCGATTACTAGAAGGCTGAGGAGGTTAGTTTGAATGGTAAACAAAGCAGCGTTAGTTTATGACGATTTGCTACAAAAAATTGATCGCGATGTTTATAAGCCGGGCACCTATTTACCTAGCGAAAATCAGTTATGCCAACTCTATGGCATTTCCCGTGAGACTGGCCGTAAAGCCCTAGCAGAACTAGCTGAAAATGGCTATATTCAAAAAATTCGGGGCAAAGGGTCAATTGTCATTGAACATCGGCAGTATGAATTTCCAGTGTCCGGTATTGTGAGTTACAAAGAATTGGCCGAAAAAATGAATGTCACCACAGAAAATGTGGTTTATGGTTTTGAGGAACATGTGAGTTTACCTGTTCAGATGTTTACCTCATTGGGGGTGGAAATGACGGCAGCGCCAGTAACTGCAATTAAGCGCGTCCGGGTGATTGATGGTGAACCAGACATTATTGATAAAGATTATATTTTAACTTCAATCGTCCCTAAGCTACCTAAAGCGGCGGCTGCCGATTCATTATATGCTTATTTTGAAGGTGAATTGGGCTTAGACATTGCGTATGCAACTAAGGAAATTACGATGGAGCCGGCCAATGATGAAGATCGCGAACAGTTACAACTGGATGCTGGCGCGTATGTGGCTGTCGTTCGTAGTGTGACGAGTTTAGCAGATGCCACACCATTTCAATTTACAGAATCTAGGCATCGTGCCGATAAATTCCGTTTCCGGGATTTTGCTCGGCGGACTAAGAAGTAATAAGCAGAGAGGGAAAGCAAGATGAAATTATCGCAACAAGTGATTTATCAGATTTATCCAAAATCTTTTTACGATAGTGATGGCGACGGTATTGGTGACTTACGTGGGATTATTGATAAGATTCCGTATCTTCAAAAGTTAAACGTTGATATGATTTGGTTTAACCCATTTTTCGTCTCACCTCAAAATGATAACGGTTACGACATTGCGGATTATTATCGGATTGATCCAACTTTTGGGACAATGAGTGATTTTGACGAATTAGTCGCTAAGTTAAAAGCAGTCGGAATTGGCGTCATGTTGGATATGGTTTTTAATCATACGTCGACTGAACACGCTTGGTTCCAAAAGGCCCTCGCAGGGGATCGCAAATATCAGCAATTTTATTATTTGCGCCACGCTAAGCCGGATGGGAGTTTGCCAACCAATTGGGAATCTAAATTTGGTGGCCCTGCTTGGAGCCGGTTTGGCGACTCAGATCTGTACTATTTACACTTATATGATCCAACACAGGCCGACTTAGATTGGCATAATCCGGCAGTCCGGGCAGCTTGTGCCGAAGTGGTGAATTATTGGCGTGATAAAGGGGTTAAAGGCTTTCGTTTTGATGTAATCAATGTCACTGGTAAAGCCGATCAATTGGTGGATGCGCCTAAAGGTGTTGCCAGCAAGACGCTTTACACCGATACCCCGATTGTTCAAGACTATTTGAAGGAATTAAATAAAGCGAGTTTCGGTCAAGACGACGCCAGTGTCACGGTTGGCGAAATGTCTTCCACAACAATCAAAAACAGTATCGGTTACACGAATCCAGCTAATCATGAATTATCAATGGTGTTCAACTTTCATCATCTCAAGACGGATTATGTCGATGGCCGCAAATGGTCGCGGATGTCCTTCGACTTTCCGCGGTTAAAACATTTACTGGATGGCTGGGCCACTGGAATGGCGGCTGGGAATGGTTGGCAAGCACTATTCTGGAACAATCATGACCAACCGCGGGCACTCAATCGGTTTGGTGATGCGGGTCGCTATCGGGTTAAATCCGCTGAAATGTTGGCGACCGTCATTCATTTGTTGCGGGGAACCCCATTTATCTACATGGGTGAAGAGATTGGGATGACCGATCCGACTTATGACTCGATGGCCGATTATGTGGATATTGAAGCGTTGAATGCTTATCGCGCGCTAGTTCGAAGCGGCTACAGTCATGCGGATGCGTTTACCATTGTAAAAACTAAGGCCCGTGATAATTCGCGGACGCCGATGCAATGGGATACAACTGCGACAGCCGGTTTCACAACTGGTCGGCCGTGGTTACAGCCCACGAATCAAGCCAAGATCAACGTGGCTGATGAATTGGCACACGGTGAAATTTTCAATTATTATCAACAGTTAATTAAATTACGCAAGACGATGCCAATCGTGGCGGATGGCAGTTATCGGAGCTGGCGTTTAGATGATGATCAAGTTTTCGGCTATTGGCGTGAGCTAGGATCACAGCGATTACTCGTTTTAAATAATTTTTATGACACAGCTACCACCGTTGCGTTACCAGCGGAGATGCTGGCGGCCAAAGTTTTATTATCAAATTATGATGACGTTAAGGTTGAACCACAGCTGGTGCTGAAACCATACCAGTCGATAGCCTTATTACGTGATCAGAAATAAAAGGAGCGAAATATTATGGCAAAAATGCAAGCGGTCACAATTGCAACACCGGTCAATGGTGATGTGATTCAACTTAAAGCAGTAAAAGATCCCGTCTTTTCAGCGGGCATGATGGGTCTCGGGTTTGGGGTACAACCGAGCGATGGCCAAATTGTGGCACCTGTTAGTGGTAAAGTAACGATGGTTGCCGAAACGAAGCATGCCCTTGGGTTTGCAACCCCCGACAACAACTTGGAAGTCTTAGTTCATTTGGGGATTGATACGGTTGAACTTAAAGGCAAGCCGTTTGAGTTAAAAGTCGGCGTGGGTGACGAAGTGAAAGCTGGCGACTTGATTGCGACCATGGATATGGACATGATCAAGGCGGCCAATAAACAAGATACCGTCATCTTAGCGGTAACTAATTCCAGCGATAAGTTGGAATCTCTAGATATCCACGAGGGGACTGCTACGGCCGGCACGGCAGTTGCCACTGGACGTTTGAATGCCAATACTTTCAACGCGAAGCGCCAAGGACGATTGCCAAAAGAAGGCAAGTATGATGAATTAGCAACTGAAATCATCAAAAATGTCGGCGGTGTCGACAACATTAGTAGTTTGATTCATTGTATTACACGGTTGCGGTTTTATTTGAAAGATGAAAGCAAAGCTAACGATGAGGTCATTGCCAACTTAAAAGGCGTGATTGATGTTGCTAAAGCGGCAGGTCAATACCAAGTCATCATTGGCCCGGCCGTGACGGATGTTTACGATGCGGTCATCAAACAAATTGGCCCGGAATTATCAAATGATGCTGAGACCGCCAAAGCTGTTGCTGAGACAACTGCGGCTGCTAATCGACCAACGACCGTTTGGGGCAAAATTAAGTGGGGCTTTAGTAGTTTAATTGGGGTCATCACGGGCTCAATGATGCCAGTGATTGGCTTGTTGGCTGCTTCCGGTATCTTAAAAGGGGTGCTCGCACTATTAACCACCTTCAAGTTGGTCAGCCCAACGGATTCCACCTATGTCATCATTAATGCCATGGGCGATTCAGTCTTCTACTTCTTACCAATCTTTGTCGGCTTCACGGCGGGTAAAAAATTGGGTGCAGATCCAGTCATCATGGGGATTATCGGTGGGGTCTTAACGTACCCGGCGTTGGTCACAATGGCAAGTGGTAAAGCAATTAGTTCGATTTTAGGAATGAGTGTTAACGCAACGTTCTTCGGGTTGCCTGTACACATGGCTTCTTATACCTACTCAATCTTTCCAATGATTGCCGGGGCGTGGTTAGCTAGCAAGTTGGAACCGTGGCTCAAACGAGTGATTCCAACCGTGTTACGGATGATTTTTGTGCCATTATTTGAAGTGATTATTGTTTCTGGTGTGATTATCTTGTTCCTTGGTCCGATTATTACGATGCTCTCAACTGGTTTAGCAAACGGGATCGTTTGGATCTACAATTTGAGCCCATCAATTTCAGGCTTGTTAATTGGTGGTTTCTATCAAGTCTTAGTTATTTTCGGTTTACACTGGGCGGTTGTCCCAATTGTTGCCAACGATATTGCCTCAACTGGTCACAGTTATTTAAATGCGATTATTTCGGCAACAATGGTTGCGCAAGGTGGCGCTGTTATGGCGATTGCCTTGAAGTCAAAATTAGCTAATATCAAAGAATTAGCTTGGCCAGCAACAATTTCGGCGTTTTCCGGCGTCACTGAACCTGCGATGTACGGGATTAACTTGAAGTATGGCCGGGCATTCGTGACCGCCAGCATTGGTGCTGCTGTTGGGGGCTTCTTAACTGGTTTGATGCGGGTCAACATGTGGGGCTTTACTGGTTCTCTGATCGGGTTCACCTCATTTGTTAATCCTAAGGGAATGGACTTTAGTTTCTGGGGCTTCTGGATTGCTTCTATTGCGACAGTAATCGTATCCTTCACGTTAACTTGGCTATTTGGGTTTAAGGATGAAGATGTCAATGCGGTTAAAACGGCACCTAAGAAGCGTCATTTAGGCGAAACGGCCTAAAGTGATCTTGAATATAGGACCTTGCTGATAAAATAGCAGTCGGTCATGACTTGTGTTGCTTCTTCAAGTCATGACCGACTGCTGTTTTTTGCTTACGCTTGGTTTTGAATTGATGGTGAGTGAATCGTCCTTGGCTGTGTCAAGCTGGTCGGACTAAAGAGCTGATCAACTAAGGTTGCGGATAATAAGTTTTCTTTCAATAATAGCGTTTTAACTGACTGGTGCTCGGCAACCGCGCGCTTGATTAACTTGGTTGTCGCCATATAGCCTAAATAAGGGGTTAAGACCGTGGCGGTGATGGCAGATTGTTCAACGGCAGTCGCACAAGCGGCTTCGTTAACGGTCAAGTCGCGCAGACAATTTTTGACGAGCGTGTGCATGGCTTGCTGCAAGTAGCGTTCGTTAGCCAATAGGTCGCGAAGCATGATTGGCTCAAAAGCGTTCAACTCCAGCTGGCCAGCCTCAGCAGCCATCGTCACGGTGACATCGTTGCCGATGACTTCGAAGCAAACTTGGTTCACCACCTCTGGAATAACGGGGTTAACTTTTCCGGGCATGATTGATGAGCCAGCTTGTTTGGCCGGCAAGTTGAGTTCGGCCAAACCGGCTTGTGGCCCACTCGACAAGAGGCGTAAGTCATTACTGAATTTTGATAAATTGACGGCAAGGGTCTTCATTGCACCCGAAAATTCAACAAAGGTATCACAGTTTTGCGTGGCGTCAATCAAATCTGGTGCTGACTGCAAATTAAGCTTGGTGTTTTGATTAAGTGCCAATAAAATATGGGTCTGATAATAGGGTGTCGCATTGACGCCGGTACCAATTGCCGTGCCGCCAAGATTGACAAGCTGTAAGTGCTCGCCAGCGGTTTGCAAACGTGCTAAATCCCGTTTGAATAAATGATAGTAGGCTTTAAAAGTGCGGCCATAAGTTGTCGGCACGGCGTCTTGTAACTGGGTGCGGCCAACTTTAATGGTCTCGCGATAATGATTAGCTTGTACGAGTAGTGTCTGGATTAATTGCCCAACTGCGCCTAATAAACCAGGTAGTTGCTGAAGCAGGGCCATTTTACCGGCTGTGGGAAACGTATCGTTGGTAGATTGTGACTGATTAACGTCGTCATTGGGCTGTAGCTTGAGCGCTGGATTTAACCGATGCGCCAAGTTCGCCACAACTTCATTAACGTTCATATTAGCCGAAGTGCCGGCGCCGCCTTGAATTGCCGGCACAATAAAACTATCTGCATGCCGGCCGATTAACAATTGGTTGCAAGCGGCTACGATGGCAGTTTGCTTTTCGACTGATAAGGTGCCAGCAGCTTGGTTGGTCATTGCTGCTGCCTTTTTGATTTGAATTAAGCTTTGAATAATTAATGGATCTAACGGTTCGTGACTAATCGGAAAATTCCGCACTGCCCGTACCGTGTGAATGCCATATAATGCCTGCTCATCAATTGGTAATTTGCCAATACAATCCTCTTCAATCCGCATGCCATAACCCTCTTAATTAGATTTCATGTTAGAACTTCTTACATGAATAGTTAGAGTTTAGACCATTAGATTTATAATACAATGGCTGGGAAATAGTTCTGAATAATCTTAATCAAATGGTGTTGATGACTAACGTTTATTCAGCAAAAATCATAGTTGACTTATTTTTATGTTGTAAAAATCAAATGAGTTAACATAGACCAATTGTGACGAGCTGTGAAATTTTATAAGCGCTCTGTCAGTCAGAAACGTTGTGCTGTGCGGGACAGTCTCAGCCAAAGGACGGTCTGAGACTTCGATTCAAAGCCGACAATTCACGTCTTTGAATCGCCCTGTAAGATTAGGCGGCCAAGGACGCCGGCCAATCTTACCGACACGGCACAACGTTTCTGACTGACTCCGCTAAACCTAATTATCTGGAAGTTGGGACTGATAGTATCGGTTGCGAGGGGGGAAGCTGTACTTGGTTTGTCCCAATCCTAACTGGAAGCGACAGCAGTTAACTAATTTGACTGGGCTGATTATCAACACGGTAGGTTTTGTTCGAAAATTTCATCTTTCAGTTAATCAGTAGTCAAAAACATCAGTTAGTCATTACTTGAAGTAATGGCTAACTGATGTTTTTGCACGAACTAACTGAAAGATAGATGGTGGCTATCAATCTTAGTTTAACAATATAAATAAAATATTAATCACGGACAATCAATAAAAATAGCCAAGAGATTTCAAAATATTGCTGACCGGCGCCATTATTTTGAAGAATCAAATCAACTGTTTTTAAGTCTTTTATCCTTATAGCCATTAACCTAGCTGGAGAGCGTCGCTGATTGCATCGGACGTGAAATTCCCGTTAGAACGGCGCTTTTTGCCGGTCTTACGGGACGGACGGTCCGGGATAGTTGCGATTTTTGCAACCATTCCGGGCGAAGGCCAAGACCGTTCTTCAGGCTTGGCCTGGTCCCTCGTCCGCATGTAATCAGCGACGCCCGGAAGCGAAAACGTTAACTTCTTTTCATCGCCAATGTACTGGATACTACTATCGTTTTTCAACCTTTACGAACTAAACCTAAGCAAGGCTTAGATTGCTTGTAATTGTGCTTGTTGCCGAATGGCTTCCACGTAAATGCGCACGAAAGCTGTGCCATAGGTTGCCGCCAGTTGTTGTTCCAAATGTGGCGTCGGTGGTAATTGCCGCAATAGTGGTCGAATCCATTGATTTGTCGGCAATAAGCGCAATAGTTGATGACTCGTAAACTGTGAAAACAGCAAATTGCGGCCAAAATATTGACTTAATCTTGCTTGAAATGCTGGTTGCTTAACTGGCACCAGCTGTAAGCTGCTGTTATTCATATTTCCTAATAACAATTTGGCGCTGGGGAAATCATCGTGTAAATCCAACCGCTGATTCTTATAAGCTTTAGCGATGGTTGGTGATAACTGGACTAACCAAATCAATTGATGCTGTTCCAAATGTAAAATGAGCCGTAAAGTCACAATATCAAGATTGCTTAACTCGTAGCTGTACTGGCGTAACGTGGTTGGCGTCAAGCGTTGCCGCAACGTTTGCTGGATTGTCGTGAAATCCCCAGCTTCCCAAGTGACTGCTAATTGATCGTGATTACTCAGCCACAAGCTGTGGTCTGCGATACGTAGCGTTAGAAAACGGGGGGCCGAGTGAGACACGGAATCGAGCATTAATAACCAATAAGAACTGGCACTCGAGCGGGCAAAGTTACGGGCCAAGACATGAACATTTGTTGGCAATGCCGTTTGAACTGCGAGTTGCAGTTGTCGGCGATGCACATCAGTATTTACGAATTGATTTGGATCATGATTAATTCGTCGTTTTGCCATTGGCCGTCTCCTCCTTCAATGATAAATCGCCTTAATTATAAGTCAAAATGGTGATGCCAACACAGATAAGTTCTAAATTAACCCCGATTTTAGGCAATCGATGGTGAATCCAGCTATTGAGCTGATTTTCGGGGTATACTTAAAAGTAACTGTTAGCGATTTAACGCTAATTGTAAACGGAAACAAAAATCGATGAGGGGGTCCAGCATGAATTTATGGAAAATTACTGCCACGCAACCAACCCGTGAGCTAGCATCTAAATTGACGGTTAGCAATGGGTTAATCGGCGTTAAGGACTTAACTGAAGTACCGCAGTTACAAGAGGGATCGCAAACTGAATCAGTCGTCTACGTCAATGGGTTCTATGATTATGAACCAATTCAGTATGGCGAAGCACAATTCGGTTTTCCACAACGTAACCAGACGATGATTCCATTACCAGCGCCAACACGTTTTGAACTATGGCTTGACGATGTTCCGGTTGATTTAGAACAAGGTAAGCTAGTTTCACAACAGTATGCCTTGTCGATGCAAACGGGGCAGTTCACCCATGAGTTAGTTTGGGAGGAGACTGCCACTGGTCGGCAATTAGAAATCAGGTTAACAAGACTGACAAGTTTAAAAACGGCGGCGTTATTAACGCAACAAGTTGCCGTCAAAGCCCGCAACTTTAAAGGTGGTAAACTGCGGGTAATCTCTGGGATGCACGCGCCAGCAACACCCCAATCTGCTGATTTTGACCCCCGCTTAGCGCATTATGATGCTGCTGAAATTTTGGATAACCAACAAGTTAAGCAATTGTCACCAACCGTGCGAAGCTTAACCTTTAAAGCGTTACAAAGTGATCAGCAATTGAGCTTGTTGACTAGTTATGATCAAGCCGGTGACTGGGTTGCTGACGGCAATTGGATGGGTGAATTTGAATTAGGTGCAACGCCGATTACGGTGACTAAAAAAATCTGGGCCGAATTAGGTGACGCTGAGCTCACTGACGCAGCGCAAACGAATTTGGCTGCGACATTTGAAGACATTAGTCAATCACAGGCAGCCGCATTGGCAGACTTTTGGGCGACTAGTGACATTCAAATTACTGGCGATACGGAATCGCAATTAGGGATTCGGTTCTCGCAATTTGGGTTATTACAAGCCGTTGGACTGCATGAGAGTGGCCGAGGGATTGCTGCCAAAGGCTTAACCGGTAGTGGCTACAACGGTCATTATTTTTGGGATACCGAGATTTATGAAGCACCATTTTTCTATTGGAATCATCCCGAACTTGCCAAGCGCTTGCTGATGGTTCGATACCAACAATTATCGCATGCAAAAGCCTATGCGCAGTCACTCGGCTTGGATGGGGCCTTGTTCCCTTGGCGGACCATCAACGGGGAAGAGGCATCGGCCTATTTCCCAGCTAGTACCGCGGCCATCCATATTGACGCTGATATTGCCTATTTGGTGATTCGTTACTATCAAATTACACACGACGCCACCTTTATGCGTGATTATGGACAGGAACTTCTAGTTGAAACAAGTCGTTTTTACTTGAGTTATGGTAATTTTGCTGATGATAAAGGTTTCGTTTTGAATACGGTTACCGGACCGGATGAATATACGGCCTTAGTGAATAATAATGCCTATACGAATTATTTGGTTCAATTTGAACTCCGCTATCTGACAGATCATTTTACGCAAAAAGATATCGGGCGGTTTAAAGTCTCGCAACGTGAATGGACAAGCTTTAAAACGGCTGCTGATCAGATGTACTTTGAAACGCATGGCGATTTGATTGCACAAGATGACAGTTTCTTGTCCAAAAAGCGCCTTGATCTGACTCGGATTTCTAAAGATCAATTTCCATTGCTGACGCATTTTCATCCATTAGTCTTGTATCGCTTGCAAGTTCTAAAGCAAGCGGATTTGCTCTTAGCGATGGTCTTGTTACCAGAACAATTCAGTGATGCGCAAGTGCAGACGAACTATGATTATTACGAACCACTCACGACGCACGACTCATCATTGTCGCCGGCGATCTATGCGATTGCTGCAGCGCGATTGGGCAAATATGATGGTGCCATCGAATTTTTCAAACGGACGATTAATACCGACTTGCAGAATACGCAAGGAAACACGGCCGATGGGTTGCATTTAGCTGCCATGGGCGGTAGTTGGATTACGTTCGCCTGGGGCATGATGGGATTAACGGTGACGGATGATACCGCTGAACTCAAGCCATATTTGCCAACCGGTTGGACAGGATGTCGCTTTAAGCTTAGCTATCGTGGGACAATTTATACGATTGATGTCACGGCAACGGCATTGACGGTGACTGGTGCAATTAGTGATGAAGTGACAGTTAATCAGGAACAAGGGACGATTACTATTAACGCCATGAAATAAGCCAAACCCAGCAAATGGTCTACCAGTATCAACTGGCACAGACCGTGCTGGGTTTTTAATTGGTCTAATATAAAACAAATTATGAATAGTGTCGCCATAATCTTTTAAAATCCGGTAAACTAAAAGAAAAGTTGTTGGAAAATGGGGGCAGTTTTAATGCGTAAATGGTGGGGATGGTTAGTTGGACTAGGTATTTTATTAGGACTGAGCAGTGGTTATTGGTATTATCGCATGCACCGAACCATTATGACTGGTGAGCTACGGGCGACCACCTTTGCACTCGTTTCAAGTGCCGAAAACTCGTCATTGGACTATCAAAAGCAATATCGCTATATCGCTGATATTGGTGACGGCCGGGGCTATACTGCTGGTATCATTGGGTTTACTTCCGGGACGGGTGACTTATTGCAAGTCGTCAAACGTTACCAAACGCTACAGCCAAAAAACCGGTTGGTCAAATATTTGCCAGCTCTCAAACGCGTGAATGGCACTGAAAGTCATCGGGGATTAGGGCGTGCTTTTGTAAGAGATTGGCATCAAGCGGCCAAAGATCCGAAATTACGCCAGGCTCAAAATGATCTGTTGGATCGACACTATTTGAAGCCAGCTGTACGTGCGGCACAACAAGATGGGTTATCGCCTTTGGGGCAGTATATTTATTATGATGCAATCGTTGTCCATGGTCCTGGTAATGATGCCACTAGTTTTGGTGGTATTCGGAAAGCCGCGCACCAACGGGCCAAAACGCCAGCACAAGGTGGGTCTACTAAAACCTATTTACGGACTTTTTTGACCGTCCGCGCGCACATTATGCGTGAAGAAAGTGCCCATCATGATTTGTCACGACTCATCACGCAATGGCAGTTCGTTTGTGATGGCAAAGACCAATTGCAGTTGCCACTAGCTTGGAAAATGTACGGGGATAGTTACCAATTAACGCCGGCTAAATTAGCCAAGCTTCGCTGAAATAAAGGCAAAATTAACGCTAGCTTTCGTTTTTAATAGTCACAAATGGAATAACACATCGTCTGAAGATGAGTTGTTCAGCTTACCGGTCATCGCTAGAATAGATGGTAAGTGAAAAACAGTGATTTTTAAAAAGTGAAGGTGACAAAATGAAGCGACTTATTGTTGGGATTACCGGTGCATCAGGTACGGTGTATGCGGTTGAGTTATTAAAAAAATTACATGAGCTCAAAACGGTTGAGGTTCATCTGGTAATGAGCACTTGGGCCAAGAAGAATTTAGCGTTGGAAACGACCATGACACTCAAACAGTTACAGGAGTTGGCCGACTATACTTATAATATCAACGATCAAGGGGCCACGATTGCTAGTGGGTCTTTTCTGAATGATGGGATGGTCATTGTGCCAGCAAGTATGAAAACTGTGGCTGGGATTGCCTATGGTTTCGGGGATAATTTAATTTCACGAGCGGCGGATGTGACGATTAAAGAGCAACGCAAGTTAGTGATTGTGCCACGTGAAACACCGCTGAGTGTGATTCATTTGGAAAATTTGACTAAGTTAGCGCGATTGGGCGCCCAAATTGTGCCACCAATCCCGGCATTTTATAATCATCCCCAGACGATCCAAGACTTGGTTGATCATCAGACGATGAAGATTTTAGATGCGTTTCAAATTCCAAATGAAAATGATCATCGCTGGGAAGGAGATTAGCCGATGGCAACTTTTACGACCGCCCAAGCGGGATACACCATGATGGCTGAGCTACAGGTGATTGGTCAAGATCTCTTAATCGTCGTTACCGGTGGGACTAACCCGCATATCGGTGACGTGACCACGGTGACGGCCAACACGACTGCCCAAACCGTTAAATTTCCGAGCCACGATGGCCGTTTTCATAAGGATAATTTTATTTCTGAGCGAATGGCAGCAAGTCTTAAACCATACTTACCGGGAAGTTGCACGATTACGGCTGGAATTCATGTTAATCAAATTACCAAGGCACAAATTGCGGCCGCCGCACCGATGACGCTCGCACTGAGTGAACAAATTATTGACTGGTTACGGGTTAATCCGATTGTTGCTGCGACGCCAGAATATTATGGCCCAGATGACGCGCCAAAATAACTGCGGTTATTAAAGTAGTCAACGTTGTCGCTTCCGGGCGGCGCTGATTACATGCGGACGATGGACCAGGCCAAGCCTGAGGAGCGGTCTTGACTTTCACGTCCGATGCAATCAGCGACGCCGGCCGGTTAATTAACGATTGGCAGATTTCGGTTGAAGCCATAGACGGGTCTGTCCCGCTATAGCACAGAGATCCCGACTGATGGTGGTAATCACAATGCCAACCTAGAGTTGCCTATCGCTAACATAATAGTACTTACGTATGTTTTGTGTTTGCAACTTTGACTGATATTAGCTAAATTAACGACAAATAAAGGGCTCTTTGTCAACTGTTGTTGGTAATCAGCTATCATTAGCGCCCAGCCGCCCCGTGGCTGGGCGCTTTCTGTACAC
>NZ_BJDG01000016.1 GCF_005404945.1 Lactiplantibacillus pingfangensis | reverse complement strand
TACCGAAATGAGGTCGCTTAGAGACAACAGTAAATTTATATTATTTCATCTGACAACTTGACAGGGCCTAGCGCAATCAGCATCACTTTTTTGTCGCATAAAAATCAGTTTAAACCCTTAACTTCCAGTAGGCTCCGGATCATCCGTCGGCACTACGGTTGGGGTGTAATTATTTCGTTCCAAATAACGCTGTAGCTTAAATGCCGAAGCTAATTTAAAACAAGTATTCGCATCCCGCAAATCACAGCCGGTAATTTCTGAAATATGTTTCAACCGATTACGCAACGTATTGGGATGAACATACAATTGTTCCGCCGTACGTGTTAAATGGCAAGTCGCCATTAAATACGCATCTAAGGTCGCGACAAGCTCGGTCTCATGTTGGGCATCATAATCGAGTAACCCTTTCAACGCCGGATTAATGAAAAATGGCAAAATTTCTAAATGATTGACCCGCGCCAAAGCTAAGTTATAAAATTCATCCTCACAAAAAACAACCCGACCACGATACGTTTTTAACTGTGCCGTACGTTCGCAAACGGTATAAGCCGCAAACGTATCAGCAGGATGCTGATAAAAATTGGAGACGATCAAACGACAGTCCGCTTGGATCGTCAATTTATGCAATCGTTGTTTAAATTGAGGGCTATTATAATCGGCTAAGCTTAAACTTAATAATGCCACACATTGTTGTTGGTGAATCGTAATCAACACCGTTTTGAAGGCAGGCGCCAATAGATACCGCAATCGCTGCTGTAACACCACTGGTGACTGTCCCGTCAACGGCTCACATTTCAAGAAAACCATCGCAGTCGGCAAAGCAACCCGTTGCTTTTCAAACTGGGCCGCAAAAGTAGTACTCTGTCGTTCCGTCAGCAGCATATTCAACAAGCGGTCATGCTGTGCGGTCGCCGTTGGTAAAACTTGATTTTTAACCAAAGACCCGGCAATAACTTTACCCAAATCATTGATTAACAACGCATGACACGCGCTCAGTGGCGTCTTCAACGCCGGCATGACTAGGTATCCCAATGGTTCTTGATTTGCCGCCAATGGTGTAATTAGCATCGGAACTGAAGATAACTTATCGTGCGCCACGTAAATTTGCGTCGAAAAATCCGTTTTATTCGTCGCAAACCCATGCTCTAATAACCACCGCCCAATTTGGTTTTGTGTGACCGTTGTTTGAATACTAGCCCCATTTAATGCCGTCGTATGCGACCGTGATAAAACTTGCCCATTCAAATCAATAATTGCCACGGGATTACCTAGTAACTGCACCGTTTGTTGTAAAACCGCATCAAAATCAGCCGTAATCGCGGTAATTGCCAGCTGATTGATCGTTATTAAGGCCGTAGTTGCCGGTCGAACCAATTTACCAATCATTAATAACAATTGTAATAATTGATTTTGAATCGTTGCCACAGTCGCGGTTTGTGGACCTAGCGTGACGACAGCGACAGCTTGATTGCCATAACACAAGCGCACTTGTCGTGGCGCATGCGGCCGCAGCAACACGGTCTGCGCCGGTCCCACCGTCTCATGGTTCGTTGCAAATTGTGCTTGCAAAATAACCGGATCATTTGCCAAGGGTGTTACTGGTTGGCTGTCAAACTTCGTTGCGAGTTGCGTGATTAATTGTGAAAGTTGCATCCATGACCCCCCTTACATTTCTGCTAATCAGATGAATCGCGTTAGTCTATTATAAGATAGTGTAAGCGTTAACGTAAAGTGACGAAAAAAAGTGCCCGCGCTAACGGACACTTAAAAAAATCAATTTAGAAATTCAGTCTGGGTTTTCACATCATAACGAGTGGTGTGTAAGGGTTCCTGAGCTGCTTTACCAATTGCCACGCCCATAATTGGCACATACCGCTTTGGATCTAAGCCCAAGGTTGGAATCATGTGTTCGAAGTCAATCCCCGAGAAGGCATTCGCATCGTAGCCGTGTGCACGGGCAACTAACAATAGTTGCGAGCCAACGATTGAACAATCCATCGTGGCATCAAACTTCAAAAATTCCGGTGTCGCATTTTCATAAAGTGGTAAGAAGGTGCCCAAAATTTGATCTAGCCGTTCCTTAGTAATATTACCTGCTTTATAAACGGCTTGCCAAACATCACGATAAACCAAGTGGGATTGCGTATCCCCAGCAATAAAGACAATTGCCGAAGCACTATCAACTTGCGGATAGTTGAATTTCATCACTGACTTCTTGAATTTTTCCTTCGCTTCTGGCGTATCAATGACTACAAAGTGCCATGACTGCAAATTGCATGCCGATGGTGCTTTAGCCGCTTCACCTAACATCGTTTCAATTTCAGCACGGTCAATTTTAACTGTCGGATCGAACGCCCGCACCGAATGCCGATTAAACATCACATCTGAAAAATCATTATTCACAAATTTAGTTTCACTCATGTTAAAGCCCGCCTTCATTAAATTTTATAGTTGGTTGCGCTTGGATTGAAGAAGCAACGGTCATAACGGCCCGTCAATAATTTTGGCATGGTGGCATCAGCATCAACGCTTTCAAGTTTCAAGGTGTTGTACATGACTGACGTGTCAAAATGGAACCAAGCAGCCCCTAATGGTTTCAAAACTGGTAGTTCACCGAAAGGATCGTCATCCGTTGAAGCAACTTCAATTGATAACTTCCCTGGTTCTACCTTATCGCAAAGTGACCGTAATTGGGTCGCCACAAGCTCAACGTTAGTAAAATGGTTCGATCCATCTTCATGCTGATCTAAATCATAGGTGTAGAAGAAACTGTTCATTTCAGCTTCCTTACCTAAAGCCAGTTGACCAGCAAATTGCTGCATAATGGACGGATCATTTAACTCGCCCGCTTCCCAAGAAACCCTTAACAAGGTCTTACCATGACGATCAACGGTTGCTGTCGCCGCATTGTCATTTCGATTAATTTCAATGGCGTCCGCTAATTTCTTCGGAATGCCAGCGCCTTCGCGACCCGCAATAACGGCACTTTCAGCCCCAGGGCCGTGCAACAATAAGGTCAATGGATAGGCCCCAATCATCTTATCCTGATAACTCACTAGTGCAAACGTGCTTTGTTCCAAATAGGGCCGACTGAAGCTTGGCTTGCCCATGTGAACCACGTAACCACAAACGACTGGCGCAACTAATTTCAATGGTGCCGGAATCAGCGCTTTCAATGCTGCTTCATCGGTAGCATAAGCAAAGCCCACCCCTGCTTGGTCATTCATACTTGGTAAATTCAAAAAGTTCTTAACATCTGCATCACTAACCATATAACTAGCCATAATTGAACACTCCTTTTACGTTGACTGACCTACATAATGCCATCCATAACATGCACATCCGGCGCCCCATCGTTCACAATCCGGTTCACCCGATCACTGATGAGTGGATTAAATTCTGGATGCGTCAAAATGTAGAAACGATTATCTTCTAAGGCTTTAAAGACGGTGTCAGCAATCGAATCGATTGGTTTCCCGTTAGTAATGACATACTTCGCAAATTGTTGGCCTTTTAAATAAGCCTCGCTTTGATAGTATGGGTCGGTTGGATCGCTGTATTGGGCAGGGCGATGATTTTCGGTGTGATATAAGTCGGTTTGAACAAAGCCGGGGCACATCACATGCATATCAATATTGGCATCGATCCGCTGTAAGTCATAAGCAGTCGCTTCCGTCATCCCAACCGCGGCAAATTTGCTGGCATGGTAAGACGGCATCCCGGGGGTGTCAACTAAACCAGCAATGGAAGCCACATTTAAAATATCGGAACGGGTCTTTTGCTTGAGCATGATTGGAATAATCCGTTTCATCGCATAAACTTGGCTCATGACGTTAATGTGCATAATCCATTCCCAGTCACGGGTTGGCAATTCCCACATCCGTCCCGGCAAAGCGATCCCAGCATTATTAATTAATAAATTGATTTGACCAAACTTTGTCATGGTTTGATCAACAGCCGCATCGACAGCATCTTCTTTAGTGACATCAGCGGCAATCATGATGGCTTCAGCGCCGGCATCGGTGACGTCTTTGTAAGTTGCTTGTAAAGCCGGTTCATCGATATCAATTAATGCGAGTCGCATCCCGCGTTGCGCCCCTTCTTCGGCAATCACCTTGCCGAACCCATGAGCCGCACCGGTAATGAACATGACTTGATTCTTAAAATCCTTCATCGTTAAACGCTCCTTTTAGTGCTTAGTTATTGTGAATGTTTTAACTAAATAAATTAGAACGACGTCGTTTGCTGACTTAATTACAAGTTCATTGTAGTCGGGATAGCTGCATTTGGGTATGGATAAAAGCTACACTATTCAGCAGTGAAGATTGTGGGAAATTCACATTCTTGAAATGATTTATTATTCACAAGGTTAACAAAAAACGGGATCAATCGGTCTAAAAAAAGACGCGGCTCCTTTTCAAGTCGCGTCTTTAGATCAAACCACTGGTACCCACTCATGACAACCTGCTATTCAAAATAATCCGGCAATAATCCTTGATCATCACCCCGAATGAGTTGTTCACCAGCCCGTGACCATAATTTCAAATTGTCATTTAACTCATCTTTGTCAAAGGGTTGCGCCATCTCAGCCGGTTGACCATCCTCGGCACAATTTTCGCCACGACTCCAAGTACAGCTAGGCACTTGAATCTCTTTAAGCTCCTCAAAAGTCAACGTTCGTTTTAAGGTAATCACATGTTCCCAGTCTTCGCCAAAATCATAAGTATAAACGACTCGTTCTTTCTGTAAATCGGGATAAGCATAGCCTTGATCAGCCCGAATTTGAGTGACACCCCACATCGCCATATCATCGATGTAGGAAGTATACTCTAGGTCTCGTTGCTGAAATGGCTGAAACTGGTAGATATGTGAATTCGTCCAACCGAAGGCCAACTGAATTAGCACATGTAGTTGATCGTATCGAATCGTTACCGGAACGATTAATTTTCGAGATACTGCTGGCTTAACTTTTAGTCTGATTAAAATCTCCATTGCTGCTACTGTTGTCATATAATTGATTATTACTCTGCTGCGATCGTTATTTTCTCATCGTGACACCATTCACGCGCAATTTTCTCATAGGCTGCCTCACGAAAATCATACCATTTTTGCGTCAACTCAAATCGATCGACTAAATCACGAAAATAACGGAAGGCGCCACGACCACTAATGGCATTCTCCAATTGATTTTGTTGTTGCTCGTCATCTAAATTCCAAATAAATTCTTCCATGATGTGATAATCATTTACGTCATATTTAGATGGCAATTGAATATAATGATCCCAGTGTTCCTCAATTTCAGCAAGTCGCTCGTCATCATCACCGTACGCCATAACATAAGTAATACTTTGGGTGTCTGTATGGTAATAATAGGTCATGTCGTCGCCAGCACCCTCAACCGCTTCCATAACCTCACTAAGTTTAACTTTCATCACTAAAGCGCCTCCTTTTCATTCCAAACTATGACTGTCATTAACACAACCATAATACCAAATTCATTAATCAAAAACATAAAAGATGCGACCGGTTAGCTCATTATCTGAGTTAACAAGTCGCATCTAATTAGGGCTATTTCTTTTGCTTCGAAGTATATGGCGTCAATTCGTCTTCCGAATAATAATCCTGCTGCACGCCCGAAAAGCGAATCAAATAACGACTATGCTTATTATCCTTGTAAACGACCACACCAACTAATGGCGTTGTCCCTAACTTTGCAAAAACTAAATCACCAATTTTATATTGTGTTAACATTAAAATGCTCCTTTTCATAAATAAGCTATCAACAATAGCCTAAGTTTACGGAACTAATGCTGCACAAACAATCGTCAGTCTCTTGCAATTGATTAATAATGAACGATTCCCCATAATTGTCTTTTATCACGAAAGGAACTCGCTAATGTCCAAAACAGATTTGCGTGTGATTAAAACGAAACGCGCTATTCAACAAGCTGGGCTGACTTTAATATTGAAAAAGCCTATCAATAAAATAACAATTACCGAATTAGCCCAAACCGCACTGATTAATAAAGGAACCTTTTACTTACATTATGCTGATATTTACGCCTTATACGATGAACTGCTAGCAACCGCGGCTAACGAAGCCATTCAACAATCCACGGCCTATCCATTGCTATTTCAAGATAACCAAGCATTTGTCCGCGAGTTTTTATTTGCTGACAGTCCGGCGCTCCAACCGACGCAACTCGCACTGTTGAAACCTGAGAACCTTCGTTTTGCGCCCGATTTTCCTAAAGTCCTGCTAAATAGTTTCAAACAGGCCATTTATCAAGTCGGCAAGTTGCCTCAGAATCGGGAAAACGACCTGAGATTAACTTTTTTACTAAATGGGATGATTTCATTGCTCGTTAATCCCACTTTAATCGATCGCAATGACCCTGATTGCATCAATTTTACAGTCCAGTTCATTAGTCGAAATATTGAGGAAACTTTTCTGGAATTTTACGGCAAATAATAATGAAAAAGCCAAACAAGTGTCTATAACAACCTTGTTTGGCCACGCTGACGCTTAACGTCGGCGTTTTTTATTTTTTAGTAATTTTCGAGCTTGCTTCATCGACATCACTTTACCAGTCACCTTTTTAGGCTTATCAATGACCGGTATCGGCTCGCCATTAAAGGCCGCCGGTAATTGGCCAGCTTGCTTTTTCGTCAGAATTTCAGTCGTTCGCAAAACGCCAACTATCCCCGCAATCAAAGGTTGCATTTTCTGATAATCATCCGCTGACTGCTCGTTTCGGAACCAGTGGCCGATTTCATTAAATACTGACACCGACCATTGACTCGGCATCACTAAATTTTGCGCATACAAGACGTCCATAAAATCAACGACCGCTATTATTAAGTCCGTTGATTCCCAGCCTTTTGAAATGTTGTACTCCTGTCGTTGCAACCACAGCCGTAGCCCCGTTTCCACAGCCAGAGCATGTGTCTTAATCGCTTTTGCCTCACGCCAACCTTCAGAAACTGAATGATGGGCATCTCGTAAATAGTCCTGGTCAGGATCCGGATCATACGTTGTCGCGACCGCTGCCATCTGTTGTGGCTGAGCTAATAAGTCCATTAAGTTATCAGGAATATCGGTATCATCAGCTTCAGCTGGTAAGTCATCGTCGTATAAACTGTCAATACCGCCATTGTCATTAATCTGCTTAATAAAGCGTTGCACGGCAGCTTCATCCTTAAGGTCAACGTTCGCCGCTTTTAAGGCGGCACTGACTAATTTAGCCGGACCAGCATTTTTTTGATCACCAGCCTTGGCAATCATTGCTGGCGCAGCCGCAGTGATAAATCGTTGATAATCACTCGCCCGCTTCTCATTTAACCACCCTTGACTAGCAACAAAAGTTAAAAATTCAGACAAGGCAGGTGCCACTTGCTGGCATTCTTTTTTAGTTAAGTCAGTGTTAGACACAAAATATCCAGTTAGCACACCCGTAATTGCTTTTTTAGTCCAACTCTTGGGGGTCTTTCGGTAACTATCATAAGCCTTTTCAGCTAAAGTCGTAAAAATAAATGTCAGCAGGTCGCTTGTAATGCCCGTCGTTTGATGCTGCCAAGCAGGACTTTCAAAATAGGCTTGTAACCAATCATTCGTATAGCTATTGATATTCTGCGCAACGTACGCGCGCCATTCTGGCAAGTCATCATTATTTTTGGGTGTTTTGAAGAACATGTCAGGAGCCATGACTGTCCCCTGTAACCCGTGCTGCGTTTCGAAATTAATCAGGGCGGTCTCTAAATCATCAAAGCCAATAGTGATAATCTGGTTAGCTGCTAAACAACGTAAGTAGGCTGAAACGATGTCATAGGTTAAGATCAGAATCGCCTGCGCGTCGTTATCGGGATCTGCGTCAGCATTTTCAACAAGTTGCGTCAAGCCTCGTAGAATCATCGCCAATTGCCGTTTAGCGATTGGCTACTGTGTTATTTCAGTCATCACACCACCAAAGAATCGCAAAGATTCCTTTAAAGCGGTGGTTGGATAGCCGTTAAAATCAGGGTATTCGTCATATTTTTTAAATGTTGTCCAATAGCTTAATAACTCATCGCTTGAATTCGTCATTGACTGCTACTCCTTTATTATTGGTTTCGTTATTATTTTATGAGTTCATGTATTCAACTTCTACTGTACTAATGTTTATTTTACACGAATTTTGATAGTCCAATTCAACTATCCAAACCAACTATTTATAATGTTCCTATTTCAACAATTCTTTCCGCAATAAATTGATTTAACTGGTCATCATCTGAAAGTTTATCAATTAAAAATTGTAATAGTATTTCCTGAACACCATTGATTGCCAACCAATTAGTCAACAGGCCATAATAACGCCGATGGATAACTGGAAACGGATAGTCAAATCGAATCATATGTTCTAACTTCAAATATTCACTAACATTGTGACTATAAAATAAGCCTTGAATAATCCGTAGCATCTCTTCTTGTGATTGCCCTTTTACTAACTCCAACTCTAAATCAATGGCTTGCTCAGCTAATGGCAGCTCCAGGAACTCATAAAAATAATCGTAGGTCATCACAATATCCTCTGTCGTCGGATAATCCAAAAACCGATAGTCAGAAATAGTTGATAAGTAATAATTCATATTGACTGGGAAATCTGAAATTTCACGAAAGTCGACATTCCGAATACCACCTCCCAACGAACAAATTGAGATACACGGAAATGTTTGATGTTGTTGAAAAGCTCGTTTAGCCTTATGGTGGCCATCAATTAAATAATTGTCAAAACCCCTAAAACCGAGTGTGATACCGATACCATTTAATCCGTCCTGATTACTGGAAGTCATATTCGTTAGCGCTTCCGATTGCGTAGGTATCAAGTACAACGGAAACGCAGCATCCATAGATGAAGCCCCTTGAAACAGTGGCATTTCAATCGTTGATGAATCTTTAACTTTCTCCAACCCACTATACTGATAGAAATAAGTTCCCTCACCAGTAGTCGGTAACATATCACAAACATTCAAAATATAATCGCCATCTACTAACGAATCTAATACTGGATAAAGTGCTACAAGTAATTTTTTCAATGTTGGTGTTTCAAAATTAACGACCTTTCGATATTCTTGAAGTTTAGGACGCCAAAGTGCTTCATTACCCGCGTAATAATTTGTATAAATATCTTCTTCAGTTGGCGAACTCGTTTCATTCCAATAATCAAACAACTTATCCTGGCCAATCTTAATATTCCCTTTAAAACCATCTCTGCCCCAGTTTTCAGACTGGCGATTCGCTAAAATTCCCAAACCATCAGAAATACGAAGATAAATATTTTCACTTCGTCTATTAAATCCTATCGTTTCAGCATACTTTGGTTCCGTATCGTCCCTGCGCACACCCCACCGAACAGTCATTTTCTCACCTATCCTTATAGAACTTACCTAATTAGTTGGCTTTTATACATAAAATGATTACCCTTACTATCTTTTCGCTTAGGTTGTCAATCGACTAATTATTCAGAACACACTTGTTTATAGCATTAAACAAGCAATGTTCCGTCTATAAAACAACCAAGTGAATCTACTTCACAATATCCTTGTACAAAAGAAACACGCTTTAATCACCCCTGTTTGTATTTCTTTGAGTATTAGTAATGTCCCTTATCTCTAAATTGCGTCCGAATTGCGTCTGATTTCCGTACTAACCGACGTACCTATGATCTCAACCCTTTCAGTTTCAATTAGAGATCTTAGACCACTAAAGGCTTGACTTCACCTCTGGAAGCAATCACATATGGTTTATTGCGTCCTGCTTATAATAGTTGCTTTCATTTTTTCTTTCTTGATTCGTCATACATTATTAATCCTTGAATGGTCTGGACTATTTTTTTCTAAATTGTGTTTTAAGAGACATTTAACCCTGTCATTGTATCGTTTGAAACATTCACACCTGCATTGATTCTACTAATATCCATGCTGCCACTGTATGATGATCCCATCAACAATTTGGAGGAACATCATGACTAATCAAATCAGAATTCATGTTTTGCATACTGGACTCGTAAAAGTCGACAAAGCGCTGCCGTTTCATGGCTTGTATCATAATCCTTTGGCTTTCACCGGCATGTTTCGTTCGGAAAAGAATCAAGTCACTTTACCTGTCTCAAGTTATCTAATTGAGCATCCCAAAGGATTAGTTCTAATTGACACTGGTTGGAACAAGCAAGTACGTACAAGTAATTGGAAAGAACTTGGCCCCCAAGTCCAAATTAATACGGGGTACTTACCTGCAGGATGGTCTGTAGATGAACGTTTAAGCGCCCTTGGTTATCAACCAGAAGATTTAGATCTAGTTTTACTCAGTCACCTACACTGCGACCATGTCAGTGGCTTAAAACACGTTGCCAAGGCTAAAAAGATTTTAGTCTCTCAACCAGAATGGCAAACCGCTAATCACCTACCGTTAGTTTACCTGCCGCACGAATGGCGAGGCGTTAACGTGCAAACTTATCAATATACAAACAATGGTATTGGTCCCACCGGTGAAAGCTATGATGTCTTTGGGGACGGTAGCTTACTTCAAGTCCACACGGCAGGTCATGCAACTGGAATGTCTGCCACCTTAATCCGTGGTAACAACGGTAAATACGTTCTCCTAGCCGCCGACGTCGGTTATGCCACCCAATCATGGGAAAAAATGATGACACCAGGAATTTGTACCAGCCGTAAAGCAGCAATTACAAGCCTTGGATGGGTTCGTGAACAAGCCCATGACAGCAACTGTGTTGAAGCATTAGCAAACCACGACACGCAAACAGATCCACATGTTATTTCACTTCCGTATTAAGGATGTCCTTCATCAGGTGATTCATAAAGTGAGCAATTTCTGTCACACTACCATTGGCAAGCGCCCAACTGATAGCGCTAAATGCCGTTGATGCGTACAGGTCTAGTGCAAAAGAACGTGGGATAGCAAGCTGTGCTTGTGGCAAAATTCTCTCGGCATGCTCAGACAAACTGGCTAAGTAGCGTTCTCTCAAATCACCGTCCCTGATATGGATTTGAAGTAGCCTAATAATTGCCGGTGCATCGGTAGCTAGTCCTTGATACAATCTAACTAGCGGTTCATCGTTAGTGATCTTTGCAATACGTACGGTTAATAATTGGCTAAACTTATCAGCATAATCAGTCACTATCTCTGTCAATAACGCATACTTATCCTCGTAATGATGGTAGAAAGTACTACGGCCCACCAAAGCTTGTGTGCAAATGTTATTTACCGTAATATCAGCAAAGTCCTGTGTTGCAAGACAATCAATTAAGCCATTTTGAATGTCACGCTTGCTCTTAAATTTTCGCATATCAGTCATCACGACACCTCCAAACAATAGCTTATCGCACCCATAGGATAAAAATAAAGCGTATTGAGATAACATCATTTACTCGATACGCTATTTTATGATAAAAGCTTCCAAGTATTAGCCCGTCATTTGTAGTACGGACTCCCATATTAGAGATAACTGCGTTGATCTGAGCAACCAATAATAAACTTTCCACGCTTAGTTAACTTAAACTCAGGCAAACATGATAACTCACCAAAAATAGTGCTAGCGCTAAAACAACAAATCCTACGCCAATACTTTGCTATTTTGCCATGTTGAAACCCTTTATAGAATACGATCCTAATTCTGCAGCATCCTTGGCAAAATATTCACCATAAGATACTGTCCAATCATCGTTCCTATACAAGACTTCAGGATACCTAGCTTTACCAAGGTTCAGAGGTGTCTGATGCGTTTCTTCTAGCAAGTTAATTGTCCGCCAATCACCATTTTCTGTAGGCATTCTAAATGTGTGATCAAGCAGTACTTCCACTTCATATAATTTGTCATGGCGCAAATCCGTCCGTTCCCCGGTGTACTGTGCTAGTCCAACTTGAGCCCGCCTATGTTGATTTAATAAATTTTGCTCGTTCAAATAAGCAAAAAATTTTTCGGCACTAACTTCATATAGATTAGGTTCAATGTAAACCACAACGTCCTCATCGCAATCAAACATATAATTATCTGTGTCTAAATAATCAGCCTTACGAATTAAGCATCGAGTGTTTTCGTCAAAAGTAAAAACATCTCCAGCTCGATATAGCCAACACCAAACAGCTTTGCCAGTCCGCCAGTCGCAGAAAAAATGATTGATTACAGTATCCTGTGCCGTTTCTCCTTCAATTTGACGTCCCGCCAGGACAGCCTGCTCAAGAGTCGTGGTGGCGCAAATAGCCGATAATTCGCAATAAGCGACATTTCTCCAATCCTGGTGTTCACGAAATTTTTTCCAACGGCCTGAGTATGGTGAAGCTTGATTACGTAATTGCATGAATTTCACCCAACTCAAATCAGTATCGAATGTCTGATAACAAAGATTACACTCAAACGCTGGGTCCCCCGTATCTGAAATCATACAGCCACCCAAAGTGATTTCCCCAGAATCTAATTGATCGTGCACATCATCAGCGTGAACCAGTCCGTAGCGAATACTTGCCACCGACGTACTACCGCAATACGGGCAGTTCGGATTACCATACTTGATGATATCAAGTGCCACGGCTCTTTTGAGACCCATGGCCAGCCGGTCCCTCAGTGTCATGTTATCATCCTCCTAAATTAATTTAGTCAAGCTGTTTAGATAATTTGAATTGAGTCTTATCAATCGAAAAGACTAACGACCGGCAGAAATGATGTGCACCTTCCCGCTCGATACCAGAATTCATCCCGAATATTGTGAATCGAATGCGTCCGCGCTTCATCTTCAACTATTTCAATTAAACGGCGACCGATACCCAGATGCTGAAAATCAGAACTAACCGTTATACCCATGATATTCAGCGTGGTGCCACTAACAGGCTATGATAAATGGCGATGTGGATAAAGCCAACTACACGCTCTTCACTTACACAAACAAAAGTATTTTCGCTAGAACTTGCCATGATTTCAGAGAGCGAGCGTTCTGTATCGCTGAGCTGAGGTTGATACAATAGCAGCTTACAAATGAGTTCATGAATCATACTCGCATCGCTTTGTTGCATCGGATGATATCGAAACGTATGACCCGCTGGTATTTCTCCTCTTTATCACAAATAATACTATATGCCTTCACTGATGGCACTACTTGTGGTACGGAGACCCAATATTAATCATAAACGCCCGATAAACCTGCTCCGTCAACACTAACCGCATCAACTGATGTGGCAACGTAAAGCGTCCAAACGAAATCTGCGTGTCGGCACGCTTCAGAACTTCCGGCGCCAACCCCAGCGAGCCGCCGATGACAAAATCAATATCGCTGTGCCCGTACGTCGTTAACTTATCAATTTCCGCGGCGAATTCTTCACTTGAGCGTTCTTTTCCTAATATCGCTAATGCATAGACGTAATCGCGATCCTTGATCTTATCTAAAATCCGTTCGCCTTCTTTTTGCATGACATTAGCCATCTCTGCGTTACTTAATGACTCGGGCGCCTTTTCATCGGGAACTTCGACAATTTGGAATTTTGCGAATTTACTCATCCGCTTCGCATATTCCGCAATCCCCTGTTTGAAGTATTTTTCCTTTAATTTTCCGACACAGATAATTTTGATGTTCATAATCTACCACCTTTACACAAGTTATCAACAAAGTTATCCACAGGTGCATAACTAATTTCTCTATATATTGTGTTGAACGTATGTTTGCCACAACATTTATTTAGACCGCTTTTGTCAAGTTCTCTCCGACTTATCCACAGTTTTCCACAGCAACATTTGTTCGTAGAAGTCGGTTATAAATCCCATTATATCAACAAACTCATTCAATTAAAATAAATTTTAAAAATTTAATCCACAGCCAAAAGTCCTGCTTGTGCATAACTTCTAAACAGGCCAAATTACCGACCTGTCGCTTGTTAATAAATTACCACAACCAAGGGTGAAAGTTATCCCCGAAGTTATGCACAATTAGCCACCAGTCACACGACTGGTAAAAAATGGTTTTTCGTGATTTGACTCCCTTCGTTCGGTTTCTCTCACCCGCAACTTGATAATCGCCCAGTATCATAGTCGCTTGAAAAATCGGTCTTCGGCTTTTCAAGCAACACACAAAAAAGCGCGCCAGGACACGGTTGGTATCCTAACACGCTCATGAAAGCTTAATCTTTAATTGGACTGTTTTGTTAACGTTTTGGTAGTTTCCGTTAACTTCATGTTGGCGGTCTTTAGTGACCCCTCATGATAATACTTTACTGTCACGGTATCGTTCACTTTATGCTCATACAACGCGGTCCGCAAGTTGGCTAAACTGGTAATCTTCTTACCACCAAGTTCGGTAATCACATCATATTTTGCTAATCCAGCGGCCTTGGCAGGTGATCCTGAGTAGGTCTTCATAATCACGACACCACTAGTCACACTCGTTGGCAACTTCAAGACTGATTTACGATCACTCGCGGAAATACTTGAAAGATTATAGGTCGCAACGCCCAAGGCTGGTCGAACGACTTCGCCATTGGCAACCAATTCATTGATGATCTTCACCACTTCGTTACTTGGAATGGCAAAGCCCATCCCTTCAACGCTCGTTCCAGAACTATCAGAAGATAGCTTCATGGAGTTAATCCCAATCACTTGGCCGGCTAAATTGAAGAGTGGCCCACCAGAGTTCCCAGGGTTAATCGCGGCATCCGTTTGAATGACTGTGGCGTACCCAGTTTGTTGACCAGATGTATTCGTCGTGGCCACCGTCCGTTTCTTAGCGGAAATGATGCCTTCCGTTAAGGTCGTCGCGTAATTGGACCCAAGTGGCGACCCAATCGCCAACGCATTTTCACCAACTTCGATATTGTCTGAATTACCAAAGCTAGCAGTCTTCGTAACTTTAGCCGAGTTAATCTTCAACACGGCCAAATCAGTGACGGAATCCGTCCCAACTAATTTAGCAGAAAGTTTGGTCCCGTTACTCATAATCACTTGAATGGCATTAGAACCACTCACCACGTGATTATTCGTCACAATATAGGCTGCATTGCCGCTAGTCTTATAAATGAGCCCAGAACCCTCGCTATACTCTTGTAACTTGCTGTTACTAGAAGAACTAGAACTGGAGCTATCATCATTCGACCCATCCGCACCGCCTAAAATACCGCTCCAACCGCTAGAAGTACTTTGCTTTTGCAAATTGATTACAGAGACCACGGCCGCCTTATTATCTTTAAAGACTTTCGTGGCTTGGGAACTGACATTAACTTTCACATTGGCCGTGGAAGTTGACCCAGATTTGTTAGAACCGGTTGGAACACTGGTCGAAGACGTTGTGACATTATTATTGCTGAAGTAATTGATGCCCCCATAAGCGACCCCGCCACCTAACAAGCCGGCAACAAGTGCAGTTACAGCGACCTTAACTAATGAGTTATTTGCCATAATTTCGCGTCGAAACGCGATCCCTCCCTACGTAATACTAAGTTTTAACTTCATTCTAGCTAAAAAATATGATTTTTTTATGACTGAACAATTGTGTAACTGTTAAATCGTTATTAGAGCGTGACTAACTTCGTTGCGGTCTCTGGATCCGTATCATAAAGTTGGAAATCATGTTCAACGCCAAAATCATGTTCGGTCATCATCGACGCAACCGTCAAGTGCGCTAACGTCTTCATATTATTATCTTGGCTCCGATGACCTAAGTAGATACGCTTCGTCCGCTGACCAATCACGTCCATCAACGCATTGGCACTATCTTCATTTGATAAATGACCCTCATCGCCGAGAATTCGTTGTTTTAGCGGCCAAGGATAGCGCCCCATTCGTAACATTTCCAAATCATGATTACATTCAAAGAGATACCCATCAGCATTGCTGATGACCCCTTCAACGTGTTCAGAGACATAACCGGTATCGGTGATAATCACGAACGATTTACCCGCATGGTGCAATTCATAAAATTGCGGTTCAGCCGCATCGTGCGAAACGCTGAACGATTCAATATCCAAATCACCCAAACCTAGGGTGGTATCGGGATCAAAAACATGCTTTAATTCCGCTGGTACTTCCCCGATTCGATGCGACATTGCGTCCCAAGTTCCCTGGTTGGCATACACATCTAGCCCGTACTTTCGCGCGAGAATGCCGGCCGAGTGACAATGATCGGTATGTTCATGGGTCACGAAAAGACTGTCTACTTCATTAATGTCACGCCCAATTGACGTCATCAGGGCTGCGATCTTTTTACCGCTCAACCCCGCGTCAACTAAGACTTTATGTTCAGGCGTTTCAATATACGTCACGTTCCCAGTGCTCCCAGACGCTAAGACACTAACTTGCATTTGATCCGTTGCTAATTTTAATACCATTATTTAGGTTCTTCCCATCTCTGAAATTCAGTAACTACCGTTGTTATGATACACGCTTTTAGGTCCGCTGTGCAAGGCAGGCGTTCAAGGGCCAAGCACAACCTTGACCAGTTCAACGATAATAAAAAAACGCCTGGAACCAAAATTCCAGACGTTATCGACTCTCATTAAGAGGCCACCTGCCAAATCATCCCTGCGGTACTGCTTTCGCCGCTAGCATCCTCAGTGGCGGCTTCCGTACTGCCAGTCTTCATTGCAGCGCCCGTAAAGGCATTGATCCGATGCAAACTGTAGTTGGCACTATTTTTACTTTTAACTGCGAACAGCCAAGTTGGCACATACACACTGCTATCTTTCAGCTTAAGTAGGCGGGTATAGCCTAACTTTCCCCAAACGATGCGTGAGTTATTAGAAACTTGATTATACTGATACAGTGCAACCAAGGCTTTCTTTTCACTAATCGTGACCGCTTTTTCACGCAATGTCTTGACGTTATTCACGTATGACTGCGTATAACTGATCAACTGATGATTTTTATTAACCAGCAAGTGCAATTGACCCGTTCCCGTCATAATCTCGCCATCAGCCACTTTTTGAACATACACGTAGTCGCTGGAAGAGGATAACGCCGCTGAATAGACATACTGATCTCCATGAATCACATTGGTCGCTTGTTTAACGAAGGCATCCAAATCCACTTGTGGGTGATCCTTATCGACGGCCATAGTGGTATGCAATAGACTCGTTAATTTACTAGTGGTCACCAATCGCGGCGTCTGTTCAGTTAGCTGACCCAGATGTTGCTTCAAACCGCTATCGTTATTGCCAGCGATATAATAACCGGTGCCCTCATTGCTGCTAGGATTACTAAAACTAATATTGTCATCCCGCATTTCACGAATCACCGTCGTCGACGTATCACTTGATGATTTGGTACTCGTATCACTCGAACTGGTCTGCACAAACATATAAACTAGGAAAATATCAAGGACGACAAACGCCATCATGAAAATCCATTCAATTCTTCGAAAATTCATTGCGCCGCCCCCTTACGATTCGTTCAGCATCGACGTATACGTCCGCCAAGCACCATTATAGTAGACGTAATAGGTCGGCGTTAAGTCAATCACCAGTTTAGACGACTTATTTTGCGACCATTGATAGCCTAATTCAATACTACCAATCTTATTATCTTTATAACCCGCTGCGACTAATTGTTTTAACACCGTCGTTGAGCTCGGCAACGTTACCGCCGTCTGCTTGCCAGTAGTTGGCACAGGCACTTGCAAACTGTCCAATGAAAAATAGTAGCGATCCAGGCCATTTGAGGTCATCTGAATACGCACATCACCATTTTCCGTTTGATTAAAAATTGGAAAACCTTCCACATAACTCCGATAGATCACACTGCTACTCGTTGTATCGTAACCATAGTAACGAATATTATCCATCGGAACGCCAAGGTTAACCAAGTGACTATAGCTCTTCTGTAACTGCGTCGTAAATGAAATCTGGCGCGTATCACCGGAATCGCTGTAATCTTCAAAATAAACCGTCCCGAGTTTATTATTCACCGTCATCCGTTTAAAGGCCCCGGTCGTATAGATCTGTTCACCATTATGGGTTCGAACCGAAACGGACGAATTGCCATCGGAATCCAGCAACCGGTTGGCTAATTGACTCGCAGACTGTTCATTCATCAAGTAGCTATAATGCTGCATCGTCACTGGCTGCGTATAATCCAGATAGGTGGTATTGCCCTCATAGGTCATCTTAACCGCAATGGCGGTCACCTTTTTGGCCTGCAACACCTTCCGCATCATTTTTAAGGATTTCTTTTCTAGCCGGACACTATAGATTTGATGTTTGCTGTCATTGAGCAAATATAAGTGGTCGGTATCGTTGACCGGAATCACGACGCGACTAAATTCGGATGACCGGTAATTTTTCAAATTTTGATTAAAAATCGTGTTGAACATCGCCACCGTGACGCTGTCCGGAAAATTTAGCACATAGGAATCTTGCCCATTGAGTAAGGCTTCATAACTCTTGGCAGACGTGACTCGGACCTTCACGATACTCGTCGCGTGCCATTGACTAATTTGCGTTTTAAATTGACTAACCAAGCTGACATTCTTATTGATCAACAAAGTCTGCTTTCCCGCAGAGTCGGTGTGTACTAGCTGGGTTGGCAAATAGATATCATCAATCGTCCGCGTGGCTAAGGTTGAACTTGAAGAGGCGGTACTGACTTTATTTTCATGCTCATAACGCGACGGATTCGTCCAAATGTAGACCGACAGTCCGACACTGAGAATGATCAATAAAGTTAAGGTAACGGGCAAAATAAGGCGTCTAAGCTTGCGAGTCGTCATCCCAAAGATCCTCCTCTTCATAAGGTTCATACGGCAACGAAATATAGAAAGTCGACCCTTGACCTTCAACACTGTCGACCCAAATACGGCCACCTAATAGTTGGACGACTTCTTTGGAGATCGCTAACCCCAAGCCAGTCCCGCCTTGGGCTCGTGACCGGGCCTTATCAACCCGGAAGAACCGGTCGAAAACATGCCCCAGATCAGCACGTGGAATCCCAAGACCTTGGTCACTAATACTAATAATCACTTGATTATGAGTCTCAAGTAAACGACAAGTCACCACCCCACCATCAGGCGAATACTTGATGGCGTTGTTCATAATGTTATCAAGGACTTGCGTAAACTTATCGGTATCGATTTCAACCCAGAGGTCTCGTTTCGTAAATTCCCGTTTAATCGTATAGTACTTGGCGGGATTATCATCTTTTTTCAAAATCATATCAAAGCGGTTCAGCACATAGTTGAACATTTCGTTGATATTAACGAGTTCCATGTCGACCCGCGTCGTGCCAGAATCCATCCGTGACAAGCTTAACAGCTCATTAATCATACGAATCATACGGTCCGTTTCTTCTTGAGTCACTTTTAAGAAACCGGGTGCGACTTCGGGATCTTTCCAAGCACCATCACTCAACGCTTCGATGTAACTACGCAAACTCGTCAGTGGTGTCCGCAATTCATGCGACACATTCGAAACGAATTGTTTCCGGTCGTTATCGATCTTTTGTTGTTCCGTCACATCATGTAAGACACAGACCAAGCCGCTAATAAACCCAGATTCTCGTTGAATCAGTGAGAAATAAGCGTTTAAGATTAAATCCCGCTCATTTGACGAGAAGTCTAGGGTCAATTCATCTTGATTTTCAATCAAATCACGTAACGAATAGCTATCACGAATCTGCAACATGTCCAAAATTGAGTTACCAATGGCTTTTTCAGCGGTCACGTCGACAAAATCAGACGCGGTTTCATTAATAATCGTAATATTGCCACGTCGATCGGTCGCAATAACGCCATCGCTCATATGTGCGAGAACACTGTCCAACCGACGCCGTTCCGCTTCGGTCGATTCTTGCGACTCTTCCACACGAATCGACAAATTATTAATGGCGCCGGCAAGTTGGCCCAATTCGTCATCGCTGTAAACCCGGACTTGACCCGCATAATCACCACGCGAAATCCGTTGGGTCTGCCGCTTCATTTCCTCGATTGGCCGCGTAATTGCCCGGGCAATAATGATGGCAATTCCGAGTCCGAGCGCCATCGCTACTAGTGACGCAACGGCAAAAATCTGCATAATTGAATTGATTGTATTATAAACAGACTTCATATTAGCCCGTACATACAATACCCCAACTAACTGACTGTTATTACCAGTCGTATTTGAGCTATACAAGGGCACAATCGAAATATAATACTGGCTATTATTCGAGGTGTCATAGGTATTCTTAGTGTACGAGCGATTATTATAAATTGCATTTTTGACATTACGATCAGTTGTTTTTTGACCCACAACCGCCTGATCATTCACATCATTAGTCCCACGAATCGTACCCTTACTATCAATGACTCGGACCTCATCAATATTCGAGTTATTAATATCTGACAAGATCGTTTTCAGTTGCGCATTGGCCTTCGTCGTATTAGTGGACGATAATTGTTCTGCTAATGAGTTGTCGACATACGTTGGAATTTGGACTTGTGTTTTAAATTGATCCAAGTTTTTGGATTCCAATTGCCGCACAAAAATCGCGCCAACGATTTCCAGCGTAATCAAGAGCAATAACGCGAAAACTAGCGCAATTTTGAAATTAATCGACTTAAAAAAGTTCTTCCGCTTCAGTTTAAACACGGTTTAATGACCTCTACTCATTTTCAGGATTGCGGAGATAATATCCGACACCCCGCCGTGTCACTAACCACTTTGGATGGCTTGGATTATCTTCAACCTTTTCACGTAAGCGCCGCACCGTCACATCGACCGTCCGCACGTCACCAAAATAATCGTAACCCCAGACCGTTTGCAATAAATGTTCACGCGTCATCACTTGGCCAATGTGTTGCGCCAAATAGTGCAGCAATTCAAATTCGCGGTGGGTCAATTCAATATTGTCCCCACGTTTTGAAACCATGTAAGCATCTGGATGAATGACCAGGTCGCCGATTTCAATATCAGAGTTCGCTTCTTCTTCAGCCGGCTGCGCTGCTGGTGTTCCTTGCCGTCGCAAATTGGCCTTAACTCGGGCCACTAATTCACGATTTGAAAATGGCTTAGTCACATAATCATCCGCACCGAGTTCTAGTCCTAAGACTTTATCGAGTTCTGAATCCTTGGCCGTGACCATAATGATTGGCATGTCATAATTCTTCCGAACTTGCCGGGCAACTTCCAGCCCATCCATTTTTGGTAACATTAAATCTAAGAGAATTAAATCGGGATGGACTTCTTCCACTTTTTGTAGCGCTTCTTCACCATCGGCGGCAACGTGGACTTCATAACCTTCTTTGGTTAAATTAAACTTCATAATATCTGAGATTGGTTTCTCATCATCAACAACTAAGATTTTTTTCATAACACTTCTTCCTCCTTAGGGGAATACAAGTTCAAGTCAAATTTAGGTAAACGTCGATTAGTACAGGTCGCTGAGCCCTGACCTGCGTCTGGCGCGCTGAAAATCACTTTTCAGCGCTATTTTTAGTATATCACAAATAACCGTGGCTTTCTTTGTTTGCTAATCCGCATGATACCGCGCTTTATTAGGGAATTAACGATCATTTAAAACGACTATCGATTGTCAATTTTACTGAAAAAGTCGCCTTTTTTGAAAAAAAAGCTAAAATAGTATTGTCAGCGTCCCCGATTCATGATATTATATTTTTTGTTGAGTTATGGGCAGTTAGCTCAGCTGGCAGAGCAACGGACTCTTAATCCGTGGGTCCAGGGTTCGATCCCCTGACTGCCCATCATATAACCACTAATCAGTTTTCACGCTGTGATAATCCACCGTGAAAGCTGATTTTTTTATACCCTTAATTTGAGCATAACACATGACAATCACCTAGTGTTTTCGGCATACTAAAGGGTAAAGAAGGTGACACACATGCAACACACAACCCGTCAGGCAGCGCTACATATGATTCAGACCATCGCCGTGTTCACCGTTGCCACAATTGACGAAACCGGCTTTCCAACGACCGTCGTTCTAAGTCCCCTGCCCTTAGACCGCAGCTTAGAACAACTTTTCTTCTATACTAGTCGACAAACCACCACGGTTAAAAACATCCAACACAATAACCGCGCAACGCTATCTTGCTATAATCTCGCTAACTTTTCATCATTGATGATGAAGGGCCACTTAACACTCGTGGGTCACGAAGCCTTCACCACCAATTGGCGCAACGAACTTACGCCATTTCAGAAACAATTGGCTTATCATGACCCAGTTATCCTAAAATTTCAAACAAATAGCATCAAGATTCGCCAAATGATGGCCATGGACCATTTGGAATTGCTGCCAAAGTTATGATTGTCGCCGTCTGAAAGCTTGGCAGTCTTTAAGCACGTAAACGCTATGTCGAGATACGCAATACTAGTACACCCACACTAACCGACCAGCCTCTGAAGTGATTGATTCAAAATTTAAAATTGAATCTGCCAAAAAAAACGTCAGTACAACTGTATTGGCGTTATTTTGAGTGGCTCACTATCGAGCTGAAGGTGACGGGCATTTCATTTGCTGTGTCGGTGGCGTTAGTGCCTGGGTTTGGTGCTTACACCACAGGCGTCTTTCGAGACTTGCTTTTTAGGCTTGAAAGCGAAGACCCAGACCGCTCCTCAGGCTGGGTCTGTCCCCCACAGCTAATGAAATGCCCGTCACCGAAAGCGGTCTATCCCAAACCATTTAATGTCCTGAAGCGCACCGCTAAAAGCAAGTAAATGCACTAGTTTATTCAACTTAATTATTAATTTCATTTTTCTGTGGCTGCGACAACGCTTACGGTAACAATATTTGAAACGGCTAAAAATCTGGTCTAGGCTTGAAAGTGGGATAAAAGTTTTTCTATGTATTTATGACGTTTTTTCAGTCAATTAACTAAGGAGTGGTTATTCGTGCAACTGATTAAATTACGAATTGAGAACGATGCCATGGACATTGCTTACTATCCAACCGCCGATGGGCCAGCAACGACTCGCTATGCGATTGCTTACAATCCTGACCAATCGATCAGTGATAACCTAGAAAACATTAAAGTCAGATTAGCGGGGCTCAAATTTGACGCAGCCATTTTGGAAAACGGCTTGGACTATGATTTTTCCGACACAATTGTGGGGGTCAATTATGATCGAATCGACGTCGGCTTAGCGTTAACTAATTTGCTGAACATTCCGGTTGTGAGTCGAACAGCAGTTGACCGCGATGGCCTAGTTGCCGCGGTTAAAGCCAAAAAGGCTTATTTAAAATGGCATCTCGACTATTATGGCAAATACGAAGGCGTTCGTAACAACGGTCAAGAAGCCATGCTAACGGTTGGCAATGGCTACTTTGGCCTTCGCGGCGCCTATGTTGAATCCCGTGCAGATAAGAATAATTATCCTGGCACATACGTCGCCGATGTCTTTGATCAAGAAACAACTACGATCAAAGGTCACGACGTCGTCAATGAAGACTTAGTCAACCTACCAAACGCCCAGTTTATGACGTTTGGCGTTGATCATCAAGCCCCATTTGAAATCAATGATCGTGATATCCAAGACGTTTATCGCAGCCTCGATTTAAAAACGGGAATTTTGACGACCACGATGCTGATTCAGTTACAATCTGGACACATGTTACAAGTCCAGTCTCAAAAATTAGCTAACATGCAAGCATGGCACCGTTTCAGCATTCGCTACACCGTGACACCGCTTAACTTCTCTGGTAGCTTACAACTCACCTCCGAAATTGATGGAAGCGTTGTCAACGGCAACGTTAGCCGGTATAATGTTTTTGACCAGCATCATTTAAAATTATTGGGTATGGAATCTTGTGCAAACACCATGTTTCTTGCAGGTCAAACAAAAACGTCAAAAATCAACTATACCATTGGCGCTAAATTGACGAGTCCAGATTGTGACACGAGCGACCTGATTGCGCTCAAACATCAGCCACAAGGGATTCAGCAAGTCTTGTCACTCAACGTGCAGGCTAACAAAGCTTACACGTTTGATAAGGATGTGGTCATTGCTACTAGCAACGTGGCTGATGATGCCGCACTCACACATGTGCCGACAGCGCTCGCCCAAGCTAGCTTCGACGATACCGTCAAAGCAAGCCGTGACTACTGGGATCAGACTTGGCAAGATGCAGACATCAAAATCCGTGGCGACCTCACTAGTCAACGGCTAACACGGGTTAATATTTACCATAGTTTCGTCTCCACTGCCGCACTAGAAAGTGGGCAATTGGACGCTTCGGTCGGCGCGCGTGGCCTACATGGCGAAGCCTATCGGGGGCATGTGTTTTGGGATGAGATGTTTATGCTTCCCTTCTACACACTCCACCGACCAGCATTAGCCAAACAGCTGTTGTTGTATCGCTATCATCGACTGCCAGCAGCTCGAGCAAATGCGAAAGCGGCCGGTTTCTCTGGCGCAATGTATCCTTGGCAATCAGCGCAAAAAGGGGACGAGCAGTCGCAATTTACTCATTTGAACCCGATTACACAGGCCTGGGATCCCGACAACAGTCGCTTACAGCGGCACGTCTCATTAGATATTGCTTATGACGTTTGGACCTATTACCATACCACGCTAGATCGTGATTTTTTGGCTAACTATGGCATGGAAATGTTGTTGTCGATTGCCGAATTTTGGATTAGCAAGGCCACTTATGACGAAACGACTGGTCGCTACAGTATTGCGGGGGTCATGGGACCGGATGAATTTCATGAAAATTATCCAAATCACCAAACACCGGGGTTAAAGAACAACGCCTATACCAATATTATGGTAGCGTGGTTATTCGATACCATCGCACAGCTCCGAGATCAATTGGACAACGCTGCCTATCAAAAAGCCGCCGCCGCGGCCAACTTTAATACCGATTTGGCGAATAAAATGACTGACATTAGCCACAAACTAACGTTGGAAATCAATCACAGCGGGATCATTGCCCAATTTGAAGGCTATTTCAACTTACCAACGCTTGATTTCCGAGCTTATCGCCAAAAATTTGGTGATATTTCCCGAATGGATCGTATTCTAAAGGCGGAAGGTAAAACACCAGATGCCTACCAAGTTGCCAAACAAGCGGACGCCTTGATGGCCTTTTACAATTTTGACGTGCCGACCGTTCAAAAGTTGATCAAGCAACTAGGCTACACCCTGCCCAAAGAATATCTCACGCATAATATTCAGTATTATTTGGAACGGACGACCCACGGTTCTACCTTGTCACGCATCGTGTACGCCGTTTTAAATCAACTGGATGAGAACTACGATCAAGCTTGGTCGCTGTTCTCAGAAGCGCTGTTCTCGGACTATTACGATATTCAAGGCGGGACGACGGCTGAAGGCATTCATTTGGGCGTGATGTGTGCCACGTTATTGCTCGAAACGCGCAACTTTGGTGGCGTGAGTGTGCTCGGTGAACAGCTACAAGTGAGCCCACAATTGCCTGAACACTGGCAATCTTTGAAATTCAAGCACACTTTCCGTGGGACGCACTACACGTTTGTGATTAACCATGAAAAGCTCACGATCACAGCGGACCAGAAACAACCCATTACGATTGCTGGTAAAGACTATCAATTACAAGCTAAAAAACCACTCACCGTGGCGTACGCTCATAACTAGGAGGATGTTACAAATGGCAAAATTTGCTGATATTAAAGGATTTGTTTTTGATTTAGACGGGGTTATTACGGATACATCTATTTTTCATAGTCAAGCTTGGCATCAAGTTGCCGATAAAGTTGGCGTGAAATGGGATGATAGTTTGGCGGATGCGTTAAAGGGCATCAGCCGGATGGATTCATTGAACCTCATTTTGGCTCGTGATCATAAAGAAAATGATTTTACGGATGCTGAAAAAGAAGCGCTTGCCACCGAGAAAAACGATAATTATTTGAAATTAGTTGCTCAGATGACCCCGGCAAACATTTTACCCGGGATTCAAGCTTTTCTTGATGATTTAAAAGCACAAGGGTACTTACTCTCACTTGCTTCCGCTTCAAAAAATTCGCCACTAGTTCTCAAACATTTAGGCTTAAGCGACTACTTTACCAAGTCGGTTGATCCAGCCAGCTTGAAACATGGCAAGCCAGATCCAGAGATTTTCCGGCGCGGCGCTGAAATTCTTAATTTAGACCCAGCGCAATGTATTGGTGTCGAAGATGCCGCTGCTGGCGTCCAATCAATCAACGGTGCCGGTGAAACGTCCGTTGGGATTGGTGATGTCACCGTCTTAGCGGCTGCCGACGTCAACTTTACCGAAACAAGTCAATTAACTTTAGCCAACATCAAAAAAGCAATGGCTTAATCGGCATTGCCCAATAATGAGCCGCATTTTATGTAACAAACTGAAGGTTGAAAGGACAAAAGGACTCATAAACACTGTCATATAGGCAACAGGCACTTCCAAATTAGTGGTGATCCCGCTCCGGCATGCAGAATCGCTGTGCTATGGTGGGACTGTCCCAGCCACAGTGCGGTCTGGAACTTCGATTCAAAGCCGATAGACCGCGTCTTTGAATCGCCCTGTAAGATTAGGCGGCCAAGAACGCCGGCCAATCTTACCGACACAGCACAACGATTCTGCATGCCTCCGCTAAACCTAGCCTAAAAACAGTTAAATTAGCTGGAAGTCGCCGCTGATGGCATCGGCCGTGAAGGTGGCGTTAGGTCGGCATGTTTCTTACCGGCGTTACGCCACGGACTGTCCGGGACACTTGCGATTTGTGCAAGCGTTCCGGGCGAGGGACAAGACGTTCCTCAGGCTTGGACCGGTCCCACGACCGCATGTTATCAGTGGCGACTGGAAGCGGCACTGTCAACTAATTTCCATGCCCTAATCAGTGACATGGCAGTAGTTATTAGTAATTTTGGTCTTTCAACCTTTAGTAACAAAAAATAAGGTCTCCCATAATCGGGGCCTTATTTTTTTGTCCGAAATTTTATTTTCAACCGTTACTATCCCGCGCACTTTTCAATAATTAAGCTGACTTGCGTGTCCAGCGTCACCTCTGGGCCAAAGCAAAGCGCTTCATCACCAAGCAAATCGTCAGCCTGCCACCAATCGGTCAAAGTATTCCGATCAAAAGCAACCGGTTTCATCTGATTTCGTTTAAAGGCATCCGCAAACGGCAGGTCAAAATAAACAGTCATCATCTGGTCGCCCCAAGTTTGCTTCAAATCCGCTAACATGGGACCATAAACGGATTTTTTCAAAATTCCTTCTAAAATAATCGTCTCAAATGACTGCGCCTTACCCCAGTCGATCAAGGCCAGAATCAGTGCAATGGCCGGGGTTCCAACATGATCCGGCGCCTTTAAAATCACGCGTCGAATGGTATCTTGACTAAGTAGTAACGTTGCTGGGCCCAGTGCTGCCAGTAAGGCCTTAGCAGTGGTTGTTTTGCCAGCACCAGAATTACCACGTAACACCACTAAGTTCATGTCATCAGCCTTCCCTAAGTTATTTTGACCCAAGGCTCACCCTTAGATCAATCCAAAATGGGCCAAACCATTTTTAATGCCATCATGCATATTATCCGTTGTGATATAGGCAGCTAAACTTTTCACTTTGGCTAAGCCATTCCCCATGGCCACTGGTTTATCGACCAACTGAAACATTTCTAAATCATTAGCGGCGTCACCAAAGGCATAGGTTGGGACAGCGGTTAAGCCAGCCTTAACTAGAATCTCGCGAATCCCGGTGGCTTTAGAAACACCCCAAGCCATCGTGTCTAAGGCCCGTGGATTATTACGGACAAACGTTAAATAACCATGATAACGTCGCTGATATTTCTCAGCACTGATCGGATCAAAGGTCAGCAAAAAGTTAATATGCTCCCGCAAAAAGAAGTCTGGTTGCACAATCGCTTTTTGTCCCAGGCCGCGATAATTCGCCACCGTCAAGGCATCCCGATGGCTCAACGCAAAACTAGTGGCATTATAATAGGCCAGCGCATCTTGATGTTGATTCGCATAATGCGTAATGTCTTGAAGTAACCCCTTATCCAACTCATGGGCCGCCAAAAATTTTCCTTGATATTGCACATAACTCCCATTAGCACTCACGATTGAGTCAATCCCCGTTTGCCGCATGAGATTGGCCACCTCAAACACGTTACGCCCCGTCGCAATGACCGGTAGCACGTGATTGGCTTTTAACTGATGGATTGCTGCCACGCTGCTGGGGGCGACGGTTTTATCGTCCTGCATCAAGGTGCCATCCAAATCAAAAAATACTACTGCTTGATACACACACCTTACCTCCTAGTGAAACAGTTGAAAACAGGCCTTTAACCGGTTTTCACTAGGACTATTATACCGCTGAACGGCACTGATTATGAAAAACGAGTTTGGCCGTTTCACAATCCAGTTTTCATAAAAATACACATCAAAAAAGTCACGACCAATCAAGGTAAGCCATGACTTCTTTGTCGTCTCTTAAGGATCGACGGGGATACTTCTTAATGACATAATCGCGGGGTGCTGATTAAGAAGTACCCTTATAATATAACCAGCAATCCCATTTCAAACTATCGCATTCATGTAAACTTCAAGTAAAGTTTTCAATAAGTTGCAATTGATTGCCACTCAAGGTTTGTCCGACCAATCGCTGTCGAATTGCCGCTGCTAGTGTGTCTGGCACGACATCCAACTGACAAGCAGCCGTGGTGATTTCATGAGTCATGGCCGTAACGTTAATGACGACTAACACCTGTTGTTGATCTTGCCAGTAAACGTAGCCAATGCCATAATCTGCCAAATAGAACGGCGCAAAATTCGCGTTGTTTAACCACGGATGGTTTTGACGCCAATGTGTCCACTGTGTCACCACCTGAATTTCAGCTTGATCGGCGCGCGCCCACGGATAGAATGCCCGGTTGTCTGGGTCTTTACCACCAGTCATTTTGGCCTCATCACCATAATACAAGCAGGGGACGCCAGGTAGCGTTAGGAGCATTCCTACCGCCAACCGCAAGCGCGCCATATCTTCTTGTAGCATCGTCAAAATTCGGGGAGTATCGTGGCTCCCGATGTTGTTGAAATTAAACTGAAACGTTGATTTTGGATAATTTTCTTTTAGCGTCATCAGTTCACGCCACCAATCACTGGGGGCCATGGTTCCCGTCAAAACGTGAATAATTAACCGCCGTAATGGGTAATTCATCACCGCTTGCAGCCCACCGCCCTCTAAATAGTGACGGCGTTGACCATAAGCGAGCTTATGAGAGGCATCTTCCCAAACTTCACCAATCAGCACCTTATCTGGATAGTGATCCAAGGCTTTTCGAATGCCCATAATGAAATCATCGGGTAACTCATCCGCCACATCTAAACGCCAACCGTCCACGCCACGCGCCGTCCAGTAATCAATCACGGAATCACTGGCGCCAAAAATAAAGTCACGATAAGCGTCATTTTCTTTATCAACCGTTGGCAAATCAGTGATCCCCCACCAACTATCATACTCAGTTGGATAATTGATAAAGGTAAACCAAGGATAATACGGACTAGTCCGCGATTGCGCCGCTCCAACCGTATCGTAATGACCGCTGCGGTTGAAGTAGCGTGAATCCACGCCGACATGATTAAAGACGCCATCCAAAATCACCCGCATCCCGGCACGGTGTAGCGCACTGACTAAATGGTCAAAATCAGCCAAATCACCTAGGACTGGATCTATTTTCAAATAATCACCGGTATCATAGCGATGATTACTAGTGGCTTGAAAAATCGGGGTCAAATATAGGATCGTCACGCCTAGTTTTTTCAAATAAGGAATTTTGGCTTCAATCCCGCGCAAATTGCCGCCGAAAAAGTCCCAACGTAAAATTTCTTGTCCGGCACCCCGAACATACATCGGCCGATCACTCGCCCGCCCATAAATAAAGCTGTTTGGTTTGGGTGCATTCACGTGCCCATCCGGATTGCCATTGTAGAACCGGTCCACAAAAATTTGATACGCAACCCCTTCACGATACCATTTCGGCAACGTTTCCGCCGTCGCGATGGTCGTTAATTGATACATCTGGACTTGCTCGCGGCGTGCGTACTGAACGCCGTGCCCGCCATAACCACCGTCAACACAACCATAGAAGCTCGTCTCCTGACTAGTGCTGACCTGAAAATAGTAGAAATACAAGCCAACTTGTGTCGGTGTAAAGCTTACCTGATAACAGGTTGCGCTCTTGGCCGTCATTGGTAAAACCTTTTCCGCATCCCACTGACCATCGTGCACGATGCATAACGCAACTTGACCGATCGTGGCAGTTGTCTTGACGTTGAGTGAAAATTGAACTGGTAATTGTTGTGGGACCGCGCCAAAGGGGGTCTTAAATTGGGGTTGAAACGAATCGTAATCGAGTTGGATCATCATCCCCAGCCTCCTTTTCTAATTGAGCAATTTCGTATGGGGCACTTGCCAAATCTCATCGCTATAACGGGCCACCGCTAAATCAGCCGAAAAGATTCCCGAGGCGGCAATATTGGCTAAGGCTTTTTGTTGCCATAACTTTTGATCTTGGAAATCATGACTGATTTGTCGCTGCTGCTGAACATAACTGTCATAGTCGGCCAGCACAAAGAATTCGTCGTTATAACGCAGCAATGAATCATAAATTTCTCGGCCTTCCGTACTGATGCCCGGAATCGTCCCATCAATCAGCGTATCGAGCACTCGTTTCAACTCAGGATTGGCGTTGTAAAAATCAGCTGCATGGTAATCGCCACGTTCGTAGTACCCATACACCGCTTTGGCGGTCAAACCAAACGAATACTCATTTTCTTCACCAGCGGCTTCAATAATATCAATATTGGCACCGTCCAGCGTTGCTAAAGAAACAGCGCCATTCGCCATCATCTTCATATTACTCGTCCCGGAGGCTTCCTTGGAGGCCGTTGAGATCTGTTCACTGACATCCGCCGTCGGAATGATCAATTCACCTAATGACACGCCATAATTTGGAATGAACGCCACTTTCAACTGATCACCAATTTCTGGATCGTGGTTGACCAAATCAGCTAAGGCATTGATTAGCTTGATGATTGATTTCGCATAATGATAACTTGGCGCCGCCTTGGCCCCGAAAACATGGACCCGTGGTGGCTCAGTATTTTTCGGCTGGTCTTTGATAGCCAAATACTCACGAATAATCTCAAAGACATGTAAGAGTTGCCGTTTATAGGCGTGTAGTCGCTTAATCTGAACGTCGAAAATGGCATCCGTCCGCACGGTTACACCCAATTCTGACTGAATATACGCTGCCAAGGCGGCCTTATTTTCGACTTTGACCGCAGTCAGTTGCTTGAGAAACTTCGTGTCATCTCGGTAAGCAGCCAGCGACTTTAATTGGTTGGGTTGCCGCCGCCAAGTTGGCCCGATTTTCGAGTCAATCAAGTTTGATAATGGCTCGTTTGCCAATTGTTGCCACCGCCGTGTCGCAATCCCATTCGTCTTATTATTAAAACGTTCTGGATACACTTGGTACAACTCACGCAGCACATCTTCTTTGAGTAATTCGGTGTGTAGTGGGGCGACCCCATTGACACTATGACTTCCAATGACGGCTAAGAACGCCATCCGCACTTGACCATTGCCAAGTGGCGCCGTTCGATTAACTAGCGCTTCACCAAAAATCGGCGTTTTCGCTTCACGATAGCGGCGATCAATTTCGGCAACAATTTGATAAATTCGTGGTAATAAGCCCTTAAACATCTCGATTGGCCAGGTCTCCAACGCTTCTTGCATGATGGTGTGGTTCGTATAACTCATCACTTGCGTCGTCAAGGACCAGGCGACGTCCCAGCTGCAGTGATGCTCATCCATCAAAATCCGCATCATTTCCGGAATGACTAGCGTCGGATGCGTATCATTGATATGAATCGCAATCTTTTTAGCCAATTCTTTCATTCCTTGATGCCGCAGCCCATAATGGCGCACAATACTTTGAACCCCCGCGGATGAGAAGAAGTATTCCTGCCGCAGTCGCAACGACTGACCAGCCGAATTAGAGTCATCGGGGTAGAGCACCTTGGTGATCTCATCAATGCGATCGCGGCGTGCCTGTGAAAATCCGGTCTCGTCGGCACTTGGCGGTAACTCCGCCGACCAGAGCCGTAACGTATTGGTCACATCATTGTGATAGCCGACCAAGCCAGTATCGTAAGGCACGGCCCAGACATCATCGGTATTTTCATACATAGCCTTTAACTGCCCATCTGGTTGCGGTGCCATCCAGACATTGCCACCAAAACGAACGAGACAGGCCTTGTTTTCCCGCCGAATCTCCCAAACATTTCCATTACGCAACCAATCGTCAGGTAGTTCGACCTGATAGCCATCCATGAAGACTTGCTTGAAGAGGCCATAGCGGTAACGAATCCCGTTCCCATTGCCGGCAATCCCCAAGCTGGCCATCGAATCCATATAACAGGCTGCTAAGCGCCCTAAACCACCATTGCCTAAGCCAGGATCTGGTTCGGCGCGACTGATTTCATCAAAATCTAGTCCCAGTGCTTTTAAGCCCTGGCGAACGGTATCTAGCAAGCCTAAGTTCAATAGGTTGGATTTCAATAACCGCCCAGGTAAAAATTCAATTGAGAAATAATAAACTTGTTTACGATCCTTTTCGCGATAGTCAGCCGATGTCTTCGTCCAATTTGGCCCATCGTAACGCCGCACCAACTGTCCCAAGGCGACAAATTGGTTATAGTTAGACGTGTCACTCAACTCGGTCGCGTATAACGTTTTGATTTCTGCTAAAAAGTCTTGTTTAAACTGTGCCTCTGTTAATTTCAAAAAACTGCACCCCCTGTGCCCTAACTCGTGATCGTGTCATAAACGTGTTGATACTTTTTAGCGGATTTTCCCCAACCAAAGTCGAGCGCCATCGCTTGTTGCTGCAGCTTTGCCCAGGCTTTCGGGTGCTTGGTGTAGCACTCAACCGCCATTGTCATCATTTTTCTTAACACGGCTGGCCGGTAATCTTCAAAGCCAAAACCAGTCCCCGCACCTGTATAGTGGTTATAAGGGACCACCGTGTCTTTCAACCCACCAACTAAATGAACCAGTGGCAATGTGCCGTAACGCATCGCCATCATTTGTGATAAGCCAGAAGGTTCAAATGCGGATGGCATTAAGAAACTATCACTGCCGGCGTAAATTTGTTGGGCCAAGTTGACGTCAAACTTAATTTGCGGCGCAATTTTATCGGGATACGCCAACTGATAAATCTCAAAAGCATGTTCCAGCGCCGGATCACCCGTCCCCAAAACGATGACCTGCACCGCCTGCTTTTTGAGAAAATCATCCAAGGCATCTAGCAACAAATCCATCCCTTTTTGGGTCGTCAAGCGTGACACCACCGCAAAAACTGGCACGTCAGCTTCAGGCAATCCAACAGCTTTTTGCAAGGCAGCTTTGTCTTTGGCCTTTGGGGCTAAATCACTGGCAGAATAATTGGCGGTCAAAGCTGGGTCTGTAGCCGGATCGTACAGCTGCATATCAATACCGTTCATAATACCCGTTAGTTTTGCCTGATTCGCACGGAGGACACCGTCTAACCGTTCGCCAAATTGCGGCGTTTGAATTTCTTGCGCGTAAGATGGCGAGACGGTATTGACCGCATCAGCAAAGTTAATGCCCGCCTTTAGAAAGTTGACTTGATCATAAAAGGCAATCCCATCTTCATTAAACGTCTGCCAACCAATTTTAAAGAGACTATCCAAAATAACTGGATCGTAAATTCCTTGGAACTGCATATTATGAATCGTCAGCAACGTTTTGAGCTTACGGTAGGCCTTGATCCAGTAATACTTTTCTTTCAACAGAACTGGAATAAAAGCGGTGTGCCAGTCATTCAAATGCAACACGTCCGGAATATAATCGACGCGTTCTAACATCTCGCAGATTGCCATTTGGAAAAAGGCGAAGCGTTCACCATCATCCCAATAACCGTACAAGCCCTCGCGGCCAAAGTATTCCTGATTATCAATTAAATAATAATCGAGGTCATCGAGCTGGAGCGTTTTAATCCCACAATATTGAGACTTGTCACCGACTTTCACCGTAAAATTCAGGAGGTCTTTGACTTGCGCCCGATATTTTTCTGGAAATAACTTTTCGTAGTAAGGAATCACCACCCGAATCTCGACACCATCGGCTTTTAATGCCCGGGGTAACGCCAAGCTCACGTCACCGAGACCACCCGTTTTATAAAATGGGGCAGCTTCGGCGGCAGCAAACAGTACCTTAGTCACTGGTGACCACCTCCGTTTGGCGAAAGATATGTTGGCCCTTACTAATGACTAACGGTTCTGTCGGTGTGCCTTTGAGAATCAAGTTGGGCCCAATAACCACATTTTTATCAATGATCACATTTTCAATCTTGGTCCCCGCACCAATTCGCGTGCCCTGCATTATAACGGCGTCTTTAATCTGACTGCCCCGATTGATCAACACATTGCGGAAGATGACTGAATGGTCGACTTGGCCTTCAATATAGCCACCGGTCCCACAAAGGCTGGCCCGGAACTGTGACCCCTCCGCGAAGAAAGTTGGCACTTCATTTTTAACTTTCGTATAGATTCGTCGCGAACTGTAAAAGAGGGCTCGGAAGTTAGCTTCGTCCAAAATCGACATGTTAGCGGCAAAATAGCTTGCCAAATCATGAATATTTGCTTGGAATCCGGTATATTCAAACGCATTCGCGTTATGTTGAATCACGGCCTGTTTCATTAATTCTTCCAGACTAATCAAGTCACCACGCCGATTAGCCTCATCTAGAATCTCAATCAGGTCAACCGTACTCATTAAATAAATATCCATATTTTTGGCGGCTTTTTTAGCAGTTTTTGGCAACTTGGCCTTTTCAGCCGGCATCACCGCAGTCGCCATGCCCTTATCTGTGAGTTGCAAAATCGTATTTTGCGGCATCAGCAGTTTCGGATCAACACTCTTGTAGACGGTCGTGACTGGATTATCACGTTCCTCGTGATATCTTAAAAGTGCCTTTAAATCAATATTGCCGACATTTCGCGTGCTCATCACCACCGAGTATTCACTGTGACTGCGTTTTAAAAATAAGATCGAGTTATCGTAATAATGATGAATCAGCGTCGCTTTCTTTTCCGGTGCGACTAATTTTAAATCATTATAAGGGTACATGAAGAGACCCCCACGGATCGTATCCAAATTCCAATCACGCCCGCTACGCAGGTGGTCTGACACCGAGCGGCCTGACCGCGGCGACGTGACCATGACATTTTGAATTCCGGCATTGATGGCGCTGGATAACGGAAAGTCTAATAACCGGTATCGCCCACCAAATGGCAGCATGCCAACCGGACGCGCCGCCGTTAACGGTTCTAACGCTTCCCAAGGTTCCACCAAGTTGATAATTGCACTGACACTTCCACGTTTCATGGTTTCTCCACCCCCACAACTTCGTCATAGCCAACAACTGCAATATCCGTCGCGGTCCCTTTGACGATCGCATCATCGCCAATTACCGCTTCTTCCCCAATCAAGGCATGATCAATCACCACATTTTTGCCAATCGTGGCCCCGGGCATGACCATACTGTCAACCACGCGACTTCCCATCCCGACAGAGACGCGTTGTGACAAGATCGAATGATCAACTTCACCGGCAACATAACAACTATCCACGATCATCGAATTATTAACCTGGCTCGTCTCCGTTAAGAACATCGGCGGCAAAACTTGGGCCTTCGAATAAATGCGCCAATTATTGTCCCCAATGTTGAGCCGATTGTGTGGCGAGAGAAACTCCATATTCGCTTGCCACAAGCTCTGGATTGTCCCAACATCACGCCAGTATCCCTTGAATGCGTAGGCGTATACGGATTCGTTATGTGCCAAGTAGGATGGAATGACGTTTTTACCGAAATCTTCCATTGATTTGTCGGTCGCATAACTCTTCACCAGATAGTCCCGCAAGGTCGGCCAGTTGAAAATGTAGATCCCCATCGAAGCCTTATCACTCTTAGGGTGTTCTGGCTTTTCTTCAAATTCAATAATGCGATCCGTTTCATCGGTATTCATCATCCCGAATCGTTTAGCTTCTTGTTTCGTTACCGGAATGACCCCCACGGTTAACGACGCTTTTTTAGCCTTGTGATAATCCAACATCGCATCGTAGTCCATTTTATAAATATGATCACCCGATAAAACTAATAAATATTTTGGATTTTGCTGATCAATATATTCAATATTTTGATAAATGGCATGGGCCGTACCCTCAAAGAATTTTTCCCCTTCACTAGAGGAATAAGGTTGCAACACCGTGACGCCGCCATTTAAGTCGTCTAATCCCCAGCTAGCGCCGTTCCCAATGTGGGCATTGAGCTCCAACGGTTGATACTGCGTAATCACACCAACTGTATTCACGCCAGAATTAGCACAATTGCTTAATGTGAAATCAATGATTCGGTAGCGGCCACCAAATGGCACGGCTGGCTTAGCCGTCCCTTTGGTTAATTTTCCTAAACGGGTCCCCTGACCCCCAGCTAAAATAATGCCTAGCATGTCATCATTCATTTTCTCGACTCCCCTTTTTAACTTTGACTGGCCGAATTAGTAAGGCACCCATTGCTGGCAAGGTCAGCTCAAAACTCGCTGGTTGCCCATGATACGGCCGATTAACCGCAGTAAATGTTGTTTCAAGTTGCGTCCAAGTTCCCCCGAAAGCTTTTGCCTCGGTATTGATTACTAAGGCATACTCACCTGCATATGGGACACCAATCCGATATTGTCGTCGTTCAACCGGCACAAAATTAAAGGCCGCGACGATAAAACTGTATTTTCGTTTGGCTTGCCGAATAAAGCCCATGGTTGAACTGGCAGCGTCATCCGTATAACTGTAAATGATGCCGGCTGGGTCATGATCGAGTTCCCATAACGGCCGATTGGCATGGTAGAGCTGGTTCAATGTGGCCGTAAAATGCTGCATTTGTCGGTTGAGTGGATCTTTTAAATCGACCCATTCCAATTGATCCCAATCACGCCATTCCAAAAACTGACCCCATTCTGCGCCCATAAAATTCAACTGTTTCCCAGGAAACGCCGCCATATAAGTCATCATCGTCCGTAAATTAGCAAACTGATTATAGCGGTCGCCCGGCATTTTATGCATTAATGACTTCTTACCATGAACCACTTCATCATGTGAGAACGGTAAGATGAACTGCTCATCAAACATGTAAACAAATGCAAAGGTGAGTAGATTGAAATGGTCGTGACGATACAACGGGTCCATTTCAAAGAAATCCAATGTGTCGTGCATCCAGCCCATATTCCACTTGTAATTAAAGCCGAGACCACCTTGATCAACGCGCCCGGTCACTTGTGGAAACGCTGAAGATTCTTCCGCAATCATCAAAACATCTGGATGCCGTTTGAAGATTTCCGTATTCAACGCTTGTAAAAATGAAATTCCAGCCAAGTTGCGATTGTCGCCATACTGGTTGACTTGGCCTTCACGACCTTCGTCATAATCCAGATACAACATGTTTGAGACGGCGTCCACGCGCAACCCATCCAAATGGCAATCCTGTAACCAATACAAGGCACTGGAAATTAAGAAACTCTGTACTTGGGTTTTCCCGAGGTCAAAATTCCAGGCACCCCAACGCCGATTATTAGCTTGATCCGGATCAGCGTATTCATAAGTTGGCGTCCCGTCATACTGGTACAAGGCATCATAATTGCGAATAAAATGCCCCGGCACCCAATCCACAATCACCCCAAGATTGGCTTGATGACACTGATCGACAAAACTCAAAAAGTCATCACGACTACCAAAACGACTCGTTGGTGCAAAGTAGCCTAACTGCTGATACCCCCAGGACGCATCCAACAAATGTTCCATGATGGGCATCAATTCCAGATGTGAATAACCCATTTGATGCGCATACGGAATCAATTCTTCGGCCAATTCCGCATAGGTATAGTAGTCCCCATTAGCGTGTCGCCGCCATGAGCCCAAATGCACTTCGTAAATATTGATCGGCCGATTCGCTGGGTTGGACTTTTTGCGTCGTGCGAGCCACAAACTGTCATGCCACTGTTCGGAAATCGGTGCCACGACAACTGCCGCATCACCCGGCTTGCGCTCAAACTGCTGCGCGAATGGATCAATCTTTAACTGCTTTTCCCCCGTAGCACTCGTGATTTCAAATTTATACAAGTCCCCAAGCGTCACTTGGGATAATGTCACTTGCCAAATTCCTGTCGTCCCGATCAGTGCCAACGCCGTGGGTTGCCACTCATTAAAAGTACCAACTACTGCAACAGCCTGTGCTTGTGGCGCCCAAACTCGAAAGCTGACTTGTCCATCAGCTTCAACGTGACAACCTAAATAATCCTGACTTGCAAATCCCCGTCCCGTATTAAACAAATAACTTTGAGTTGTCGACGTCATTTCTGATTCCGCCAAAATAGCCACACCCCCTACATGTGATAGATTGAACAATGCTAAACTTAACTTTAGTATACAGTGGTCTTAGGCCCTTGCCTATCCTTGATAAGCTGGCCTTATTAAAGCCATAATATTATGCGTAAATCACCGCTACAACAAGCTTTCAACTGGTTTTTAGTTCTAATTGCTGTAGACTGTTGCCAGTACCCTATTCACAGGAACTCGGTCGTAGTACGGTTCTATAGCCTAGCGCTTTATAGCATTAATTTTACGCTAATTTGCGCTTTTTTCACGAAGTTTATTTGGTAACCTTACGAACTGAAAAAACTGGGTTTGAGACCATAAATAGGCCATCCAGAATAAGGAATATTTCCGCTTCCGGTTGGAGCTGATCAACTGCTACCATGTTTAACGGAGACAAGCAGAACAGTTGTGCCATGTTCGTCAGATTGGTCAGCGTTTTTGACTGACGGAGTCAACCTTTAGCCAATCAAGCGACTGTTCCGCACATTGACACCAACTACCGGCTTCCAGGGCAGAAGTTGTTCTTTAAAATCCACACTAAAAACGCCGACAAAATTTTTTTATGTCGGCGTTGCTTGATTTGTTATTTTGGCTAGACAATCGAACCGCAAGTTGCTATTTCCGGATTTGACCATTACCATCGATCACATACTTATATGAGGTCAACTCGGCTAATCCCATCGGGCCACGGGCGTGTAATTTCTGAGTAGAAATACCAATTTCGGCACCAAAGCCAAACTCAAACCCATCTGTGAAACGGGTTGAGGCATTGATATAAACACAAGCCGCATTAACGCGTTGTTGGAATAATTTGCCAGCTTGATAATTATCTGTGACGATTGCTTCAGAATGTTGCGTATTATAGTGATTAATATGTTGAATGGCTTCAGCTTCCGAGTCGACCACTTTAACCGCGATAATCAGATCATTATATTCAGTCCCCCAGTCCGCTTCGGTTGCCGGGACGACATCTGGGATAATCGCTTGTGTGGCAGCGTCGCCACGTACTTCAACACCTTGATCACGTAACGCGGTAATCATCGTTGGCAAATAGTCAGCCGCAACCGCACGATGGATCAATAATTTTTCAGTCGCATTGCAGACAGATGGCCGCTGAACCTTGCCATTAACAACGATATCAGTTGCCATTGGTAATTGGGCGGCCTGATCAACATAGACGTGACAATTACCAGCCCCGGTCTCAATGACTGGGACAGTCGCTTTGGCTAGCACGGTTTGGATCAAGCGCGCACTGCCTCGTGGAATCAACACATCAATATAATCGGTCAATTGCATAAATTTGGCGGCCGTTTCATGCGACGTATCTTGAATCAACTGAATCGCGTTTTCGTCAATACCCGCTTCAGCCAACGCCCCACGTAAAACTTTAACCAATGCCTGATTAGAGTGCAAGGCTTCCTTGCCACCACGTAAAATAACTGCATTGCCAGTTTTAAAACAAAGTGCGGACGCATCGACAGTCACGTTGGGCCGGGCCTCAAAAATCATGCCGATAACCCCTAGCGGAACGCGTTCCTTTGCAATCATTAGGCCGGCTTCATTACGCCAAGCACGGTCAACATTCCCAATTGGGTCTGGTAAGGCCGCGACTTGTTTGAGTCCGGTCGCCATATCGTTAAGCCGATCTGCCGTTAAAGTTAATCGGTCGATAAACTTGTTGGCAACTTGCGGATTTTCGAGATCCTTGGCATTCGTCGCCAAAATTTCCGCCTGATGGCTGTCAAGGGCCGCTGCCATCGCTAATAACACCTCATTTTTCTTAGCTGTGCTCAATAAGCCTAACGCATAACTCGCGGTTTGCGCTTGTTGTCCAAGTATTTGTAACTTACTTGTTGCCACATCCATCCTGAATTCCTCCTGTCAGTTTTTATGAGCCGAATAAGGTTCCGACCGGTTCACCCGCCAAAATTCGAAAAATAATTGTCGGATCTTCACCATTAGCCAAAATCATTTGACCATTGGCCTTTAACATCCGTTCTGCTGCCTTTAACTTAGTAACCATACCACCAGTCCCAAAGCGACTGCCACTGCCACCAGCAAGCTCATAAGTGTGTTGTGTCACCGTTTCAATGTGCGGTAATAGATTGGCCTGCGCGTCGCCGTTAGGATTACCATCATAGAAACCGTCAATATCCGATAACATAATGAGTAAATCGGCCCCAATATTCGTGGCAACAATTGCCGACAGCTGATCGTTATCACCAAATTTTGTTTCATGGTCCAACTCATCAACGGCAACCGTATCATTTTCATTGACGATTGGCACAATGTTTTGTGCCAATAAGGCATCAAAAGTATTGAGCACGTTATGATGACTCTTAGGATAGACAAAAATATCACGAGTTAACAGTAATTGCCCGATTTTTTGTTCATAGACGGCAAATCGTTCCTTATAAATCGAAATTAACTCTGTTTGACCAATCGCGGCAACGGCCTGTTGCTCTGGAATAGCCTTCGGGCGCTGCTTGAGTCCGATATAATTTAGCCCAACCCCAATCGCTCCTGATGAAACTAGGACAACCTCACGACCATGATGTCGCATTGCACTAATGACAAAGGCTAACTGATCAATTGCACGCAGATTAATTGAGCCGTCAGGATAAACTAAAGTGCTCGTCCCAACCTTAATCACGACTCGTTTTGCGCGTAATTTTCGCATGACTTTCACTACTGCCACCAACTTCTACATTATTTTGTTTCACGTGAAACATTTAGTCTGATTTAATTTCGGTATTCAAATAATTCTTAGCTTGATGCTGGTTAAAATGCACCACGCCCATATTAATTGCTAGTACAACTAATAATACTACGAAGGCCAATAAGAACAAGGCTTTGTAGGACCAATTGTCGATGACAACGCCACCAAACAGCGGTCCTAATGATCGACCTAGTGCGCTAAAGGCTTGAACCAATCCTTGGTAGCGCCCTTTAGCGCTCACAGGCGAGAGCTGACTCACGAGCGTTGGCATCGCTGGCGACCAAGTGGCTTCACCAATCGTTAACAACACCATCGCAAAAATAAAATGCAAGTAGTCATGCGCGCTGACCAACGATAGAAATGATAATCCGACAAATAACATCCCAAAGAAAAATTGATAATACAGATTTTTAATTCTGTCCCCTAATAAGCTTAAAATCCCCTGGATAATAACCAGTAACCCAGCATTCACGGTCCACAGAAAGCTATAATTCCGTAACGGCATCCCTAAATCTGTCATGTGTACCGATAAATTGCTGACCCATTGCTCGTATAATAGCCAAATAATAAATAAGCTAATAAAAAAAGTCCAAACCATGCGGGCATTCGCTTTAGGTAATTTGACATCACGTGCCTGACGCGGATCGACACCAGTTACTTCAGACGAATCAACATTATATTTCAGAAAAGCAATGACTAAGAAGATGACATACAGGCCAGTGACCATTGAGAACAATAGCGCCATACCCATGCTGTAGACGATTCCAACAAACATCGTTCCGAAAACCACGCCTAGATTAGCTGCCAAATACATGAACGTAAACGTCCGCCGAATTTTGTCGTGTGGCACGCTGGCAGCTAGCGCATTGAACATCGTGTTCAACCAACCACTCGCAAAACCTGTGACTACTAGCAAAATTGGGTACATCGGCCAACTATGCAAGAAGATCAAACTAAAGTTAGCTAGACCGTTCAACCCAATTCCCATTAACAACAAATAATAAGGATTGCCCCGGTCAAAAATACGACCGCCGATCGTACTAGCCAATACGTTAGCAATTGAATTGAGCATCAAGACGACACCCGTTTCGGTCAGCGATTTTCCCAACACATTATGCATATAAATCGTCGTTAACGGCCAAATAAAGCTCATGCCGATGTTATTCATAAACTGTCCCACGATTAACCATGGAATACCAATTGTTCGTTCGCGCCCCATTACCCCGCCACCTTTTTTAAAGACACTATTTTCATCATAGCAAAATTTAATCAAAATAACAGGGAGACGGTTGATTTAACTAAGTTATTTTAGCCGAATTCATGAGAAATCGGGTTAATCATTGCCACTGGTATCACAGCTTTGACGCTGATTTTAAGCTTTTCTAGCCCGACACGTTCATCTGAACATTGAAAGTATAAAAGGATCGCAAATCACTGCCATGTCAGTAATGTTTGCGAGTGGGCACTCTACCTGTCTGAAAAGCCTAGTAACCGTTGATTAGCTGCAGGTTGGGACTGATTGCATCGGTCGTGATCGTGGCGTTAATCGGCCGTTCTTGCCGATTTTACACCACGGACCGTCCGGGACACTTGCGTTTTTAGCAAGGGTTCTGGGCGAGGGCCAAGACGTACTTGGCTTGGCCCGGTCCCACGACCGCATGTGATCAGTCCCAACCGGAAGCAGCAGTTTTCCCAGCCATTCCTCTAAAAAAAGGTCCACAATCCGAAGATTGCAGACCAATATTTCAGTTATGCTTGTGGTTCTTGCGCGTACGAAACGGACGAGAACTTATTAAATGGTTTCACAAATAATAACTTGACCGTTCCCCGCGCACCAGCACGGTTCTTTTCAATAATAACTTCGACTTCACCAACATCTTGGTCATCCGCGTCACGCGGATCACCGCCGTTGAAATCACCGCCACCACCGCCAAAATTACCGCCGCCGTTATCATCGTCACCATCTTCATCGCGATAATAATCTTCACGATAAAGAAACGCCACAATATCGGCATCTTGTTCAATTGACCCAGATTCACGAATATCTGACAGCACTGGTCGCTTGTCTTGTCGTTGTTCCACGCCACGCGATAATTGGGATAGCGCAATGACCGGAATGCCAAGTTCCTTGGCTAATTTTTTCATTTGCCGCGAAATTTCGGAAACTTCTTGTTGCCGACTTTCGGTGTTACCACCTTCAATCAGTTGCAAGTAATCGACCACGATCAGGCCCAAGTTACCTTGTTCCTTAGCTAGCCGACGACTCTTGGCCCGGATTTCAGACATTTTGATCCCCGGCGTATCATCGATGAAAATGCTGGCCTTGGAAAGACTCCCCATCGCCACCACTAAGTGTTCCCACTCTTCTTCATCTAATTGACCCGTTCGCAAATGCCCGGCATCAATACTGCCTTCCGCACAAAGCATCCGGTTAACCAACGATTCAGCGCCCATTTCCAAACTGAAAATCGCCACCGTTGTATCTGTTTTAGTCGCAACATTTTGCGCGATATTCAAGGCAAAGGCCGTTTTCCCGACGGCTGGTCGCGCAGCTAAAATAATCAAGTTATCCGGCTGCAGTCCAGCGGTCATTTTATCGAGTTCGCTAAATCCCGTTGGTAGCCCAGTAATATCATCATCATTTTGGTATAACCGATCAATTTCTTCAATTGATGAGTTTAACACGTCCGCAATCGACTTAAACCCACTTTGATTTCGTTGTTCCGAGACATTCATAATATCCCGTTCAGCATCGTCTAATAAGGTCGTGACATCATCATTTTCGGTGTAGGCCTTCGTCGTAATTTCGGTTGCGGTTTTGATTAAACGTCGCACCGTGGCTTTTTGGGCCACAATTTTAGCATAATAACCCGCATTCGCCGCAGTCGGTACCGACCCAGCGAGTTCAGCGATATAACCCATGCCGCCGACATCATCTAATTGATTCTGCGCCGTGAGTAAATCACTTACCGTCACCGCATCAATTGCCTCATCGCGATCATTTAAGGTCACCATGCTGGCAAAAATAATTTGATGCGCACGCCGATAAAAATCTTGGGCTTCCACGAATTCCATCGCTTCAACTAAGGCATCACTGTTTAAAAATACGGCCCCTAAAACGGCTTTTTCGGCCTCAATATTTTGTGGTGGGGTTTGATCTAGCCCATCATTGTTCATGCGCAGTCCGTCCTTCTATTGTGCGACAACGTGGACGCGAATCTTTGCCGTTACTTCGGAATGTAACTTTACGGGAACATTAGTGTAACCCAACACCCGAATTGGCTCTGATAATTCGATCTTGCGTTTGTCTAACTTAACTTGATATTGATCTGCTAAAGCAGTCGCGATTTGTTTGCTAGGAATTGAGCCAAATAACCGACCATCTTTGCCAGCCTTAGCAGTCAATTCAACGACTGTCGTATCGGCTTCTAAAGCCGTTTTGGTTGTTTTAGCCTGTGCCAATTCTTCGGCTTCGCGAGCTGCTTCATTTTTTTGTTCAGCTTTTAACGCATTAATGGCAGCTTTAGTTGCTTCTTTCGCTAACCCTTTTTTAATTAAAAAATTCGTGGCATAACCATCAGGGACATTCTTGATTTGGCCTCGTTGACCTTTACCACGTACATCATCTAAGAAAATAACTTTCATCTGTGCTCACTCCTAATTAGATTCTGGCTTTTTATCATCATCTGGTGCTGTCAACAGATCAATCAACGTTTGTTTGACAGCTTCCACTGATTGACCTTCAATTTGGGTCGCGGCATTCGACAAATGACCACCGCCACCTAATTCTTCCATGTAAACTTGGACATTGATTTCGCCCAATGACCGTGCTGAAATCCCAATCCGACCATCTTCACGTCGCGTAACGACGAAAGAGGCATCGACCCCAGACATCGATAATAATGAGTCCGCAGCCTGGGCCGCCGTGACTGGATCATAGACCTGATCATTTTCACCAACACATAGTGCCATGTCCTGATTGACGAATTCAACCGATTCAATCAAATGATTACGTTGCAAATAACTATCAACGTTCTCTTTCATGAATTGTTGGACAAGCAAACTATCAGCCCCAGCAGACCGCAAATAGCTGGCCGCATCAAATGTCCGTGATCCGGAACGTAATGAAAACGACTTCGTGTCAATCACGATCCCCGTTAACATCGCGGTGGCTTCAATCTTATTAATCGGTTCCGCATCATGTGACTGATATTCGAACATTTCAGTAATCAATTCACAAGTTGAAGAAGCATATGGTTCAATATAAACCAAAACTGGGTTTTCCGGAAATTCTTCGCCTCGACGATGATGATCAATAATCATCACGTGGTTTTCAAGTCGTTCATAGAGTTCTTGAGACATTGAGATGCTAGGCTTTGAATGATCCGCCATCACTAATAAACTCTGATCAGTGGCTTTTTCCAAGGCTTCCGCAGGCGAAATAATTGCCGCCTCAATCTTTTCATCAGCCTTCAATTGATCTAAAAGCCGCTGAATATCTGAGTGCAAATTCTGTTCGTCTAGGACGATCCAGCATTGCTTGCCATTCATTTCCGCAATCCGTCGAATCCCTAAACAGGCCCCAACGGCATCCATATCTGGTTGATGATGGCCTTGAACAAAGACTTGATCTGATTGGTTCATTAATTCTTGTAACGTCTGACTAATCATTCGTGCCCGAACCCGCGTCCGTTTTTCCATTGGATTCGTTTTGCCCCCGTAGAAACGGGCTGGTTCATCTTCAGCCTTAACGACAACTTGATCCCCACCCCGACCAAGCGCCAGATCCATGTTACTCTGCGCTAAATCGGCTAGGGTATTCATATTTCGTTCACCATAGGCAATCCCGATACTTAACGTTAATGGGAAGTTTTGCTTCGAAGTCGATTCGCGAATTCGATCCAAGATGCGGAACTTATTCGCTTCGACCCGTTGCAGGCTGCTGGCATAACCTAATAAGAAAAAGTGATCGTCATCCAGTCGTTTGAGATACATCCCAAACATCTGGGTCCACTTAGATAACTCATTGGTCACATAATTGTTTAAATTTGAAATATCGGTATCGGCCATGGATTGCGTAATTTCGTCATAATTATCTAGGAAAATTTGTCCAATGACGAGCTTCTCGGCTTCAAATTGATCTGACAGTTCAGCATATTTTGTGACATCCATCAAATACAACGTATTGGTACTCTGTTGAACGCGCAAATCAAACTGATAATCTTGCCAACGGATTGTTGCCGGCGTCTCTAAATTAGCGCTGACGGCTGCTGCCAGCTCCTCATCAATATCTTCCAGTCGGTAGCCAATCACATCTTGATTGCCAAAGTACCGTTGCAAATACGGATTGACCCATTCAATCGACTGATCTTCATTGAAAATCAGCACCCCAATTGGCATTTGAATCAGGGCTTCCTGCTCACCACGTTTGATTCGGTATGAGAGATCTGAAATATATTCATTGGCACTAGAACTCAATTCAATCAGTGTATTGTACGACATAAAACCAGCCATAATGATGAGAACCAGCACCACCGTGCCAAAAATCCAGTTCATTAAATAACCGGTCACTAATGTAATCAACGATAGGCCCACAATAACTAAAGCTAATAGGCGTAATTGTTGATTCTGTAAGAAAAATGGAATGTTTTCGCGCGAAAAAATCTTTTTCATTTGAAATTCCCTCAAGTGTTCTCAGTAATAGTTATATTTTATCACAAACCGGGGAGTCGTTTCAGTGATTGCTAGTTAAAAGCACGCTTCTTCCCGATTCCACGAACTAAGTTAACCAACGCGCCATGCGCTGACGACATAAAACAAGTCTAGCCAGCTAGTCAGTTGATTCGAAAACGAGTATTTAAAATTGACCTTATCAAAGCAGTTAGAGTGGGACAAACGGCGGGTTGCTACCGAGCATAGCATAGGAAACCGAATGATTGGGACTTTCAATCGTTCGATTTACGTAGCTCTGTTGCATCTGTGCCTCTTGTTCCACGTTTCGACCATAAATATTTGGAGCTACAAAAGAGTCTGGAGATTTTGGCCAGACTCTTTATTTTGATAAGCTCACTATCGAGCTGCAGGTGACAGGTCATGGAATTTGCCGTGTCGGCGGTGTTAGCGCATGGGCCTGGCGCTTACAGCACGGGAGTCTTTCAAGACTTGCTTTTTAGGCTTGAAAGCGAAGTCCCAGACAGCTCCTCAGGCTGGAACTGGCCCCCACAGCAAATTTCATGACCCGTTACCGAAAGCGTCAAATTTGAGTATTCCCGAACGCCAAATAAAAAAACCACAGCCTATGCTGTGGTTTTTAGTGGCGTTATTATTCTTCTGAAACGAATGGTAATAAGCCCATGATCCGTGCGCGTTTGATTGCAATAGTTAAAGAACGTTGGTTCTTAGCACTAGTGCCCGTTACACGACGTGGCAAAATCTTGCCTCGTTCTGAAACGAAACGACGTAATAAATCAGTATCTTTATAATCGATGTATTCGATATGGTTAGCGGCGATGAAGTCGACTTTACGACGACGACGGCCACCTCTTCTTTGTTGTGCCATTGGTATTTCCCTCCTCGATATCTGTAGCTAGGCTACTAGAATGGTAAATCATCATCCGAAATATCAATTTGATCCCCGTTATTGGCGAATGGATCTGCTTGGTTATTATTGGACCCGCTTGTTGGGGCACCATTATTACCAGCAGGCGTGTTAGTACTTGCAGCACTAGCAGGCGCACCATTACCAAAAGGATTGTTATTGTTATTCGATGAAGATTGTTGAGGAGCTGCATTTTGGTCTTGACGATTGTACCCATTATTAGTGTTATTGTAGCCAGCGTTGCCGCCGTTACTATTACCACCAGCAGTCTGATGACGTTCAGATTCTGCACGTGATTCTAATAATGAGAAGTTGTCAACGACCACTTCTGTGACATAAACCCGTTGCCCTTGTTGGTTTTCATAATTCCGGGTTTGAATCCGGCCATCAATCCCAACAAGTGACCCTTTATGGGTGAAGTTCGCAAAGTTTTCAGCAGCCTTACGCCAAATGACGCAATTAATGAAGTCCGCTTCACGTTCCCCATTTTGATTAGTAAAACTCCGGTTAACAGCCAAGGTGAACGATGCCACCGCGGCGCCACCAGAAGTGTATCGTAATTCGGGATCTCTTGTTAGTCGGCCAACAAGAACTGAACGGTTAATCATAGACAGAAGTGCTCCTCTCGTAAATTATTTCGAATTAATTAGTCTTCGCGACGAACGATCATATGACGTAAAATGTCATCATTGATCTTTGAAAGACGATCGAATTCGTTCAATGAAGCGTCATCAGTCGTTGTTAAGTTAACGATATGATAAGTACCTTCGGTGAACCCGCCGATTTCGTATGCGAAACGACGCTTCGACCAGTCTTTTGAATCAATTACTTCTGCACCGTTATCGGTTAAGATTTTGTCAAAACGATCAACTAAAGCTGTCTTTGCAGCATCATCGATGTCTGGACGTACGATGTAAGTAATTTCATATTTCTTTGATTCACTCATGAAATTTGCACCTCCTTATGGACTTCAGGCCCTTTCTTTTGAAAGAGCAAGGAAAGTAATCTAATCAAGCTTAGATACTCACGAATTAAAAGTATAACATCTAACTTAGGATGTTGCAAGGTTTGAAGCGGCCGACGTACAAAAAATCCCAATCACGTTACAGTTATCAGTTACGACTATTTCCCGGGAAATACTTTTTATTTCAGAAAAAAAGATTGCACCAGTGAAAATCCTGGTTGCAATCTTTTAAACCTCATTAAGCTTCTGAATTTGGTGTATCTGTGTTGGCATCACCAGTTGGCGTTTCACTAGTTGCAGCTTCACTAGCTGTTTCATCGTGATCGTCAGTTGCTGTCCCAGTTGTCGTCGCTTCGCCTGCAACTGGTTGATCGGCGGCTTGGTCACCATCATCTTCTGGCTCTGGATCAACCTTCGCCATGGTAGCAACTTGCCCCTTATCGTCCAAACGAATCAAACGAACACCTAAGGTTGCCCGACCAGTTTGTGACACAGTCGCGATATTGAAACGAATCATAACCCCTTGGTTAGTCATCACCATAATATCTTCTAGGCCAGTGACCGTCGTCAATCCAGCCAAATGTCCGTTCTTTTCAGTGACATTGGCTGTCTTGATCCCTTTACCACCACGACCCTTGATTGGATATTCGGCGGCTGGGGTTTGCTTACCATAACCCTTTTCGGTAATGATAAAGACATTGCTATCCGGCTTGAGAATATCAAACCCAATGACAAAATCATCGTCACGTAATCGAATTCCTCGAACCCCAGCAGCAGTCCGTCCCATCGAACGAACCGTCTTCTCATCGAAACTGACAGCATAACCATCATGTGTCCCGATAATCATATTTTGGCTGCCATCCGTAATCGTGACGCCAATCAATTCATCGTCATCTTTCAAAGTAATGGCCTTTAAACCGTTACTCCGAATATTTGAGAATTCTTGAACCGGCGTCCGCTTAACGACCCCTTTAACAGTTGTGAAGAACAAGAACTTGTCGCTGTCACTCGCATCGCCAGAAACATTCACGACGGCTTGAATCTTTTCACCAGAGTTGACTCCCAGCAAGTTAATGACTGGAATCCCCTTGGCAGTCCGACCGTATTCAGGAATTTCATACGCCTTCATTCGATAAACTTTCCCGGCATTCGTGAAGAACAACAACACATCATGTGTCGAAGTCGTCAATAAATGTTCGATAAAGTCATCATCATGAACGTCCATCCCTTGAATCCCACGGCCACCACGGTGTTGTGATTTGAATTCAGTCGTTGGCAATCGTTTGATATAACCATTATGCGTTAAAGTTACCGCGACTTCTTCCTCTTCAATCAAATCTTCATCTTCGATGCTGAGCACTTCGCCGACCATCAATTCAGTCCGACGGGCATCACCAAATTTACGTTGAATTTCAAGCAATTCTTCGTAAATCAACTGGTTGATCCGTTCCTTGCTAGCTAAGATGGCTTTGTAATCGGCAATTGATTCCAGAAGATCTTGGTATTCACTCTCAATCTTTTCACGTTCCAAACCAGTTAAACGAACCAGCCGCATATCTAAGATGGCTTGGGCCTGTTTGTCAGATAACCCATAGTTATCCATTAATTGGTTCTTCGCGATATCACTCGTTTGTGATTGACGAATGATCGTGATAATTTCATCAATATGATCCAGCGCAATCCGTAATCCTTCAAGGATATGGGCTCGGGCTTGGGCCTTCTTCAAATCAAATTGTGTCCGTCGACGAATGACATCTTCTTGATGTTCCAAATAATAGATCAAGATTTGCTTCAAGCTCAACACTTTTGGCGCGCCCTTAACAATGGCTAACATATTAAACCCAAAGTTAGTTTGCATCAGGGTCATCTTATACAAATTATTCAGAATGACAGAAGCACTTGCATCACGGCGAACATCAATGACGACCCGCATCCCTTCACGGTCACTTTCATCATTGATATCAGTAATGCCTTCGATTTCCTTGTCCCGAGCTAAGGAAGCAATTCGTTCGATTAATTTGGCCTTGTTGACCATGTATGGTAATTCCGTCACAATAATGCGCTCTTTACCATTCTTTTGGTCTTGAATGTCCACTTTAGCGCGAATAATAATATTCCCGCGACCAGTTTCATAGGCCTTCCGAATCCCAGATTTTCCCATGACAATCCCGCCAGTTGGAAAATCAGGTCCCGGAACAGCTTCCATCAAATCTGCCGTCGTTGCATCCGGGTTGTCCATCAATAAATGAATCGCCGAAATAACTTCAGACAAATTATGTGGTGGAATATTGGTCGTCATCCCGACGGCAATCCCAGTGGCACCATTAACGAGCAAATTAGGAAAACGGGCAGGTAAAACTTCCGGTTCCCGTTCAGTATCATCGTAGTTTGGTTGCCAGTTAACGGTATCTTTATTAATATCACGTAACATTTCAACGGCAATCTTGCTCAGTCGTGCTTCGGTATACCGCATTGCGGCGGCACCGTCACCATCGACCGACCCGAAGTTCCCATGACCATCCACTAACATGTAGCGGTAACTAAAGTCTTGCGCCATTCGAACCATTGATTCGTAAATCGCCGAGTCACCATGAGGATGATATTTCCCCATGACATCCCCAACAATTCTGGCTGATTTCTTATACGGCTTATCGGGGGTCACCCCAAGTTCACTCATACCGTAAAGAATCCGCCGGTGAACAGGTTTCAAGCCGTCACGTACGTCAGGTAAGGCCCGCGCCACGATAACACTCATGGCGTAGCTTAGAAATGACGTCCGCATCGTCTTGGACAAGTTCACATCGGTTATTCGATTTGGTAACTCTGATTCAGCCAAGTCTTGTATCCTCCTTCATCTGTGTTTGCCAATTCGTTTTTAACTGCTTCGTTTGTCGCTTATTTCCGCTTCGCTTCCGCCGACCAGTTGCAATGCTGTGAGGCAGACCTGCAGCCAATTGAGCACCGGGGCTCAGCCCGTCACGGCGCTCAATTGGCGTCGAAGTGAACACAAAGCCCAATCACTAGACGTCCAAGTCCTTAACGAACACGGCGTTGTCTTCGATAAATTCACGCCGTGGTTTAACTTGATCCCCCATCAACATGGAGAAAACGCCATCGGCATCCGCGGCATCTTCATCCCGAACTCGCAGCAAGCGCCGCTTGTCAGGATCCATCGTGGTTTCCCACAATTGTTCCGCGTCCATTTCACCAAGCCCTTTGTATCGTTGGACAACGGGTTTTGGTGATGGGGCTAATTGACCGACGACTTCTTTTAATTCTTCGTCGGAATCAATATACTTCACGAATTTACCTTGTCGAACTTGGTACAGCGGTGGCTGGGCAATATAAACGAAGCCGGCATCCACTAATGGCCGCATGTAGCGATAGAACAACGTCAGTAGTAAGGTCCGAATGTGGGCCCCATCGACATCGGCATCGGTCATAATGATCAATTTATGATAATTGGCTTTGCTTAAATTAAAGTCGCCGCCAAAACCAGTTCCCATCGCGGTAAATAAGGAGCGAATTTCTTCGTTAGCCAAAATCTTATCGATGCTGGCCTTTTCAACGTTCAAGATTTTACCCCGAATTGGGAGAATCGCTTGGGTTAACCGGGAACGACCTTGTTTGGCCGACCCACCGGCGGAATCCCCTTCGACAATGAACAATTCACTGATTTCTGGATCTTTACTCGTATTATCAGCTAATTTACCAGGTAAATTACTGATTTCCAGACCACTCTTCTTCCGCGTCACTTCACGAGCGCGTTTGGCCGCGACCCGGGCTTTGGAAGCTAAAGTCCCTTTGTCGACCACTTTACGGCCGATGCTAGGATTTTCCATCAAATATTTGCTGAAATGTTCAGAGAATAAGCGGTCAACCGCTGCGCGAGCATCCGAGTTACCTAATTTGGTCTTCGTTTGACCTTCAAATTGAGGATCTGGATGCTTGACGCTGACAACGGCAGTCATGCCTTCACGCACATCTTCACCAGATAAGTTAGACTCGTTGTCCTTCAACATCCCATTTTTACGGGCATAGTCGTTAATCACCCGCGTTAAGGCCCGTTTGAACCCTTCTTCATGGGTCCCACCTTCATAAGTGTGAATGTTGTTCGTAAACGTCATCAAATTACTGTGATAGTCATCCGTATATTGCAAGGCAACTTCTACGGTAATCCCATTTTGTTCGCCTTCGACGTAAATTGGTTCTGGGAACAAAACAGTCTTATTTTTATCTAAGAATTCAACATAATGCCGAATCCCACCTTCATACAAGAAATCTTTTTCAGTGGGTTCTTCTGGCCGTTCGTCGCGAATGGAAATTTGTAAGCCTTTGTTTAAGAAAGCCAGCTCACGAATCCGCGTGGTTAAAATATCAATGTCATAAGTCGTGGTTTCGCGGAAGATGTCTGGATCTGGCAAGAAATGAACGGCGGTCCCATGAGCATCTTTAGGGCAAGTGTCAATGACTTTCATTGGCGTTTTGACTTTACCACGCGCGAAGTCCATATAGTAAACTTGCCCTTCGTGATAAACCTTGACGTCTAGTTCCGTCGATAAGGCGTTGACGACCGAAGCCCCAACCCCATGTAACCCACCGGAAACTTTATAACCGCCACCGCCGAACTTACCCCCAGCATGGAGAATCGTGAAAACTGTTTCCAAAGCTGGCTTCCCGGTCTTAGCTTGTGTGCCGACCGGAATCCCACGACCATTATCAGTCACGGTAATGCTATTGTCCTTTTCAACGGTCACGTGAATCTTGTCAGCAAAACCAGCTAACGCTTCATCAATACCGTTATCGACAATTTCCCAGACTAAATGATGTAGTCCTTGACTACTGGTCGTCCCGATATACATGCCGGGACGTTTCCGGACAGCTTCGAGGCCTTCCAAAACTTGGATTTGGCTGGCGTCATATTCGCGAGCGCGTTCAAGTTTGGTTTCTTTTTCATTTTCGGTCAATGCGGTTCCTCCTCATGTAAAATGCCATGGTTAACTTCAAATACTTTGGGTTCATTAATTAATTTTCTGGCAATGCCATCTAAACTAGGGGTTGTCAAAAAAGTTTGAACTTTATTTTGTATCGCTGTCAGCAGATGCGTCTGCCGCGCAGCGTCTAATTCTGATAGCACATCGTCTAATAGTAAGACCGGATACTCACCTGTTTCAGCTTTCATCAGATCAATTTCAGCCAACTTAACCGACAACGCGGTCGTTCGCTGCTGACCTTGCGACCCAAATGTCTGAACATTTTTATCATTAACACTAAATTGGAGATCATCCCGATGTGGTCCCAGTAACGTTGTGCCTTGAAAAATTTCCTTAGCCTGTTGCTGGGCATACATCTTTTGTAGCGTTTGATAAATCTGATCCACCGACGTTAATTGGTCGGCCGCCACTTGAGTGACATAGTGAAAGCTTAGTTGTTCCTGGTCTTGTGTAATTTCAGCATGGATCACTTGCGCCCAGTGTTCGAGTTGTTTCAATAGTTCTAGTCGCTTGGCGATAATCTCAGCGCCAAAAGCGGCTAGCTGATCTGACAACACGCCGAGATACACTTTATCCTTAGCCTCATGATGATTTAATTGACGTAAGTATTGATTACGTTGTTTTAAAATTGCCCGGTACTGGCTAAGGTTATAAAGGTATCGTGGACTCATTTGACCGAATTCCATATCCATGAAGCGGCGTCGAATTGCCGGTGCGCCCTTCACGATGGAGAGGTCTTCTGGCGCAAAGACAATCACATTTAAGTTGCCAATATATTGCGACAACTTGGCTTGTTCCAAATGATTAACTCTGGCACGCTTGCCTTTCTTACCCAATTCCAACTCTAACGGCAGGCTACCGGTCGCTTTATGTAACCGACCCTTTAAAGTTGCCGTAGACGCCTGCCAGCGGATGAGTTCCTTATCGTTGGCGGTACGATGGCTACGGGTCAGCGCTAAAACATAAATGGCTTCTAGCAAGTTCGTCTTGCCTTGCGCGTTTTCACCTAACAAGACATTGACGCCCTGGCTAAAAGTCACCGCTAGCTGCTCATAATTCCGAAAGTCATGCAGTTCTAAGTTCTCTAAGTACATCTAATCAGTCGTTTCTGTCCGATTTGAGCGAATAAAAAATGACCCGTTCGCCTCAACTTCAATCGTGTCGCCGGGATAAAGCTTACGACCGCGCCGATCATCGGGTTCACCATTGACTAAGACTTTGGTCTCACGTAAGAACCACTTAGCCTGACCACCGGAACTAATAATGGCCTCTTCTTTTAACATTTGCCCTAAAGTAATAAAAGGGGTGTCAATCTGTACTGGCTGTTTCAAAATGTCACCTGCCTAACTTTCAATTACAAGCTATTAAACGTCTGTGCCGAGTGTTTTTGCGCACTCCTCAACAGGTTATATTATACCTGTTTTATTATGAAAATTCAATTTATAACGGCGTTTAGAGCCATTTTAAGCCGATTTAAGCAAAACTAATGTCGGGGTACTTGCCTAGGGGTAAATTTGCTAGAATTCGAAATATTTACGGATTTTCGCGAAATCGGTTATTTTTTTGCCATCAAAAGCAAGTCCAATCTCGTTTTCAGCACTTGGTCCGCCTCAAACTGGCCAGACGCATACTGATTTAGCCCCTACCTGCTAGGTCGACTAGCGAGTCCTTGCCCTGGTTTTTCTCACAGATACAGTCAATAATGTATAAACTAATATAACTTGATTTTGTTCTGATACCACAAAAGTTACATCACAATGTAACCAGCCTCCTTGTCCGTTTCTCGCTTAGTTACAACAGTCAAAAAGCCCGCCTAATTCAGCTAGAATTAAGCGGGCTTTTTGCGTGATTGAATATTTATTCAGTTGTTTTAGAACGTCCGAACTGGCGTGATCAATTGAATAAAGTTTTCGCCTTCTTCAGTTGGTACTAGCGTGAATGGCCGTAATGCCATCGTAAATGAAATCTTGATCATGGCTTGCCCAAAGGAACGTAGGGCTTCCTTCATGTAATCTGGATTAAATGAAATTTCAAGTTCATCGCCGTCGAGCTCAGCTGGTTGCAACTGTTCGGTAACTTCACCAACGTCTGGTGAGTTCCCGAAAATGGTAATGGTTTTATCAGTTGGATTAACTGAGAAACGAACAACATTATTCCGACTTTCATGTGAAAGTAACGAAGCCCGTTCGATTGCGGCGGATAAGGCTGGCGCTTCAATTTCAACCGTGGTGTTGGATTCTTTTGGAATTAAACGGGACGTGTCCGGATAGTTTCCTTCCAACAAACGTGAATAAAACGACGTGTTTCCAAGCACAAAGAGCACTTGATTTTCCGATAACCGCATTTGAACATCGGGATTATCATCACCAATCATCCGTGATAATTCAGTTAAACTCTTTCCGGGAATAATCACATCGTAGTCGGCATTATTGGCTTCTGGCAACTTGATTTTACGTTGGCTTAACCGATGAGAATCCGTGGCCACGGCCATAAATTCACCATTACCTAAAATAAAATGAACCCCAGTTAAGATTGGTCGACTTTCTTGATTAGAAACCGCGATAACCGTTTGGCCAATGAGTTCTTTAAAGACATCACCGGCTAAAGTAATCGTATTGGTCGTATCAATTTCTGGTAAATGCGGATAATTTTCAGGATCTAGCCCATTAATTGTAAATGATGCCGCGCCAGAAGTAATTTGTGTTTGAAACCCATCTGTCACAGCGACCGTCATCGTATCTTCTGGTAACTTTTTGACGATTTCGCTAAAGAAACGCGCAGGTAGCACGATTGAACCTGCATTTTCCACAACTAACGTATTGTTATCGTCATCTGCAGGAATGGTAGTTTCAATTGAAATATCGGCATCACTACCGGTTAAGGTAATGCCCTCGGTTGAAACATCTAATTTTAAGCCCGTTAAAATTGGAATCGTGGTTTTTGATGAAATAGCGCGTTGCACATTATTTAACTCTTTAATAAATGCTGATCGATTGATCGTGAATTTCATGGCTGAATCCTCTCTCCTTTGTGATGCGTGTCTATAACTAAATTAAGTAATAAAAGTTCGTAGTAATAGTAGAGCGGTGGGTAATGTGGAAAAGTTTAAGAAATGCTGTAAGCATCGAGTTTTCCACATGTGCATAAACTGTGGAAAACTTTTCGAGTTAGCCTTTTTTATCCACACTAAGCTTTTAGCTGACTTTTCAAATCGCCGATCGCTTGTTGAAGATCCAAGTCAGTTTTTAGGGCCGCTGCAATTTTATCATAGGCATGAATAACCGTGGTGTGATCTTTGCCGCCAAATTCATTGCCAATTCGTGGTAATGAGCTATCGGTTAATTCTCGCGATAAGTACATCGCGATCTGCCGTGGCATGACGATTTGTTTATTACGCTTTTTACCCTTTAACTCCGCCATAGTGACGTGATAATACTTGGCAACTTTTTCCTGAATGACCGGAATTGATACTTCCGATAGTTTGTTGCTTAGATTAAGGCTCTTCAAGGCATCGGCGACTAAACTGGTGGTGATTGCTGAGTTGTTTAGTCGTGAATAGGCTTGTACTCGGGCCAAAGCACCCTCAAGTTCGCGGACGTTGGAATCAATTTGACCCGCAATGTAACTTAACGTGTCGTCCGGGATGTCGATGCCTTCTAAATCAGCCTTGTTCCGCAAAATAGCGATCCGCGTTTCTAGGTCTGGTGGCGTAATATCAACAGATAAGCCCCATTTGAACCGTGAAACTAACCGATCTTGTAATTTTGGAATCTCGTTTGGTAACCGATCGGAAGTGAGGACGATTTGTTTGTCATCTTCATAAAGTGCATTGAAAGTATGGAAGAACTCTTCTTGGGTTGCTTCCTTATTAGCAAAGAATTGAATATCATCGACCAACAGGAGATCAACGTTACGGTATTCTTCACGAAATGATTCCTGCGTCCCCGTTTGGATGGCGTTGATCAAATCATTGGTGAAAGCTTCACTCGTCACGTATTTAACCTTGCTATTCGGGTCGGTCTCTAATAATTTGTTACCAATAGCGTGCATCAAGTGGGTCTTACCTAACCCGACGCCCCCATAGAAAAACAACGGATTATACATTGTGCCTGGTTCTTCAGAGACGACTAACGCCGCCGCATGGGCCATTTGGTTACCTTTACCAATGACAAAGCTTTCAAATGTATATTTTGGGTTGAGTTTCGTTTCCCGCATAAATGTGGGGGTAGTTGCAGTGGTGTTTTCACCAGATGCAACGTTACCGGTAGTCGCTTGCGATTTTTTCGTAAGCTGCTGACGTTCTTCTTCAGTTATCATCACTGGCGTAATCTGCTCATTAGTAGCTTGGAAGGCATAATCTGTAAATTTTGCGGCCAAGTTATTTTCCCAGTAATCACGATGCAATTTAGTTGGGACTTCAATTGTCATCTGCAAATTATTGAGTTGGAGTGGTTTCGCCGGTTCGACAAACGTCTGAAAAGTGATCGAGGAAAGATCGCCTTTCATGGAGAACTTAATGATATTCCATAAGTCATTACGTTCCAGCACGTGGATACCCCTTTTCTTAAAAAACGTAATTCTATTCTAGCATGAACAACTGGAGTTTTCCACAAGTGGACAAAGAGATGTTAAAATAAATCACAGCCTGTTTTTAGTGTTATCCACAGGATGTTTAAAAAGCCAGCTGAAGTTATTTTTTGACAAGTTATACACAACGAGCAGTTTAAAACCAAGCCCGGTTTAATAACGATACGGAGAGTTATGCACAGCTGAAATAGTGCCTGTGGAAAACAAAATCACAGGCTGTCATTTTGTCGATAAGCCTGTGCATAGTTTGGGGATGGGCAAAACTTATGCGAGCTGTTTCCACAAGCTTTTTATCAAAAGGTGCTAAAGATCAGGGCGTTGTAAGACACGGCTTTAATAATTTTATGGTTTTCAAAATTGACAATATATGCTATAGTATTCAGGAAATGCGTTTAGAGTTAGACTGCGTTTTGAAAATAACGACTTAATCGAATTGATTCATGTCATTATAGAGAAGGAGGTGTCATGATGAAGAGAACTTACCAACCAAAGAAGCGGCATCGTCAACGTGTCCATGGTTTCCGCAAACGGATGAGCACCAGCAATGGCCGTAAAGTGTTAGCCCGTCGACGCCAACGAGGCAGAAAAGTATTGTCTGCATAGGCCACTGATAATCAGTGGCTTTTTCTTTACAGTCCTGGACCGAGTTGTTCAGGACTGTATCGTTATGTAGCAATTCGCTCAGGTTAGCTTGAGCGCACACATGGAGATGGATTATGCGAAAATCATATCGGGTAAAAAAAGAAACTGAGTTTCAGCAAGTTTTTGAGACCCGCAACTCGTATGCCAATCGTCAATTTGTCATTTACGTTTTGGATAAACCGGGGCAGCCACATTTTCGAGTCGGTATCTCAGTCGGTAAAAAGATTGGGAATGCGGTCGCTCGTAATTGGGTGAAGCGCCGGATTCGGCAATCAATCACCGAGTTGAAACCGCAACTAAAACAAGATGCGGACTTCCTCGTCATTGCCCGACCAACCGTTGCCGGTAAGTCGCAAGCCGAAACCAAAGCTTATCTTAGCCATGCGCTAAAGCTAGCGCACCTGCTGGACAATGATTAAAGTGAGGACATTCGTTTGAAAAAGTACAGAAAACCACTGGCAATGCTGGCCGTACTAGCCTTAGTGTTAGTTTTGAGTGGGTGTAGTAATACACCAATCACGGATAAAAGCACTGGGTTTTGGGATGGCATGATCATCTTGAACTTCTCACGGGCGATTATTTGGCTATCACACTTGTTTGGTCATAGTTATGGACTTGGGATTATCGCGTTTACGTTGATCATCCGAATCATCATCTTACCGTTGATGATTTTCCAAACTCGGAGCATGGTTGCCATGCAAGAAATTCAACCACAGATGAAAGCTTTACAAAAGCAATATTCTTCGCGTGATATGGAAACGCAACAAAAGCTCCAGTCCGAGATGAAGAAGCTGTACTCACAGTATGGTGTTCATCCGATGGCCAGCATGTTGCCGTTGCTAGTTCAAATGCCAGTTTTGATTGCCTTATACCAAGCAATTTGGCGGACACAAGCGTTGAAAACCGGTTCGTTCCTATGGTTACAACTTGGGAGTAAAGATCCGTATTACGTTTTGCCAATCCTAGCGGCGTTATTCACGTTTGCTAGTTCATGGTTGTCGATGAAGTCGCAACCAGAGCAAAACGGGATGACCACTTCGATGACGTACTTGATGCCATTAGTCATTTTGATTACTGCCATCAACGTGCCATCCGCGTTATCCTTATACTGGGTTATTTCCAACGCCTTCCAAGTTGGTCAGACCTTGTTGCTTCAAAACCCCTTCAAGATTAATCGCGAACGGGAAGAGAAGAAGCAAAAAGAACGTGACCGCAAGCGCGACCTTGAAAAAGCTAGAAAGCGTGCGATTCGGAATCATAAACGTTAAATACAAATGGACCTGCCCATGTGGTGGGTCTTTTTTTATAGAGTGGCAAAGCCAACGGGTTGCTAGTGAGCATTATCGTGGCTAAGTCATTGCTCGGTGGTTTTCCGAGTAGTGACTTAGCCGGGATAAGCGGAACTCGCAGTTGGCTTTGCCACGTTTCGGCAATTAAGCAAAAACCAGAGTGTGAGGCGCCACGGGTTGCTAGTGAGCATTATCGTAGTGAAGCAATTACTTGGTGAACTTCCGAGTGGTTGCTTCACTGGGATAAGCGGAGCTCGCAGTGGCGTCGAGCACGTTTCGGCAATTAAAACCAGAGTGTAGCTAAGCAGAGGACGCAGGTTGAGTGAACACGTTTCGGCAATTCAGGCAGAACCCCCTCACAAAACCCCCACCAAACATAACACCCACGCATCTTTACCACTCAGTCAACAATAAATCAGAACGCAATCACTGCCCATTAAGTCAACTACGCATCCCCATCGCCCAAAGTACGTTCAAGCCGTAATCCACCTCAAATTCCCGCCTGCCACAGTGTAATGCTATAATAGTGCTAGGTATTTTTATCGAGGAGGAAATCGGATGACAGTATTTGAAGGTAATACCGTCGCAGCTGCCACGGCAGCTGGTTTAAAACAATTGCATTTAACCCGTGAGCAAGTTGAGCTTGAAGTGCTCGCGGAACCCAAGAAGGGGTTTTTAGGAATTGGTAAACAAGCGGCCCAGGTGCGTTTAACCGCAAAGCCACAGCCAAAATCGGCCGTGCCAGCTCGTGCGGCGTCGATGGCGGCTAAAAGTACCCCATCGGCTGCGACTGACGCAGGCGTTTCAGCGGCCGCAGTGACGACCAAGACGGCAACACCAGCTAAAACTACCGCGCCTAAGACGCAAAAGAAAGTTGTGATGCCCAAGCCAGTAATTACCGCCGCTCCTGTTTCGGAAAAACCAGTTGTGACAGCGGCTGCTAGCACCGTGATAACGAAACCTGCTGACACGACGGCGCCGGAACGGACACCTGAACAAATTGCTGCGCGGCAAGCGGCTAATGAGCAAGCGGTTCGCGATTTGAGTGCGTATTTGCTTGAAGTGGTGAAACAATTGGGCATCACAGCTGATTTGGACGTTGACTTTGGTAACCGTTATGCGACGTTGAATTTTGATACGGTGAAGCAAGGGCTCTTGATCGGGAAACATGGTCGCACGATCAATGCACTGCAAGATTTGGCCCAAGTTTACATGAACCATCATGGCGCGTCACACGTGAACGTTGTCTTGGATGTCGATGATTATCGTGAACGGCGTGAGGAAACGTTGGAACGGTTGGCAGAGAGCACGGCACGGGAGGCCATCGCGACTGGCAAACAGGTCTTCTTGGACCCAATGCCATCATTTGAGCGGAAATTAATTCACGCGGAACTAGCGAATAATCGCCACGTAACGACGTTCTCAGAGGGCCGTGACCCGCATCGGGCGGTCGTGGTTGCTGCGCGTAAATAACCGGTCATTTGGCACGCAAACAAGCGTTTGACAAACGACAATTGTGCTATTATAGTAAGTGTTAATCATTCTTATCTTTTAGATAAAGTAGTCAAAGTGCTTTATCCACGCTTTAAGGTGGCGTGGAGTAGGCACTTTTTTTCTGCATTTTAGGACATATTATTAACTAATGGTAAGTAAAATTTGGTATGGTATTAGGCGGTAAAACGCTGAAACGACGTTAAGAAAGGACTTGATCGGTTATGCCAGCGACCACGGAATTTGATACAATTGCGGCGGTTTCGACGCCACCTGGTGAAGGTGGGATTTCTATCATTCGCATTAGCGGTGATAAAACATTTGATGTAGTAGCAAGAATTTTTAAAGGGAAAGACCTGAGACAGGTTAACTCTCATACGATTAATTACGGCCACATTGTGGATCCCGACTCACAACAAGAAGTTGATGAAGTGATGGCTTCAGTGATGCGGGCGCCTAAAACGTATACGCGTGAAGATATTATTGAAATCAATTGTCATGGTGGTCTCGTTGCCACGAACGAAATTTTGCAATTGATTTTGAGCCATGGCGCACGGATGGCAGAACCCGGTGAGTTTACTAAACGTGCCTTCTTAAACGGTCGTTTGGATCTCTCTCAAGCGGAAGCTGTCATGGATTTGATCCGCGCGAAGACGGATAAGTCGATGAAAGTTGCCTTAAATCAATTAGACGGGGATTTATCCACGTTAATTCGGCATTTACGGCAAGATATTTTAGATGTCTTGGCGCAAGTTGAGGTCAACATCGATTACCCAGAATATGATGCCGTTGAAGCAATGACGACTAAGATGTTGAAGGAAAAAGCCGCCGAAGTCAGTCAAAGCATTGACCAACTATTGGCAACGGCTAAGCAAGGGAAAGTCTTGCGTGAAGGCCTGGCGACTGCGATTATTGGTCGTCCCAATGTCGGTAAATCGAGCTTGCTGAATCACTTGTTGCATGAAGATAAGGCGATTGTGACGGATGTTGCTGGGACAACGCGTGACGTGATCGAAGAGTATGTCAACGTCCGCGGTGTGCCGTTGAAATTGGTCGATACGGCCGGGATTCGTGATACTGACGATAAAGTGGAAAAAATTGGGGTTGAACGCAGTCGTAAAGCGATTGGTGCCGCCGACTTAGTGTTATTAGTGTTGGATAACAGTCAACCGCTAACCGCTGAGGATGAAGCTTTATTGGCGGATACGCAGGCGTCTAAACGGATTGTTATTTTGAATAAAACTGATTTACCTGCTAAATTGGACCAAACTCAATTGTTCAAGTTGGTCGATCCAGCTGATGTTTTGAGCATGTCTGTCTTACAACGGGCCGGTGTTGAGCAACTTGAACAACGGATTGCCAAGTTATTCTTTAGTGAGGGCATTGAAAGTAGTCAAAATAGCGTGATGGTAACGAATGCGCGGCACATTGGCTTATTGAACCAAGCTAAACAGGCGCTGCAAGACGTTCAAACTGGCATTGCTACCGGGATGCCGGTTGATTTAGTTCAAATTGATATGACACGTTGTTGGGAATTTCTCGGTCAAATTACCGGGGATAGTTATGAAGACGAATTAATCGATCAATTATTTAGCCAATTCTGTTTGGGTAAGTAAACGGTACGGAGGAAAGACTTAATTATGACAGAAGTAAAGGAATACACTGGTCGCGACTACGATGTTATCGTTGTCGGGGCCGGTCATGCCGGTTCGGAAGCCGCTTTAGCAGCGGCGCGGATGGGCAATCGCACGCTACTTATGACGATTAATTTGGATATGGTCGCCTTTATGCCTTGCAACCCATCCGTTGGGGGACCGGCTAAAGGGATCGTTGTTCGCGAAATTGATGCCTTGGGTGGCGAAATGGGCCGTAATATCGACAAGACCTATGTCCAAATGCGGATGCTCAATACGGGTAAAGGCCCAGCAGTCCGCGCATTACGGGCACAGGCGGATAAGCACGCTTACCACTCAGAAATGAAACATACGATTGAACGCGAACCTAACTTAACTTTGCGTCAAGGGATTGTTGATGGCTTAATCGTGGAAGATGGTGTCTGCAAAGGCGTTATCACGAACACGGGCGCCCGCTATAGCGCCAAGAGTGTGGTGTTAACGACTGGGACCGCCGCCCGTGGAAAAATTATCATCGGGGAATTGATGTACTCTTCTGGTCCGAATAACTCGCAACCAGCGATGAAATTATCTGGTGATTTAGAGCGACTCGGTTTTGACCTTGAACGTTTCAAAACTGGGACGCCGCCACGAGTTGATGGGAATACCATTGATTACAGCGTGACGGAAGAACAACCTGGCGATCCAGAACCACATCATTTTAGTTTTGAAACGAAAGATGAAGATTATTTGGATCTTGCGCATCAATTATCTTGCTGGTTAACTTATACTAATGAAACAACTCACAAGATTATTCGTGAAAACTTGGATCGAGCACCAATGTTTACTGGTGTGATTGAAGGCGTTGGCCCTCGTTACTGTCCATCAATTGAAGATAAGATCGTCCGGTTCGCTGATAAGAAGCGGCATCAACTCTTCTTGGAACCAGAAGGCCGAAACACGGATGAATGGTATGTTCAAGGCTTATCGACTTCAATGCCTGAAGAAGTGCAACAACGAATTTTGCATTCAATTAAGGGATTGGAAGACGCTGAAATGATGCGGCCGGGCTATGCCATTGAATACGACGTCGTGTCACCTTATCAATTGAAAGCAACCTTGGAGACGAAACTCGTTAAGAATCTTTACACTGCTGGTCAAACCAACGGGACTTCTGGTTATGAAGAAGCCGCTGGTCAAGGATTAATGGCTGGAATTAATGCCGGTTTACGTGCCTTGGATCGTGGTCAATTCACCTTGAAGCGCAGTGATGCTTACATTGGTGTCATGATTGATGACTTAGTGACTAAAGGAACGAACGAACCCTACCGGTTGTTAACAAGTCGTGCCGAATATCGATTGATTTTACGACATGATAATGCCGATTTACGTTTGACGGATAAGGGTCACGAACTTGGGTTGATTGATGATGAACGTTATACGGCATTTGAAGCGAAACGCCAAGCAATCACCAACGAACTTGACCGTTTGGACAACATTCGCATCAAACCTAATGACGAAGTGAATCAGTTCTTGGTAGCCCACAATTCTGGGGCACTCAAGGACGCCGTTTTAGCCACGGATTTCTTGAAGCGGCCAGAAGTGCGCTATGATGACTTGATGAAATTTATCCCGGCACCAGCTGAACCATTGGAACGGCACATCGTGGAACAAGTTGAAATCCAAATCAAATATGCTGGCTATATTAAGAAAGCTGAAGAACGTGTAGCCCATTTGAAGAAGATGGAAGCGAAAAAGATTCCTGATCGGATCGACTACGATGCCATTGATGGCTTAGCTACTGAAGCCCATCAAAAGTTGAAGAAGATCCAACCAGCAACAATTGCACAAGCGTCACGAATTAGTGGCGTTAATCCTGCTGATATTGCCATTTTGAGTGTTTACATTCAACAAGGGCGCATCGCTAAGGTTCAAGATTAAACTAACAAGCAGCAGTCATCACTTCCTGGTGGCCGCTGCTTTTATTTTGCATTGGAATTTACGGCGGTGGGTTCAAAATCTGGAAATTTAGGATGTTTGCCAGCAAGCAGTTGCTAACGATTGAACGGTGAAATTACGAATTTGTAAAACTCATCGACGATTATCGGACAGAAACTTGTAATTAGGCTATAATTATTGAAAGTTATCATGGGGATAAAGGGAGAAACTGGTGGATGAAAACTTTCAAAAATATCATGAGTTGGGTGTTACCGATTGTCGTGGGGCTGCTGATTGCGATGGTGATTCGACATTTTGTCTTCACCATGGTCCGTGTCGATGGGCCATCAATGGAGCCGAATTTGGAAAATAGTGAACGGGTCGCGGTGGTTAAACCAGCTAAAGTGAAGCATTTATCAGTCATTGTTTTTTATGCGCACAATGTTGATCCAGACGCACATTCCAAAACCGTGAAATATGTTAAACGGGTCATTGGGATGCCTGGTGACACGATTAGTTCCCAAGATGGAAAGCTTTACGTCAACGGTAAGGCCTTAAATGAAAAGTTTATCAGCCAGTTTGAGCGAACTCAGGGTACCGGTAATTGGGATTTAGGTGGCCTGACTGACAAGTATGGCTGGACCGTCAAAACGACGCGCGTGCCCAAGAACAGCTATTTTGTTTTAGGAGATCATCGGTCGGTGTCAAATGACAGTCGCTACTGGGGTTTCGTGCCGGCTAAGAAGGTTCTCGGCGTGGTTAAGGTGCCATTCTGGGATACGAATGCCAAGAAGCGGCGTAATGTTAATTCAATCAGTTATTAAAAAATAATCGGCTAGTAATCGGGGAAACTTGGTTATTAGCCCTTTTTGTTTGGAACAAAAGGTTGAAAGATCAAAATCGCTAACAATTACCGCCATGTCAATGATTAGGGTACGAAGATTAGTTGACAGGGCCGCTTCCAGTCGCCACTGATAACATGCGGTCGTGGGACCGGATCAAGCCTGAGGAACGTCTTGTCCCTCGCCCGGAACCCTTGCATAAATCGCAAGTGTCCCGGACCGTCCGTGGCGTAACGCCGGCAAGAAACATGCCGCCCCAACGCCACCATCACGACCGATGCCATCAGCGGCGACTTCCAGCTAATTTAACTGTTTTTAGGCTAGGTTTAGCGGAAGCAGGGAGAATCGTTGTGCTGTGTCGGTAAGATTGGTCGGTGTTCTTGGCCGCCTAATCTTACAGGGCGATTCAAAGACGCGGTTTGTCGACTTTGAATCGAAGTTACAGACCGCACTATGGCTGGGAAAGTCCCACCATAGCACAGCGATTCTGCCTGCCGGAGCGGGATCACCACTAATTTAGTTTAGAAGAGTAACCCGTTTAATCTTCAGAAAACTAAACAAATTGCGTTCGTTTACATTGAACTCCGCTGCCAACAAGGCTAAAATTGTGATTAATGAGATAAAATTAATTTTAAATGAGAATTAATGGAGGTAATCAAATGGCAACTGAATTAACGAAAACTGCTTTGGCTGCGCTACGTGCCAAACAAGCAGAAGATCAACTCGCACCAGTTTTGACTCGTGCAGTCACTAAAAATGGTATTAAAGCAACGAGTTATGATAACCAGGCGGCAAGTCGATTGGATCGGACGTTCTCGATTGAGTTACCTACTGGCAAAGTTAGCAATCAGAAGCATAGTGGCCGTTGCTGGGAATTTTCGCTGTTAAATACCTTGCGGCACAAATTTGCGACTAATTATCACGTTAAAGATTTTGAACTATCACAAAATTACTTGTTTTTCTGGGATAAAATTGAACGCGCTAACATGTTCTATCGTAATGTTGAACAAACTGCACGCCAACCAATTAGTGATCGCTTAGTTCAGTTCTTATTTGCTAATCCTGGTGAAGATGGTGGTCAATGGGCGATGGCGGCAAGTCTTGTGCAAAAGTACGGTGTTGTGCCGGCCAGCGTGATGCCAGAAACATTCAACACGACGAATACGAGTGACTTTCAAGAAGTCATGAGTCGTAAATTGCGTAAAGATGGGCTAAAACTGCGTCAATTGGTCATGGATGGCGCCGATGAAGCCGAACTACAATCACTCGAAAAGAGCATGTTACAAGAAGTTTATCGGATTGCGGTCTATTCATTTGGTGAACCACCGACAACGTTTGACTTAGAATATCGTGACGACGATAAAAAGTATCATCGTGAAGCGCAGTTAACGCCGCAAGCCTTCTATCAGAACTATTTTGAAACTGATTTGGATGATTATGTGGTCGTCACTAATTCCCCAGATAAACCGTTAAATCAACTATACAGTTTACCGGATGAGGACAATGTCATCGGGGGCAAACCGATTGAGTTTTTGAACGTGGATATGGGCGTTTTGACGGATGTTGCGGTTCAACAACTTAAATCTGGCGAAACAATTTGGTTTGGCAACGATGTTTTGCGCCAAATGGACCGTAAAGCTGGGTATTTAGATGCGCACTTGTATGAATCAGCTAAGTTATTTGGCATTAATGGCCATTTGACCAAAGCTCAACGGTTACAGACGGGTGAAGGCGAAGTGAGTCATGCGATGACGTTGACTGGGGTTGATGTTGTCGATGATACCCCAACAAAATGGAAAGTTGAAAATAGTTGGGGCGATGCCAATGGTGATAAAGGTTACTTCGTCATGACGCAAGACTGGTTCGATGAGTATGTCTACGAAGTGGTCGTTCACAAGCAGTTCTTAGCCCCTGAATTTCAAGCGTTGCTCCAAGAACCAGCGCGGCGCTTGCCTGCTTGGGATCCGTTGAGTTAAATTTGATGGGAGGAATTATGAATGAGTATTTTTGCTGAACGACTTGAAAGCGCGATGCAACAAGCCCAAATGACATCCGCCCAATTGGCTAAGGCGACTGGGATTGGGCGATCTTCGATTAGTCAGTGGTTGAGTAGCAAATATGTTGCTAAACATGACAAGGTCGTCACTTTAGCGTCAGCTTTGAAAGTCGATCCCGAATGGCTACTCGGGGCGACAATTCCAGAAACGGCACCAGCCACGATTGATGCAGAATTGCTAACGATTTGGCAACAGTTAGATGCTGCCGGTCAGAAGAAGTTGTTGAAGAAAGCTCGCAAGCTAGTTGTGAAAGATCCCCCTGCGACTAAAAAGAAAAAACGTAAGAAGAAAAAAAGGCTCTTTGTCAACTGTTGTTGGTAATCAGCTATCATTAGCGCCCAGCCGCCCCGTGGCTGGGCGCTTTC
>NZ_BJDG01000015.1 GCF_005404945.1 Lactiplantibacillus pingfangensis | reverse complement strand
GGTACGATATTTTGGCTCTGTTGGGCATCCTTCCTTTCCAATTCCTTCAGTTTTTTTAGAACTTCATTCTCCTTTGATAAGTAGGCGTTTCGTGCTTCTAATTCCTTGATTCTGAGCGCTTGTTTCTCCTCATCGGTTAAGTTAGATTTACTGGATTTATCCTTACCGCGTCGGTCCTGTAAAGCTTCTGGACCGTCCTGCTTGAACTTTTTGACCCACGCATAAACTTGTCCATATGAGACTGAAAATTTCTCAATGGCACCGTTATAATCTAAGTCATTTGCGATGACCCATTGTACAATTTCAATTCGTTCGATCTGTGTCGTCTTTCTACCGGTCTTCATGGGTTGGGACCTCCTAGTGGTTTTAAATGATTTACCACTAGTATACAGGTTCACCCACTGATAGATGACACTTGAATTTGGAATCTTAAATTGGCTAGCTAGTTGAGGATATGAGGTGTTTCCTGCTAAATATAGGTCGACCACTTTCTGCTTGAACTCCGGTGAATACCGGTGGACCTTCCGATGCTTCAAGCCGTCTAATCCTTCTGCTTGGAATCGTTGAACCCATTGTCTGATTTGGTCATCTTTAACACCATACTGATGTTGAATCTGTCTGGCACTCATTCCTTGATCTACTAAGTCAATGTACGCTAGCTTGTCTTCTAGACTGTACCGAGTTCCTTTTCGGCCCATACTAAAAACTCCTCCCTAAGTAAACAAGCTTTAATTATTTGCTTGTCTACCTAAGTAGGAGTATAGCCCTCTCTTGATGGTCTTTTCGTCGTTGAACTTGAATTATTGAATGGTGCTTTCTTTAATAATTAACTTCACTGGTATTTTGATGATGGCTGGAGAAATATCTTGGTCCTGGGTAGTCATTTGTTGTAATAGTAATCGACAAGCCTCTTGAGCTAATTTAGTTGTATTTTGCGCGATAGTCGTAATTTTTGGCGCTGAAATTTCAGAAAAGGAATTCCCATCAAAACCAATGACGCTAATCATTTGAGGTACGCTAATGTTAAGGCGTTGAGCGGCCCTGATGACCATATAGGCGACGTTATCGTTTATACCAAAGATACCAGCAGGCTTTTTAAGGGATACGATTTTTTGTAGATAATCATCCAAAGATGGAACCGTTTCCAAAAATTTATCTGAGGTTAAATCTAGAGAAAACACTCTTGCCTCGATATCTGTAACTTGGTGTTCTTTTAGAACATCTTTAAAAGCGCGAACCCGTTCCATAGTGGATGATGTTTTCGTTTTAGTCATAATTAAAAAGGGATTCAACTGGTGATTCAAAATGAAGTTTGTCGCAATTTCACCACCGGTATAATGATCTGATGAAACAATTAATTCATTGTGAGAATGGGGATCACGATCTATATAGACTGTTGGAACTGTCGTTGTTCTAGAGAATTTTGGGGCATCAATGGCACTGGAAATAATGATCAAGCCGTCAACACGATGTTCCATCAAAACTTGTGAGTAGGCTGCTTCACGTTCACCACTTCGTTCGGTATTGCAAATGATACTGGAATAACCATTTGAAAAAAGTAATTGCTCACATTTCTTAACAATTGCAGAGTAGAATTCATTGGTAATATCCGGAACCATAATACCAACAGTATTAGATTTATTAGATCTTAAGCTGACGGCTAATTTATTCTGTTCATAGCCCAATTCGTTGATTGTTTGGATAACTTTCTTTTGAGTGATTTTTGAAAAGCGTCCGGTATTATTGATAATTCTTGATACAGTTGTGATTGAGACACCGCTTGCTTTTGCGACGTCTTTGATAGACACGTTATTTTTTTTGTTCATGCTTGTCTTCCGCCCTTGTTAAAAATAATCTTGACAGTATTGATTATACGTTGTTTAATAGGATTATAAAGTTGTGGAAACGTTTTCGCAAGTTAGCTCAATTATCTACAAAGTAAACAGCAATTCTTATAATGATAATGTCTTTGCGACATTATCAAAAAATAGGCAATTTGCGGTAACGTTAACGCAAAATCAAATTTGGAGGTTCTCAATATGTCAAAGTTTAATATCGATATTTACGCCGATGGTGCATCCGTTAATGGAATGGTTGAAGCTAAGGATAAATGGCCTGTTTCTGGATTTACAACAAATCCTTCTTTGATGAAAAAAGCTGGTGTTAAGGACTATGTTAACTTTGCACAAGATGCTTTAAAAGCTGTGGATGGCATGCCAGTTTCATTTGAAGTTTTCGGCGATGACTTCGATACGATGGAAAAAGAAGCGGTTAAGATTTCATCTTTGGGAAAGAATGTTTTTGTGAAAATTCCAATTACTAATACTAAAGGTGAATCTTCGGTGCCGTTAATTAAGAAGTTATCTGCACAAGGTATTCAAGTTAATGTAACCGCTATTTTGACGTTGGATCAAGTTAAAGCGGTCTTACCAGTTTTGAAGGCTGGCACGCACAATATTGTTTCTGTATTTGCTGGTCGGGTTGCTGATACTGGTGTTGATCCCATGCCATTGATGAAAGCCGCAGTTGAGTTAACCAATCAGTATGATCAAGCTTGGCTATTATGGGCTAGTTGTCGTGAAGTATTTAATATTTTCCAAGCTGAATCAATTGGTGTTGATATTATCACAGTGACGAATGCTGTTCTTAACAAATTATCAATGGTGGGCAAGGGTACCAAAGAGTTGTCACTACAAACAGTTCAAGGATTTCATTCTGATGTTGAAGCATTAGGGTTTTCAATTCTTTAGTTACTAAGTAATTAACATTGAGCTAAGGAGGGCAAAATATGTTATTATCAGCGATTTTAGTTGCATTTTTAGCAATAATTTCACAATGGTGGTTCTTTGCACCCATTACACGTTGTATGACGTATCCCTTAACAACTGGGATTATTGTCGGGATTTTCATGGGACATCCGATGTTAGGAATGTTAGCCGGTGCCAATATCCAGCTGGTTTATCTTGGCTGGATCAATGCCGGTGGGGTCATGCCAAGTAATACAATGGTTGCAGGAATCTATGGGACTGCTTTGACGATTCTTTCAGGTGCTAATCCAAAATTAGCAGTTACTTTTGCAATTCCGTTTAGTTTGCTAGGTTTATTGATGGTTCAAATTTACCAAACTATTAATTCTTTCTGGGTACATCGTGCTGATCAAGAATTGGACAAAGGTAATGTTAATGCAATTCGTTGGTTAAATTATGTGCCATCATTTATCGTTTCATTTGTCGTTTATGGGATTCCAGCCTTTTGCTTAGTACTATTTGGCAAAACTTGGGCAACTGCACTTATTAATGCGATTCCAAAAGATTTGACGACTGCGCTTGAAGTTGTTGGTGGCCTAATGCCGGCACTTGGGATTGCAATGTTGTTAAATTATCTTGGCAAACGTAGCTTAAATGCATTTTTCATTATTGGATTTTTCCTAGCAGTTTATTTGAAATTAGATATTATGGCGATTGCCATTTTCTCTGCAGCAATTGCGTTCTTAATCTTTGTAAGTCAAACTAGTGGTAAAAAGAATGCTCATCAGACTGCTAAGAAGCAAGTTCGACGCTTGAGTTTAAACAATCGAACTGGTCAGACTGAGGCAATTGCAACTGATGCGGTCTCTGCGAATGCGGAGCCAGAAACAATTAGTGCGGCCGATTACAAACGAAAATTAACTCATCGTGATTTAGTTAAGACATGGCTTTGGGAACAATCTGATGAAGCAGCTTATAATTATGAACGATTGCAAGCTTTAGGCTTAACGAATATGATGATTCATCCAATTAAAAAATTGTATGACGATCCTAAACGCCAAGCTGAAGAATTGAAGAAATACATGGTGTTCTTTAATACTGAACCACATATGGTTGGACCAATCATTCATGGGGTTGCCTTATCAATGGAAGAGGCTCGTGCTAATGGCCAAGCAGTTTCTGAAGATGATATTAATGGTGTTCGGACTGGTCTAATGGGTCCTGCAGCGGGTATTGGTGATACGGTTCAACAAGGGATACTTTTCCCAATTTTAGCTAGTGTTGGGGCATCTATGGCATTGGCTGGAAATTATCTTGGCCCGATCTTATTCACTGTTGTGTTTGAACTGATTATTTATACGTTAGGTTACTTTTTATTCATGTTTGGGTATCGTCAAGGTAAAAGCTCCGTTATCCAGATTTTGAAGAATGGTGTGATCGACAAGGTTACTAATGCCTTTAGTATTGTTGGATTGATGGTCGTTGGTGCTATGGCTGCAACTCGAGTTACGGTGAAGACGCCATTAGTTTGGGAAGTTGGCAAGAGTACGATGAAGTTGCAATCAATCTTGAATACGTTGGCGCCTGGATTGATTCCACTAGGGATTACTGTTTTGATTTGGTGGTTAGTTGCTAAAAAAGTAAATCCTACTTGGATTATTATCGGCATCTTTGTAGTCGGAATAGCTTTATCTTACTTGAATGTTTTAGGTATCGTAAAATAGGGGGATTAATTAATGGTTGATATTTTACTAATTAGTCATGGCCCGTTCTGTGAGGGGTTACTGGCTAGCCTGCAGATGATTGCGGGTCCACAAGAACATATAGCGACACTGTCATTAAAAGAAGGCCAGGCACCAGATGATTATCGTGATCAGATTGAAGCCAAGCTTAAGACTTTCCAGAAAAAAAGTCTTGTCTTTTGTGATATAAAAGGTGGTACTCCGTATAATTCTGCTGGATTTTTGAAGCGTAAATATGATTTCAATCTAATTACTGGGATGAACCTACCAATGTTAATTAGTGTTGTGACCACTAGAACTGAAAATTCAACCGCTGATGAGCTTACAAATACTGCATTGATGAATGAAAATAAAGGCATTGAATTGATTAATCTGTCTAACCAGGGAGGACATAAACATGCAAAACTTAGTCTTAACAAGGATTGATGATCGTTTAATTCATGGTCAAGTCATGACAGCCTGGAGCAAAGTGACCAATGCTGAGCAAGTCTTGGTCGTCGATGATGCCGTGGCCAAAGATGATTTTATGATTAACGTTCTTGAAAATGCGATTCCAGAAACAATGGCAATTGGTGTTTTTAACAAAGAAGATGCTGTGACTTTCTTATCTAGTCCTTTAGAGGCACCGACCATTGTTTTAGTAAAAGTTCCACAAACTTTAGAATACTTGGTTGATCATGGTATTGATATTTCTCAAATTGATCTCGGTGGTATGGGAGCTAAAAAAGGTCGCGAACGTTTATATCATACTATCTCGGTTAGTGATGAAGAAAAGGCTTCATTTCAACGTTTAATTGATAAACAGATTCATGTGTTTATTCAGATCATGCCACAAAATGATAAGGTTGAAATGAAAGATTTATTGAAATAACATCAAATTAGAAAAATGTTGTTGATGACTGAATAATTTAGCCATTAACAACATTTTTTTGTCGTATTTATGGGTAGTTCAACGTTTGCAAAGTAATGCTTGTGGATAGCTGATAAAATTTGTCAAAAGTGGTTGCCAGTTCATCTTGGTATGGATATTGATGATGTTTGATGAAAATAAGACAAGTATTGGCCAAATCAATAGCTATCATTGCAGAATTATGCTTGACCTTATGAATCATTCTTTATATGTTAGAACACGAGTTTATATGCTGTGATAATGGCACTATAAAGTAATAAGTTCAATTTTGCACAAATGAGTGTGCAAATTTAGCTCTTTTAGAAAATACAGCGCTTTCATATACTATTGATTGTAGGAGGTATTAGTCATGACGATACATTTTACGGATAATGAAATGGAACTCCTAAGAATATTAATTGATGCTGATGGTTATCAAAGCATCAATACGCTTGTAAGGAAGATGGGATTTTCAAAAAGATCTGTTTATTCATTTATTTCGAGTATTAGTAACAAATGTCTGGCACAAAAAATAGAACCACCTAGGAACGTCTATCGACAAGGTTATTTTTTACCGGATAGCACTAAAGAACAATTGAAAATGCTCAACCCATCTGATGAAGATAGGGTGCCTCACATTGGTAAGTTATCTAGTCAGGAACGCCAAATATTCGATTTGTTATTGCTTTTCCTAGGTGATCAAGTTACAACATCAATGCTGATGACTTGGGAAGATGTCAGTAAAAATACAGTTCTAATTGATTTGTCTCAGCTGAAAGCCAAGTTGACACGATATAACATTGTAATTGCTGCGGATCAAACTGGTCATCAGTTAATCGGATCGGAACTGTCAATCAGAAATTATATGCAAGTTAAGTTACGTGAACACCATCATCTACTTAGTGCTTTCCTAAACAAGGCTAAAACAATTCCAGCACTTGCCGAGTTAGTGAGCTTGAGCTTAATGCTGAATGATTGGATACAGACCGTTGAAGCAACGACTAATCAAACTTATTCAGACGACATGGTTTTGTTTCTTGAAAGTTATTATTCATTAGTCCTACATCGAATGATGAATAACCGAATTTTGAAGTTCAAAACATTTTTACCCGATGATTCTGATCGTCATGAGATGGAAAAGAGTAATGAATATAATCTCACATACTCATTTATTATTCAGTTTGGCAGTGAATTGGTTGAGCATACTGATGAGTGTTATTACTTAGAGAGCCTCTTATTGGAAGGTCAACTGAATACCCAGGGGCATAACAATGTTAAGAAAGATATTGTTAGTGTTTCTAATTTAGTTGTTGAAAATTTCAAACAAATTTCAGGTGTCACTTTCAAAGATGAAAAGCAATTAAGTCGGGAATTATATATTCATTTGCTTTCGACCTATTATCGTGTCAAATATCATCATCAATATGTGGATGGCATGGTTACTAAGATTCGTGATGATTATCCAGATATTTACACGTATACTAAAATTTCAATTTATCCGTTTGAAAAATTAAGTCGTCAAAAGTTGACTGAAAATGAAATTGCGTTGATTGCAATTTATTTTGGTGCTCAAGTTGTTCGTGAAAGTCAAGATAGCAAGTCTGCATTGATCGTCTGTTCAAGTGGTATCGGCACTTCAAGGTTCCTGATGGCGCAATTAAATAAAGCGTTTCCAGATTTGAAGTTGTCAGGACCGATCTCTAAGAAACAGTATCAGTCGATGAAGATGATTGAAGATAATATTGTTATTTCAACAATTCCGTTAGAAAAGTTGAATCGCGATGTCATAAAGGTTGATCCAATACTAGATGAAAATGGTCTGAATTATTTACAAAAGCAATTATCTATTCATAACATCGTTAACTCAAAAGGACAATCAAATCAGATTCATTCATTATTGGATGTCATTGCAGACAATGCTGATATCAAGAATATTAGTGGTTTAATTGTTGGGCTAAAAGAGGTTCTAACCTTTTCAATTGATCCTAAATCAAAATTTGAAAGGGGGTATCAGCCAATGCTTAGTGAGTTGGTTAAACCCAATACCATAACTTTTGCTGATTCTGAGAATTTGTCTTGGGAAGCGGCAATTAAAGTAGCGGCAAAACCGTTATTAGAAAATCAGGATATCAAGGACTCCTATGTCACAGCGATGATCGACAGTGTCAACGAAAATGGCCCATATATCAATATTGGTAGCAAGGTGGCCCTAGCGCATGCGCGTCCGGAAACTGGTGTCAATCATTTAAGTATGTCGGTGTTGAAGCTCAAACAACCAATTGATCTTGTTGACTCAAAACACAAAGTGCAATTGATATTTGTACTAGCTGCTGTTGATGCAACAGCCCACCTAAAGGCTTTATCTGAGTTGGCAAGTTTACTTGGTAATAAAGCAACTTTGCAACAGTTATTTGTAGCAGAAAACAGTCAAGAATTTATGAATGTAATTCTAAGGAGTGAGAAACATGAAACTAGCAGCAGTATGTAGTACAGGTTTAGGCTCAAGCTTTATGGTTGAAATGAACATTACGGATATTTTAAAAGCACTCGGTGTTACGGATGTTGAGACGACTCATATGGATATGGGCAGTGCAAGTAAAGATATGGCCGATCATTTCTTCGTTGGTCGTGACTTAGCGGATGCTGCTCAAGATCGTTTGGGTAAGGAAAATGTGACTGTATTGGACAGTATTATTGATAAGGATGAATTAAAGACTAAAGTTGAAAAATATTTAAAAGATAACGGCGAACTCTAAGTCGATCGGGGGGATTTAAAATGGGTGCTACACTTGATTTAATTATTAGTATTGTTCGTACGCCAGCAATTCTGGTTGCACTAATTGCGGTTTTAGGTCTGGTCTTACAAAAGAAAAATTTTTCTGATGTTATGACTGGTGGTATTAAAACTTTTATTGGTTTTCTAGTACTTTCCGGTGGTGCGGGGATTGTTTCCGGTTCCTTGGCACCAATGGGTAAGATGTTTATCCATGCGTTCAATGTCCAAGGAGTTATTCCGAATAATGAAGCGGTGGTTGCTGAAGTTTTAGTTACTTATGGTAGTTCCACTGCTTTGATTATGTTGGTAAGTATGATTGTAAACGTTTTATTAGCTCGCTTTACTAACTTTAAGTACATTTATTTGTCAGGACATGTCATGTTATACATGTCAGCAATGTTAGCTGTTATTATGTCTGTTGCTGGGTTCTCTACTTGGCCATTAATTTTACTTGGCGGGTTAATCTTAGGTGTGGCTGATACATTGATGCCAGCATTGCTTCAGCCGTTCATGCGTGAAGTAACTAAGACGAACAGTGTTGCTTTGGCTCACACCGGTGACTTTGGGTACTTTATCTCTGGTGTTGTTGCCAAAACTTTTGGGGACAAATCCAAATCTACTGAAGATTTAAACATTCCAAAGAGTGTCTCTTTCTTACGTGATTCGACAGTTTCAATTACGCTAACGATGGTTGTCATTTATGTTATTTTAGCAATTTTTGCTGGTCCAGCTTATGTTGGTAAGATGAGTGGCGATGTTAATTATATTGTCTTTGCAATTATCCAAGCGGGTACTTTTGCTGCTGGTGTTTATGTCATTTTGGCAGGTGTTCGGTTAATTCTTAACGAAATTATTCCTGCATTTAAAGGTATTTCAGAAAGCTTAGTACCAAATGCTGTTCCTGCGTTGGATTGTCCAATTATCTTCCCATACGCACCTAATGCTGTAATTGTTGGTTTCTTCTCAAGTTTTGTCGGCGGTGTCTTGAGTATGTTTGCAATGATTGGATTGCATACTGTGATTGTTATTCCTGGGGTCGTTGCTCACTTTATGTGTGGTGCAACCTCTGGGGTCATTGGTAACGCTGTTGGCGGTCGTCGTGGTGCTATTATTGGTTCATTTGTGCAAGGTATCTTTATTAGCTTTTTGCCATTAGCTTTAATTCCAGTGCTTGGTAAAGTTGGCTTAGGTAACGCAATGTTCTCAGACTCAGACTTTGGGATTGTTGGATCATACGTTGGTTGGCTTGGTCATGCTGGTGGTGTTGCTGCAATCACAGCTGGTATTCTTATTGCTTTTGTACTATTTATTTTAGCCTCTGTTTTTGTTGGTCGTCGGTCAAATCACAAAGCTGCCACGACGACAAAATAAGTTTGAAGGGAGAAAGTGTTGATGATGAGTTTTAATGATAAAGATCAAGCTGCTGTAAATGCGATTCGTGCACTTAGTATTGATATGATTCAGCATGCTAACTCTGGGCATCCAGGTTTTCCATTAGATGCCGCGCCAATGATGTATTTGTTGTTTAAAAAGCATTTGAAAATTAATCCTAAGAATCCAACTTGGTTTAACCGTGATCGGTTTATTCTTTCACCTGGACATGGTTCTTCAATGCTCTATGCAACTTTACACTTAGCGGGTTATGACATTTCAATGGCAGATTTAAAAAAATTTCGGACATTGGGGAGTATAACTCCTGGTCATCCTGAGATTGGTACCCCTGGTGTTGATGCGTCAACCGGTCCACTTGGACAAGGCCTAGGTATGGCTGTTGGTATGGCAATGGCCGAAAAACATTTGGCTGCTTTGTACAATCGGAAGAGTTTTCCTGTTATTGACAATAAGGTCTATGCGATTGTTAGTGATGGCGATTTGATGGAAGGTATCAGCCACGAAACGGCTAGTTTGGCGGGTCATTTAAAGTTAAATAACCTAGTTGTACTGTACGATTCCAATGGTGTAACGCTTGATTCTAGTGCTGATAAGGAATTAAGTGACAATGCTGGTGAACGATTTGAAGCATACGGTTGGAATTATTTACGGGTGAATGATGGTAACGATCTTGAAAAGTTAGATGGAGCCCTGCAAGTTGCTGATGACGAATCAAATCGGCCAACGTTAATCGAAGTGAAGACCACTCTTGGTTATGCTTCACCACATGCTAATCAAAATAGTGTTCATGGTAATCCACTAACTGTTGATGAGGTTAAACAAACCAAAGCGGTTCTAGGTTGGCCTGATGCACCATTTATTATCCCTTCAGAAATTTATGAGACATTTAAATCTATTAGTAATAATGGTATTGAACAAGAGAACCAGTGGCTGGATACGTTGAAAGCCTATACGAAGAACTATCCAAAGTTAGCGAAGAAACTATTAGATAATTTCCATCATGATGCTAAGGTTACAGACCAGGATTTGGCAATCGATGTAACAAATAGTGAAGCCACTAGAGTGACGATGCATAAGTTATTGCAAACCACTAAGGACAGTGAAATCGAGTTTTGGGGTGGTTCGGCAGACTTGTCGAGTTCTAATAAGACGTATTTTGAAAATGATGCTGGTTACAGTGATAAAACGCCACAAAACCGTAATATCTTTTACGGTGTGCGCGAGTTTGCACAGGGTGCAGCAGTTAACGGTATCACATTGTATGGTGGCTCGCGAACATTTGGCAGTACATTCTTCGTTTTTTCAGATTATATGCGTAATTCAATGCGCATGGCGGCCTTACAACAGATTCCAAGTCTATTCTTGTTCAGCCATGACTCCATTGCACTAGGTCAAGATGGACCGACTCATCAGCCAATTGAGCAATTAGATGGGTTACGCGCGATGCCAGGAATGCTAGTATTTCGTCCTGGTGATGCGCTAGAGACAATTGCGGCCTGGAAATATGTGTTAAATCAGACGACTCATCCTGCAACATTTGCGCTCTCACGGCAGAATTTACCCACGTTGAATGAGTATAAAGCTGTAGTTGCGGCTGGTGTTCATAAGGGGGGCTATACATTATCTACTAGTCAGAATGCAGTTCCTGATGGCATTTTGATGGCAGCTGGTTCTGAGGTAACACTCGCCCTTTCAGCACAAACAGAACTACGTAAACATAATGTTGATGTGTCAGTTGTCTCAATGCCATGCTTTGAATTGTTTGCACAGCAATCCGAAGAATATCGAGATAGTGTCTTGCCAGACAGTGTTAGAAATCGTGTATCAATCGAAATGGGTTCCACACAGGCCTGGAATCAATATACTGGGTTAGATGGGATTAATATTGGTATTAATCATTTCGGTGCTAGTGGTGATGCTAACATTATGATGAAAGAATATGGCTTTTCAACTGAAAACATTGTTAAGAAGTATCTTGAAAAATTTCAGCAGAATTAAGTTGAGCTCAATTAATTTGAACTGACTTAAAGCTTCTATGTTGAAAGATAATCAAACATGCCTCTAAAATTCGACTTAAATTGTCTGAATTTTAGAGGCATGTTTTTTTATTTGGACTTAGGCTGTTACCAGCTTCAACAAATCCCCTGGTTCTTGCGGTTGATATGTCGCTTTTGAAAAGTCAGTGGTCGGCAGAGCTCCCCAACTGGCACTGGCGAAATCGATACCAGCGCTTAAAGCGGATTGTAAATCGTAAATGGTATCGCCAACATACATCGTTTCAGCTTTGACTAAGTGATGTTGTTGGATCGCATATTCTAATGGTGCACCACTTGGTTTGTGCTCGGTTGTTTGATCGGCGGTCACAATGATTGGCGCACTAGTGATTTCTGGGAAATTGCCGAGATCACTAGTTACCTCGGCAGCGGTTCTTGAAGTGACGATACCAATTTGAACACCGGTCGCCTTTAGCTGATTCCAAGTCTCGCGGATACCATCAAAAAATTGTAATTCGTCCTTATGCTGGCCAATTGCTTGGGTGAAATCAGCCGTGATCTCCTGGACGTGATTTAAATTAAGGCGCTGCAAAATCTTGTCAGTAGGAATACCAACTAAGCTGCGAACGGTTGCGGCCGGAACATCAAAGCCATAGTTGGCCGTGATTTTATGTAGAACATTAGAAGCAATCGTCGCTGAATCGATTAACGTATTATCGACGTCAAATAGTAGTGTTTTATAAGTCATGTTAATAATCCCTTCGAAAAATAATAGTATTAATCAAGTTTAACACGTCTTGTTCGATGGAACATAAGTGCCTGTTTTCAGCGTATCGTTTAGTATATACTACTTGGCAACCAACGATTATCGGGAGTTGACTGTAAATTATTTCAATAATCTGAAAGGGTCTGAAAACTGAATCAGTTCTTACTGAAACCGTTTACCATGTTGCCGTTATGCTATAAACTCAAAATTGTAAAAAAGATATGAGGAGGCGTAATAAATGACAAAAAAAATTATCGCGGTGACGGCGTGTGCGGCTGGTATTGCCCATACTTACATGGCTGCGGAAGCAATTGAAAAGGCTGCCAAAGCGAAAGGGTATGAAGTTAAAGTTGAAACTGATGGGGCGATTGGGGCAGAAAATATCTTAACAGCGGAAGATATTGAAAACGCTGACTTAGTGGTGATTGCGGCGGATATCAAGATTGATCCGATTCGCTTCACGGGTAAGCGACTATATACGACCGACTCCAATGCAGCGATTAATGATGGTACGGCGGTGTTAGAAAAAGCTGAAGCCGAGGCCACGGTCTTCGGTAAAAAAGGTGGTAAGGTCGGCAAGATTCAAATTGGTAGCAACAAAGAGAAGGTCAACTTCTTCACACATGTGATGAGCGGGATTTCATACATGATTCCAATGGTCATCGCGGCTGGATTGATTTTAACCATCGCAAACTTATATGCTTTTCAAAAAGATGATTTAGGTCGGATCGTTAAATGGGGCTTTGATACTAAAACGCCGATGGGAATGTTGATGTCCAACTTATTCCAAGTTGGTCAAGTGGGTTTCAAGTTAATGATTCCATTATTTGCCGGGTTTGTGGCTAATTCAATTGCCGATAAACCAGCGATTGCACCGGCCATGATTGGGGCATACATTGCTAACGATCAAGAGTTATTACACGCTAAGGCTGGCGGTGGCTTTATTTCAGCAATTTTAGTGGCTTTCATTGTTGGTTACTTTGTTAAATTACTTAAAAAAATCAAATGGCCAAAAATCTTACAACCAATTGTGCCAATTATGATTATCCCATTCATCGCCACTCTATTTATATCGCTGGTCGTTTTCTATGTCATTGGTCAGCCGATTGCGGCCGGAATGGATGGCTTATATTCTGGTCTGAATTGGATTAATGCAAACTCAGCCAGTGCCCCAATCATTTTAGGCGCTGTAATCGGTGCCATGATTGGGTTTGACCTGGGTGGCCCAGTCAACAAGACGGCCTTGATCTTCGGGACAGCAGTCTTTACTGACACGATGAGAAAATACGGACCCACGCACGCGAACTTTGTACCTGGGACGGCTGCACAAGCAGCAATCTCAGTTGCGCCATTAGGTGTTTGGCTGGCTTCAGTTATTTGGAAACGGAAATTCTCGAAGGATGAAAAAACCGCTGCCAGTGCCGCGCTAGGGATGGGATTAGTTGGTGTCACTGAAGGAGCCATCCCATTCGTAGCAGCAGATCCAATTCGGATGATTATTGCGAACGTGGTTGGTTCTGCAACCGCTGGTGGTTTAGTTGCCGCAACGGGTTGTAAATTCTATGGCGGGATTGGCTCACCACTAGGGACCTTTATTGGGTATATCGAGCAACCAATTCCATTTGTCACTTGGATTGCCTGTGTCAGTGCGGGGATTGCGGTTACTGCACTAATCATCGGGTTCACACGAACAGATCGCGTGATCGAAGCAGCCGAACAAGCAGAGCTGGGAAATGATTAAAGGAGAATTTTAAGATGGAAAAAGCTATTTTCGATAACACCCATATTTATTATGATCATGATAGTCAGACGCAAGTGGAAGCTTTTGCCAATGTGGCTAAGTTTGTCGCCGAATGTGGCTATGTGACAAGTGCGGATCAGTATTGCCAAGGGCTCAAAGATCGTGAAATTGAGGCGACCACCGGTTTTAAAAACGGGATTGCGATTCCTCACAGTAATGATGCTAGTGTCATTAAACCCGGGCTCTTTCTAGTGAAATTTAACCATGGCATTGAGTGGCAAGCATTGGATAAACAGCCGATCAAATTAGGCTTTTTCCTAACAATTCCTAAGGATGGCGCGACCAAACATTTGAAATTACTCAGCAAGATTGCGCGGAAACTGATGGATGAAGATTTTAGCCGCACGGTGATCGAAAACGATGATCGCGACGTGTTAGCGAAAGCAATTGAAGAAATTTAAGGTCAGCAGCAAACGGGGAAGCAGCGGCTTCCCCGTTTTGTCTTAAGGAGGACTAAAAAAATGAAGCAAGTACACGTCATTCAACATACTCATTGGGATTTTGAGTGGTACTTTACGCGCAATGAAGCGTTGATTCAGTTTGTGTATCATATGGATGAAGTCTTTCAGGCGTTACAAGCACAAACAGTTGATTACTACTTATTAGATGGACAGATGAGTATTTTAGATGATTATCTGGATGCCTACCCCGAAAAACGTCAGGAATTAACTAAATGGGTGCTCAATGGCCGCTTATTTATTGGTCCTTGGTATACGCAAACGGATGAACTCATTATCACGGGTGAATCGATTATCCGTAACTTGGATTTAGGGATGACGATGGCTGCTGAATTAGGCGGTACTCAGTCGATTGGCTATTTGCCAGATTCTTTCGGTCAGGGCGCTGATATGCCAAAAATTTATAATGGCATGGGGATTAAAGATGCGGTTTTTTGGCGGGGACTGTCTGCCGATAAGACTAAAAATCGAGAGTTCGTTTGGGACTCAGAGGATGGGTCTCAGGTGACGGCTTTAAATATTAAGGACGGCTATTTTGTTGGGGTTGGTCTAATTGATGACGATCAGCCGGAGCATTTAATGAAAACAATTGTCGCCGGGACGAGTCTGACAGCGATTGCCTTGCCAGTCGGTGGTGATCAGCGTTATGTCGATCATAACTTGAAGGCTCGGATTGCCTTTTATAATCAAGCGTTAAAACAAACGGATCAACAGTTGGTTGAAAGTAACTACCCAGCGTTATTTAAGGCACTTAACGCGCACCAGGACGAATTGGATCATGTGACGGGGGAGTTTATTAGTCCATCAGTTTCTAAGATTCACCGTTCTATTTATTCTTCTCGTTATGATCAAAAATATTTAAATGACAAATTAGAACGACGCTTAATCTATCAACTGGAACCATTGATGGTGATGGCTGACCAAGCAGGTGTGCCATACAAAAAGTCCCTGTTAAATAAGATCTGGAAGCTCGTTGTGCGTAATCAGGCCCATGATAGTGCCGGCGGTTGTAACAGTGATGCGACGAATCAGATTATTTTAGAACGACTACGTGAAGCAGATCAGTTATCCTATTCGACCGTCGATTATTTAACGCGTAAGTTAGCTGAGTCACAGCCAGAATTGCAGCGTAACGAGTTAACTTTCTTTAATACCCTGCCATTTCCGATTGAGAAAACGGTGACGTTTAATTTGTCTTTAAAGTCACCTAATTTTGAGATTAAGTCACAGGGGCAGGCGGTGCCAGTTGATGTTTTAGCTGTCGAACGGCAGTATGATGGTCAGATTCAGCGAGATGACTCACAATATGCTGCTGAAGACTACTATTACAAGTTTAAGTGTCAGGCTAGACTAAGTTTACCAGCGTTGCAATGGTGTCGATTAGACGTTAAACCAGTCTCGACCGAGGTTGCACCAATCGCTTATACTACCGCTGGTCAAATCGAAAATCAGCAGTTAAAAGTGACCTTTACCGATGGCCGGTTAGTCTTAACCGACAAGCAACAGCAACAGACGTATTCTGATTTTTTGTGGTTTGAAGATGGTGGCGATGAAGGAGATACTTATGATTATTCGCCTGCGTATCAGGATCAGTTATTGAAGTTAGCATTTGAAGATGCACGAGTACAGTGTCAGATTGGTCAGACGGGACAAGCCATGCGGTTGATTGGTCACTGGCAGTTACCTGCAGATTTGGCTGAACGTGCCCGCCAACAAGCCACTGTTACGGAAACGTATGAATTGGAATTACGTTTGACGGCTGACGACCCTTTACAGATTCATCTAGTAATTGATAATCAAGCACGGGATCATCGGTTACGAGCAGTCTTAAATTCAAAGATTAAGGCCCAGCAGTCGTATGCTGATACGAGTTTTGGCTATCTGAGTCGTGGTGTCGAAGATCCGCATCTGCATGATTGGCAGCAGCTTGGTTGGAAAGAAGAACCAACGGCCATCTATCCGATGCTACATTATGTGAACAGTCACGATCAAACGTCCAGCTGGACCGTGATGGCTAAAGGAATCAAAGAATATCAGTTAATCGGCCCAAATTATCAGCAGATTGCATTAACGCTTTTTCGGTCAGTCGGTTTTTTAGGACGACCGGATTTAATTAGACGGCCAGGGGTGGCCTCTGGAAATCAATTTAGATATATTCCCACGCCAGACAGCCAGTTACAGCAAAAGCTACATTTCAAATTTGCTTTGTTACTAGGAACGACATTTAATCCAGCGGACACGATGCGCGCTTTCCAACATTATGCGATTAGTCAGCCGTATTATCAGAATCAGCAGATCAATCTATTTACGACGACGTTAAAGTATTTTGTGATGCAGCCATTGCCTAAACCAGTAAGCAGTCAACCACTAATTGCGCTCACAACTGAAAGTTTAGTGTTCAGCAGTTTAACGGAGAGTCGAGACGCGTCGGGCTGGCTACTTAGGGTTTATAATCCTAGTAAGCAGGCTTGTACAGGCGAAGCGCTTTTCGATTTAGCCCAGCCGGCTTTTGTAAGTGAAACTGATTTAGTTGGTCATCTGCAACATGAGTTAGGGACCGTGACCCAAGTTTCATGTGAAACATTTCGACCAGGAGAAATAAAAACTTTTAAGATCAATAAGAGGGAATAAGTTATGGGGCGTAATTTAGATGATCTGTTTTTGTTAATTGAGTCGCGGCGTAATACCTTTACTGCCGTTGAGCAAAGTATTGCGGACTATTTTATTAGTAAGCAACCAGCACGGAGTATCAGTCAATTAGCACAAACAATTTGTGTATCACCACCTTCAATTACGCGATTTTGTAAAAAGTTGGGACTAAATAATTTTAAGGAATTAAATTTTTTATATAGCATGTCGTTGAGTGATCAGACGACAGATGCTAGCCTGATTTCAACCCGAGTGACTGCGAGTTACCATGCATTAGCGACCCGTAGTGATGCGGCTTATCGTAGTCAGGCCGTTCAAAATTTTTGTGATTTGATTGCTGAGACGCGGTTGATCATGTTTTGGGGATTAGGGTTTAATTCTTTTGCTGGTCATGATTTTGATTTCAAATTTGCTCGCTTTGGGAAAATCATCCAAGTTTTTAGTGATCAACACTCACTTCGATTGTCTGCGATTTCATTGCAACCGGGTGATTTAGTCGTGGTGGCATCGGTTCGCGGGCTAGATCCAGATATGTTGGCCGCCGTTCAAGCAGGTAAAGCCAATGGTGCGAAATTTTTGTTGATTACGGCGAATGAAGACTCACCACTGATTGATTATTGTGAAGAAACGATTTTTGCTGCCAATTTTTCTGCGGATGAAGAATTGGGAAATGTTTCGCCACAAATTCCAATTTTAATTCAGTTGGATATTGTTTATTCAAAATATATGCGCCAACACCGTGATGATATTAGTAAATGGTTGCGTTCTGAAGATGTTTTAAAGCGGTAAACATAATCGCGGCTGCTACAGCTGCGATTTTTAGTTAACGTTTAGTAATTCGCTTACATTTAAGGTTGAATTTACCGACTAAGATTGCTTATACTGATAATGTAAGGGCTAACATGCCCATGAAATAGGCCAGAAAGAAAGGGTGTCATAGAATGTCAGCATTTCCAGAAGGATTTTTATGGGGCGGCGCGACTGCCGCTAACCAACTCGAAGGTGGCTATCAAGAAGGTGGTCGGGGGCTTTCCATCGCCGATGCGTTACCTGGGGGCAAAGAGCGCTTTGCCATCGTTTCACAACCAGATTTTGATTGGACGATTGATGAAGCTAAATATACGTATCCCAATCATTTAGGCATTGATTTTTATCACCGGTACAAGGAAGACATTGCGTTATTTGCTGAAATGGGTTTTAAGTGTTACCGTTTTTCAATTGCGTGGTCACGAGTCTTTCCCAATGGTGACGAAACTGAACCGAATGAAGCTGGATTGAAATTTTACGATGACGTGATTGACGAATGTTTAGCACATGATATTCAACCTGTTATCACGATTTCACATTATGAATTGCCACTTAACTTAGCCAAAAAGTACGGCGGCTGGAAGAACCACTATTTGATCGAATTTTACGAACGCTTTGCGCGGACCGTTTTGACCCGTTATGCGGATAAAGTTAAGTATTGGATGACTTTTAACGAAATCAATAGTGCGGCTCATTTTCCAGTGATGGGCCAAGGTATGGTGCCTTCAACTGGCGCTAATGATAAAAAGAATGTTTTTCAGGCTTGGCATAATCAATTCGTGGCCAGTGCTAAAGCAGTCAAAATTGCGCACGAGTTACGGAAGAATTTACAAGTTGGTTGCATGATTCTATACGCAACGAGCTATAGCTATGATTCGAATCCTGTTAACCAATTAGCTAATTTACAACAAAACCAAGATTTCAACTATTTCTGTGGTGATGTTCAAGTACGTGGGGAATATCCGGCTTACACTAAGCGGCTATTGGCACAATATGACTTGAAATTTGAAGACTTGCAAATTACCGATGGCGAATTAGCCTTATTGAAGCAATATCCGGTTGATTATATTGGTTTCAGTTACTACATGTCGATGGCGGTTGAAACCACTGATACCGATCCCGACACGGTTGCCGGCAACTTAATGGGTGGCGTTAAGAATCCATTCTTGAAAGCTAGCGACTGGGGTTGGCAAATTGACCCAACAGGGTTACGAATTGCCTTGAATGAACTCTATGATCGTTATCAGAAACCATTGTTTGTCGTTGAAAATGGTCTAGGCGCGATTGATAAGCCTGATAAAGATTATTATGTCGAAGATGATTATCGGATTGATTACTTAAAGCAACATATTCAAGCAATGGCGGGTGCAATTGCTGACGGCGTTGATTTAATGGGTTATACACCATGGGGCTGCATTGATTTGGTCAGTGCTTCAACTGGTGAAATGAGCAAACGCTATGGCTTCATTTATGTTGATTTGGACGATGAAGGCCATGGCACGCTTGACCGTTATCGGAAGAAGTCATTCTATTGGTATCAAGATGTGATCAAAAATAACGGTTTAGAAAAGAAAAAAGTGGCAGCGCCGAAAACTAATCCACTTGATATTGACTTGAGCTAGCAGATTATAAGTAGTGTCCAGCATATTGCTGGGCGCTATTTTTCTTTAAAGGAAAATTTAGTGATGCTTGACAAATGAAACCGTTTCCGTTTAAATAGTTAGTTAATAGGTGAGCAAAGTGTTTTGTTACTCAATTCAAATCTAACAAGGCACAGGTATCCTCAAATGACACAGACTGAACGGATTAAGACGACGATTTGCCTTTATCTCAACTATTTAGTGCATGGGATGGCAATCGTGATTTTAGCACAGAACATGACGGTCTTGAGCCGTCAATGGCGAGTTAGCGATGCGGGCGTTGCTTTGGTGATTTCTTCACTAGGCATTGGCCGCCTATTAGTGTTGTATTTGGCGGGATCACTTTCGGATCGGTTGGGGCGTAAAGTATTTGTGCAATTGGGTATTTTGACCTATACCTTGTTTTTTGTGGGGATTGTCTTATCACCAAATATGGTGGTTGCTTATGGTGCCGGAATTTTAGCAGGAATGGCGAATTCTTTCCTAGATTCCGGGACTTATCCGGCATTGATGGAACTCTATCCACAACGACAAGCCACTGCCAATATTATGATTAAGGCATTTGCCTCGATTGGTGAGCTATTATTGCCACTACTAGTCGCTGGCCTAGATCACCTAAACTGGTGGTACGGCTGGTCCTTTATCGGTTGCGTGGTCTTATTGGTTTTGAACTTTATTTTGTTGCGAGCGCGTCAATTTCCTGCTTTGTCCACGCAAACGGCAGCTAAAACGACAACGATACAGGCGACTTCAAAGGTAAAATTAACGTCTAAACAGTTAATCATGGGCGTTGTTTTAACACTTTTTGGCTATATTTCAATGGCGACTTTTTACCTAGTGAGTCAATGGCTGACCAAATATGGGAGTGACGTGATTAAATTAGATTTAGTTCATGCGCGGCTATTAGTAAGCGTATATAGCGTGGGGTCAATTTTAGGAGTCATTGTGACTGCTTTGTTAGTTGAACGCGTCTTAAAGCCGGTCTGGTTTATGTTAGTTGATACCGTTTTATCATTAGTGGCACTGTTAGTTTTAGTGTTACTCCCAACTTGGTCAGCGGCTTTGATTAGTTCATTTGTCATTGGTTGTACCGCTGCAGGTGGCGTGATGCAGCTTGGGCTGACTGTGATGAGTGACGTTTTTCCACATGCAAAAGGTCGAATTACTGGGATTTATTATACGGCCAGTGGCTTAGCGTCGTTTACCATTCCAATTGTGACGGCTTGGATCTCCATTGAGAGTATTCAAAATATTATGTGGTTCGACGTCGGCATTGCGGCGGTTGGCGTCTTATGCAGTTTGATTGTGCTAAATTTATCACGTGTTCCCGCACACACAGCGAAGCGGTCGAGTAAACTCGATCACGTTTGAACGAGTTTTAGGCGTACTAAAGGGGCGATGACCTAGGTCATCGCCCCTTTTAAGCATGTCAAATAGTTATGATTTTAGATCAACCGATCCTGAGTGGTGTAATGCTGCCAACAGTAACTACGACTAAATTCTTGAAACCGCTGGACGGACGGTGTGGTGAAATGATTGCTTTTCACGATCAGGTAGAGTTGATGCTGTAAAGGTTGGTCAATTAGCGGTTTTAATAAGATATTACTTTGTTTTAACAATGGTAAATAGGGCATCAGGGCGACGCCAAAATTGTAGCTCACAAATCCGGCCATCGTGTAGTCTTCCTCGACTTCGTAGGCAATCTGAGGGGTGACCTTGGCCCGTGCTAAAATTTGATCAATCAATGGTCGTAGCCCACTATTGTGTGAGAACATGATCATGGGATAGGGTGCTAAGTCTGCGACATGTAGCTTGGGTTTAGCGGCTAACGGATGTTGGCTAGAGACCGCTGCCATAATTGATTGTTGCACTAGTGGAATGAAATCAAACAAGTTTTCAGTCGCATAGTCACCAAGCTTATCAATATTAGAGGCCATGACAAGGTCATACCGATCATCGGCTAAACCTTGGATTAAATCCGCAGAGTTGCCCTGACCCAGTTGAAAAGTGATGGCCCGGTTAGTCGCGTTTGCTTGGAAGTTGGCAATCAGCTCAGGAACCAATTGTTGGCCTAAAGTGTAAGTGAACCCTAATTTGACATGACCAGTGTCAGGATTCATAAGTTCTTGAACCAGTTCGTTACCTTGTGATAAATCATTTAAACTAGCCGTAATATACTTTAAATAGACCGCGCCAATCTCAGTTAATTTGATATTTCGGCCATCCGCTTCGAACAATGGCACGCCGAGTTCAGTTTCTAACTTTTTAATGGCATAGCTGAGTGTTGGTTGCGAGATACCAAGGTTTTCAGCGGCTTTAGCCATGTGCTGCGTTCGGGCTAATTCTTTAAAAAATTCTAGGTGTCGTAGGTTCATCTTAATGTAACCCCTTCCATTGATAGAATAATTAAATCAATTAATTGAAAACTCTTTATTTATTATATTAAACCAATTTGCTAACATGACAAGTGAATTGAGTAACAAAATCAAAAATAAAATAACTTTTTAGGAGTGGATTATGATGACAGAACGAATTGATGGACATACTTTACTAATTGGCTTGATGGCTTATCCGATTCGGCATTCCATGTCGCCAACAATGCATAACAATGCGTTTGCTAAATTAGGGTTGAATTACGCTTACTTAGCGTTTGAAGTCGGTAACGATAAATTACCAGCCGCGATTCAATCGATTCGCACCTTGGACATGCGGGGCTCAAATATTTCGATGCCTAACAAGCAAAAGGTCATCCCACTATTAGATAAATTAGATCCTGCCGCTGAGATGGTCGGTGCGGTGAACACGATCGTCAATGATGACGGCGTCTTAACGGGTTATACCACCGATGGGATTGGCTTCATGAAATCTTTAGCTGACGAAGGACTAGATATTCGCGGCCACAAGATGACTTTGGCAGGTGCCGGTGGTGCTGGCACAGCGATTGCGGTTCAGGCAGCTTTAGATGGTGTTAGCGACTTATCAATCTTTAACTTACACGATGCTGAATGGGAAAATGCTGAACGTAACGTCAAACTCATTAATGAACGGACTAATTGCCATGCAACACTCCATGCCTTAGAAGATCGTGACGATTTCAAAGCTGAAATTCAAGATTCATACATCTATACGGATTCAACCGGTGTTGGGATGAAACCATTGGAAAATGAAACCTTGGTAGATGATCCAACTTGGTTCCGCAAGGATTTGATTGTGTTTGACACGGTTTATGCCCCACGGACGACTAAACTCATGTCAGTTGCTAAAGCAGCCGGTGTGGAACATGTTTTCAACGGGCTTGGCATGATGCTAGAACAAGGTGCGGCCGCTTTCAAACTTTGGACTGGTGAAGACATGCCGGTTGACTATATTCGCCACATTTTATTTGATGAAGATGCTAAATAATTAGCGACAGCCATAGGAGGGCAGCAATGAAAAATAAATATATGCCAACTGCCATTAGTTTATATTTAAATTACTTTATTCATGGGATGGGCGTTATTATCTTGGCGCAAAACATGGATGCACTGGCAAATCAGTGGCACACCAATACTGGTGGTGTGGCGGTTGTGATTTCGTCATTGGGAATTGGCCGGTTGATTGTCTTATTGGTTTCCGGTTGGCTGTCGGACAAGTTTGGCCGTAAGCCGTTCGTCGTACTTGGGACAATTACTTACCTACTCTTCTTCGGCGGGATTATCTTAAGTCCGTCGATTGCGGTTGCTTACATTTTTGGAATTTTGGCGGGAATTGCCAACTCATTCTTAGATTCTGGCACTTATCCCGCTTTAATGGAAATGTTTCCACAATCTAAAGGGACTGCCAATGTCATTATTAAAGCATTCATTTCTGTTGGCCAATTTGGCTTACCGTTGTTAGTTAGTTTTCTAGTTGCGGGTAACTATTGGTATGGTTGGTCATTTATCTTATGTATTGTCGTTTTAGTTGCGAACTTGATTTTCATGCTAGCTGCTGGCAAATTCCCAGTTGCTAACCAAGCAGCCCCTAAAGCAGATGAACCAAAAGCAGTTGCGCCAAAGTCAAAAGGTAATTTATGGTTCGATGGGACCTTGTTTATTCTTTATGGCTACGTTTCCCAAGCCACATTTTATTTGGTTAGCCAATGGCTCAGCCAGTACGGGACAAAAGTGGCCGGCATGGGTGATGCCAGTTCACGAGCATTGATTAGTTATTACAGTGTTGGTTCCATTGTCTGTGTCTTAGTGACAGCCGCATTAGCGAAACGGGCGGTTAAAGAAATTCAATTTTTAGGTGTCTACACGTTGATTTCGTTCTTATCGTTACTATTGATGTACTTGTTCCCAACCGCTTTGGTTTGTTCAATCATGGCCTTTGTTGTGGGATTTTCCGCAGCTGGTGGCGTGATGCAACTCGGCTTAACGGTGATGTCGACCTTCTTCCCACAAGGTAAAGGGACGATTACCGGCGCCTTTTATACAGCCGGCTCGATTGCGTCGTTCACGATTCCATTGGTCACGGGGACCATGGCTAGTAATTTAGCCAATATCTTCTTATTCGATGTCATTATTGCCTTAATCGGCTTTGTATTAGCTGTTTTAATTACGATTCGGTATTATCAATTATTTGGTCAAAACAAACAGAAAGGGGCCGTTGAACATGCCAACAGTCGTTAAATGTCGCAATCTTAATTTAGGAACCGGACGGCCCAAAATTGCCGTCCCAATTACCGGGAAAACAACGGCTGAGATTTTAGCTGCCGTGGCACCAATTAAAGCCGCACAACCGGATTTAGTTGAATGGCGGATTGATTTCTTTGACGGCGTCACTGATGCAGCTGCGTTGCAAGCTACCGGCCAACAATTGCGAGCGGCACTAGGCGAAATCGCCTTGCTCACAACTTTCCGGACTAAGGGTGAGGGTGGCGAACTCGTGTTGAGTGATCCGGCATACTTCCAAGTTTGTGACGCAGTCTTAGCTGGTCATTTTACGGATGCCTTGGATGTCGAACGCTATCACGATGAAACTGCTGTTAAACAACTGGTTGCCGCGGCGCATCAAGCAAAAGCTGTCGTCATTATGAGTAATCATGATTTCGATAAAACGCCAGCCGCTGCTGACATTGTTGCCCGTTTGACGAGTATGGCGGCCTTTGGCGCCGACATTGCCAAGATGGCGGTGATGCCGCAATCGGTTGACGATGTTTTAACTTTACTGACTGCGACCAACACGGCGCGTCAGCAATTAGCCCAACCGGTCATTACGATGTCGATGGGTGATTTGGGAAAAGTTTCCCGGCTTGCTGGTGAAGTATTTGGTTCCTGCTTGTCCTTCGCGACAGTTGGCGCGGCATCAGCACCCGGCCAAATTGCCTTGGATCACTTACGACCAGAATTACAAGATTTAAAACTCGACTAATTTAATGAAAGGGTGGTGACCATCGATGTCACAGAAAAAATATGTGTCTAAGTTTCAAATGATGGGCACCGTCATTTCAATAACCCTGTTTGAACCAAATCAGCCACTCGTTGAAGCGAGTTATGACTATTTGCAGCGGATGGATCAAGTGTTTTCTATGAATCGATCCGATTCGGAATTGATGGCGATCAATCAGCAGGCGGGTATTCGACCAGTGCAAGTGAGTGCGACCGCGTTTTCCTTGATTCAAGATGCGCTTCACTATTCCAAACGTCATCGTGACAGTTTCAATGTCCTCATTGGGCCGCTTGTAAAACTGTGGCGGATTGGCTTTGGTGGTGATCAAGTGCCATCGTCGGCGGAAATTCAGCGCCGCTTACGCTTGATGGATTACTCACAAGTCGTCTTAGATGCGCCGACCCAAACGGTTTACTTGAAACAAGTCGGGATGCAGCTAGACTTAGGCGCCATTGCCAAAGGATATTTTGCCGATCAGTTGATTCAACAGTTTCAACAAGCTGGGGTGACTAGTGCGATCGTTAATTTGGGCGGTAACGTCAAGTTGCTGGGGCCAAACCCATTGACCACCGATGGCCGCTGGGAAGTTGGTGTACAGGCACCCCAAGCAATCCGCGGTATTCCAGTCTTACAAGTTCAAATGCCAGCACGGACGGTAGTCACTTCGGGTATTTTTGAACGGTACTTTAAGGTCGGTACTCAGATGTATCATCATATTTTAGATCCGCAAACTGGGTTTCCAGTACAAAATCAAGTGGATCAAGTCACGATTATTACCGAACAGTCAGAATTGGCCGAAGTGCTTGCCACCGTTTGTTACTTTAAAGGACCCCAAGCTGGCGCTGCTTTAATTGAACAGTATCCAAAAACGGAAGCCGTCTTTATTGATCATCAACAACAGATTTTTGTCACCAGTGGCTTGCAGCCGCGACACGAAGGAGTGTATTCAATTGACTAAAAACCAACAAATTCAAGGCCAAGCAATGGGCCACAATGGCATTATTAATTATGAAGTAGATATTCAGGATAACAAAATTGAAGATTTGAAAATTTTGAAGCATTCCGAAACGTCTGGTATTTTTAATCAAGTCATTGATAAATTAAAACATAATATTATTGAGGAACAATCATTTAACGTGGATACCATCAGTGGTGCCACGGTAATGACCCAGGCCTTACTAAAATCAGCGGATCAAGCGGTAGCTAAGGAAGGCATTACTGTCACACCAGTACCTAAAAAGGCTAAAGCTAGCGCGATTCAACATTATCAAACAGATGTCTTAATCATCGGCGGTGGTGAGGCTGGATTGGTTGCTGGCTGTCGGGCTTTAGCTGAAGGTCAGCAAGTGATTTTGGTTGAAAAGAATGGTTACTTAGGTGGTGCAACTATTTTAAACGGTTCCAACGTGGTTGGCACCGGTTCTGATGTGGCAGCACAAATCTTTGATAATAACCATGATACGCCAGAAATGTTAGCGCAAGATGTGGCCCGTGAAAGCTTGGAGTCGAACTATCCAGCTTTAACGGATTTAATGGTCGACCACATTGGGCCAGCTATTGATTTTATTAGTCAATTTGCTAATTTGCATTATCAAAAGGCGCAAACCCAAACGCCAGAACATTCCATTAATCGACAGATTGAATTGCCATCGGCGTCTAGTTTTGAGTTTATTCAAAAAGTCTCTAAGGCTTTTACCGCTGCAGGTGGGAAGATTCTGCTCGACACGCGAGTTGAAAACTTAATGTTAAATCGCCAACAACAAGTGATTGGGATTATTGGTAAGCAACATGATCAAACCGTCAAAATCAAGGCACATTCAGTGGTTTTGGCAACTGGGGGCCATGGTGCTAATCAAAAAATGCGTGGTGCGGAAAGTGATGGTATCGATTATTATGGACCAATGACTTCCACGGGTGATGCTTACAACTTTAATGATGCGCTCGATTTACAGACCCATGATCTCGGCTGGTATAAGATCTATCCACACGGGGTTGAAGTCGCACCAGGTGTGGCTAAGCTAACGACTTACGCGTCGAAACAAGCGACGGACATGGGGTCAATTTATGTTAACTCTAAAGGTCAACGAATCGTCAACGAATCTAACGTTTATACGGCATTTCGGAATGCCATCTTGAAACAGGATGACAAGGTTGCTTACTTATTGATGGATGAACGGACGTGGAAAAAGGTTTACGATTTATTGATTCTCCATGATTTCACGCCCCAAGAAATTCAAGGCTTCTTTGCTGACCCTGACAAACGGCCAATCTTCGCGAAAGGTGATTTACAGACGGTCGCAGCGGCCGCCGGAATTGATGGGCAGCAATTGGCCAAAACGGTGGCTGACTACCAAGGTTATGTCACAGAAGGTCATGATCGTGAATTCGGTCGGGATCCAAAGTTTCTGCACCAATTTGTTGGTGACAAGTATTATGTGATTGAGCAACGGGACCGTTTTGCCACAACCTTAGGTGGTTATGCGGCAGATGGTCATGATCTACAATTATTAACCTCAAAGAATACGCCCGTTGCGAATTACTTTGGTGCTGGTGAAGTCATCGGCGGCGCGAACGGCCATGATTCGATGCCAAGTATGATGAATACTTGGGGTATTTCGTCCGGCTATGTGGCTGGTGCGGCGGCGAGTGCAAATGCGCAACGCCAAGCAACTGCAGGCGATAACGAGGCGAACATTGTGGCGATTGTCGGTACCAACGCGTCAAAGTCATACAATCGTAAGTTACTCTATGCGATGAAGGAATTGTTTGACGCCCAAGTTAATTTTGATATTTGTGAAATTTCCGAGTTGCCTTTGTTTAATGAAGATGACTTGGACAATGAACCGGCCAATGTTAAAGCACTCGGTGCCAAAATTGCGGCTGCCGATGGGGTTGTGATTGGGGTACCCGAATATGATCATGCGGTGCCGGCCGCGTTGAAGAGTGCCATCGAATGGTTATCCTGTGCGGAACATCCCTTCAAGGATAAACCAGTCATGATCGTTGGAACTTCGCTAGGCATCCAAGGGACGGTAAGGGCTCAAATGAATTTACGGCAAATTTTGGATGCGCCAGGTGTTGATGCGCAAGTGTTGCCGGGAAATGAATTCATGTTGCCACAAGCCGGCGCAAAGTTCGATGAATTCGGGCAATTGAATGATGATGGCAGTGAACATTTCTTGAAACAATGTTTTGGTCATTTTTTAGATAGCTTGGAATTGAAAAGTAAAGCTTTAGCTTAAGAGACTAAGATTTTGCGAATGATAGGTTTAAATAGCGCCACCGCCATGAGTTGATGGCCAAGTAATCACCTAATCCTGTGTCAAAGGGTATTAGGTGATTTTTTGGTCTGATGTAACTTCATCGCTGGTGTTGATTATAACGATGGGACGCAAAAAGAGCCGTGAATTATCACAGCCCTTTAAAGTGGCATTTAGTCTATTCTGCAGCAGCCTGGAAGAAAAGTACAGTGCCCCAGTCTTGCGCTTTGATAGCGGACTTGGCGAGTTTAGCGGCAGCTTCAGGATCGTCAGAACTAGTCTTAAAACGTAGCTTCATGCCTTGTTTGTCAACGAATTCAAAAGTTACGTTGTCTTCGTTATAGTTGTTTAACAGGTCAATAATCTTATCTTGCATTAATGGTGAGTTTACAAAAATCATAACTGAAATCCTCCTAGAGTGTTGGCGCGGTAGCGTTAAATATTAAGCGCTTTCTAAAAGCTTAGCAATTTTAACAAAAGCTGTCAATAGCAAGGGTTTAGAACACAAAGTGGTCTAGTTAAAAAATTTACTAAAGTGTCAGGCCGATTCTGCTATAATGATTAATGAAAACGGTTTATAAAATATGGAGGTGCAAAGCAAGTGGAAACAAAAAAATCGATTTTTGATCAATTAGCCGGTCAAGATGTGATGCGATATACCCTAATTAATGATCAACAAACGCGGATTTCTGTTTTGAGTTATGGTGGTACCTGGCAGGAATTCGTTGTTAATGAAAATGGTGTTGAGCGCCCATTAATTTGGGGCCTTGACAGTATGGCCGATTATCAGCGTGTTGGCTTTTGTTTGTGCCAATCAATTGGACGAGTTGCGGGTCGAATTGGTGCTGCCAAATTTAAGATAGATGGAAAAACGTATCAAGTTGATATGAATGAGCAGACACATTCCTTGCATGGTGGCTACCACGGTTTTAATACGTTGAATTTTGCCGGTGAGTTTACGCAAACTGATGACAGTGTCAGTGTGACATTGACGCACCATATTAATGCGACTGATGATCACTATCCAGGCAATTTGGACGTGAAAATTAAGTTTACATTGGATAATCGGGATCGGGTTTCAATTGCCTTTTCTGGTGATACGGATGCGGCAACTTTGTTCAATCCGACCAACCATGTTTATTGGAATGTTGCGGATGACCGGACTAGTTTGTCACATCATTGGTTACAGATTCATAGTGCTAAGCATCTAGAATTTGATGCGGAAAAAGTCCCGACTGGTCGCAAGCTTGACGTTAAAAATACTGCATATGATTTTAATTATCCACAACCCGTGGCGGAATCATTAAAGCAGCTTAAAGTTGAAAGTGATGGGGTGGAGTTTGATGATGCCTACGAAGTCACGCCAAGTGCTACTGAGCCAATTGCGGCATTGGGCGATACTGAGGGCCACCGACAAATAAAACTGTATTCAGATCGGAATGGCCTAATTATTTTCACGGCCAATCCGTTTGATGCTGATCAACAGACCGCGCACCAATACAATGCATTGGCAACTGAAGCACAAACTTTGCCAGATGCGATTAATCATCCTAATTTTGGTGACACGATACTTCGCCCTGGGAAACCAGTCACGACGACCATTAGCTACCAATATGAACGATTAACAAAATAGTTAGAATAAGGGCCGCACCGAAAGATGCGACCCTTACTGTACCTAATAATTATATTCATAATAGCACATTATCGAACTAATAGACCGATTTTCGCCCATTTTGAACCGGAAACGCGGCATAACCAGAAAACAGTTAAAGACAATTGACAAACTATCTGAAAAGGCTTACATTAAGTTTAGTAAAATTTTAGTAAAGCAAACTACGGAGGTTCCAATTATGGCAATCACTAACTTACAACAAGAATTCCAAGCTGTGTATAACAGTCAACCAGAACGCGTTTTCTTCTCACCTGGTCGAATCAATTTGATTGGTGAACATACCGATTATAATGGTGGGCATGTCTTTCCATGTGCAATTAGTCTTGGAACCTACGGCGTGTATGCTGCTCGCACAGACACTACCGTGCGGATGTACTCTGCAAATATTCCTGATCAAGGAATCGTGAGCTTTGATATTAACGACTTAGCCTATCAAAAGGCTGCTGGTTGGACTAACTATCCAAAAGGCATGCTTGCGATGCTTGCCAAAACGGGTGTCACCTTTGATCATGGTTTTGACTTATTCGTTCATGGTAATTTGCCGGATGGGGCGGGTCTATCTTCATCTGCGTCAATTGAATTATTGATGGGGACAATTCTAAAAGCTGCCTTCAAGTTGTCGGTTAGTGAACTGGAATTAGTAAAATTGGGACAGCAGGTTGAAAATGACTACATTGGCGTCAATTCAGGAATTATGGACCAGTTTGCGGTTGGCATGGGTAAAAAAGATCAAGCAATTTTACTAGATACTAACACAATGGCTTATTCTTATGCCCCTGTAAAGTTGGGCGAGCATGTCATTGTGATTATGAATACTAATAAACGGCGTGAATTAGCAGATTCCAAATATAATGAGCGGCGGTCAGAATGTGAAGAAGCACTACGGCGGTTACAAACTAAGTTAGACATCAAGTCCTTAGGTGACTTAAACGAAGCCGAATTCGATGAAGCGGCCTACCTCATCAATGATGAAACGCTGATTAAACGCGCACGTCACGCGGTCTTTGAAAATCAGCGGACGATTCGGGCGACGAAAGCGTTAGCGGATGATGATTTAACAACTTTTGGTCAATTAGTGACGGCCTCACATGTGTCGCTACACTTTGATTATGAAGTCACGGGTCAGGAACTAGATACGTTAGCCGAAACGGCTTGGCAACAGCCTGGCGTTTTGGGTGCCCGGATGACTGGGGCCGGCTTTGGCGGTTGTGCAATTGCGATTGTTGCTAAAGATGAAGTTGAGAATTTCAAGCAAAATGTGGGTAAAGTTTATCGCGAAAAGATCGGCCATGATGCAGCCTTTTATATTGCTGAAATCGCCGATGGACCCCAAGAATTACCATTGGTTGAGGCGTAAGGATTAACACTAGGAGGTTATGAACATGGCAGTTTTAGTTTTAGGTGGGGCTGGTTATATTGGTTCCCATGCGGTTGATCGGTTGATTGCCAAAGGGGTTGACGTTGCGGTGGTTGATAACTTGATTACAGGACATCGTGCAGCGGTTAACTCACGGGCACGGTTTTATGAAGGTGATGTGCGCGATACCGACTTTATGAACGGTGTTTTTGACCAAGAAACCGTCGACGGCGTCATGCATTTTGCGGCCTTTTCGGTGGTGCCAGAATCAATGGAAAAGCCACTCAAATATTTTGATAATAATACGACTGGCATGGTCAAATTACTCGAAGTCATGCAAAAACATGATGTTAAGCGGATTGTTTTTTCTTCAACAGCGGCAACTTATGGTGAGCCAAAACAAGTGCCGATTAAGGAAACTGATCCACAAGTGCCGACGAATCCTTATGGTGAAAGTAAATTAGCCATGGAAAAAATCATGCACTGGTCAGATGTCGCATACGGCATTAAGTTTGTGGCGCTACGCTACTTTAACGTGGCGGGCGCGAAACCTGATGGGAGTATTGGTGAAGATCACCATCCCGAGACGCATTTGGTCCCAATTATTTTACAAGTGGCTGCTGGTGAACGTGAGCAATTACAAATTTTTGGCGGTGATTATCCAACGCCTGATGGTACCAATGTTCGCGACTATGTCCATGTCGTTGATTTGGCAGATGCCCACATCTTGGCCCTAGAATATTTGCAGCAAGGTCATGATAGCAATGCCTTTAATCTTGGTTCTTCAACGGGTTTTTCAAATAAGCAAATGTTGGATGCCGCCCGAGTAGTCACTGGCAAGCCGATTCCAGCAGTGATGGCACCACGCCGGGCGGGTGATCCTAGCACATTGATTGCCGCTAGCGATAAAGCGCGGCACATTTTGGGCTGGCAGCCACAATATGACGATGTCAAAGAAATTATTAAGACGGCCTGGAACTGGAAACAGCAGCATCCCGCCGGCTATGATGATCGAGGAGGCCAAGCTTAATGACAACGGTTGATCGATTTGTGGCGGCTGTCATTGCGTCACCATCACCATATACCGAATTAGATCAAATTTATGTCCACAATCGGATCTTGGCACTCGTTGGCGAGGCTGATCCGGTTGAAGCGCCGGATGATCAATTGACTAGTCTGACGGATGCGCTAGTTAAAACGGCGACGCAGAGCGGCAAAATTGACCGAACGCAATCTGATGAGGAAATTTTAGCGGATCAATTAATGGATTTAGTGACACCATTACCGTCAGCCGTAAATCAAACTTTTTGGAACAAATATCAAACGAGTCCGCAAACTGCAACGGCTTATTTTTATCAGTTGAGTCAAGCGAATGACTACATTAAGACGCGCGCGATTGCGAAAAACGTGGTCTTCCCAGCCAAAACTGATTTTGGCGATTTGGAAATTACGATTAATTTATCGAAACCGGAAAAAGACCCTAAGGCCATTGCCGCAGCCAAGGATGCCCCAGAAAATGGCTACCCGCTGTGTCAACTTTGCCTTGAAAATGAAGGCTATTTAGGTCGCTTAGGTTATCCGGCGCGCAGCAATCATCGCGTCATTCGGTTGACTGTCGGCGGCGAAACTTGGGGCTTTCAATATTCACCATATGCGTATTTTAATGAGCACTCGATTTTCTTAGACAAAGTGCATCGGCCAATGGTGATTAATCGCCAGACTTTTAGTAATTTGATTGAAATTGTGACCCAATTTCCACATTATTTTGTTGGGAGTAACGCTGATTTGCCGATTGTTGGCGGCTCCATGTTGACCCACGAACACTATCAAGGTGGTCGGCATGTCTTTCCAATGATGAAAGCACCGATTGACCGTCAGATTGACTTAGGCATTGCTGGGGTCGAAGCCGGGATCGTTAAATGGCCGATGTCCACGATTCGCTTGCTGAGTTCGGACACTGACGCGTTAATCGCGGCGGCAACTAAAATTCATCAATGCTGGATGCATTATTCTGATGAACAAGTTGACGTTCGGGCCTATACCGATGATGTTCGGCATCACACGACGACTCCGATTGTGCGCAAGGTCGGCGATCAGTTTGTGATGGATTTAGTCTTGCGAGATAATCAGACTTCCGCGCAATATCCAGACGGCATTTTTCATCCGCATCAGGACGTTCAACATATTAAGAAAGAAAATATTGGGTTGATTGAAGTGATGGGCCGCGCAATTTTGCCAGCTCGGCTGAAACCCGAGCTACATGAGGTTGCAAATTATGTTTTAGGTCGTCATAATCAGATGGTAGCCATGCATCAACCATGGGCAGACGCGTTGAAGGCCAAGTATGACTTTAATGAAAGTAACGTCACCGAGATTATTGACCGTGAAGTTGGTCAAGTCTTTGCTCGCGTGCTCGCGGATGCTGGCGTGTTTAAATGGGATGCAGCTGGCGAGGCAGCGTTTGATCGCTTTGTCACGGCAGTTAAAGCGGTTTAAGAGAGAATCGTGAATTGGTTTAAAACGTTGCGTCATTGGGCGTGATGATATAAATTAGGAGGCCATTGCATGGCGGCGACATTAAAAGATATTGCAAAAGAGGTCGGCGTTTCGCTGGCAACCGTATCCCGGGTTTTAAACCATGATCGGTCACTTTCTGTTGGTGATGACACCCGACGCCGGATTATTGAAGTGGCGGATCAGTTACAGTATTCGAAAAGTAAACGACATCCGACGCCGGTTGCGCGCAAAAAATTGGCGATTGTTCAGTGGTACTCAGAATCTGAAGAACAGGATGATTTGTATTACATGTCGATTCGGATGGGAATTGAGCAACGTGGTCAGCAACATCAATTTGAAGTTACCCGGATTTTTCAGAGTAATATGCACAAGCTAGAGACGGACGTTGACGCGATTATCGCGATTGGTAAATTTAGTCCAAAACAAGTTTTTAGCATGGCAACCGTGACTGATAATTTAGTCTTTGTTGACGATGACCAGTTTGACGCCGGTTTTGACAGTGTGGTCACCGATTTTAGTTTAGCCACAGCCAAGGTGGTTGATTATTTCTGGAATCGTGGCATCCAACAAATTGGCTTCATTCATGGGAGTGAAATGACGACCGATCACGAGTTGGAAGTGGTTGACCGGCGAATGCTGAGCTTTCGGACAGCAATGGCACGGCATCACGCTTTTAATCCTAAATTTGTCTTCAAAGGAGACTATACGAGTCAATCTGGTTTCTTGATGATGAAAAAAGCGATTGAGGACTTGGGCGATCAGTTACCCCATGCTTTCTTCATTGCCAATGATCCCATGGCTGCCGGCGCGTTAAAAGCGTTGCAGTCAGCCGACATTAAGGTGCCTGATCGAGTCAAATTATTCAGCTTTAATAATACCTCGCTCGCCACTTTCGTTTATCCGGAATTGAGTTCTGTTAATGTGAATACGGAACTGATGGGCGCGACGGCGGTTGATCTGATCGTTAGCCGCTTAGATGGCCGGCAAACGCCACAACGCGTGGAGTTAGGGACAAGCCTGATTGAACGTGATAGTACGAAATAACAAAAACTACCTTGAGTTTGAAGGTAGTTTTTTTGACTCATTAAATTTAAGCTGATCAGGCAACAGAATACGGAAATTAAGGTCGCTCACAGCCTAGTTATGTTCACTCGCGCTGACGGTCGGCTTGCTGTGTTGCAACATGAGATAATGCAACGTCCCAAACACCGCACCAACTAGCGCTGGCACGAGCCAATCCATGCCACTTGCAGCCAAAGGCATAAACGATTGCACGTGGGCCATTGCCCGGCCTAAGGCACTTTGGCTGACGGCTGCTGGGAAGGCTGCCATCATATCGAATAGCGCCGGGACAACCGTGAAAACAACGACCCAACGGTAAACGACGGCTGCTTTGTGGAATAACGGCGACAAGATTGATAAGAAGATCAACGCCATGGCTAATGGGTAGAGAAACATGAGAACTGGGGTTGACCAAGCAATGATCTGGTTTAAGCCAACATTCGCCGTCAAAAATGACGCCAAACAGGTGAGCCGCAACCAGCCTTTATAACTTAAAAAGCTAAAATGTTTATGGAAATCTTGCGCAAAAGCCGCAACTAGGCCAATCGCAGTCGTCAAACAAGTCGTAATGATTAACACAGCCAAGACAGCCTGACCGAAAGCGCCCATGTAGTGATTAACAATTTGGTTGAAGGCGACCCCGCCGTTGTCAGACAGCTTGAATAGGCCTAATGATTGGGAACCTAGCAGGATGAGTAGGACATAGATGACGCCTTCAAAGCTCATGGAAAATAGGCCGGCACGGGCGGTTACCCAAGCAGCTTTGTTAGGATCGGTCTGTCCCATAAAGTTGACGGCAGTCACGATGGTGACCCCTAAAGCCAGGCCAGCTAAGGCGTCCATCGTGTTGTAGCCTTGTAGGAAGCCGTTGGTAAAGCCAGCAGTTTGGTAAGCCGCGGTCGCAGCAGTGTTGCCGGCGCTAGCTAAGGGACTACTGAACGCAACAAAGAAAATCACGACCAATAGTAGCAGAAATAAGGGGTTTAAAAGTTTCCCAACGCGAGCCATGATCTTGTGTTGTTCCAACGAGAGATAATAGGCTAAGCCGAAGAAAGCCGCGGAAAAAACTAATAAGGCTAAGGTTTGATATCGTGCGGAAAAGAAAGGCGCAAGCCCAACGGTAAATGAAACCGTCGCAGTCCGTGGGGTGCCGAAGAACGGTCCGATAGTAAAGTGGATCAGGACCATGAAAACAATTGCAAATGTTGCGCCCAGCGGCTTACCAATATCGTAGACCCCTTTGGATTTAGTGACACAGACGGCTAAAACAGAAAGTAATGGCAGCAAAACGGCAGTTACTAGGAATCCTAAAGCAGCCACACCCCAATGGCTACCAGCTAGTTGCCCGAGATGTAACGGGAAAATGAGGTTGCCGGCGCCGAAGAAAAGTGCAAAAATCATTGAACTAAGGGTCAGGTAGTCACGTTTGGTTAAGTTTCGTTTTTGGATTTTATTTAGCATAAAAAGACTCCTTAATTTTTGTCGGTTAAACAAAAAACGTCCTTGCTGTCTGAGAAAACTCTCAGAAACAAGGACGTTTAAAACGCGTTACCACCTTAGTTTTGCGATAGTATTACTACCATCACCTTCAAAGGTACGGCAAGTGACCGGTCACCTGCGATACCTAGGCTCGATAATGGGAGCACCCAACAGCAACTAGGTAATATCCCATCGTCACTGCCGCTCAAAACTGATTTTCGGTGATTACGCGGTTGTGCCATTTCACCAAACCGGCACTCTCTAAGAACTGCGGTAATCACGTACTGTGTTTTTCAACGCGTTTGTTAACCGTTTTTTAATGTGCCTATAATTTACAACCGTTTTGAGTCACTGTCAACCTTTTTCTGAAAAAGGTCATTCAGTTAGTGCGAATTGGGCGCGAAAGATGGATAATAGAGTTAAATTAGATTAGTGAAGGAGGGGTGCAAATGACTGAGGAACCAATTCCTAAGTGGCAAGCCAATCAAAATCGCCATACGCGTTTTCGAACGATTGTTGCCGTTTTACGTAAATATAATGTGCTGAGTAACTTGACACGTCAAAAGCATCCCGGACAAGTGCGAGCAGCCTTTGAAGAGCTGGGCCCGACCTTTATTAAAGTTGGTCAGATCTTATCTTCACGAACGGATATTGTTAAGCCCGAGTTTGCCAATGAATTCAAGAAACTGCAAGATAATGTTCATTCGGATGACTTTTCGATTGTCAAGAAGACGATCGAAACGCAGACTGGTAAGCAAATGAGTGCTATGTTTGCGAGCTTTGATGAGACGCCATTTGCGTCAGCATCTATGGGGCAGACGCATCATGCGACCTTGTTAAATGGGCAAAAAGTCGTGGTTAAAGTTCAGCATCCAGGCATTGACGCGGAGGTTGCTTTAGATATTTCATTATTTGAACGCGCCTTACCGCTCCTTCGGTATATTCCGGACTCATCCGTCATTGATCTCCGGGAAATGGTTGCGGAAATTAAGCAATCGCTATTTAACGAACTCGATACGAGTATTGAGGTTCGTAATGGGACTCGGTTTTATGAGCTGAATAATCAAGCTGATATTATCCGGGTACCGCGGGTGTATGCGAAATACAGCACGCAAAAAGTTTTGGTTAATCAGTATATGGCCGGCACGAGTATTCAACATTTTATGGCGAAAATCGCCAAGGCCGACGAACTGAATGATCATCAGTACGATGAAGAACGTCAGTATTTGGCACACGTGCTGGTCACCAACTTCTTAAAACAAGTTTTTGAAGATGGCTTCTTCCACGCTGATCCACATCCGGGCAATATTTTGTTACGAGAACTGAAAAAGGGTGATATTGGGTATAACGATTCCGTAGCGAAATCTGGCCGAATCATTGGTAAACGGCAATTACCACCATATCGTTTGGTCTATTTAGACTTCGGTATGATGGGATCAATTAGTCCCAACTTAATGGATGGGATTGCGAATGTCGTCATTGCGGTCACGACTGAGAATACGCGGCAAGTCGGAAAGGCCATTTTAGCAATTTCGAATCGAACGGGTGAAGTTGACGAAGAGGCATTCTTTAGTGAACTGGCGCCATTCTTAGGCCAGTATTATAATTCGGGATTAGGTGAAATCGACTTTCAGGGCCTCGTCTTTGAAATGGTCAAGGTTTGTCGTAGCAATAATATTCAAGTCAATCCAGAAGTGACTTTGCTTGGCAAAGCCTTTGGGACGATTGAGGGAATCGTAGAAACCCTTGATCCAAATTTATCCATGATGGATGTGGCGCGGCCGTTCGCACGGCAATATATGCGTGAACATTTAAACTTGCGTAATGAACTTGAAGATGGGCTATTGGCTACGGCTCAGAGTTTACGAGATGCGCCGAAGTTACCCTCGCGATTATTGTCAGCGCTAGATACTTTTGAAAACGGTCAGACACGGGTCAACATCGTCTTTTCACACCGCAAGATGTTTATTGATCGGATTGATACCATGGTTAATAAGGTCGTCTTGGCCGTTATCTTGGCGGCGTTAATTGTGGGATCATCATTATTAGTTCAAAGCCATTCAGATAACAATTGGATTACTTATATTGGGATATTCGGGTACGTCACCGCGGTGGTCGTGATCATCGGTTTGGTGATTGGCACGCTACATTCTTGGTATCGACATTGGCGACAAAAATAGCCACAAGCAAAAAATCGGATCATCAAGGCCAAGCTGGCTTGATGATCCGATTTGAGTTTAGTGTCTAAACTAGTCTTCACTACCCATAACACGGGCACAGTAGGCGGCTAAAATGGCGCCTACTTCTGGGGCCAAAATGTAGACCCATAAGTGTGATAGGGCGGTGCCACCGGCAAAAATTGCTGGTCCGATTGAACGGGCTGGGTTCAATGACCCACCGGTTAAGTTCAAGGCAACAATAATCAAGAAAGCTAATGTGACCCCGATAGTGATACCTGCAAAGTCGCCGTTGCCATGTTCGGCACTGGTGACGTTTAAGATAACCATCAAGAATAAGAATGTAATGAGGGCTTCAACAAAGAAAGCCATCCCAGCATTGATTTTGGTGAAGTCAGTTTGACCTAATGCCCCAGTGGACAAGCCTAGTGCACTAACAAAACTCCGAATGGCCGCTGAAGCCACGATAGCACCCAAGATTTGACTCACGATGTACCATAAGGCGTCCATCGCGTCGATTCGACGGTTAATTAACATGGCGGTCGTCACTGCAGGGTTAAAATGTCCTCCAGAAATGCCCCCGAAAGCATAAGCTGAAACGGTAATGGCAAGCCCAAAAGCCAAACCAATCGTTAAAGTGTCGCCTTTCGCAACCACAACTGCACCAGTCCCGAGAAAGACCAACATGAATGTGCCGAAAAATTCGGCTAAATATTTGCGCATGAAAAGTCACGCTCCCTTTTTTAAAATAATTGCTAACTTGCTCTTATTTTACAATATTTCTTTGCGAGTCGCTCGCGTGAGCTTTGGAATATGACGATTTTTGGTAGTCTGAATACAAAATAATCATTACGATTGTAATCGGTTACTTTGTCGCTGAAATGGGAAAACGTCGTAATCTTAAAAGTGTTCCGAAATCTGAGAATAAATTATTTTATATCGGGATGCTAGCGGCTGGTTGCAGTTAGTGTTTGTTGAACTAACAAAGACTACTCAATTAAAATTAGAACATATGTTCCCTTATTTTTGTGGCTGTGATATCATTAGACATGGCCATTAATCCGTGCCATGATAAGGATAATTTAACGTCATAATTAGTGACTTTTAGGAGGGCTAAGATGCGCTTTTTACATACTGCCGATTGGCATATTGGTAAAAAATTACACGGTTTTGATTTAACTGCGGAACAGGATTTCGCCTATGAACAGATTCGTCAGTTAGCGATTGATGAAAAGGTTGATGCAGTCGTGATCGCCGGGGATTTATACGATCGCGCCATTCCGACCGAAAAATCTGTCACCCAATTAGATGATATGTTGATTGATTTGAATTTAAAGCAACATTTTCCCATTTTGGCAATTAGTGGTAATCATGATAGTGCCACCCGGTTACGGACGGGAAGTCGCTGGTTTCAAGCAACCAACTACTATTTAAATACAAAATTAAGTCAGGCATTGACGCCGATTGAATTCGATGACACACAATTTTTCTTACTACCTTATTTTGAACCATTTGAAGCCCGTCAATATTTTGAGGATGACAGTATTCGAACTGCCGAGGCGGGCATGATTAAATTGGTCGCGGCGATGCAGGAAAAGTTTGATCCTGCGAAGAAGCATGTCTTAGTGGCGCACTTTTTTGCTGCGGGTAGTGAACATGTTGATTCAGAAACACAGGTTACAGTTGGCGGATTGAATGCGATTCCGGTTGATTTACTGGTGCCCTTTGATTACGTGGCACTCGGGCATTTACATGGGAAGGATGCGTTACATGCTGCCCGTGTCCGATACAGTGGCTCGCCGGTTAAATTCTCAGTTTCAGAGGCGACCCAGCAAAAAGGCGTTTGGATTGTCGACACTGAGCCGTTTAAGCTGACGTTTAAACCCTTGACACCGCAACGAGATGTGCGGGTGCTCAAGGCTGATTTTGCCACTTTGACGGCGCCAGAATTTTACAGTCAACAACAACAAGATGATTATTTGGCGATTCGTTTGACCGACAAGCGCGTCATCCCGAATGTGATGCAGGCCTTGCGAGAAATCTATCCGAATATTATCGAGCTGGAACGGGCTGATGGTCCTGTCGAGACTGATGGGGCGGTGGCACAGATTGATCCAACCCTTGACCCAATGACGTTGATGACAAAATTCTTTGAACAAACCACCGATAGTGAGATGACTCCCCAGCAACAAGCCTGGGCGGAACAGACACTCACTACGGCCAATAAGGAGGCGTAGCCCACATGCGACCATTAACGATAACGCTTAATTTTTTTGGCCCATTTCGTCATCAGACGATTGATTTTACAAAGTTTAATGACTTTCCGGTCTTCCTGATTAGTGGGAAAACTGGTGCGGGTAAAACAACCATTTTTGACGCGATGTGTTTTGCACTATTTGGTGGCACCTCGGGTGGTGATCGCCAGGTGAAGCAAATGCGCTCTGACTTCGCGACGGTCGATGATGAGACCGAGGTGACGTTTAAGTTTGAGCATCAAGGTCAAACTGTGCGAATTGTCCGCTCACCAGAACAAGAAGTTGCTAAAAAGCGTGGTAGCGGGACGCATCTTCAAACCGCGGCAGTGACATTGACGGTCTTCGATTCAACTGGTCAAGAAGTCTCCGAACTGACAAAAGTAAACGCCGTTCAATCATATATTCACGAGTTGCTACAATTAACACGTGAACAATTTTCGCAAATTGTGCTGTTACCCCAAGGCCAATTTCGGCAATTTTTGATGGCGAATAGTGATGATAAGGAAAAAGTGCTTCGTGATATTTTTGGCACTAGTCTATACCGAAATTGGGCCGATGAGTTGCGGCGCCAATTGAAACAGCAACAACAAGCGAATGCGCAAGCTACACAAACGCTGCAAACGTATCAACAACAGCTGACCTGGGATGAGCAAGCTACGGAAGAGGTTGAAAAATTAGCCCCACAAGCCGCCGTCGAGCAACAATTGATCGAACAAGCGGCTCAAAAGGTCCAGCGAACAGCCTTGAAAACGACGCTAGATGCTGCCAAAGCTGATTTGGCGCAAGCCCGCGCCGCGCAACAAGCTGGTCAGGTGTTACAGCAAAATCATGATCAGTTGGCGAAATTACTGGTCGCACAAGCCGAACTGACGAAACAAGCCCCAACCATGAAAGCACAACGTGAAAAGGTTAAAACACTAGAATGGGGTCAAAGTCTTGCGACAGCCGCACAGCAACTGAAAAGCGCTGAAACTCAGGTCAAGACCGAAACCGCTGAGCAAGGCCAATTAAATCAGCGGCAGCTGGCATTAAAGACAAAGCAAACAGCCGCGACAGCATTGGTTGCCAAGCTGGCCACTGAACAACCTGCGGCCAAACAGCGACAAGCCAAGATTACAACACTGATTAGCCAACGGGTGCTTTATGAACAGGTCTCACAAATGGTGCAGGCCTTAAGTCAGGCTGAACAGACACAAACGTTGGCGCAGCAAGCAAAACAAACAACAGCAGCAACGCTTGAAAAGTTAACGACGGAACAAACGAAATTAGAACCAATTGGGGCACAATTAACGGAATTAATGTCGCAAGCGGCAACGCTGACGACACAACAACGAGATTTAGCCGACCAGCAACAACAATTGCTGGCGGTTAAGCAACAACAACGGGTTGTCGACCAAGCACAGCAAGCACTAGCACAACAAAAACAACTCGTGACGACGCAACAAGCAGTGGTCACTGAAAAGGAACAAGCTTATCAAAGACTGGACAGTGCTTGGGCCAGCGAACAGATTGCGTTGCTGAGTCAACGGTTATTACCAAACCAACCTTGTCCAGTTTGTGGGGCAAGGACTCATCCAAACCCAGCGCCAACGGATACGATTACGATCACCGAAGCCGATCTAAAAAGCGCGCAAGCATTGAGTGTCAAAGCCAACAAACAACTCGCCGCGGCCCAAAGTCAATGTGATAATTTGCAAAAGACGCTGACGGTGGCACAAGAACAGTTTGCAACCTTGCTGACGGCGTTACAAGCGGCAGTCCAGGAATTGGTCGCTGGACAACCGACGTTGGTCGTCATTGAAACCGCGTTGCAACAAGCCCAACAGGCAGTTGCCTTGCAAGTCCAAGCTAATCTAACACAAACTAGCCAAGCTAAACAAGCGCAGCAACGCTTGCAACAACTTAAAGAACAATTGGTGACAGTTAATAGTCAACAACAGCAGCAGGCTGAGGCGGTTACGACCGCCAGTAATGCGGTTTTACAGGTCCAAACACAGTTGGCGGATCGGCAAAAGCAACTATCGTCAGATTACCCAACTTTAGCGGCGTTGGATGCGTATCTTGAACAGTTAAAAGCAGTCCAAGTTGATTATGAAACAGCGGTTAAACAGGCAGACCAAGTGATGGATCAGTTAAATGATCAATTGTCGGCGGTGACTGCCCAGCTCGCAACTACGGCCCAACATTTGACTGCTGCTCAAACGAACGTGACTGCAACAACGGCGAAGTTAACCGCAGCGATGACGACAGTTTGGGGCGCAGCTGACTTTGGCCGGTTGGCCCAGTTATTGGCTGAGTTGCCGGAGCTGACAAGGTTACGACAGGCAATCAGTGACTACGACCAGCAGCGTTCAACATTAGAAGGTCAATTAACGACGGTAAAACAGGCCATTAATACCCAACCGGCACCTAATTTGTCGGACTTGGCTGAGCAGGTGCAAACAACGCAAGCCGCAGAGCAAGTTGTGGAACAACGTTACTATGAATTGGATCGACAACTACGTGCCAACCAAACGTTGGTTAAAAAGATGCAAACTACCCTGGCGGCAGTGCAAGCGCAGCAGACGCAACTGGCCGAAATATCGCAGTTATCACAAGTCGCAAATGGGAACGGGTCACAGAAACTGAGCCTAGAGCGCTTTGTCCTCCAGACTTATTTGAAAAAGGTCTTGCAGCGGGGTAACCAGCGACTGCAACAATTAACGCGTGGTCGTTATCAATTCAAACTGGATACTGCTTATGGCACTTATCGAAATGGGACTGGTTTGGAAATTAATATTTATGATGATAACGCGGGTAAAGTCCGCAGTGTTCACACGTTATCCGGTGGTGAAAGCTTTGTGGCGGCCTTGTCTCTAGCGTTGGCATTGGCATCGGTCATTCAAGAACAAGCTGGTGGTATCAAAATTGATGCGTTATTTATTGATGAAGGTTTCGGATCTTTAGATGAAGAAGCTTTGGAAATGGCGATGGAAACCTTGCAACAGGTTGAAGGGCAATCGCGGATGATTGGGATTATTAGCCATGTGACAGAATTGGAGAGTCAGCTGCCAGCCCAGTTACAAGTGATTCCAGAGGGCAATGGTGAAAGCCGCGTGACTTATCAGTTGGCTTTTAGTTAGCCGTTTCACGTGAAACAATGATGAAAATGGGGGTTAAGCAATGGCATTATCATATCAAGGCTTATTGACGGCAGTGCCGGTTATTTTAAAAGCAGGTAATGTTCCCAATATTGTTGGTGAAGCCGGTATTGGCAAATCAGCGTTGGTGAGTGAAGTGGCGCAAAAGTTGCACGCCAAGTTATTTACAACGGTCGTCAGTTTGTCGGAAAAGGGTGATTTAGCCATCCCGGTACCGCCACTGACCAGTGAGTCTTTTATTCAAACTAAAGCATATGGCCAATTAGCTGACGTTCAATTTGGCTATATGCATACTTTGATCGAAATCATTCAGACGGCCGAGGCTCATCCAGAGCAACCAATTCTGTGGCTTTTGGATGAATTTAATCGTGGCACGCAGGCGGTACAGAGCGAATTAATGAATTTGGTTTTACAGCGAACGATTAATACCTTAAAATTACCGCCACAAGTGCAATTAATTTTGGCCGAGAATCCAGATGCAAGCATGAGTGGGTTTGAGATGAGCACATATGGCGTCGTTGCGGGTGACGCGGCAATTAAAGATCGAACGGTTCGGCTCGTGATGCGAGCGGATGCGGGGGATTGGCTAAAGTGGGCGGCAACGCTGAATTCGGTCACACAGCGACCGAATATTCACCCCTTAGTTCAACAATTTATTGGTGAAGATGTCACGCGATTGAATCAGACAGATGAACAAGCTGACTTGGTTGCCACCCCTCGAGCCTGGGCACGAGTATCAGCAAATTTGTTTGAACTTGAAAAACTGTCTTTAGCGGCGCGTGAACAAGTTGCCTTGGACATCTTTCAAGGTGATGTTGGCCAAACGTTAGGCAGTGTTTTCGAACAATATCTCGAACAGCACGCGACTCATCTCACCCCAGCAATGATCTACGACGCACAGCCGGCTGGGCCAAGCGTGCCAACCGCACAACAAGCACAGTTTCAAGCGATGAGCGAGCCACAAAAAGCTGCCATTTTATTGAGTTGCTTAAGGGTGACAAGCCAGTATCCACTAGTTGATGAGTCAAATGCGGGCCGCTTTTTGCAACTCTTACAGCTGGTCAGCCAAGATGGTCAATTCTCGTTGGTTCAGCAAGTTGGGCAAAATCGTGAGTTGTTAAAACAGCTCTATACGGCGAATGTGGCCCAAACAAAACCGTATGTGACGGCGCTGTATCAGTATTTTCAGCAAGTGGCAAGTTGGTCAAATCAATAGAAATGAGTGGGTCGCATGTTAAATAATGCGGTGGAATATGCGCAGTGGCAACGCGCACTGAATCAGCAATCAACAACACAATTGATTGCCGCCGGACAGACGATGGTCGATCGTGCGGTAATTGAGTTATTAGCGACTGATCAATTTTATGGGGAAGTCTTAACCCGGCTGCCGCGAAAAAGCGTTGCGTTAACAAGCGCTTTTGCCCTAACCTGGCAAGCTAATCGGCTAGTCTTACACTATTCGCCACTGGCGATTGCCCAAACTTTTCCACGGTTTGACAGCTTGCAAGCTGGGTTGAAACACGTTGCCTTGCATGTTATTTGGCAACATCCATTACGGTATCGGCAACAAATCGTTCAGCAGAAGAAATTAGTGACCTTAGCCACGGATTTAGCGGTCAATCAGTATGTCGATGGCCTACCAGCTGGGATGACGGGATTAGCAACGGTTCAGTCAATGGTGTCCGAACCGTTGCCAATCAAGGCAGACTCCGCGATCTATTTGAAGTTGCTGCAACAAGCTAGCACAGCGACAAACCCGTCAAAGCCGGGGCCGCCAGCGCCGACTGACCACGCGAAAAATCGCGATCAACCAAGCACTGGTCAGCGGCCAGCACCGCGACTAATTGACGATCCTAGTAGCTGGCAAACTAATGCTGGTCAGCTGAGTAATCCAAATCTTGCCGCTTCAAGAATTCAACAGCTGACACATGACGCTTGGACACAGACCATGGAAGCGGGACGAGGTTTAGTTGCCGGAAAAGTTGTTGCGAGTTTGAAATTGACACATCAGCCGGCCGCTTTGGACTGGCGACGGCTAATTGTTCGCGGTATTGGTCAACTTCCTAGTGGTAAAAAGCCATCGCGTGCCCGGTTTAATCGCCGGCAACCAACGCGGCTAGAACTGCCCGGTCAAATTAGTGAGACCCGGTTAGATATTCAAGTCTATGTAGATCATTCTGGTTCTATCAGCGATGAGACGTTACAATATTTGTTGAGCCAAGTCGCGACATTAACACAAGCGGTGACCGCAACGATTACGGTCAAAGCGTTTGATGCGATTGTGCAACCTGGTCAAGTTTACGAGGTAAGCCTACCGCAGCAAATTAAGTTTGTACGTCACGGTGGTGGTGGCACTGTGTATCAAGCTGTTTTTGATGATTTGGCCAAATGGCATCGAACAAATCGGACGACATTAGCCTTAATTCTCACGGATGGACGCGGTGAACAGAAAGTTGCAACGCATGGTTTCACGAATGTTATCTGGTTGTTGGCGCAGCCGACAGACCGATTATCGGTACAACCGGTGATTGGTCAAGTTGTGACCTTACGAAAAGGAGATACTGCCAGTGACTGAACAATTAAATCCAACCGACATGCAATCGATGTTGACCCATGACTGGCGATATCAACGTGCATTGGCAGTTCTTAAAGGACAATGGCTACCGATAATTGGTGAGGAAACCCAGCCGTTTCGCCGAATGATCCAACCTGAGGATCTTCAGTTTGCGATCGCCTTACAAGCAACTGGCACTGTCACCGGGCGATTTAAGTTTGATAATTATGCCGGTGTTCAGGCCGTGCAACGCTATTTTGGTAGCCAGCTTAGTACAGCCGCACAACGCTGGTTGGTCCTACCTTACATTTAACAAATTAAGTTATCACGATAGTCTAAAAGAAGACTCACAACCGATTGATCTGGTTGCAGGTCTTCTTTTTAGGCTTGTAAAAATTTGCGCCAAGCCTGTTCGCGTTGGTCGATATTAGGTTGAATACCTTGGCGGAGCCGAGTTTGTAAACCGATGCGTGCTTCCAACAAGCTCTGGGCCAAGGCCATACTTGTGGTAGTCGTGATGATCAGTTGGTTGGCTTGTCCTTTTAAAATGGCCGCGCCCATCAAGGTCAAATAATCTTCGTAAAAATGATCAGTTGCTTGTTTGACTTCTGAATCACTCGTCCCAAATTCTGCGATGGCATTAGCCATTAAGTCGCCGGCTGGGTGATGACTGTCCGTCAAATCGCGACGATATAGCATCATTAGTACGGCCAATGGTGACTCACCGGCCTGCTCTAATTGTTGCATCGCTTGGGCACAAGCTGCGAGTGTTTGCTGATGGTAGTGTTGCAAACTTTTAAGATAGAGCGTGTGCTTATCGCCTAAAGCATTGTATAGGCTTTGCTTTTTGACGCCGCTAGTTGCGACGATTTCGTCCATAGAGGTATGGTAGTAGCCATTTTGCCAGAATAACAACATAATTTGGTTAATCACTTGTTCATCACTAAAGGTCTTTTTAGCTGGCAAATTTTTTCATTCCCTTCGATAAAATAACTTGTTTTCTAAGTATACCATAGGAAAATCACCGGTTTTAAGCTGTTAGTCGGTCGTTGTTGCTCGTCACCTAAAATTTGATTCTTCTATATAATTTTTTTTGTTTATACAGCAAGTTTTAATCGGTACCAACTTAGTCACAATAAATATATTTATAAAATGGCAACTGAATTAACAAAAGCTAATCATTCTCAATCGGGATTAATGCTACTAGGACCGCGGTTATCGGCAAATTATTCTCTTTTTATATCATTATTTATTAGCTATGGTTATCGGTGCAAAAGACTAATAAATCTTCTCATTCTGATATCATCAAAAAATAATGTTAACGGCTAATTTAGTTAAAGGGGTCATCTATTCGTCGAAAACACGAAAGTTATAAATTCTGTAACCCCTTGGTAATAAACTGATTTGAACAGTTTGTATAATTATTATTGTATTTCGATAAAAATGAGAAAGCCCTCATAGCTCCGTTAGAAAGGCGTTTTGGCGGATTGGTTAAGTCCCCTTATTAATTGACAGCGATTACAACAGCATGCTATATTTTGCGTGCTGATAGGGAAAATCACAAAAATAACTGTTAGCGATTATGTTTAGTTTTGTTAATTCACTAATTGTAAAAGCGAGTAAAGGATGTGATGACGTGCATTGGAAAATTGGCTTCACAGGGTTAACAATTCTCATGAGTGGCCGCCCACTCATCGCGAGCGCGGATGTCCAACAAGGCACATACAATGTCACGATCAATCCCGTTAAGTCGCCGGTAACCGACTCGAATCAAGGCCCATTGGCAGATTTGCTGCCGCAAATGAATGAAATCCAACAATGGGTGCTGTTGGGCATCGGGCTACTGATAATTAGTTTATTAGGATTACTGATCAAACTCTGGTGGCAAAGCCGTCAACAAATAAAGGAGCAATCGTAATGAAGAAGACAATTGGAACACTGATCGCAGGGGTGTCACTTTTCGCCGTTTTACCCTTAGCTGCCCAAGCTGCTGACACAAGTACCCAAAAAGACACCACTGCTGAGATTAATTTATTGCAAGATGACAACGCTAAGGAAATTACCTTAGAAAAAGCCCCAACCATTAATTTAGGGGAACACACGAATGACATTGCCTCAGCAACCTACAAGGCAGAAACCGTGACAGATTTAGTTGAAGTTAAAAACCCGGGGAATACTTCTGGTTGGCATGTGGGCGTTAGTGCAACTGCCTTCCAAACGGGAACAAACAGTAGCACTTTACGCGGCGCGGCCTTAACCTTTGAAAAAGGGACAGTCGCAGCTGTTGATAATAACAATGCGTCAAAGGCACCGGCCACGACTGGTGTGACCCTCAATACGGATTCACAACCAATCTTATCTGCCGATGAAGAAGAAGGGATCGGGGTATTCGACCTTTCTCATACGACTGATCAGGTGAGCCTACTTGTGCCAGCCGGTAATTCAGCCGGTGCTTACAGCTCGACCTTAACTTGGACCTTAAATAACGCACCATCTGGCATTGAATAGGCGAATCGGTTAGTGCTGCACTGATAGAAGTGAGGTGTCACTAATGCGGCCGTTGATTTGGTGGTTAGTTTTAAGTGGAATTTTAATTGGCAGCTGGGTAGTGAGACCAGTGGCTAGCCAAGCTGCCACGCAAACGACTCAGTCGCAGATTGAAGTTAAGATTACGCCCAATGAAGATGATAGTGCGGTCAAACCGGTTGATCCAGACGACCCATCGCAGCCTTATCCGGGTGATGAAGCAGATCCTGGTAACGTGACTGGGACCGGCTCTCGAGGGTTCTTGACGATTGATTATTTAAGTAACTTGGCTTTTAACGAGATTACAACCACTGGTGGCCCGGTAACGACAACCGCCAAAAATCAAAAGGCCATGGTTCAAATTTCGGATCGGCGCTCGACTGGTAGTGGCTGGACTTTACAAGTGTTGCCAACTGCGCCAGCCAACAATCGGCAGACCTTGGCAGCAACAATTGACTTAGGATCAGTTGAAATTAAACCGGCGACAACTAATGTGAGTGCGCCGCCGCAACTCATTAATGCGGGGCATTTGACGGTTGGCTCGGTAAATAACGTGTTAAAGGCTGATCAGCAAGCTGGTTTAGGAACATGGTTATTACTGATGAATCGTGGCTCACAGCCAACCACACTGCATCTGAATGAGTCTAGATTTTCAGCCGGCAAGTATACCGGCACCTTAACTTGGTCACTTACCAACGCGCCAAGTTAAGTTTTATGCTGTAACCCGTGCCAGCAGGTGTGAGGGACGTCTAATTAGCGCCGCAATCGTGACTTGAGATTGTTCCGTTAATTAGGCGCCGCTCATTGACCATCCTGCCAGTCACGGGTTGCGCGCTACATAGAATTACCATTGAAAAAAGGGAAGGGTAATGACGATGAAAAAAATAATGCTCGCGTTAACAATGATGATTAGTGTCCTATTCAGCGGTTTGATGATCGTGGCACATGCGGAAAATTTAAATTACACCGTTTCAGCCGACTTACCGGAAAATCAGCGCAACTCGAAAGTTTCCTATTTTGATTTGAAGGTGACGCCTGGGCAGACCCAAGACTTGACGATTCAAATTAAGAATAGTGATAGTTCGGCGCATAAATATGTGGTTACCCCCAATCGTGCGACGACCAATGACAATGGGGTGATTGATTATAGCAAGAGTAAAGCTAAGGCCGATCAGTCGCTGAAATTTGATATTAAGTCCGCCTTGTCGAAATCACAAACGGTCGAAGTGCCGGCGAAAACGACAAAGGCCGTGACTTTTAAATTGAAAGTCCCCCAAAAAAGTTTTAGCGGGGTGGCTTTAGGCGGCATTAATGTGGTTCAAGAAACGACCGCCAGCAAGGAAAAGTCGAGCGGGATGACGATTGAAAATCAATATGCTTACGTGATTGGCTTGCAATTACAAGAAGAAGACAACGTTACGGCCAAACCGAAGATGAAGTTATTAGGCGTGAAAGCGAAGCAACTCAATTATCGGAACTATGTCACCGCCAATTTGCAAAATACGCAACCGGTAATTATGCATGGGCTCAAGATTAAAAGCTATGTGACCAACGTGGGGTCAAACAAAAAACTTGTCACGACTGATAAAGAAAACTTAGCCATGGCGCCGAATAGTAACTTTAATTTTGCGATTGGCGATGGGAAGAAGCCGTTAAAGGCGGGAAAATATACCCTACATTTGACCGCGACGGCCGAAAAAGGCAAGTACAAATGGGCCTTTACGCGTAACTTTACGATTAGCGCCCAAAAAGCTAAACAATTGAACAATACCGCGGTTGGTCAAGAGAAACAGACAAATTACTTCTGGTGGTTTGTTGGCTTAGGTGTCATCATTGTCGCCTTGCTAGGGCTAGTTATCTGGCTATTACTCAAGAATCGCCGTCACGACAACGATAAATAACCGAGAGGAGCGGATTGCGATGCGCAAGCGACTAACAACAGGATTATTAGCCGGATTAATGATTATGGTGGGCTTAGCGGCTACCGTGATGCGTGTCCAAGCCGCAGATACCGATCCGTTAGCGGCGGCGCCAATTACCACTGCGCCGAGTGGACTCGATCAATTAGACAAATTATTTACCTTGCCCGGCACATTTGCCGACGGTGTGACCAATGCCGCTTCGATTCAAACGGTGACCAATCCGTCGTCGCCGAATACGGAAGCAGTTCAGATTAATAGTGCCAAGCGTCAAATGGGTGGCGTTTGGTCGAGCGATGATAACCGTATTGATTTAAATAAAGATACCACGTTATCAATGTGGTTATATTTCGGGGATTCCAAAAGTAAGGCTGGGGACGGCTTAGCCTTTGTGATGCAAAATGATCCGAATGGCACCGCGGCAGCGTCTAGTTTTACTAATCAGAACATTATTGGTGAAACGATGGGCGTCTGGGGCGTTGATGATGATAAATCACGAACGGATTCTGGTGAGATTGCCGCAACAGCGATTCAGAATAGTTGGGCCTTAGAATTTGATACGTATTCAAATACGTCCAGCTCGTATAGTGATGCCGGCAGCGGGAGCGCCTTTGACGTTGGGATCAAGGGGCAACATATGGCGACCGGTTACCCGGGCTTAGCGGATACGTATATCAATAAAAAAGTCACCCAATTATTATGGGCTGATCGCTATCTTTTTACGCAAGCCCACACGAATCCAGTCCCAAGTCTGAGTTTAACGGATGCGACTTGGCACCATTTAGTGTTGAAATGGGATGCTGCCAGCCAAACGATGACTTATACGTTGAATGACGTTAATCCTGATGGGTCGGCCAACGCTAATCCAATTACCCGGAGCGAAGTGATTGATACGTCTCAATTTCATAGTGCTGACGGCTTGGTTCGTTGGGGCTTTGTCGGGACCAATGGGAGTAACGCTGGGAACAGTTTAGTTGTTTTCGAGAAAATTTCGCAGCTGAATATCGACGTGGCTGCCGACGTGAAAGTTTACGATAAAACCAAAAATCGTGACGTGACGACTGGCAGTAAGGTCAAAGCGAAAGATGAGTTGGAATACACTTATAACGTCAATTATCTTGATGGTCATATTGACTGGGACCGCATTACGGCGAAACTTGATTTGCCAAAGGCAGTCACGTTTAGTGAGGCTAGCATCACCTACGCGGACGGTAAAACACAGATCCTGCAAGCGCCTGAAGCTGGCGCCGAAAGCGTCGAGTATTCACTCGCTTATCCGTTATTTGCTAGCAATCCAACGGCAACGATTAAACTAACGGGTCAAGCAGACGCGGTCAAGATTAATACGCAAACAACCGCAACTGAGGCCGTGTTTGGCAATGAAAAATACGAGGCGAAGACCACCGCGCCGGATTATCTCGTGACAGTTGATCAAAAGATCACGTTATACATTCCGAAAACTAATTACACGATTGATAAGGGACAAGACCTTCAAATCAACGGGCTCGTTTTAGGCGAAGGTTCTGAACAACTATCCAATAGTTGGATCACGGTTTATTCTAAATTGAACGGGTCGGATCTTGAACCTTTTAAAATGAGCGATGACGATGAGTCTGGTGTACTGAGCTTAAAACTGAAAGCTGATCAACTAAAAGTTGGCGACAATACGCTTGAAGTTTATGTGATGGATGAAGATGAAAATACGTCAACAACGACGACGGTGACGATTCATGTCACGAGTGGCGCACTAGGCTTCAAGACGGTTGCCGCCACCAGTAAGTTTTCAGCCATTACGTTAGATGGTCAAGCACAGACGGCTGCGCGTGAAGATGACTGGGCCTTAGTCGTTACGGATGAACGGGGCAAAGATTCCAGTTGGCAGTTACAAGCGAGTGCCGGCGCCTTTACGAATGAAGATGGCCGTAAGTTACCCGGCCAAGTCGTTTACAAAAACGGCGACCAAGCGACCGTTATCAATGGGTCTGGTACGGTGATTGATAGTCACAAGAGTACCAGTGATACGGATGAGTACGACGTGATGGGAAAATGGACCAAAGACACAGGTTTGTTATTTGAAACAAATGCCGCTGCAACACCTGGGGCATATTCTGGGAAGATTACTTGGACGCTCTCGAATGCCCCAAGTTAGCATCGTTGATATTGGGATTAACGATGACTTATGTTCATAACAGTTCTTACTTCCGGTTGGGGCTGATCACATGCGGTCGTGGGACCGGTCCAAGCCAGGGACGTCTTGGCCCTCGCCCGGAACCCTTTCAAAAGCGAAAGTGTCCCAGACCGTCCGTGGGGTAACGTCGGCCAAAAACCAGCCGATGTAACGCCACCATCACGACCGATGTGATCAGCCCCAACCTGCAGCGATTAAGTTTTGCGTGGAGACAGTTGCGACCGTATTAGTTGTCATGCTCCTTTTGGTACTTGTAACCTTTTAAGTTAGCGTCATCAAAAAGCCACCCTTCAGCATTTACTGATGGGTGGCTTTATTTTTTTGAAACGATTTCTAATTATTCAGTGACCTTGTTAGCTTCTTGCGCAATTGCGGCTTGGCCGAGAATGTTCAAGTAGTTGAATGGGCGATCATAGATTGGTTGGAAGAACATGTCGACGAAGCCTAAATCATCAATCGTATTGTTGTTTTGAATCAGCACAGAAATGGTGTTGGCTGATTGCGAAACATCGTAGTCACTCATGAATTGGGCACCTAAAATGACGCGTGTTTCTGGATTGTAAACTAATTGCATCAAGACAGGGGTCGTTGTTGGCATGAATTCTGGCCGATAATTGTCTTCAACGGTTACAGATGCTGCTGGAACGCCTTCAGCTTTAGCATGTTCCAAGGTCATCCCAGAAGAAACAATGGTTTTACCAAATAACATTAAACCGGATGTCGATTGGGTTCCCATGTATTTCCGAGTTGGCTTGAAAATATTCATGCCGACCAAGGTTCCTTGGCGAACCGCATTAGTTGCTAACGGAATATAAGCATCTTTATGGGTTGGGTTATAGTGAACCGCAACTGAATCACCGGCACCATAAATATCGGGGTCAGAAGTCTGCATGTAGTCGTTGGTCTTGATTGACCCATTCGCATTCATCTCAACTTTGCCTTTTAGCAAGCCAGTGTTAGGACGGAAGCCAACGCATAGAATCGCCATATCTGCAGTATAGCTGCCTTTGTCGGTAGTGACAGTGACTTCATCACCATCGCCGCTGAAGCCTTTGACCATCTGACCAAGGGCCATTTTAATGCCATGGCTAGTAAAATCTTTTTCGATTCGATCGGTGTAATTTTGATCTAAATATTTGTTTAAAATGCGTGGTAAGCCATCAATTAAAGTGACTTCCTTGCCTTGACGTTGGTAGGCTTCCACTAATTCAGTCCCGATATAACCACCGCCGATGACGATAACTCGTTTCGCATCCTTAGCGTCGGTCCATAATTTTTGAGCATGGCCCCAATTTTTGCAAAGGTAAACGTTAGGATTGTCGATACCGTCAATTGGTGGAATCACTGGCCATGAACCGGTCGTCATAATTAATTTATCGTAATGATCGGTTTTAACTTCGCCACTAGCTAAATCTTTAACGGTAACGGTATGTTGGTCGGTATCAATATTAGTGACATCATGTTCCATCTGAACCGTGGCGCCTAGTTCAGCCAATTTTTCTGGACTTGAGTAGAAAAGGCCTTGAGGATCGGCAACTTGCCCGCCTAAATAGAGTGCAATCCCACAGGAAAGAAAGGAAACATTGTCATTTCTTTCGTAGATTGTGACCTCAGTGTCAGGGTTTGACGCAAAAATTTGATTCACCGCAGCGGTGCCGGCATGGGTACATCCAATAACGATAACTTTCATCTTAAAACACTCCTTAATTAATGTACGGTTTTTCACAAATGAGATTGTTTGAAATGAATTTGATAACAACTTAATTGTACTAAATTAAAAAGAAAACGCAACCAAAAAAACATTAAAAGTGATTTCATTCATTAATCATTTGATAACTAAACGCTGATTTACCAGCAATAGCTACGGTTAACTATTTTGATGTTTTCTTATAAAAATAGTTGATGGCATGTCATAGATTCATTATAAAGGTTGCTCGCTGAAAGCGCAATCATTAACAAAAAAAGGCTCACTTCCTTGTGAAAGTGAGTCTAATTGAAACGAAATCAGGCGTTTAATGTGAATGTGGTCGTGGTCACTTTGGTGAACTTTAGCGTTGTTAACAGGTCGGTCAGTTGCGGATAAGCCTGTGGTAAAGCGACCGTTAAAGTCGTGAGTGCCAATTCATGGCGCCCAAAAGCGACTAAGCGTTCATAGATTTCAGTTAAGATGGTAAGTTGCAGCTGTGCTGGCAGGAGCGTCACAGTTAGGGTTGCCGTGTGATTGACAAAGTCGAGCAGTTCAAAGCCAGCGCGACCAATCAACTGATCGGTTTTGCGGTCAGTGATACCCCAGATCAATTTTTTATCGTGGAAAATGTCGCGCATGGTTTGGTTGATTTCGTCGGCGGTACTTAAGATTGTTGGTTGCGCGGTCGGCTGGGTTTGTTCCGTCAACGTAAAAACGTCTTTAACCCGTGATTTTGTTAGCCAGTCAAACGTGTAATGTGGTGTCAGGATTGGATGATACTTTTCTAGTTTTGGCATGCTTCTCCTTCCTTTTTCCTGTTTCAACTAAAAAACGTCTGGCAAATACCAGACGCCTCGGTAATCAGTTTTTAACTACCAGATTTTAACGCGTTGATCCGGTGCGAGATACATTGGATCTGCCGCGGTAATGTCAAAGGTAGTATAGAAATCATCTAAATTCTTTGGTTGAACGTTGGCACGTAACTTGGCTGGTGCATGAACGTCAATTGAGAGGAGCAACTGCATGTATTGTTTCGTGGCTTTCATCCGCCAAACCATGGCCCAGTTGGTGAAGAACGCACTCAAATCAACATCAGGTTCACTTTTGGCCGCTTCTTCAGCACAGCTTAAGCCACCAGCGTCGGCAATGTTTTCAGAGACGGTTAAGGTCCCGTTAACTTTGGCGCCAGCAAAGTCAAGTCCGTCAAATTCAGTAATCATTGATTTGGCGAGTTCCTTGAAGTGGGCAGAATCGGCTTCGGTCCACCAGTTATGCAAGTTCCCAAATTCATCAAACAAGGCCCCATTGTTATCGAACGCGTGCGAGATTTCATGCGCAATAACTGCGCCAATCCCACCGTAGTTCGCGCTGGAAGACTGTTCCAAACTATAAAATGGTGCTTGTAAAATGGCGGCCGGGAATACGATGATATTCATAAATGGGTGGTAATAAGCATTGACCGTGTCAGCGCTCATTTCCCAACGGGTCCGGTCGGTTGGCTGATCCCACTTAGCAAACATGTCTTTACGCGCAATGCGCCCAAAGGCCAGTGCGTTGCTCAAAACACTCCCGCCATCGGCAGCGGATAGGGTATGGAACTTCGTGTAAACGGCTTCCAACTTGTCAGGGTAACCGACTTGGATGCCAAGGTTATTCAATTTGGTGATCGCTTTGGCACGAGTATCCGCGCTAAGCCAAGTGTTAGCTTCCAGACGACGCTTATAAACGCCAATCATCTTTTCGACCATTTGATGAACATCGGCCTTAGCTGCTTCACCAAAATACTTGTGGCCGTAATAAAGACCAACAACTTGATCAAAGGTGCCGCTGGCTAAATAGTAAGCACTTTTAGCTTGATTGCGCGGTTCTTTTTGCCCAGATAACGTCCGTGAATAGGTGGTGCCAAGGGTGCGCATGTCATCACTCAAATAGCCACTCAACCGTTGAACGAGTTTAGCCTTCATCCAATTTTTCATCATGTCAAAGTTTTCGGGATTAATGACTTCATTGAAGTGATCAAAGAAAGCTGGTTCTGGTAAAATAACAATTTCTGGATTGCCATTGATAACGGAGTAAGTAATGGCAGCTAAATCGAGGTACTTGCTGTCATTGGCAAAGTCCTTGAAGTCGCGTGGATTATACATTTTACTGTAATCGGCCGCTTCTTCGGCACTCTTGACCCAAGGCACAATCAAGCGGTCAAATTTCAGTGTATCATCAACAATTTGTTGCGCCTCAGCTTCGCTATAACCAGTTTTTTGCAACAATTGCGTCATCATTTGACCGTAGACCGCTAAGAGCTTTGGCCCAGCTTCGTTGCCTTCGTCATAGTACGTTTTGTCCGGCAAAATGGTTCCGGGTGCCTGAGCAAAAAGGGCGTTGACTTTAGTATTCTTCATGTCGGCGTCAACGTCTAAGCTGAATGGCAGTGGTAAGCCATCGTAGATCCAGTCGGGCATCCGTTGCTGCAAATCAGCAAAGTCACTCAGGCTGTCAATTTGTTTCAAACAAGGCAAAATCGGTTTGGCACCGGCGGCATCGCGTTGCTTAAAATCTTTGGTTAGTTGGTAAAATTTAATGAATTCGGCTAGCTGTGGGTCGCTTGGTTCGGTTTCTCCCGCAGCCATGGCATCAAAATCGTGCATTAACGTTTTTTCAATCGCATCAACTAAGTCCATAAAGCCACCGGTTGATGCATGATCGTCAGGGATTTCGGCGGTCTTGAGCCAGTCACCGTTGACGGCGTCATAGAGATCTTTTTTAACTGCTGCTTGATTGATTGTTGCCATTAAATCCACTCCTCGATTAATTTTCTAATACAGTCTTAATTATAACGTAGATTAAAATTGAGCGCGCAAAAAAAGGCCGAGGTTTCGCCCGGCCAACATGAAAATCATTCGACGAGTAAGAGTTGATCAGCGTCGTTGATTTGAATAACCTTACCAGCTTTTTGTGTAATCAACCCGGCCTGTTCAAAACGGGTCAATTTGCGACTAATCGTTTCTGGCGTCGTGCCTAAAAAGGTAGCGAGGTCTTTTTTCTTTAAAGGTAATTTAAAAGCGGTAACGTTGAGTGATGCCGCCGTTTCGGTGAGGTAATTAGCTAAGCGGGCTTCAACGGATTCGGTTGCAGTGCTAGTTGTCTGCCGTTCCAACTGTGTCAGTCGTTTCCCGAAGACGTTGAGCACATTAATGCTAATACTTGGATATTTTTGCATTAATTTTTGAAAATCTTCGCGACGAATGCTGCAAACATCCGTCGGTACGAGTGCTTCCCCATAGGACGTCCGTCGCTTGTTTTCAAAGAGAGCCGCTTCGCCATCAATATCCCCAGTTTGTAATAAATATAATAATTGCTCCCGACCATTAGCTGCTAATTGATAAACTTTTGCTTGTCCGCCTGAAACAATCATTAACGTATCCAGTGGATCATCCGCGTTAAACAACGTTTCCCCCGGTTGATAGTGATGATGTTGCACAATGGATTCGATGGTATCAAGTTGATCAGCGGCGAGTTCTTGAAAAATGGGTACTAGCTGAACGCATTCATGAGTCGCATGTGTTGCCATGGCAATAACCTCCCTTATATTTCAACATAACTATATCAGAATTTTGAGTTAGTTGGGTTTAAATGCTTACCTATATGACTGCTATTTTAATTGTGGTCACTGACACGATAGTCGGACTGCCAGTGATCAGCTTAAATTCAGCAAAGTTAGCATGAGTGCTGATTCGTGACACATTACTGGACAATCAAACCGTATATAGGAAAAATAAATGCACTATATAGCCGTGAGGGCGGGCCAGATGATGCTCAGTGGCGAAATTTGACTTGGTCGGCGGTGGTTTTTCGGCGACCTAGTCAAAGGCCGCTTGTGAGACCGCATTTTGGCTCACAAACGTGCCCGCCGCGTTCCAGCATCATCTGGCCCACCCGGAAGGCGGCAATACACTAACTCTTTTGAACATCATTATCATATAACGAAAAAAGCTTTTATTTCTTGACGGCGATCAAGTTCTTATCAATAAATTCCCGTTATGATAGACCCATCAAATAAGTAATCGACTAACGGAGGTAATTAAAATGACTAAAGCGATTATGCAATTAGATACGTTGACTTGCCCATCATGCATGACTAAGATTCAAAAAGCATTGGAAAAGCAGCCTGGTGTGCAGACGGTTAAAGTTTTGTTCAATGCTAGCAAGGTTAAAGTTGATTTTGATGATGCGGCGACCACTGCCGAGACGTTAGCTGGGGTCGTAACCGAATTAGGCTATGCAGTTAAACAAATTAAAGTTAAAGCTGAAAAAGTTGCCATTTCTTGATGGCGGTCAAGTTCAAGTCAGGTTTTTCCAAGTAAACTAGTGTCAATCAATCAGATTTAAATTAAGCGGAGGTAATTATTATGGCAAAAGCAACAATGCAATTAGGAACCTTAACCTGCCCATCATGTATGACGAAAATTGAAAAAGCGTTGGAGAATCAGAGCGGCGTGGAAAACGTCAAAGTCTTATTTAACGCTAGCAAAGTTAAGACGAATTTTGACGAAGGCGTCACCGACGCGGATAAATTAACGGCTGTTGTGACTGGTTTGGGCTACGACGTTCAAAGCGTCAAGGTCAAATAGAGGAGGACCCTAATGAGTGAATTAACAATTGAAGATCAATATGCAGCAGAATTAAAGCAAAGTGATATCGACCATCACACCCCAACTGCCGGGGCAATGACGAACCATATTTTATCAAACTTGATGGTTGAATACGTCAAATTGAATCAAGCTAAATGGTACGTTAAAGGTGCCAATTCGTTTGGGTTACGGACCGAATACGATCGGTTAATTACTTTGAATACGCGGAATTTTGCCGATTTAGCAGACCTATTGTTGGATGAGGCCCAGAAACCCTCTTCGACGACGGCCGAATTAACGAAGTATTCAATGTTGGAAGAGAACGGTGCTTTCAAGTACAACGATGCCGACACAATGGTTACAGCGACAATCAAGGATTTCGATACGGAAAACTTATTCGTTGATCGCGCCATCAAGTTGGCCGAAAAAGAAGAACGCCCAGCATTGGCTGCCTGGTTAGTGGGCTACCAGGGCAGCAATAATCGTAATATTCGACACTTACAAGCTTTCTTGGGCAATGAGGCTCGGACTGGCTTGGATGAAGAAGACGATGACGATGAAGATTAATCATGACTAGTTTTAAAATCAGCGACTTGAGAGCGGCCAGTGAGCTAATCTCAGGTCGCTTTTTGATGATTACTGGACAAAAGTTGGTTTTGCAAACGAGTTGCGCTATACTAGCGCTAACAAAACTGGGGGAAAACAACAATGTCAATTAGCGATATCATTATTTGGACGGTCGTCTTCATCCTGGCAACGGGGTTTGTTACCATAATTTCAACGGCAGTTTTGCTACGCCGAGCAAAGCAGCATCCGACTGAGACGCCTAAAACCAAATCTAAAGAAGATGATTGGGATCAGGACAGTTGGGCCCATGATGATTGGAAAAAAGGTAATTGGGACGATAAATAAGCTTGGCTTTTCGTATCGTGCTGAGTAAGACTATTTAATTTTTAAAATGTTGTTTTATGCAAAACAGCCGATGTGTGACCATTTTTTTGATGGTCACACGTCGGCTATTTTAGTGTAAAAAATTAGATGCTTATCAATCGAAGTGATGACCACCGCTGCTGATTAGCATCACTTTTATGTTTTCTTAATTTTAAAATAATACTAGCGATGAGAATAATCGGAATGGAAAATAGCATGATGAGTCCACTTTCGATACCGAGCAAAAAGACATTCATAATATTATCTCGTTGGGCAGCGTGAAATTCAGCATTTTGTTTAATAAAGCTGTCCCGATCCCAATTGTTTTGCCAATTATTAAACGACCAACTTTTTAACTGAGATTTTTGGGTTGCACGAGTCGATAAAGAAGTCATCAGGAGGAAAGGCTTTCGTAGTATTGGTAATAGTTGCAAGGTTAATGGGTAAACTAAATAAGAAACGGTCAGTAATATATTGAAAAAGTGCCATTTTAAGTGAAATACGCCAGACGGGGCTGCGGTTGTCATGTAAAAGACAATCAAATAAAATGGCAGGCACGTTAAATAATCTCCGAGTAATCTGCCCTTTTACATGAGACTCACCTCTAATCTTGTTGGCCGAATTATAACTAGTTTAGAAAGCGGATTCAATTTTAAAGCGTGGACAGCCAGTCAATTAGTTGAAATTTGGTCAGACTAAGTTAGGTAGATATATTATCGTGCAAAAATAGTTAGAATTAGTCATTGTTAACTCAAAAGCTGGCCATGGAAACGAATTTCCATAGCCAGCGATAATTTAGCGACTGATGTTACAGTCGATTTTGTATTTATTTCGTTTTTAACAATAAATCTAACGACTGTTCTAAGTTTTCGACATCTACGTCCGCCATGTTATCGACACAATTACTAATATTGCGAGCGATAACTAGTTTCATGGCCTTGTCGATACTCGATTTGACAGCGGATAACTGAACGAGGACGTCGTTACATGGACGATCTTCGTCCATCATCCGTAAGACCCCATCTAATTGACCAGCCGAACGCTTGAGACGCGTGGTAATTTGTTTACTGGTGACGTAGTGCGGTTCACCGGCAGCCATCTTAGTCCACAGCTTTCTTAAGTTCAATTTCGAAGTTAGACTTTGGCCGAGCACCAACCATATGACTGATCACTTGACCGTCCTTCTTGATCAAAAAGGTTGGAATCCCTTGAACTTGGAACTGACTCGCAACTTCTTGGTCATTGTCGACATTTAATGAAACAAAGTTAACTTTATCCTTGTAGGCAGGGTCCTCTGACAGTGATTGTAAAATAGGGTCCATCATCTTACATGGCGGACACCAGTCGGCACGAAAGTCGACAACTGCAATTCCAGTATCCGTTTCCTTAGCAAAATCTTGATCATGAATTTCTTTAATCATAATATTCCCTCCAAGTTAGCTTGATTAACTGTTATTAATATACCCCCCTAGGTATATAGAAGCAACTATTTTGTTCGTGCCGACAATGCGAGTGAGTTTATTAGCGTCAATAAGTTGAAACTTTATTAATTGACAACTACGGTCTAATCGTATAAATTTAGGCCGTGAAAGGTTTATCCCAAAAATAAGCGAGCAACACTTTCTAATCGGGAAAAAGGATTGATCAAGGCTTTGATCTTAGCATTTGAAAGGAAAAGTGATCATCATGGAAAGAGAAACAAATGAATTGGCACAAAGTATCGCGCAGGCTAAGGCGTACCTTGATGGTGATGAGTCAATGGTTACCTCACATACTGTAACTGTTAAGCCTGCGCCCAGATTTAATGCCGTCGATATTAAAAGAATTCGCGAGACTAATCATATGACGCAGCGGGTTCTGGCAAGCTACTTATCAATTTCTTTTCGAACCGTAGAGGCTTGGGAAAGTGGTAAGGCAAGTCCCAATCGTAGTGCGAGTCGGTTGTTGGAAATGATTGAAAAGGATCCACGAGTGATTGAATTGATAAAAGCATAACCAAAATGACCGCTCTCAATTTTGAGGGCGGCCATTTCGTATGACTGATTAAGTTAAGCAGTTGTGGTGGCAGTATGTTGAACGGGTTCTTGACGGGTCTTATCAAATTTAGTCCGGAAGTTGATTAAGCGCATCGCGTTGAAGATGACAACTAAGATGCTAGCTTCATGGACGAACATACCGCTGGCCATGTAGATGTAACCGAAGATTAAGCCAATCAGTAAGAAAGCAACGGTCGCAATGGCGATGAAGATGTTTTCACGTGTGTTCAAAACAGTCTTCTTAGCCAAGCCGTGGGCGTGAACTAGAGCTGGGAAACTAGATTGCATCAAGACCACATCGGAGGTGTCGATGGCAACGTCAGTGCCGCTGCCCATGGCAATCCCAATGTCGGCGTTGGCGATTGAGGGACTATCGTTGATACCATCGCCGATGAAGGCAACCGTATTGCCGTCAGCTTTGAGCTGTTTAACGTAATCGACCTTTTCTTCTGGCAACAGGTTGGCGTGAACTTCATCAATGTTGAGTTCACGGGCAACGGCGTCCGCAGTCAATTCGTTATCACCAGTTAACATGACTAGTCGCTTGATTCCTTGGGCTTTTAGCGCAGCAAGTGAGTCTTTGACATTTGGACGAACCGTGTCAGAGATACCGAAAATGAGTTGAACAACGCCGTCGATTGCCATGATAACGGTTGATTTACCAGCTTGTTGCATGTCATTTAAATCATGCGTTTGGTCTGTTGAGAGGCTAATATCATGAGCCGTCAACATTTTTTGGTTACCAATGACGATCTGAGATTGGTTGACTTCAGCACAGATGCCTTGGCCCTTAACGGTTTCGGTATTGTCCAAATTAAGCGTTGCGCTGGCTTTAGCGTGGCTACCAGCGTAGTCGATGATGGCTTTACCGAGTGGATGGTCTGAAACACCTTCCACGGTGGCAGCTAAATTCAATAGTTGATCTTGATTGTCAGTGTAGGCTTTGAAACTGGAGACGGCCGTGTTACCTTCTGTTAAAGTCCCAGTCTTATCGAAAACTAAGGTATCGACTTTGGCAAAGGTATCAATCACTTCGCCACCTTTGATGAGAATGCCGCGCTTGGCACCATTCCCAATACCGGCCACGTTTGATACTGGCGCGCCGATTACCAAAGCACCAGGGCAACCAAGCACTAGGACGGTGATGGCTAATCGGAAGTCACGGGAGAAGACGAACACTAAAGCTGCTAAAACGAGGACTGCAGGCGTATAATATTGCGCGAAACGATCAATGAATTTTTCAGCCTTCGACTTCGTGTCTTGGGCTTCTTCAACTAGTTCGATAATTTTGGCAAAAGTGGTGTCGTCACCAACTTGAGTCGCTTTAATTTTCAAATAGCCGTTTTCAACGATGGTACCTGAGAAAACTTGGTCATCGAGATTCTTGTTGATTTGACGGGATTCCCCAGTGATGGACGCTTCGTTAATGTAGCCATTACCTTCAACAACCGTCCCATCGACAGGGACTTGGCTACCCGTTTTGACTAAGACCACATCGCCTTCGTCAACATCATCGACGTCGACTTCTTCTGTGCCACTATCAGTGACCAAGGTCGCAGTGGTTGGGGATAAGTCCGTTAACCCTTTGATCGCATTCCGAGTCTTTTGTAACGTTTTGCTTTCGAGGTATGAGCCGAACAAGAATAGGAAAGTGACGATGGCAGATTCGTTGAATTCACCAATAATGAAAGCACCGATGACTGCGATGCTAACTAAGAGTTCAATACTGAAAACTTTGTTGATCAGCGCGCTCCAAGCACGGACGGCAATTGGCACGACCGCGATGATGGAAGCCACAGCTAGGATAACTTGATAGCCGAGGGTATAATCAAGCGCGTATTTGCTGAGAAAACCGAGTGCAATGAGAATACCAGTGATTAAGGTAATTTGGTTCGTATGTTTTGTTAAGAATTGTTGCAATTTCATTTTAAGGACTCCTTATTTGATTTGATGAGTTTAGTATATAGGCTAGTCCTTGATTAGAAATTGATCGGTATCAAGTTTATGGCATTAGATTGAAATTTAATGGAGTGATTGAATGAACTATCAAGTAACAGCGGCAAATAATGCGATTATGCCGGCTTATTTTCAGGGGCGTTGGGCGCAAAAAACGCTTAAAAATACCCCTGTCATGTTTAGTACCAATTTAGGCGCTGAATTTTGGTTTCAAGTTAAACAGGCAAGCTATGTCATGATCAGCTTGTTAGATTTGGCCGCGACGGCAAGTGCCTGGGTCGCGATTCAAATTGATGGTTTACCGTATCAGCGTGTGCCAGTCAAGACAATGCCATTTCGGTTAACCTTAGATGGGCGACCACATGTGATTCGAGTGGTCATGAGTGGCAACACGGATTTAGATCCGGTTTGGGATGGGACCAGTGGTTTTGCAGTCGAGGCGCTTCAAACGGATGGCAGCTTACAAGCCGTTAAGCCAGGAAAACACAGCCTGACTTTTATTGGTGACTCGATTACAGCTGGTTGCTGGGTGGCTGGTAAAAGTCCCGCCAGAGATTATCGTGGCGAAGCTAATTATGCGGCGATTGCCAGTGAGTTATTGAATGCCCGAAATGTTCGCATCGCTTACAGTGCGGTGGGCATTAATAAGCCGGGCCGAGGTGGGGTACCACCGTTACCCAATGTGCTCACGGCGATTGATCGCCAAACTGCCTGGCAACCAGCGGCCACGGATGTTGTGGTACTTAATGTTGGGACGAATGATGGCTTGGAATCCGCAACCAGTTTCACGGCGTTGTTAAAACAGTTCATTAATCAAGTTCAGCGCTTGTACCCGAACAGTCGCATTGCAGTGATGGTGCCGTTTAATCAACGATTTGATCGTGTTATTCGGACAGTCGTGCCAGAATTTATGACCGTTCAATTAATTGAGACGGCCGATTGGGAACCAAGTACGACGGATGGCGTTCATTTGGATTTGGCTGGCTCACAAGTAGCGGGGCGGCAATTGGCGGAAGTGCTTGAAAAATTATATCCAGAAATATTTTAAGGACTAATAAAGAAGGAATCATAACCAGGCTAAATTGCTGTTATGATTCCTTCTTTATTTAAGTTAACGTTTACGGGTTAAGCCTTGTGCCAATAAGTGTTGATAGGCAGTCAGTACCGGTGCAGGAATAGTTACATGACGGATAAAGCCAGTGCCATGTGGACCATAGCCTTGGACGTTATCTTGTAATCGTTGAACTTCACCGAGTAATAATTCAGTAAAATAGGTGGTTGACCAAGCGTTGTGGAAAGCCCGGTTCAACCCGAATTCGACCGGATCAAGTTGCGTCAATTGAAATGCAGGCGGTAGTATGCGTGTGAATTGATATGCGGCGCCCCATACTTTTTCAAAGGTTAGCTGGCTACGTAATGCCAATAGCGGGTCTTGAACAATCATCACGTGATGCCAGCTAGTTGGTGCTAACGCTAAAGCATTGGCAGCATTTTCGCCAGTGTTGGTGGAAGTCTGGTCTTGCAGAATTTCGCCTTGATAGCCAGCTTGTCGTACTAAGTCGGTCATTAATTCTGCTTCACTGAGCGTGCTAATGATGCCCATATTTTCACGCAAATACTTGGTTGCGTGACCAATGCCGCCAGCAATGATGATTGTTGCAAGTGCTTGTTCGTTAGCTAGTCGCGCCGCCAGTTGTGCGGTCAGCGGCAGGCTGTTGCCACATAAGACTAGGCCATCGACAGGTGATAACGGTGCAGCTGGTTGGGTTAACCAGGCTAAGCAAGTATTCAGATCAGCTAGTTTAGTCATTGGCGGCATCCGGTTTCGTGCCAAAATGGGCCGCGGCTGCACCAAAATTGAAGCGTGTATAGTGAACGCTTTTAAAGCCAGCTTGTTCAAATAACCCAACTAGTTGACGATAGCTGACAAAGTGGCGCGTGGTTTCTTGCAAATAGGAATACTCTTGATATTGATGAGCGAAAAGTCGGCCGAATAGTGGCACCACTTTAGTGAAATACCATTGCCAAACTGGCTTAATTAGTGGTTGGTCGGGTTGTGACGTCTCTAAACAAACCAGTTGGGCACCAGGTTTTAAGACGCGATAAATTTCAGCCAAAGCTCGTGGCTTATCCGGTAAATTACGTAAGCCGAAGCCAATCGTGACCAGATCAAAACTGTTATCTTTGAAAGGCAAGTGCATGGCGTTGCCCCGTCTGAGCCAAACGCGATCAGCCAGTTTTGCCTGACTAACTTTCTGTTGTGCGATTTTTAGCATTGGTGCAGAAAAATCGAAACCAATGACTTCCCCCGTGTGATCAAGTTCTTGTGCAATTGCAATTGTCCAATCGCCAGTGCCACAACATAGATCAAGCGCCTGGGCGTTCGGTGCGAGCTGAATCTGAGCCATCGTTTGTTTTCGCCAGTGCCGATGGGTACCCAAACTAATAATATTGTTCATGCGATCATAGTTGGGGGCAATCGTGTCAAATAATCCCTGGACGTTATGTAAATAGCGGTTTGCCATAATTTTGTCTCCTCGTCAGTTTAATTACGCTGCTTTATCAAAATAGTACCACTAAAGTTGGCGACAATCTAAAATGGTCACGGTGGCTTTAATCATCGTGACCAGTGTGTCTTTTATGTTGAAAATGAAAGCGATTTAATGACCGCCAATGTTACCAAACATAATTGGTGCGAAGATCAAGCCGGCCGCTATATTACGCTTGCGCATTTCGTCGGCGTCGATCTTACCGGCTTTAACATCGGCTTGTAGTTCCCGATAAATTGCCATGACCGGTTCTGGTACTTGGTGATTGTGGACGTAATAGGTTGAGATGTCGTGTGTCAAATTGGTAATAACATCCAAGTAAGGCTTCTCGTTATTTAAATCCGTCGCATTCGCTAATAGCAACTTTTGCATGGCGACGTCATCTGCGGCTTTGGCGGCAGAATAAGCGGCACTGAGCTGATCCGTTAATGTTTTAACGAGTTCGTCGTTAGTTTCTTTAGTCATCATAATTCCCCTGTCTAACCCTTTTGAATACACAAATTATAAGCCTATATAGGTCTGGGGACAACAAGTAGCGAAGATACAAAAAAAGCTGACGAGTTCGTCAGCTGACAATCATTTGGATAATTAATGGACCTTACCGGATTTGAACCGACGACCTCCTACATGCGAAGCAGGCGCTCTCCCAACTGAGCTAAAGGCCCAAGTACAATAATTAGTATACCGCAAAATTGAGCGCTTGCAAGCCTTAACCTAATGTCGACTCGCACGATGATTCTGCCCACCACGAATTTTATGGACGCGGCGTTTAAATTGCGGCTGATTTTTGCTGACAAACTTGAAGTGTTGCATCTTACCATTAAAAATCTGACCGCTTAGGCGTAACTTGGTCCAATCTTGCATGACAGCAATCATGCTGTCGATTTGGTCACAACGCAGTTTGTCTTGGGCTTGCTGCGCGAGCGGGAGCAGGTTCGTTTCTAATTGGTGAACTAATTTCTGGTGGTAAGCCAACAGCTCAGGTGTCAGTGGGGCACTCGTGTATGAATTGAACAATTTTTGGATGGTTTGAAGGGCATCTTTAATATCATTTGGTTGGTAGTAGCGTTCATCAGAATTCGTCAAGTTAATTTCCTCCATAACTGTGACCAGTATAACAAATTTTTGAACAAATCGACGGTAAGCTGTGGCTATCTGACACGTTACCCGTTAGAATGAGGTTATTCAAGGGGGTGCCATTATGGCCGAAACAACTGTATTGATGACTGAAGCAGAACAGGTGCTCAATCGGGCCTACGATAATTTTAAGCAAGTTCAGTTACAGCGTTCAAAAGAAGCCTTATTTGAAAATGCCAATGAGATTTTTACGGTTAGTAAAATTTCGGAAGCGACCCTAATGTATTTATTTGATGAAGAGATTGCCAAACGCGTTGTCGCACTTGATAATGAAGTGCTCGCAACGATGTATGCGCAAGCAAGTCAGACTGAATTTTTGAAATTAAACTTTACGGGTAATGATATCCGCTGGTTACTAGGATTGCCCCGAACCCATCATCGTCATCGAGAAATATAACCAAATTAGGGAGGTGCAAGATTCAATCAAGCGCTTCCTTTTATTTTATATACGTATTTTTAAACTTTTTTTAAAAAAGTTTCGAAAGAATAGCGAAAGTGCTGAATTATTGATGGCTTTAAAATGCCGTCAAACCGGGATTTAAAAAAATCAATGTTACGTTTGTGGTATATTGTTAAGGTTCTGTAACTTTCGTAACATATTGTTATTTTGTTGGTACTTGCATGTAACACTTATTGAGTATCATAGGTATTGGCTTGAAGTACATATGCGTGACATTCTTCTTGGAGTGATCATCATTAAAATGAAAAAAGTAAATATTAAGCAAGTTATGTTAGGTACTGCTGCATTAGCCGGTTTAATGGTAACCAGCCAAGCAGTTGCGAACGCAGATTCAATGACTATCAAATCTGGGGACACGGTTTGGGCATATTCACAAAAGTATCACGTTTCAATCGATCAAATTGTTAAAGAAAATAAATTAGGTAGCGCCGATTTAATCGTCGCTGGCCAAAAGATTAACATCCCTGGTGTTAAGACTTCTGACAACTCAAAGACGACAACTCCTGCTAGTGCAAGCAGTGTTAAGTCAACGAGTGCTGCTACTTCAACAAGTAGCCAAGCAACCAGTGCAGTTGCTACCAGCTCATCTGTTACTAGTGCAAGTAGCATGAGCGAAGCAGCTTCAAGCAGTGTCGTCTCATCAAGTGCCGCAGTTCAATCAAGCACGTCAACTGCTAGTGCAAGCAGTAGCGTAGCTTCAAGCGCTGCTTCTGTTTCACAAGGTTCAAACGTTGTTAGCCAAGCTAGCCAAAGCTCTGTTGCTTCGACTTCACCAGCTTCAACTAGCTCAGCAAGTCAAGCTTCAACCACAAACACGACTTATACTCGTAGTGCACGGGTTGCAACAACTAACGTTAGTGCTAGCTCAGCAATCTCAGCTGCTTATACTTTAGTAGGGACACCTTACGAAGTCTTAGATTGTTCAGCATTTACACAAAAAGCCTTTGCGATGGCTGGTCGTCAAATCGGTCGGACCACATACGCACAAACGACGCTTGGCGCCCATGTTTCATTTAGCCAAGCACAAGCTGGCGATTTAGTATTCTGGGGTTCTGATAGTGCACCTTATCACGTTGCAATTTACTTAGGCGGTGGCCAATATATTGGTGCCCACACCTATGGTGACCCAGCATCTGTTAAGAGTACTGCATACTACACTCCTAGCTTTGCTATCCATATGTAATCAAAAACTAACGTCATTGACGTTGGACAAAGTCGACCATCTTTTGATGGTCGGCTTTTTTTCGTCAAATAAAAAAAGGCTCTTTGTCAACTGTTGTTGGTAATCAGCTATCATTAGCGCCCAGCCGCCCCGTGGCTGGGCGCTTTCTGT